>JBIIRM010000012.1:0-9588 GCA_044341565.1 Minisyncoccia bacterium | reverse complement strand
TATCTACAAGAAAAGTCGGTACCAAATCCGTTGCTATACTAATACATCCCAATGCAACTTGGCCTACTTTACAAATATCTACTCTATTTGCAAAACCAGTACTCATTGCTTCTATTGCTGGGGGTAAACTATTATTGTCAATAGTATACTGTTGTATAGCTTTATATATTGAGCCTACATCATTAGTCCTTCTGGCATTCTGTGCCAATGCTATTTGTCTATTTGGATTTAGCGCAATCAATACTATTGCTGCCAATATCCCTATTACAGCTATTACTAATAGTATTTCTAATAATGTAAATCCTTTTATCCGCTTTTGCATTTTTTTATTTTACTTTATATTTTTATTATAACATAATATTTATAACTTCTCTATATTCATAATTAATGTATATTCTCCTTGTTCTCCCTGACGAGTAATACCAGATAATTCCATAATGGATAATATTGCCATCAAATCCATAATTTCCTGTGAGGTTTTCTCGGCCAATACTTCTATCGCCATTGGCTCTTGTATTAAATATTGTATTATTACTTGTTGTTCTGGACTGAATTCAGATAAGGCAAAGCTTGGTATAATTGGCTCTATACCAAATATATTAAGAATATCCTGAGTTCCTGTAACTAGATAGGCTCCTTGCTTAATAAGAGCATTTGTTCCCTCACTATTTTTGACATCAATATTCCCAGGTATAGCAAATACATCTCTATTTTGCTCTAGGGCAAATTTAACCGTTGTCATAGTACCACTCTTAATGGGGGCCTCTATAACTAATATCCCCCGAGAAAGTCCACTCACAATACGATTACGTAATATAAAATTCTCACGCCTGGGCTTACTCAAAGGAGGAAATTCACTAACTAAAGCTCCTCCTCCAGCAATAATAGCCTGAGCAAGTCTCTGATTAGATTGAGGATATAATGCCTTGGGGGATATTCCTCCACCCAATACCGCTATTGTTTTACTTTTACCATCAAGACAGCCCCTATGGGCAATACTATCAATTCCAAGGGCAAGTCCACTAATAATTGGTAGTCCCAGCTCCGATAACTCTTTACTCATTTTCTCGGCAATATGGGCTCCATAATTACTATATTTGCGAGTACCCACAATAGCAAGAGCATTATCAATATCCGTAATATCTCCCTTTATATATAATACTATTGGTGGTACGGCAATTTGAGATAATCTTTCAGGATAAGCATTATCTCCAAAAGTAATTAGATATATTCCCTCTGATTGTAAATATATTTCTTCTTGTATCAGAAACTCTTCCTTATCTATTGATTCAAATTCATTATACCAATCAAATTTTGCTCTTGGAGAAAAAATTCTTTTAAAATCTCCTAGCACACCTTTTTTCCATAATTTCTCAGCCCCTGCTTTTTGAATAGCAGCTAAAGCCTTGGGTCCAATTTGAGAAAATGTATTAAAACAATGTAAACTCAACGCATTAATATCCATATCCTATTCTAGAATTGATATTGATTATAATATATTGTATACTATTGCAACATATTATATATCTATATGAATAATATCCTAAAGTCACAAGTACAGCAAGGCGTATCCATTATTGAACATGGGGGTATTGTAGCTTTTCCTACTGAAACTGTTTATGGACTTGGTGCTAATGTATTCGATGAACAGGCCATACAACAAATATTTGATACTAAAAATCGCCCGGCAGATAATCCTCTTATTGTACATATTAGTTCTCTTGAAATGCTCAATCAACTTGTTGCATATATTTCCCCAGAGAATCAAAAGCTTATGAATACATTCTGGCCTGGGCCTCTGGGTATTGTATTTCCTAAATCTAAACTTGTACCCGATATTGTAACGGCAGGACTTGATACTGTGGTGATACGATTTCCGAGTCACCCAATTGCACAATATTTTATATCTGAATGTAATACTCCTATTGCAGCTCCCTCAGTCAATCCATCTGGAAAACCAAGCTCCACTCATCATAATCATATTATTGACTATTTTGGTAAAAATATATTTGTGATTGAAGGTGATTTTAGTGATATTGGATTAGAGTCTACCGTTATTACTACTATTGATAAGCCCACTATATTAAGGCAAGGTGCTATATCTCAATCTGATATAGAAGATATTTTACAAGTACCGGTATATATTGCAAAAAAACATATATCTACAGTGCAATCTCCTGGAATGAAATATAAACATTATGCTCCTAATGCTCCCATACACCTCATTCCCATTGAGGAGAATATTATATTGATAATTGATGATTATATCAAAAAGGGATATCATATTGGAGCTCTTGTGTCTACTGAGATTTATATACAGCTTCCCCAAAATATATGTAAATTTGATCTTGGTAGCCAAAATGATTATGAGGCGATATCTGCTCATGTATATGATGGATTACATTTTTTTGATTCTCAAGATATTGATATTATTATTGCGGAGAGTTTTCATCCAATTGGAATAGGTATCGCTATTATGGATAGACTGTCGAGGGCGGCCTCTATTGATTGATAACAATATGCTATACTATGTATATATTGATATTAAATAGATAGCATGATTCAAAAAATACCCCTACCCAGAAGATGGAGTTTATTATTAAAAACCATACCCTTTATTCTTATTATTATTGCTCTTAAATATCTTATTCATATATTAGGATATGAATTTTTACAATTTAGTCCATTTTTTACCGCTATTATATCAGCTAATATTTTTTTAATTAGTTTTTTGATTTCTGGAGTATTAGCAGATTATAAGGAAAGTGAAAAAATCCCCTCTGATATGGCCTCATCAATAATTTCATTAGCTGATGAAGGCATGATTTTATTAAAAGGAGAATATTCTCGACAGGGAAAAGATTATATCAAGCATATACAAGAATTAAATAAAACTTATATTGATTGGTTTCATCAAAAAGCCACCACTTCATATGTTATTTCTCAGCTAAAAGATCTCAATATATATTTTGAATTATTTCAATCCCATATGCCCGCTCCTTTTGTATCACGGTTAAAACAAGAGCAAAATATATTGCGTAAATATATTAATCGTGTTGATACAATTCGAGAAACATCTTTTTTAGGGACAGGATATGCTATTGTAGAAACAATTAGTTTTATACTCATTATTACTATGTTATTTATTCACTTTGATATTATTTATGAAGGTATTTTCTTTAATGCATTTGTAAGCTTAATACTTATTTATATGATATTTTTTATTAAAGATTTAGATAATCCTTTTGGATATGTTCAAGACGAAATATTAACTGAAGAAGTTTCCCTCAAGCCATTATTAGAAAATAATACTATTTTAAAAACATATATATCCTAGCCTATATCAGATTATAGACTTACAAAAACTCACTCGATGTATATCAGATAATGTATGTTCTTTAATTGCCTGTATATGATGAGCCGTCCCATAGCCTTTATGCTGAGCAAATCCATATTGGGGATATGTATTATGATATTCTTGCATTATATTGTCCCTAGTCACTTTGGCATATATAGAGGCAAGAGCAATACTGAGATGCTTATTATCACCCTTTATAATAGGCATATGAGGATATTCTATTCCTGTGGGGGCAATATTCCCATCTATTAGAATACCGATATGAGCATCTAGGGGTAATTGTAATAAGCATTCATCAAGAGCCTGTAGCCAAGCTAATTTGGTAGCCTCTAATATATTGATTTTATCAATAATTTGGGCTGATATAATACCGGTACCAATATGATATTGATTCTGTATTGCATCATAAATTGCTTGTCGTCTTTTAGCTGTTACTTTTTTTGAATCTTGAATATATTGTAAAGGCTCTTGATACCAAATATCTTGGGATAATAATTCAGAAGTTAAAGCAATGGCTGAGGCAATCACTGGTCCAGCTAATGGACCTCTTCCTGCCTCGTCTATACCAATAATATAGTCTAGTTCCCATTTATCAATATAGAATCTATCTCCTTTTTGCAGGATAGATATCATATTAAAGAACCTTTAATTCAATAAAAGCTTGTTTATAAATATCAATAGCTTGTTTAGATTTCCCCTCTGTTAAAACAAATTCTGTAGTATGTACTAAGTGATTACGTAATCTATGTGCTTGCCATACATTATCAAGACTCGGTAATTGAGATCTGGGTATTGCTTTTAATCTCTCTCCCATGGTTTCCCCTGGAATAGTTAATTTTTTGAGCACGGTATCAAGTAATTTATCTGCCTCTATTACTGATAATTTATAATTTGCTTCATCTTTACTTGTAAGTCTCTTTGCAATAGCTTCCCATTCTTTTTTTACCGTAAAAGTTTGACTGATATCCCCAGCTTTTGGTAATTTTCTATATCCAATAAATATATTATAAATTTTCTTTTTCCAAAATTCTGTTTTAATTGCAAAATATACAATAAATACAAACATTATCCAAGAGGAAACTCCTGATATAATTTTGAGTCCCAGATACAGAATATTAATTATTGTTTCTAGCATATCTTATAGTATCTATAGCATTCGCTAAGGTTAATAATGTTTGTTCTTGAAAATGATTTGTCATTAACTGAAATCCTATTGGTAATCCTGCATTTGATAAAGTCGGTACTGATATTCCTGGTATTCCTGCTAAATTAGTCGCCACAGTAAATATATCTTCCAAATACATTGACACAGGATTATTTACTTTTTCTCCAATTGCAAAGGCAGTATGAGGAGACGTTGGGGTAATAATAGCATCAACTTGCTTGAATACCTCTACAAAATCCTGTCTTATCATAGCTTGCACCTGTTTTGCCTTACCATAATATGATTCATAATATCCACTAGATAATACATAAGTACCGAGCATAATACGACGCAATGGTTCATTTCCAAATCCTTTAGCACGGCTCGCTTTATATACTTCTTGCAAATTTTGAGATTGCTCTAATTCAGATAATCCATAGCGTATTCCATCAAAACGAGCTAAATTCGTACTGACCTCAGCTGGCATAATAATATAATAGGTAGGAACAGCATATTGTGTATGTGGAAGAGTTACCTCTACAAATTCAACTCCTAATTTTTTATACTCTTCAATAACTTCATCGATTGCAGATTTTACTGCTACATCAATTCCATCAATAAAATATTCTTTTGGAATACCAACTTTTAGACCTTTCACATCTGCTTTCCTGATAGCTTCAATATCTAATAGTTGATTGGTGGCTAATTCTGCTGAAGTAGCATCCATACTATCTTTACCCTCAATAATATTCAATATATGAGCAGTATCTATAACATTATGAGCAAATGGTCCAATTTGATCTAGTGAAGACGCCATTGCAATAAGTCCAAATCGTGATACACGACCATATGTTGGCTTTAACCCAACTATTCCTGTAAGAGAAGCTGGCTGCCGAATAGACCCCCCTGTATCTGATCCAATTGAAATAGTAGCCATATTAGCAGCTACACTAGCAGCAGAACCCCCAGATGATCCCCCAGGAACTCTATTAGTATCTGCTGGATTCCGAGTAGGACCAAAAGCTGAATTTTCAGTGGAGGCACCCATGGCAAATTCATCCAAATTTGTTTTTCCAATCACAATAGCTCCTGCTGCTTTAAGCTTTTGAATTACTGTTGCATCATAAGTTGCCGTATAGTCTTCTAGTATACGAGAAGAAGCAGTAGCCTTATGTCCTTCAATTAAAATTGCATCTTTAACTGAAATAGGAATTCCTTCTAATAAGCCAATTGTCTCACCTTTAGCTAATTTAGCATCCAATTCCTCAGCTTGTTTTAAAGCTTCATCAGCAAACACTTCGGTATAGGCATTAATAGTATTATCTTTCTCCTCAATAGTTGATAATATATCTTTTACTACCTCACTTGCTTTAATAGTTGCATCTTTATATCCCTTATGTAATATATCTATAGATTGACTCATATTATTTTTTCAATACTGATTTTACTACTAAATATCCATCTTCGGTAAGGGGCATTTCTGCAATAATATTTTGCTTCACATTATCACTAAATCGAGGATTATCAGTAAATCCAATATCTTCTCTTAGAGTTTGGGTATGATATTCTGGAATTGTTTGCGATTCTAGATTCAAATCAGATAAGGTATTCACATATTCTAAAATATTTCCAAAATCTTGTTGTAACATAGTATCTCTTTCATCTGAAAGATCAATATGAGCAAGATTGGCAATTGTCTTTACATTATAATCCATATTATTGTATTAATACTTTAAATTCTTCTACCATATCAACTGGAGTAGGATCAATACCATAAGCTAATGCCAAATAATACGCTGTCCAATCCCCTATTAATGTCATTGCAACTAAGTTAGCAAGATGATTCCCAAAATTAGGGACAATAATATCCTGTATAGCAAGCCCTCTTGATTCGAATAATTGTTGTAATTTTTGAAATCTTAGAATATTACGAGACTTTTCAATTTCATTATGAATAAATACAAATTGAAAATCTGCTTGGGGACTCGTAAATCCTACCATTTCATTATGATTAAGTTCTGGAATATAATTCCAAAAAGCAGGAGTTTTGGCATTCTCATTTATTTTAATTTTCCAAAGATGTGCGACAAGTTTATATTCTTGAGTAGCATAAATAACGGGAGTTTTTCCTTTTATACTATTCGCTAAAGCTTTTCCTTGTTCCTCAAATGCTTGAGGACTAATAGCCTGTACATATTCAATAAGTTTTTGCCTTATATCAGCTGTTGTAATACCATATTGGATAAGTACTTCAATAATTGCTTTCAAAAGATACAGAGTGGCATATCTTGGTTGAAAATGAGGATCAGGATTAGGGATTACAATATACGGTTTACCTAACTCCTGGGCCCGAGATATAAGAGCTCCTCCAGCAGCCAGAGCAATAACAGTATATCCCTTTTCTATTGCAGTATTATAAGCTGATAATGTCTCCTCGGTATTCCCTGAGTAACTAATAGCTAATATAAGAGATGTTTCTTTAATATGACGAGATAATCCATAATTTCTATGTATAGAAATTGGATATTGTGTTTCATCCTCTACAAATTGAAATAAGGTTTCAGATAATAATTCGGCTGGCAAGGCAGATCCTCCCATACCATTAATAACAATATTATCAAATTTCTTGGTACTATTACTATTGTCAGGATTTTTAATAGTATAGCTATAATTTACCTGATTAATAGAATCAAGAATTACCTGTCTTAAATTTGATTTGTCAAGATTAGTCTCACTCATACCTATTGCTATTTCTTATCTTATTATTCTTAGTATATCATTAAGAGTTTTAAAATGCCACTTTGAATACATCTTCAAATCCCTCTACTAATACAAATTGTATTTCCTCTCTTACACTTTTTGGAATGTCTTCTAAATCAGCTTTATTAGATTTAGGGATAATAATTGTCTTAATACCAGCTCTATGTGCTCCAAGAACTTTATTCTTAAGTCCACCGATTTTCAAAGCTTTTCCTCGTATATTAATCTCCCCTGTCATAGCAACTATACGCTTGACTTTTTTCTTAGTCAGTGCTGAGAGAATTGAAGTTGCAATAGCAAGTCCTGCAGAAGGCCCATCTTTTTGCACTGCTCCAGATGGTAAATGTACATGTACCGTATAATTCTTTAATAATTTTTCATCAATAGCATATTTAACAGCATTAGCTTTTAGATATGAGAAGGCAGCTTGTGCTGATTCTTGCATTACCTTACTAGCATTCCCTGTTACTTGCAATTGAGGCTCCCCCTTAAAGATATTAGTCTCTATGAATAGAATATCTCCTCCATATGGATGCCATCCTAGTCCTGTTGATGCTCCAACTTCATCCTTAGCATTAATACGACTTTCCTCATATTTTTCCCCCTTCAGATATGCCTCTAACATATTAGGTTTAATAGTAATATGGAATTTTTTATCTCCCTTTAAGAGGAATGCTTTAGCAACTTTACGGGTAATTTTGGCAAGTTCTCTCTCAAAACTTCGAAGTCCAGCCTCAAAAGTATATCTATTAATAATAGTCTTAATAGCCTCATCAGTAAATTGAAGTTGTTTATCACTAAGTCCACTTTTTTTAAGAACACGAGGAATAAGATATTGTTTTGCAATATTCAATTTCTCATCATCAGTATATCCACTAAATTCAATAATTTCCATACGATCAAATAAAGGCTCAGGAATTGCCCCTAAATCATTAGCTGTAGTGATAAAAATAATATCTGATAAATCATATTCCGTATCAAGATAATGATCGACAAATTCATGATTTTGAGCAGGATCTAATACTTCCAATAAGGCAGCAGAAGGATCTCCTCTAAAATCCGAACCTAATTTATCAATTTCATCCAGCATAAATACCGGATTAGTAGTCTTGATATTGCGAAGTCCCTGAATAATACGCCCAGGCATAGCTCCAACATAAGTTCGACGATGTCCTCGAATTTCGGTTTCATCACGAACACCTCCAAGTGATACTTTTACAAATTCACGTCCTGTGGCTCTCGCAATAGATTCCCCAATAGAAGTTTTTCCTGTTCCGGGAGGTCCATAAAAACACAAAATAGTACCTTGTGGTTTTTTGGTTAATTGCTCTACGGCTAAATATTCCGTAATTCGCTCCTTAGTATCCTCCAAGCCATAATGATCTTGATCTAAAATTTCTTGAGCTTCTAATAAATTTCTTTTAAGCCGAGCTTTTTTATGCCATGGAATACTTACTAATACTTCAAGATAGTTTTGAATATAAGAACTTTCAGGAGAAAAAGGTGGCATTTTCTCTAGCCGAGACAATTCATTCATTGCTTTTTTTGCAACCTTGGATGGCATTTTAGCCGCCTTTAATTTTTTCTTTAAATCAGAAAATTCATTTTGTTCTCCACTTACTCCTAATTCTTTTTCTATAGCTTTCATTTGCTCACGAAGCATTGCTTCTTTAGCAAAACGTCCTACTTGTTTTTGAGTTTCTTTTTGTACTTTTTGACCAACTTCAAGAATTTCTCGCTCTTTAGTAATATAAATATTAATATGCTTTAATCGTTCAATGAGATTAGTATTCTCAAGTAAAGCTTGTTTATCACTATTTTTAATAGAGAGAATAGAGGTTATCAGATATGATAATGTAGCAGGATCTACCGCATCATTAATAATTTCATTCATCACAGCAAGAGGAATAGAAACCCCCATATTGACAATATCCTTAAATACATTCGTAATATTACGTACCAAAGCCTCAATTTCTATATTAGTCTCATAATCCTGTTGTTCTAAATGGGTATATTCAGCCCATAAACCCGAAGAAGTCTCATGTACTTTATGAATTCTAATAGGATCTAAACCTTCTACCAATACTCCAGTAGGACCTTCTGGCATTCGCCAAATACGAATAATTTTTCCTATTGTACCTACTGAATGTAAATTATTGGGATCAATAGTATGATCATCAGCTTTTTGGAATACAAAAATTGGATCAATATTCTCATCCATGGCATTATTCAAAGAGAATAATGACTGTTCTCTCTCAAAAATCAAAGATACCACTTCATGAGGGAAAAGAACTTTATTCTTTAATGCTATAAGAGGTATTCCTGG
>JBIIRM010000010.1:0-12397 GCA_044341565.1 Minisyncoccia bacterium | reverse complement strand
AATTAACTTTAAAATATATTGCATAATCTTGGTCTACAAATTCACAAAATTCCGTAATATATCGCTGTACAAGATCATAATAATCAGTAATTTCTAATTGATCTTTTGATACAACATAAAGCATTTCCGGTGAATCAAAATATTTACTTAATAAAATGGGATTATGAAGAATTGAGAAAATCTTTTCTTTCGTAGTGTCAAGACTGAGTTCGGTATTATCCTCCCAATCAAAATCTTCATCTTGCCAAATCATCGGATCAATATCCGTTAAAGTACTATGGGATAAAAATACATCGGTAATGCCATTGGATGGATCCTCTAAGATGTGGAAACTCATTACTTTCACTCTTGTATTCTTATACTCATATGTTGTCTATTATACCGTATTTTTACCTATTAGACAATAGAGAGTATATAATCTATATCTATTTTTTGAGCCTAGTAGCCAAATCTTTAATACGACGATTTGCTAATGTATCACTTGGCTTTAATTTCACAACATAACTAAATGCCTCTAGAGCATCAGGATAATTTTTCATATCTACATATAATTCTCCCAGTTTTTTATAGGCTTCAATATCTCGTGAATTAGCAACAATTCTATCAATATATCGTTTTTCCATATATTCATAATAATAGGTATCTGAGACTTCATCTTCTGCCGAAGATACTTCTGTAATTGCATCAGATTCAGATAATAATTGCTCCACAAAGTTACTTGCCTTAGTTTCTGGACTAATTTCTTCTTTTGTCTCTACAATTTTTTCCTCAATAGCTGTTTCTGTGCTTTTGGTAGTGGCTTCAAAGACAGATGTATCCGCTTCATAAGTACTGGCCTTACGAGCAAGTTCTAATTCTAAGGCTTCTTGATCACGCTTTATCGCTTCTTGAATTTCTTGTTCACGTTTTTTACGCTTTTCTTTTTGATTCTCTTGATATACAGCTCCTAATTGACTTATTTTGCGAGTTTGATTCTGTAAAAATGTATATATACGGCTCAAATTTAAAGCAAATCTAGCTCGAATAGATTCGAGACGTGAATTAGATATATTTTCATCTGAAAAAGTTTCTTTTGGCTCTTGGCTAATACTAGTAAAATCTGTTATAGAACCTTCTTCAGCATATATTTCAGGCTCCAAATGATTGGCATGAGAAAACCTTTTAATTACAAAAAATAATCCTATACTAAGTGCAATTATTAAAATGACAATAATGATAGCTGCTGTCATATATAACTAATATGAGATTAATCTACAAAGAAATTTTCTTGAAAGCGGTAATTTGAATATTCTCTCCTAAAACTCCAATTTTAGTTTTGAGTAATTGAGCAATAGTCAAATTGGGGTCTTTGATATACTGAGAATTAAGAATATCATCAATACTTGCATCTTCTGCAATCAAAGCAGTGATATGAAGCGCAATATTCTGAGCTAATTCTCTAAATTCATCATTACGAGATACAAAATCTGTTTCACAAGCCAGAGCAACTAATGATGCTGATTTCCCATTATGAACATAAGTTCCAATATATCCTTCTCCTGTTTCTCTATCTGCTTTTTTGTCTGCTTTTTCAGCATATCGAGATTGTAATAATTCTTGAGCTTTATCAAAGTCTCCAGCGGCTTCCTCTAGAGCTTTTTTAGCATCCATCATTCCAGCACCAGTAATTTGTCTTAATTTTGCAACATCTTGAGCGGTAATCATAGTACTTATTCTTTAGTATTGGCCTTTACTTCGGGAGTAGCAACAGTTCTTTTTGCTTTTGCTTCCTCAATTGTCTTTCCTACAAGGGCATAAATATATTTAATAGAGCTTACTGCATCATCATTAGCAGGAATAGCATAATCTACTAATTCAGGATTAGCATTGGTATCAGCTAGAGCAATAACAGGAATTTTTAAATCATGAGCTTCTTTGATAGCAAGAGAATCTTTTACTACATCTTGTACAAATACAGCTCCAGGAAGTCCCTTTACATCTTTTACTCCAGCAAATAGCTTATTTCCTTTTTCTACTTTATCTCCAAATACCTTTCTCTCCTTTTTGGTATATGATTGTAATTCATTTGCCTCAAGCTTTTCTTCTAGAACTACTAATTGCTTTACTCTTTTGGTAATAGCTTTAAAATTGGTAAAAATACCTCCAACCCATCGTCGAACCATATATGGCATTCCTGTTTCCTCAGCAATATCTCTTACAATAGGAATAGCTTGCTTTTTGGTTGCTACAAAAAGAATATCTTTTCCTGAACTTACTGTTTCAGAAATAAAATCTAAAGCTATTTCTAATTTTTCTTTAGTCTGATTCAAATCAATAATATGAATGGAATTTTTACTCCCATAAATATAGTCCTTCATTTTTGGATGCCATTTTGAAGTATGATGACCTAGATGAACTCCAGCCTTCACCATATCATCAAGAGAAATTGTAGATCGTGTATTTGCCATAACTATTCTTATTACTGCTTAAATATGATATATAATATCTATATATAGTAGCACATTTAGGATAAAAAGCAAGTCATATCCCATACAATTTATATTCTATTAGTACTAATATTAGCAATAATACCAAACAATACACATAAAATCAATATAGAAGTACTTCCATAGCTGATAAATGGAAGAGTAACCCCTGTTAATGGAATTAATTTTATTGTAGCTCCAATATTCAAAAATATTTGTAAAGATAGCCAGGTTGCCGCCCCAATGAGAATATATCTTGCAAAATCATCTTTAATATTAGTAGAAAGCCAAATAATACGAAAAATTACCACTCCAAAAATACTCATTAATAATGTGATGCCAATTAAACCTGCCTCCTCTCCAAAAATAGCAAAAATTGAATCTGTTTTAGCTTCTGGTAAATATAAGAATTTTTGTCTACTTTGACTCCAACCAACACCCAATACTCCTCCTGAACCCACAGCTATCAGATTTTGATTAATTTGATAGCCTTTTCCCAATTTATCTTGTTCCTGACCTTCTAAATAGGTAATTGCTCTACTCCAACGATATGGTTCAAGGCGAATAAAGAGTAAAGCTCCAATAATTCCTATTATTGCTAATATCCCTAAATATCTAAGTTGTAATGGAGATTGAAATAACATACTTCCGGATATTGCTGTTAATAATATTCCTGTACTTAGATTCGATTGTCCTATTATTACTAAGCCAACACTCATACCAATTACTCCCAATACAAAAAATAATGTTGAGAGTACATTAATACTTTTCTTAAATTTAGTAAGTAACATAGCCAGATATAATAATAAAGCTAATTTTAATAATTCAGACGGCTGAAAGCTAAATCCTCCTATTTGTATCCAGCGAGTAGCTCCATTGACTATAGTAGCAAATGAGGGGATAAAAATCAGACAATTAATACCTAGCGTTATCAAAAAACCTATAAAGGTAAATTTTCTTAGCCATTGATAGGGAAATTTAGCAAAAACAATAAATAATATAATTCCAGGTATTACTCCCTTTATTAATTGTTGTAAAAAATAATAATAAGGATCTTTATATTCCAAAAATGAAATAACACTACTGGCTGTTTGTAAAATAACAAGTCCAAATAATATTAAAAGTCCGAATGATATCAAAATAATAGGATCTATTCCTTGCAAAAACTGCTTTGATTTTGTTCTCATAATGATCTTTTTGACTCTATTATAGCTACAAATGTATCCCCTCTCTCATAGGCATTACGAAACATCCCAAAACTCGTAGCCCCAGGAGAAAATACAATTCTATCACCTGATTGTGTTAATGATAAAGCTTTATCAACCGCTTCTTCAAGAGAATTTACTTCATATATAGGGATATTTTGCATATGTTGTTGTATGAGTTTACTTCCTGATCCAGGTAATAAAACTATACCTTTAAGAGTATTATATATATGTTGAGATAATTCTCCATATTCTAATCCCTTATCTTCTCCCCCACAAATCACTATATGCCCTTTATCTTTGAAAGTTTCTAAAGCAACAATAAGAGCTCCTGGCATGGTACTAGCCGTATCATTAATCACTTCTACTCCGTGTACAAAGCCTAATGATTGCTGCCGCCCAGATACTCCTACAAAAGATTTTATTGCCTGCACAATATTATCTTTGGGGACCTTAGCAATATTGGCTACTCCAATGGCTGCCATCACATTATATTGATTATGTTCTCCTCGTATAGGAATATCATTAATATGAATAATGGTTTCTCCTTTATAGAGAATATAATCATTTTCAATATATATATTAGCTTGATTATTATGAAGAGAATATGTTGTTACTTGAGATGTAATTTGTGATATTAATTCTGCAATACGAGTATTATCAATATTAAATACTGCAAAATCTGATGCTTTTTGAGTTGTAACAATATGAGTTTTTGCTTCAAAATACTCATCTAATGAATTATATCTATCCAGATGATCAGGGAAAAAAGAAGTAAATACACTAATATGTGGGGAATATGGTATTGACTCTAATTGAAAACTTGATAATTCCAATACAATATAACTATTTTTCTGAATATGAGGAATAATACTAAGAATTGATTTGCGAATATTACCACCCAGTAATACTCTCTCTTCCCCATAATAATCACTCAATATATGATGAATAAGAGCTGTTGTACTCGTTTTACCTCTAGTACCAGTAATACCAATAATACTGGGAGGATTTTGAAGAGATTGTATATGAGTAAAAAATAATTCAATATCGGTAGTTATAGTAACTCCCGCCTCCTCCGCTGCAATAAGATAGAGAGAATTATCAGGTATTCCTGGATTTTTGATTAAAATATCAATATCAATATAATTTTTTGTATCTTGTTCTCCTAATATATATTGTATTGGAATAGTATGTGGAGGGAGTGCATTAATTTTATCTATTGTCTCCTGTAATATATCTGCTGTTCTCAAATCGGTAATAATAATTTCTGAGGCTTGCTCAGATATTGCATATTTGACAGCACCAAAACCACCGTCATTGAGACCCAATCCCATTATCATTACTTTTTTTCCTTGTAATTCCATATCTGTATTATTATGTAATAATATCTCCCTCCCCTGCTATTATTTCTCCGTCTTTCAAGGTTATAATTCCATTTACAATCACCGTTTCTATGCCTCTTGAATATTGAATAGGTTGTTGAAATGTAGCGCAGGATTCTAACTCTTTAGGATTAATAATTACTATATCAGCCTGTTTATTCTCTTGTAATAATCCCCTATTATCTATATCAAAAATTTGAGCCGGCAGAGACGTGATTTTAGGAATAGCCTTTTCCCAACTCAATTGCCCTGACAGAACATAATCTTGTAAAAACTTAGTGATAGCTCCGAAGGAACGGGGATGTTCATATCCTTTTAATCGAATTAAGGCATCATCATATCCTGCTGAATCAGATCCAATAACACTATTTTCATATTGTATAAATTGCTTAATATGTTCTTCTGAAATTGCCTCTACAATAACTCGAGCTCTTCCCTCTGAAGCAATAATTAATTGTATCAAAGCATCTTCCACACCTAAATCTTGATGTTTTGCTATTTCTACAATACTTTTACCCAAAATAGATTTATTCATCGGACTATCAGAGATAATCATACGACTATAATCATAGGAATTGGCTTTCATTTCTTGTATAACTTTACGCCGAATACTGGCATCTTGTAAATTTTCTAATAATACTGTATTCCCCCCCAGAGACACCCAATCAGGTAAAAGAATATAGGCAACAGTATTATTGGCAGTATAGGGGAAAATATCAAATGTGAGGGGTAATTTTTCCTCTTGAACTTGATTTAATAAACTATATATATCCTTATCATATTTCCAATTCTTATGACCTAATATTTTAATATGATTAATATGTGTCTTAACCTGAGTTTGCCTTGTAATATCAATAATTTCTTGTAATGATTCCACAACCTTTTCACCATCATTACGAGTATGCACGGTTAATATCTTATTATGTTTTTTGACAATAGTTGTAAGCTGTATAAGTTCAGCCTTAGATACCACTTGCATATGAGAAAAAGCAAGACCCAAGGATACTCCAAGAGCCCCTTCAGATAAAGCCTTATCAATTATATCGGTGATAGTAGCTTGCTCTGATGCGGTTAATGCTCTTGCGGCATCCCCTATTAATCCTCGCCTAATAGTAGAATATCCTATTAAAGTTCCAATATTGGGAGCAAAAGATTTAGAGCCGAGTACAGTAAAGTATTCTCTTATGGTATGCCAATTAATATTAATATCAGCAATATTACTCCATTTCTGAATAGATGCAATGGCAGAGTTACTAATAAGTGGAGCCAGTGAAGATCCACAATTCCCCCCAATTAAACTGGTAATACCTTGAGTGATTAAACTTTTTTGTGAGGGAGCAGTAAATAAGGTCAAATAGGTATCCGAATGATTACTCACATCAATAAATCCAGGAGTGATAATTTTATTCTCAGCTGATATTTCAATTAATCCTGTATACCCATCACTATCAGAAATGATTTTATGAATTTTACCTTTACGAATAATAATACTGCCTTTATATGGTTTTTTACCAGTACCATCTACTATTAACCCATCTTTGATAATAATATCTTCCATATTTATAATCCTAATAGACCAATAGTAAGTCCTATAACACTCATGAACAGAGATATAATCCAAAATCTCATAACAATTTTTGTCTCAGGCCACCCCATAGCTTGGAAATGATGATGTATAGGAGCTGCTAAGAATATTTTCCTCTTAAACACTTTTTTAGAAATAACCTGTATCAGAGATGAAAAACCTTCTATAAAGAATAGAAATCCAATAATAGGCAATATCACGAGAGAATTTGTAAGCATAGCTCCAACAGCAAGTACCGCTCCTAAAGCAAAAGCTCCTGTTCCTCCCATAAAAAATCGAGCAGGATGAATATTAAACCATAAAAATGCCATCAAAGCTCCAATCAAAGTCCCCATAAAAATTGCAAGAGATATATTTCCTTGTGCTCCAGCTAATACTGCCAATACTCCCAATGGAGGAATCATAGAACCTGCCAATAGGCCATCTAATCCATCCGTAATATCAACAGCATTCATAATAAATACCACTAATATGATGAAAATAGGTATATACCAATAACCAACTTCTATATCAGTAGGAAGCCCCCAAAGAGCTCCTCCAGGAATATGAAATGATGTCCAATTTAATTTAAATGTAAACCAATATGCTCCAAATCCAGCAATCAATAATTGAAGTCCAAGCTTAAGCTTAACCCCTAATCCTTTAATTTTACCAATACCACGAATATTAGCAATATCATCTACAGCTCCCAATAATCCTGCTGAAATAAGAAAAGTTAAAGGTAAAAATGTCTCTGCTCGAGTTAAATTAAATGCTATAGTTAATATTGCTGTGATAATCCAGAACAAAATACCTGCCATGGTAGGAGTACCTTGTTTATGTTTATGAAAAGTATTAAAAATTGGAGTTTTTGTATTATCCCAAGATTCTTCTCGAATATTTTTTCCTAATTTAGTACGGAATAAGAAGTCAGTTAAGAATGGAGTGAATATAATACCTAATATAAAAGCTAATATTGCAAAACCAAATACTTGTGTTACAGCTAAGACCGTATCAAAATTCTGAACATATTCCATACATATTTCTATTAATAGTTAGATATAGTATATCAAATCAATACAATAAGTACAATATAAATTACGAGTCTTTAGCTTATTTTGATTTTTCTAATTTATTCAATTTGTCTTGGGCTAAACTTGCTGTTGAATCTAATTCAAGAACTTTTTTATACTGCTTAATTGCCTCTTGCTTTTGATTTTGAGCTTCATATATTTCTCCTAATTTGAAATACACATTTGTATATTGAGGAAAAGCATCTAATAATTTGGTATATATGCTAATAGCCTCAGAATATTGTTCATTATTCTGATAGGCAACAGCAAGGGAATATACTACATCTTTATTCGCAATCATATTTTTACTGGTAACAAAACCATAATATTGACTTAATATAGTAATTTGTTTTATATAATCTTTATTAAAAGCCAAGACATCATAATATGTCTGATACGCATCTATAAAACTGGGATATGTATTTATGATTTCATCCAATAATGCTTGTGATTTGTCCAGTAAATCGGTATTTAATTCTTCTGATCTTTGACTTTGACGGGCATAATATTGAGCTTCATATAATGTCCAATTGGGGGAATTAGGTTGTAATTCTTTTCCTCTTTTAACGGTATTCATATATAATGCCTCATCTGCACCTCCATATCTATCAATAAGAGAATATAGTTTTAATTGCAAACGAATCACTCTTGAATCCCCAGGAAATCGTCCCTTATAATCATCAATAGTTTTTTGTATATCAGTGATACGAGTTTGAATATCTTGTTGCTTTGTAGAATCCAATTCTTGCATATCAGTTTGTGATGAAGCTAAATTGAGAGCATCTTGTCCAATTGTATCAATAGTACTTGATATACTTAATTGAGCATAATCCATATATTGAGGAGATATACTACGAGCTTTATTGATAAGGTCAAACCTATCATTTTGTGAAATGGTGTTTTGACTAGCCTCAACAATATATCGTTGAGATCGAATTATATGAATCATTTTAGTCGAAATAAATGCTCCTGCCGCAATAGCTACAATAATAATAAAGGTTAATAATGAAGCAATAGATGCTGGGATTTTTGCAATATCAAGAGATATTGTGAATATAGGTTTGAAATATGTGGTAATAATACTACTCCATATTAGAAGTAATAGTATGGTAGATACTAATGTTACCACGGTAAAAGGAATAAATAATGCAGCAATAACAATAATAAGAAGAGGATATATTTCTAAAGGAATAGTTTTTTGGACAAATATCATACGCAAAAATGAGAATACTATCCATAATACAATCACCGACATAATTCCCGCTATGATCCAACCATATCGTACAATACTATTAATAGGTTGATTGACTAATGTTTCAAAACTAAAATCTGCTAATTCATTTTGATTCACTGATTCTGGAGTAAATTTTTCCCAAGCATATTGAATACTTCCAACTCCTAATACAGGATTTTCTTTAAGGCTTTTTTTGGCAATACTAAGAGATTTTTCCAGATTAGGAATTGCTAATTGAGCATATTCTGGAAATTGTGTATTCTCCTGAAATGGCCGAATAATGAATACTGTTATAAGCCCAATAATAATAATTGCATATATAAATGTTATTCTTATAGACGATAAAGCTAATTTCGCCTTATCCTCATTTGATATATTACGAATAATTATGATGCAATGAATAATACAAATACTAATAGTAAGAATATATACAAATACTACTGGTAGACGAATAAGTAAGAGAATATGTATGATTAAGGCAAGAATATAACTAATCCTTAACATGATATTCTGCCTTTTTATATTATATACATAGGTAAATAATATACATACCCCTAAAAGACTTAAAACCCCTAATTCTTGTGGGTATTCGGTAAGAGAACTAAATGTAGGTTGAAGATTAGCAAAAAAAGGAATTTGTCTAATAGCTGATATATATATATCCATAACCGAGACTAAACTTCCAAGAAATAGTAAATACCCCAGCATAATACCAATAATTCTCAATGATTGAGCCTCTACAAATATCTTGATAATAAGATAAAAAAGTATCAAACAAACCCAAAATATACCCGCATCAAATATTCTTGATGTAGATCCCCAAAAAGCAATTTGACTAGGATGTAAGAATGAAATAATCCCCATACCAATTCCGAGCCATATCATACATATATCCAATAGAGTAAATTGTACGGTATGTTTTACCCGACCAAATATCCAAGCCATACTAACAATAAAAAGCAAGACAATAGTCCCCAATATCAATACTATTGACTTTGGTAATTGCCAAATACTTCCCCAATTAGGTATATATATTCCCAATATACTCAATAGAAGTATGACAATATAGATAACAAATACCCATTGAATACCGGATAGATTTTTTTGTTTTGCTATTGGCTGTTTCTTAGATTCACTAATTTTACCCAAATTCTTATCTGGAATGTGATCTCTTTTAGATACAGGTTGAGAGATAGGCGCTTTGTTTTTTGTATTTGGATGTATGCGATCTTTATTCCGTAAATCAATTACTTCCATATTTCATTCCTTTACATTACTCATTAAAGAGTATATCATATGCTACCAACCTTGTCCTTCAATATAAATATAATTATGTTCAATATTCGCAGTCGTAGCTACTGCATCATTTCGTATTTCAGCCTTCCAAGCAAGTCCGGTATTTACTACTGGTACCTCCTCATCAGCAACATAGGAAGTATTCAATACGACAGCTCCTGTATTCAAATTCGTAATATATACAAACCAAGTAGTTGAATTTGGGGGATTATACATATTTAATTCAAATCCTATGTCAGTTCCTCGGGCTGCATCAGTAGCCCCTAAATCTATTTTTTGAGCTACCCCTGCTCCATTATTCTTCATTAAGTACCAATTACCCGTAATAGGATCCGTAAGGTCATAGCCCATACCAATCATATTGACTAAAGCAGAAGCATTTCCTCCAAGGACCGCAGTAGAAGAAGTTAATCCCACAAAAACAGTAGATAATTTATTGGCATTCACTCCAAAACGAGTAGAGAAAAATACGCCTCCATATCCCGCCGCATTACCAGAATAAAATTGTGTATAAGCCTGTCGTATTCCAGTAGTAGCATTTGCAGTAGCCGTATTATATCGCTTACGAGGCATAGATAAATATCTATTTGTAGAACTTGCAGAAAATTGATATGACAGCGTTGCCGCAGTAGTCAATGTAGCTCCTTGAGAAATAGGAGCGGCAGTACCACTAGAAATCCCTACTTGTACTGGTGTTTGTGCACCAAACCAAGCCTCACCAATAGCTTTTTTTCTTCCACTTTGGGTAATATAAAAAGGTAAATCTCGCCCCGCTAAAGGCTCAGTATAGAGAATAGCCCCCGATACAGGTGCTGTTGGAGTGGTTTGAGGAATTAATCGCAAAGCTCCTTGATCAATTTCTACATTACTAGCACCAGCAAAAGCTGCTCCATTTTTAAATTGAAGTTGATTATTGGATCCTCCTGGACTACCACCGCCACCACCAAGAGTTGATATATCAACTTGACTAAATTGACCACTGCTATTAGCCAGCAATACTCTATCATATCCAACTGGAGCAGAACCATTAGCAACTCCTCCCAATATGGGAGCAATAATATTTCCTGCTCCTGTAATGGTTAATCTTTCATTAGCACCATTGGCACCAGTAAAAAACTTGATATCTTGAGCTATTGCATTCGTAGTAGCTAAGACTAGGGGTTGCGCTGAAGTTGTACCAAGATATGTTCCCAAAGTTCCATTCCAAGCATCAGTGGTAGCATTCCCAAGTAATCCCCAACCAGAACCCCCACCACCTAATGTTGAAATATTAACTTGACTGAATTGACCAAGATTATTAGCGAGTAAAACCCTATCGAATCCTAAACCTGCAGCACCATTAGCTACTCCACCTAATGAAGTTGCAATCACATTACCCGCAATATCTAATGACAAGGTATCTGTATCAACACCTCCGGGAGGGGTAACGAGTCTCAATGAATTAATAGCTGATACAGCTGATCCAATACGACGACGAGGGGCAAAAACCTCTTCATACCCCCCCACACCTGTCAATGCATTATTATCAGCATCTAATTGTATTTCCAAATATAAGGTATCATTATTTAAAATAGTAGGGAGAGTTGTATTTTGACTTCCCAATAATATATCAAATCGCCCATCATTAATTGATAATGCAGGAGAAACACCAGTAACTGGATAAACAGTAATTCCATCTCGAATTTCTTCATATACTTGAGTACCTCCACTTAATGCATCCCATAATACAAATTTAGCTCTATATGTAGACCCATCTGAAAGAGCTACTCCCGCATTATTTACCAAACTCCCTGAATACGGAATTTGTTGATTTACTCCTGTTCCAGCAAATGCGGTATTAATTTGAGTAACATATAACAAAAAAGCATATATTATATAAAAAACAATAATATATGCTTTTTTGGAATTTGATTTATCTCTATTATTAAGATAATTTTCAATAAACATGTATCTATATTTGATTTATTCAGTGTTATATATATACTAGCATAAAATTAAGATATATTCTATATACTTTATTGTGGATAACTTACATACTTGACTTGTAAAATTTTACTATTAAGAATACTATTAGTATAGAGTTATCATTAATCTAATAAAACTCATATGAAAATAGTATCAGGTCCTCAGAAAAAAGGGTTCACTTTATTAGAAATTTTGTTAGTTATTGCTGCTATT
>JBIIRM010000001.1:0-138769 GCA_044341565.1 Minisyncoccia bacterium | reverse complement strand
AATCTACGCTAGGTTCTGGATATTCTGTGGTTGTAAATCTTCCACATCCTTTCCATCTATCTCCTAAGTTGCTATTGCGGTTATCGTTTAGACTTACTTGTATGTCATACTCATATCCAGATATTAAGTTAGCTATATTTCGTACTCCTGTTTGATTACCTGGTAAAGCTATAGTATTCCATACTGACTCTGTTGTCTTTTTATATCTTAATTTGAATACTAATACATCTCCAGGCTCATCTGTTCCCGTATAATTCCAATTTATGTTAGCTCTTGTATAATCTGTTGCTCCTGATGTTGCACTACAGCTTAATCTATCTAAATTAGGAGGATTGTTAGAAGGAGTATTAAATGAGGCAGTATTACACCATCCTCCATCTACTTTGCCGTCATTAGCTTTGACTCTAAAATAATATCTAGTTCCAGGAATCAATCCGTTCACATCTAGAGTAGTAGCATTACTATTTATTACTTTATTTACTCCATAATTAAATTGTGAAAAATCTGATGCGGTAGATACTTGTACATATGCTTTAGCTTGTCTATCTCCATCAGCATCACTATAATTCCATGTAATTCTACCGTCTTCATAGTTTACATTGCTTGCCCCACAATTACTTACAATAGGAGGTGTGTTTGGATCATATACTGTAAAATCATAGGTAAAACTAACTTTATCAAATTTAAACTCTGATGTATCTTCTCTATCGTCATCGTCATCTTTTAAACGGCCTTTTATAGTTGCGGTTGCCTTAGGAAAAGTAATGGTTATACTAGCATCTCCTGTGCTTGTAGTAGTACACTCTCTCTTATCATTATCACATACTACAGCTCCCCTACCTTCTATTTTATCGGGTTTATTATTAGATGGAGGGGATACCTTAATTTGGGCTTGTTTAGTTTTGTCATTAGTTTTTGTAGTACATTTCTCTTTTTTACAGTCAGTAGTAGATCTTTTTTTACACTCACCCTGCTTATTCTCCTCGATACATTTATATTGTTCACATATACACTCTTCATAAGTTTCATTGGCTTTAAAGTCAAGTTGATACCACTGCTCATTCATATCTGGAGAATCATATGTACCCCCAGTAAAGTTCCATGTTCCATTTGCAGGTTCTTTATCATAATTGGTATATTTTAATTTTGTTCCTATTGGTATCTCAGCTCCATCTGTTAGATTCTTACTATTATCTGATCTAACCATATCAAATTTTTGAGTTTTAGCTGAAGCATAAATCTGTCCTGAAATACTTGGAATTCTCAAGGTATTATTAGTATCGTCACATGCAATAACACAGACTATTGATATTGTCTCGCTCGGATGTTCTACTCTATTTGCAAAAGTATTTTGTGGTAGTAAGAAGAATAGGTATATTAAACTAATAATAGAGATTGCTATATTTTTGGTAGTCATTTCCATATTCATATATTTAATTCTTTAACTTCTTATACCTCTTATATACTATAAATCCTCCCAATATACCTAATAATATTAGCCCTGCTATAATTATTATATTATTAGATTTTGATTCTACTAAACACAAATCTGGACTTATTTCATTACAATCATAATTTGTGATTATATTATCTACTAGCTCATTGCTTGCATTGTATATACTTGTCTCTATTGTGACTGTATTAAATTTTTTTTCTGTATTGAGTTTATTCTTTATTCCACTTATTGCTGATGGCATTACACCTTCATACTCTATTTTACTTAGCTCTCTTCCTTTCTCATCCTTAGCTATACTTTGAACTTTTACTGGACCTTCATCTGTCTCAAACACAGTATTATGTACACATGTTAATAATTCAACATCTCCACCTTCAAATGGATTCTTATTTAATCCTACCCAATTTACTCTTGGTCTATTACTACCTTCTACTGAGAACCTTATATGTGCCATTGTTTTTTCTTGGTTATTAGGAGACTTTAAATTTTCTCCTATTGGATTTGCTTCTATAACCATATAATACACTGGATATTCTGTCTGCTTTACTATATATTCTAAATCTATTTTACCATTAGCTTCTATAGTTATTTGTTGAATCCGCTCTTCTATAAAATTGCTTTCCAATATCTCATCCCATTTATATAATTTATAACTAACCTCTACTTCTTGAGTTTTTCCTGTTGGATTAATTAATGGTAATCTGACTGGTATATCTTTACCCTGCTCATGTTGTGTGATAAACGCCCTAGTGTCATTAATCTGTCCATCTACAGTGATATTAGTTTTATCTAGGTATAAATGCTCATTCCCACCCAATACCTCAAATTCTGTCATATTTGACACTATATCTTCAGTAAAGGATAGTCCATTTAAATTAAATCTATTTTGGTTATATACATAATACTGTATCTTATATTCACCTGCTGGTGCATTTCCTGAGATATTATAAGCAAAATTTAAATCATATTCACTATTTGCTTTAATTAATATATTATCTGCTACCACAAGGTCATCTACGGTGGTATATAATGCTCTTTGTATTACTGGGTTAGGGTGATTTCTCAATACCCTAGCTCTTACTGTTAGTCCTAATACCGGATAAGGATTGTTATTTGATATTTTTCCTGAGACTTCTACCAAATCATATGGCTTATATTCATTAAGCTCTGACCCCGCTGTAAGAGCTATGCCTTCTGAACCAAATTTATAGGTATCGAAACAGTTTGTAATTTCACCTTCTTTTACAGATGTGGGGTCTAGACCTGATATATCTGTCAAAACATCACCCTCAATATTATCTTCTTGGGCTCTCACTATTATATGTGGTGACAATAGTGTTACTATTATCCCGAATATTGCTAATGCTTTATATTTTCTTTGCATATGTATTTATATTATGTATTCTTAATTATTATAGCATATCTTATCAATATTAATTATTGTGGATAAGTTTTACTTATCTGAGTTTTGCAATATAATGTTGTAAATCTGAGGGTAAGTCTGATACCAAGCTATACTCCTCCCCCTTATAGATAACCGCTATCTTGTGAGCATGGAGGAATTGTCGTGAGAGAGAATGTGTATCCTGAGCTTCAAGTTTACCTCCATATAAGGTATCTCCTATAATGGGATGCCCTATTGCTTTCATATGCACGCGAATTTGATGGGTTCTGCCCGTATGTATTACTACTCTGAGTAAGCTTGCTTGGTGATATTCCTGTTCTACCCAATATTCAGTATGGGCTGTTCTTTCCTTTATACCAGATTGTTTAGCATTAACTACTGCTACCCGCTTGGTATGATCTAATTTGGACCTCATAATTGGGTATGTAATATTACCCTGAGACTCTCGCAAATGACCTCTCACAAGACATATATATTCTTTATATACTTTTCTATCTTGAAATAATTGTTTAAATATTTCAAATGCTTCTTGATTTCTTGCCATTATTATAATTCCACTGGTATCTTTATCTATACGATGCACGATACCATCTCGCTCTTGTAATTCAGCTTCTTTTGATTGGTGTTTGTCTCGTACCCCTCGTATTTCAGGGTATTGCTTTAGTATAATATCCACCAGAGAATATGATTCTGGGTTATTGGTTTTATGTACGAGTAATCCTGCTGGCTTATCTATTATCAAGAAATCCTCATGTTCGAATATAATTCTTACTTTATTATATAAACTCTCTTTTTCCTCTTGTGATATTGACGCAAAATGTTGTTTTTTGAGCTCAATAGTATTTACCTCTATAATATCTCCCCTTGATACTAATTCTTTTGGTTTTTTGACAATACTACCATTTTTTAATACTAATTGATTATGAATTAAATCCTGTACATATTCTCTTGAGACATCGGTGAGGAAAGTCGCCAAAAACTTGTCTATTCTGATAGGTAATTCCTGATGATATTGAGTTTTGAACATATAAATATTGACTTTTTCAATATACTTGATAGACTAATACTAGGTATAGTTTAATATATATATGAAAAAAATTCAATTTTCAAATTTTGTCTGGATAGATATTAATCCGGATATTCCAAGTGATATTGAGAATTTAGATGCTATTATCAATCTTAAACACTCTACTGAAAAAATATTACAATCCCCCATTCATCTTCAGCGATTAGAAGAATTCCCTGATTATATGGCAGTGGTATTACATTATCCTCTTTATGATAAAAAATTGCGTAAAAATAATGCAGTTGAAGTTGACTGTATATTAAGTCAAGGATATTTTGTTACATCTCATAAAACAGAATTACATTTTCTTACTGATTTAATAGCCCATGTAGAGGGTAAAACCTCTCGTTTTGATAGTCCTGTTGAATTGTATGTATATTTAGTTGCCATAATGCTAAATGCCTGTATGACACCTCTTAATCGTATTGCTGAGAAAATAGATTTTATTGAAGAGGAAATTTTTAAGGGAAATGAAAGAAATATGATATCTGAAATATCTATTGTAAAAAGAGATGTACTTGATTTTCGCAAAACCATACGGCTTCATAAATCTGTCATTGATTCATCATTTAAGCTTACCCCTCAATATTTTCCGGATAATTCTATTAAACAAAAAAGTATTACCGATATAATGTCTTCTAATATTCATATTTGGAATATTACTGAAAATCTTAAAGAAGCTATTGAGGCCTTTGATCAGACCAATCAAACTCTCTTATCTCATAAATTAAATAAAAATATTAAGACATTAACCACATTCTCTACTACACTTGCTCCCTCAACACTGTTTATTGGATTACTTGGTATTAATGCTAAAATGGATTTTCTCAATAATGATACAGCTTTTTTTATAGCCGTTGGAATTGCTATTACCATTTCTCTTAGTCTTTATATTTATTTCCGAAGACAAGATGTTATTTAATAGTATTTAGTATATCATAAAGGAGGAATATCCTATAGAGATATTCCTCCTTTTCTCACCATATTCTTCTATTTAGCTACTTCTCTAATAGATCTATCCCCAAAATTAGTTATATCTCCAGTACAGGTTTTCTCTGCTGTTCTTCCTAATGATCCTTTTGCTTCTATGACTGGATTGTATTTCCCTAGTCCTAATCCTGTATAATCTAGAGTGAATTTTTGTGTTGTACTATCACTTGTTATTGGACTTCCATAATTCTCTCCTATTGTCCTTTTTATTCGCCATGTATATTGTGGATTTGCATTCCCTATTGTCCCTTCTACTTCTGCTGTTGGCCTCTCTGCACTTACTACCTTAGTATTTACTACTCTACAACTTATTAACGGATAGCTTTGTATCACTAATGTAATATTTGCATTGACTGATCTTGGAACTTTTGCCTCCTTCCCTGTACAACTAAGATTTATTGTATATGTTTGATCAGCTTTATCTGGTTCTACATTATTGTTTTGTCTCGAGTCTGGTCCAAACCCTAAACCACTTTCATTAAATATAGTCCTTACTCCTTCGGTACTTAATGCACAACTACTAGGATTCAACCCGTCTGTATTAGTTATTTTCCAATTTGTACTAATTGGATCTCCTGTCTTTATTGTTAAAGTTTCTCCTTTTGCTACTGTTGTACTTCCACTCTTTAAATTGAAATCTACGCTAGGTTCTGGATATTCTGTGGTTGTAAATCTTCCACATCCTTTCCATCTATCTCCTAAGTTGCTATTGCGGTTATCGTTTAGACTTACTTGTATGTCATACTCATATCCAGATATTAATCCACTTATATCTATGTTTCCTGTTCTAGTATTATATGGTAAGTTGTCCCATACCCAATCTACTTCTCCTTCTCTTCTCCATTTTGCTTTTAATACTAACTCATCTCCTGGCTCATCTGTACCTGTATAATTCCAATTTATATTACCTGTTGTATATCCTGTTCCTGTTCCTCCACAGCTTAATTGATCTAGATTAGGTGGATTATTTACTTTTGTACTAAAGGCTACTCCATTTAACCATCCTGTCCATCCGTTTACTGGATTATATGCTGCTACTCGTGGATAATATGTTGTCCCTGGTATAAGTCCTGATATTGCTATATTACTTGCAGTACCAGCATATCCACCCCATACAATATTAGTAAAGCCGGGATCAGTAGCTATTTGTACTGCAGCATTTGTTTGAGCATCTCCATCCACATCACTATAGCTCCAATTTGCTGTTGCGGTATTATATCCTATACCTGTTGTTCCTGTATAGGCTACTGTTGGTGCTTGGTTTGGATTCTTTACTCTTACAGTATAGGTTATTGGATTTAAGGAATATCCCCATCCCTCCCTTGCATACCCTCCTCCCGCTGCAGTAAAGACGTTCCCCAAATTTCTTATACAGACCACGCTTTGACCACCAACACGACCAGTTGACACGATTCTTTGATTTGTACCAGCAGGACAAGAACATTTTGTTATAGGTACACGCCCCGAATATCTTACAAATGTATATCCAGTGACTGTACATACCTGCGCTTCATATGTAATCTTAGGGAAAGTACTCCCCCACTGGTAATTCCTTTCGACATAATAAGAACCAGACCCTGGCCAACTAACAGTCAATGTGGCAACTCCTTCTCTTTTAGTAGTACATCCTCTACTAAGATTAGGTGCTGAAGCACAATCTATAATACTCGGATCACTACTTGAGATACTATGCCCCACTTGACCTATTATCCCTCCTCGCATCTGATTTTGCACCTCATAACCGCCTGAACAATCTCCTCCACTGCTCATATAATTCCAGTTATATATATTATTGTCCATGGGGGGAGTAGCATTATCTACTTGAGCGTACCAATAAGATCCGGTTACATTATCATTATATGCAAGCAAATTTGTTCCAACAGGGATATCTCCAGCTCCTGACTCATTTTGATTTAAGTTTCTAATACCTTGAGCTTGAAGAGTAAATTGTTTGTCTAGACTCATACCAAACAATGTTTGCGCCTTAAAGTCAGGTGGACCTCCACAGCCACCTCTTTTATGTAATCTATAATAATTCCAGCTATCTGTATAATTAACTGGTACGGATATTGCAGAACTTTGTTGAGGTAACATATATACTATTAAGGATAATAGTAGTATTACTATATATTTCATATGGTTATATTTAAGGTTTTTCATATGCTTATTTTATCGACTTTAATGCTCTCCTTCTATATTCTCGAAATCCAAACACTAGCCCTCCTAACACTAATAATCCTCCTAATAATACCCATATACTACCATTTGTATTTCCCTGACCACATTGATTTGGGTTTAATTCTTTACAGTCATAATTTAAGTCAACGGTATTCAGTATATTTCCGTCTTTATCCTTAATTGTACTTGTTACCATTAAGGTATTATATCTCTTATTTTTTGGCAATTGAGTATATATACCATCAACTTGACCTGTAACCGTTCCTTTATATTCACTACTTGCTATTATTTTACCACTCTCATCTTTTATGGTGTTTTCTACTATTGTTTCCACTTCAGTCTCATTCGTATTATGTATACAAGTTAAAAGCTGTATATCACCTTTTTCTGGACTATATGGGCTAGTATTTAATGTTACCGCAGCTATTCTTGGCTCACTTATATCTTCATTCACAAACCTTATATTTGCTATATTTTTCCAGCTCATATTTGTGAGCACATTATTACCTCTAACTTTTATTTTAATATAATATACTGCTTCTGCTTGTTCTTCTATTGTATAGCTTGCTATACTTGTACCTTGCTTGGCTATTGTTTTTAATTGTTTTAATTCTTTCTTTATTTTCCCTATGTCATCACTCCAGCTATATACTTCATATTCTACTTCTACTTCTTTATCTGTATCTGTATTGTTCTGTATCGGTACTTTGATTGTAACTGGTCTTTTATCTCTATATTTAGGATTGAATGATAAATTATTATACGGAACATCATTGATCGTTATATCTTTTTGTTTAATAATTATCTCTTCTGTATTATCACCTTCTATTTTAAAATTTAATTTAGATGCATATACATCATCTGTAAAGCTTAATCCCGCTACACTAATCTGATCATTGGAAACTACAGACAATAATATTTCATAGTCTCCTTTAGCCGCCTTAATTGGTAGTTGGTATGATTCATCTATCTCCTGTGTTCCCTGACTTGCTAAGCTTATATTATCTTTTATCACTATTTCATCTACTGTCTTAACTATTCTCTTATTACCTTCTTGTTCAATTTTAACTATTTTAGCTTTTATCTTTAAATCTACTAGTGGATAATTATTATTATTTTCAATATTTCCTGTAAATCTTATAAGACCTGATCCTGGCTTAGCTTCTGCTCCTGTCTGATATTCATTTTGATCCACAATAATACCTAGTCGTATATTATTAAATTTATATACATCAAAGCAATTACCTAGTGATGCATTCTTTAAACCTTCTTCCTTTAATGTACTTATATATGGAATTTCTTCTGGGGGATTATCTTCGCTTTCCTTAATCCATCTCTCTACCTCTTCTGCTGTGGGTGGAGTTGGTGATAGGGGTTCTGGAAGCTCCCCCCGACTACTTTCAAGTTGCTCTCTTTCTTTCACTAGATTATCATATTCTTCTTGAGTTAAGTTATCTATATCCATACTCGATATACCCTGAGCTAATACTGCTATCTGAGGGGAAAACAAAGATGTCATTAATACGACCATACCTAATATTGAATTTATTTTTTTCATAAAAATGTGTATTTATTATTCTCTTTTAATAGTATACCATATTCATTGATTATACACTATTGTATCTATGTGGATAAGTTTTACTGTTTTAGTAATTCTCCATATTAAAGACTATCATAATCTCTCACAATAATTTGTGAGTCGATTTGTTTCATAGTCTCAAGAATTACAGATACCACGATTAAGAGACTAGTTCCTCCAATGGCTAATGCTTGATTGCCAGTAAATCCAGTAACAATATATGGTAATACCGCAATAATACCTAAGAATACAGCTCCAAAAATAATAATTCTATTGGATACATATTGAAGATATTGAGCTGTTTTTTCTCCTGGACGAATTCCTGTTACAAAACCTCCTTGTTTTTGTAAATTCTCAGCCACTGCTTTTGGTTCGAAAACAATGGTAGTATACACATAGGTAAATACTAATACAAAGATGAAATAGAGACTAGCATAAGCTACTTGATTAGAAAGGAAAGTATTAACTGCTTGAGCTCCTGAGGCTAGCCAAGAAATATTACTTTGTACTAATAAATTAGCTACAACTTGTGGGAATAATACGAGAGATACTGCAAAAATAATCGGCATTACCCCAGCCTGATTTACTTTCATTGGTAAATAGGTGTCAACTTGTGCATTAACGAGTGATCCTCGCGATTTTTTACTATATGATATGGGTATATTACGCTGTCCCTCAGTAATAAAGATAATTGCATATATAACAATTAAGGTAAGAGCGGTATATACAAGATATAATGGAATCTCTCCTCTATTAAAGTTTAAGAAAAATTGACTTAATGTTGTTGGGAGCCCCGCAATAATACCTGCGAATATAATCAATGATATTCCATTCCCTACATTTTGATTGGTGATTATCTCTCCGAGCCACATAAGTCCAATACTTCCTGCTGTCATTAAAGCGACAATAGTAATGACTTGTAGGCTGGTAATATCCTGAATAATATTTTGACTTCTTAATAATGTCAATGTTGACATTGCCTGCACAATAGCAAGTGGTACGGTGAGCATTCTTGTATATTGATTGAATACTTGTCTTCCTTGTTCTCCTTCTTCTTTATATAATCGATTCAATGATGGGACTACCATTGTGAATAATTGCATAATAATAGAAGCGGTAATATATGGCCCAACACCCAATGCTACTAAAGAAAAATTAGAAAATCCTCCTCCTGAAAATACATCAAGAAGTCCTACAAGCTGATTAGAATCAGCAAAAGCTTGTATACGAGCAGTATCTACTCCTGGAATAGGAATAGATGCAATAAGCCGATATATTATTAATATACCAAATACAAGTAGAAGTTTATTTCTAAGCTCTGGTATTCGAGGTATATAGAGCCATCTTTTCATATCTATATCTTAACATTTATCTATTATATCACAAAGGCTCCCTCAACTATATATAGCTTATGCACTATATATATCCTGTATTGTCTTCGATACCGCAATATTTTCAAATACAAATTTTTTATCAATAGCTTCTCCAGTATTCTTGGCTAATACTTTAATATCTGTAGTACTATTTCGAATTAATTTCACCTGTAATAGACTTTCACGATTAATAATAGCTCCATTATCAAATAGGGCTGCAATTGACTGAATATTTACAATAGTATAGGCGGTTTTACCCTTTATATTCCCAATTCGATGAGCTCCTTGTACTGGGGATTGTCCTCTTCTTTTATGAATAACTCGGCTTCCTTGTCCAGCTAAAGCAGCACTACCTCCGGTGAATAGAGGAGAAATTTTAGCTCCTGATCGAGCTTTTTGTCCTTTTTGTCCTTTTCCACTATAAGTACCTCGCTTTCCTCCGCGTCCTATTCTTTTACGAGTTTTTTGTGATGGATGTGGTGATAATGTATGAATATGCATATTATTGAGTCATTAACAAAGCTTTTACTGTTGCTTGAGCATTATTGAGCTTATTCTTTCCTCCGAGCATCTTAGCGGTAATATTCTTAATCCCAGCAAAATCTACAACAGTTCGAACTGCTCCACCAGCTACAATTCCTTTTCCTTCTTTGGCTGGCTTTAAAATAATTTGAGCACTACCAAATTTTGCAGTGGCGTCAACCGGAATAGTACCGGTACTTACATCAATTTGTACCATTTTTTTCTTGGCAGCATTAATAGCTTTATCAATTGCAATAGCGGTATCAGCTCCTTTTCCGATTCCAACTCCAACTTTTCCTTTACGATCTCCAATTACAACAGTTGCTCGAAAAGAAAATCGTCGTCCTCCAGCCATAACACGGGCTACTCTAGCTATATCTAGTACTTTATGATCATATTCTCGCTTTTCTGGCTGTCTTGATTGTTGTTGCTGCTTTGCCATATTAAATTCTTAATCCTGATTTACGAGCTCCTTCTGCAAAAGCTGAGATTTTTCCAGTATATTTTCGTCCTCTTCTATCAAATATAGCACGATAAATATTCTTTTCTAATGCAGCTACCGCTAATGCTTCTCCTAATTTTTCAGCATCAGTAATAGTAACACTTTTTCCTTTGCTCAATGATTTACTATGTAGTCCAAGTAAAGTAACTCCCTTAATATCATCAATAAGTTGAGCATATATACTGGTATTACTTTTGGATACTGCTAATCGAGGAATAGTAGAGGTCCCTGAGATTTTTCCTCTCACTCTTACTTTTCTTCTTGCTAATCGTCGCTGTTTGTCCAAAATTGCCTTCATACTATATGCATTATAATCCTTATTTTATCACATTTATCTTCTTATTTCAAGTGTTTAAGAAGATGTTTTCTTACCTACTTTCATTCTGACAAATTCATCATCATATCTCACACCTTTTCCTTTATAGGGTTCTGGTGGTCGAGTAGCCCGAATATTAGCAGATACTTGTCCTACAATAGTTTTATCAATACCCTTTACTAAAATAATATTTTTATCTACTTCAAAAGTAATACCTTCTGGAGCTGTTACTTCAATTGGATGTGAATACCCAAGATTCAATACAAGAGTTTGTCCTTGTAATGCTACACGATATCCCACTCCTTCAATACGAAGTTTTTTGGTAAACCCATCTGTTACTCCCGTAATCATATTTTGGAGTAAAGCTCGATATAATCCCCAAAAAGCACTAATATTCTTGATTTGCTCTTGTGGAGTTACAAAAATTTCAGTTTCTCCTATTTCAAAACTTACTGGATGCTTTACATCTTGAGATAATACTCCTTTTGGACCTGTAACAGTCAATACTCCATCTTGTAATGCTATGGATACTCCTTCTGGGATTTGAATTGGCTTTTTTCCTACTCTTGACATAATCGTATACTTACTTAATTACCAAATTTGACAAATAACTTCTCCTCCCAAATTCTCTCTTTTTGCAGTATTAGCATCTATAATTCCTTTTGAGGTAGATAGCACTACAGTTCCTTTTCCATACTTAAATTGTGTTGGAAGTTCCTGAGCTCCAAGATAAATTCTACGTCCTGGCTTACTCACTCTATCAATTCCCTTAATCCCATCTTTTTTAAGATCAATAACAAGAAGAGGAAATCCTTTTTCTTGATCAACTTTTGTAACTCCTGTTACAAATTTCTTAGTCTTTAATAATTTTGCAATTTCAAATTTAAGATTAGAGTAAGGGATGGATACCTCTCTCTTATTCACCGCTTGTGCATTACGGATTCTGGTTAGCATGTCTGCAATTGGGTCAGTCATATTCATATAATTCTTATAATTACCAACTAGATTTTTTAATACCAGGGATTAATCCCTCTGAAGCAAGTTCTCTGAAACAAATACGGCATAATCCAAAATCTCGGATATATCCTCTATGTCTTCCACATTTAAAACATCGATTAACACCACGAGTACTAAACTTCTGCTTCTTTTTGGACTTTGCGATATGTGCTTCTGTTGCCATATTTCTACTCTTATTGCTTAAATGGGAATCCCATTGATTTTAATAAATGAAGGCTTTTTTCCTTATTGGAATTGGAAATGGTGATATTAACCTGTAATCCAAAATTAATTCCGAGTTCCTCATTGGATAATTCTGGGAAAATAATTTGCTCTTTAATTCCAAAATTTACATTTCCGTTCTCATCAATTTTAGTTGATTCAATTCCTTGAAAATCTCGAGTTCGAGGAAGTGCAATAGAAATTAATCTATCAAGAAAATCATACATTCTCTCTCCTCGAAGAGTAACCTTAAGTGCAATTGTCATTCCTTGTCGAGTCTTGAATTGAGCAATAGAACTTTTAGCAGCTACCGAAATTGGTTGTTGAGCAGAAATAGTTGTCAAAATTGACTTTACCTTCTCAAATTTTTGTACATCACGAAAATTCTTTCCTGTTCCTACATTGAGAGTAATCTTCTCAATTTGAGGTGCAGCAAAAGTATTCTTAATCCCAAACTCTTTCATAAGTTCTGGACGAAGTGATTCTTGATAACGATTTTTCAAACTTGACATACTATAATTCCTTATTCAATTTATGACTATATCGTACTTTTTTGTCCCCAACAAATTTATATGATACTTTTGTTCGAGTACCAGTTTCAGTATCTACAAAAGCAACATTAGACATATGAATAGTTGATGGCTTCTCAATAATTAAACCTGTCTCCCCTTCTTTGCGAGGTTTTTGATGCTTTTTAACGAGCATTACTCCTTCAACACGAACACGGTTTCGAGATGGTATTACCTCGATGATTTTTCCTCTCTTTCCCTTATCTTTTCCAGAGAGAACTTCAACTGTGTCATTTTTTCGAATCTTCATATGCTTGTCTTATTACAGTACTTCTGGTGCTAATGATACAATTTTCATATATCCTGCTTCTCGAATTTCACGAGCAATTGGTCCGAATACACGAGTTCCAACTGGTTCTTTATTCCCTCCAATAATAACAGCTGCATTTTCATCAAATCGAATATATGATCCATCAGCTCGGCGATATTCTTTTCGCTGACGTACAACTACAGCTTTCACTACATCTCCCTTTTTCACTGTTGCTCGGGGTTCTGCACTTTTTACTGAAGCAACAATAATATCTCCTAATTGAGCATATCTTTTGCGAGTTCCTCCAAGAACATTGAAACATTCAATGATTTTTGCTCCTGAATTATCAGCTACCTTTAATTTACTCTCTTTCTGAATCATATTATTGTATTACTACCCATCTCTTATGTCGGGATAATGGTCGAGACTCTTCAATCACAACTTCATCTCCAAGCTTAATATCTGCATTTTCATTATGTGCCATATATCGCTTGGTAACGGTATATCGCTTTTTATACAAAGGATCTGATTTTGTACGATTCACAGCTACAATTACAGTTTTTTCCATAGCAGTAGATACTACTTTACCTTTTAGGGTACGAGTTTTCGTCTTAGATGTAATAGTAAATTCTGCCATAGTTAAAATTAGGATAATTTGGTCAATACTGTTTGAATTCGAGCAATATCTCGTCTCAATGCTTTGATAGCTGAGCCATCTGATTTTTGAGAAGGATCTCCTTTTACAAAGATGAGCTTACCAAGTTCTAATTGCTTCTCAGCAAGAATCTTTTGTAATTCTCCTTGTGCCTTGGTATTGTATCCCTCTTTACTCATAATAACTCTGTTCTTAAAGCGCCAGTCATAGGCTATAGTATATCGAATTTTTTGCAATTAGTCAAGCTTTTATTGCTCTTTACTAATAAACTTTGTTTTTACCGGGAGCTTAGCTCCAGCTCTTTTAAGAGCTTCTTCAGCAATTTCTCTGGTAACACCATCAATTTCAAATAAAATCTTACCTGCTTTTAGGTTTACTACATAATGATCCACCGCTCCTTTTCCTTTTCCCATACCTACTTCAGCACTTTTGGTAGTAATAGGCTTATGAGGGAATACGCGAATCCAAACCTTACCTCCTCTAGCGGTATATCGACTAATGGCTCGTCGGGCAGATTCAATTTGACGAGCAGTAATCCATTTAGCTTCTGTGGCTCGAAGACCATAAGAACCAAATGATAATTCTATTCCTCTGGAGGCTGCATTTAACTTATCAGAAGGTTTTCCCTTATGAATTTTTCGATGCTTCGTCTTTCTTGGTGCTAATAACATAATAGAATTCTTAACTTATTATTTTTGCTCCTCTAATACATTCCCCTTATATACCCAAACCTTAATTCCGGTAGTTCCATATTTGGTATAAGCGGTTTTTTTAGCAAAATCAATATTTGCTCGAAGAGTAGCCAAAGGAATTTTTCCCTTAGTCAAATATTCTGTTCGAGACATTTCAGCTCCATCTAATCTTCCGCTCAATAATATTTTAATCCCCTTTACATTTTGACTTTGGAATACATTTTCTATAGTTTGCTTTAATACTCGTCGGAATGGAATTCTTTTTTCTAATTGCTCAGCAATATTTTCTCCAATAATAGCAGCATTTTCATTTGGATTCTTGATTTCCTCAACAGTAAGGCGTAAATCAATTTGAGTTCCAATAAGTTTTTTGATAGTTTTCTTTAATGATTCAATTCCAGCTCCTCCTCTTCCAATAATCATTCCAGCTCGAGAAGTATGAATAATAATATTTATTAATCGAGGAGTTCTTTCAATATCAATAGTACTAATTCCTGATTTTGGAAGAGTTTTTGTAATAAATACACGAATTTTTGCATCTTCTTGTAAATCTTTTGGTAAATTTTTAGCAGTACCAAACCATCGAGATGTCCATCCCTTTGTGACTCCTAGTCTATATACATTTGCTGAAACCTTATTTCCCATATATCTAATTATTTATCGCTATCCTTGAGAGCTTTCTTGGTAACTACTTTCTTAGCTGGCTTTTTGACAGCAGTTGTCTTAGCCTTAGTAGCTGTTGTTACAGCCTCTTTTACAGCTGGTTTTTCAGCTATTTCTTTAGCTTCGGTAGCAGCTTTTCTCTTCTTTACAATATCAAGTTCCTTCAAAGTCAAGGTAATATGTGAACTTCTTTTACGAATAGTATATGCTCTTCCAAAAGCTCGAGGCCGAAAACGCTTTAATGTAAGTCCTGCATCTACAAAAATTGATGATACCTGTAATTGAGCTTCTAATACTGAATCTTGCTTTTTAGCATTAGCTACTGCAGATTGTATAAGCTTTTTGACCGGAATACTTGATTTTTGACTCAAGGTATCAAGTATAGCAAGTGCATCTTTTACAGATTTCCCTCGCACAGCATCAACAACCAACCGAGTTTTTCTCGGACTAATTCTTAGATTTTTAAGTGTTGCATTCCATTCCATACGAGTACTTATTTAGCTTTCTTACCACTATGTCCAATAAATTTACGAGTTGCTGAGAATTCTCCCAACTTATGTCCTACCATATCTTCTTTGATATACACGGGGATATGAGTTTTCCCATTATGTACACCAAAAGTAAATCCTACCATTTCTGGAGTAACTGTACTATGGCGTGCCCATGTTTTGATGATGGTAGTATCTCCAGGTTTTAATGCTAAAACCTTGGTTATTAATTTCTCATCGATGTAGGGACCTTTCTTAAGACTTCTAGACATATACTATACTTATTTCCTTCTACTTATAATAAACTTATTACTTGGCTTATTCTTCTTACGGGTCTTTTTACCAAGAGCAATTTTACCCCAAGGAGTTTTTGGTGACTTAAGTCCAATTGGTTGTCGTCCTTCTCCTCCTCCATGTGGATGGTCTACTGGATTCATAGCACTTCCTCGAACTGCTGGTCTTACTCCACGCCATCGATTTCGTCCAGCTTTTCCAATATTCTCAAGCATATGAGATTCATTACTTACTCTCCCAATACTTGCATATACGGTTTTATGTACTTTTCTTACTTCTCCCGAAGGAAGTTTTACTAAAGCATAGGTGTCTTCCACAGCTAATACTTGTCCTGCGCTTCCAGCTGATCGAATAATTTGACCACCTTTTCCTGGGAATAATTCCAAATTATATACTTCAGTTCCCACTGGAATAAATTCTAATGTTAATCTATTTCCAATAATTAAAGGAGCTTGTTTACTAAATAATAGTCTCTGCCCTACGGTTAATTTACCTGGAGCTAAAATATATGATTTGATTCCATCTGTATAGGTAACAAGAGCAATAAAAGCAGATCGATTTGGATCATATTCAATTGATTGTACAATTGCTTCAATATCAAAACGCTTTTGCTTGAAATCAACCAATCGATACATTCTTTTATTTCGTCCTCCTTTATGTCGCACAGTAATCACTCCTCGTGAATTACGACCTGACATTGAGCGAATAGGAGCTAATAAAGACTTTTCTGGAGTTGTCTTTGTTAAAGCCTCTCGGTAATCAACAACTGAGCTCTTTCTTCTTCCTGGTGTGGTGGGTTTTCGATGCTTAATCATATCTAAATACTGATGCTAAATCCTTCTTTCAATGACACAATGGCTTTTTTATACCCTGTTGTCTTTCCCTTCTTTCCACGCACAAATACGTTTCGTGGTTTTACTTTCATTACTCGAACTTGTGAAACCTTGACATTATACAATAATTCTACTGCTTTTGCAATCTCTTGCTTATTCGTATTCCCAGTTACTTCAAATGAATACTGTCTATTCTGGAATAAAGAATACGTTTTTTCACTAATCACAGGCTTTATTAATACCTGATATGATTGTGTATTATGCTGTAATTCTTGTACTGCTTCAGTTGTAGATTCTTTCTTTGCCATATCCTTAAACGTAATTCTTATAGATATCCTTAATAGTCTCAACTGATGGTACTGAAGTTAAAATAGTATCACTTTTTAATATATCCTCAATATTCAATGAATCAGCATATATTAATGAGACAGTTGGGATATTTGCAAATGATTTTTCTGCATATTTATCTTCTCGAGGTACAATTACGAGAGTTTTCTTATCTTCAAGCTTAAGATTATTCAAAATTGATACTGCTTCCTTAGTTTTAATTGCGGATAATGCAAAATCATCTAATAATACAAATTTATCAGCAGCTACTCTAGATGAAAGGGTCATAAATAAAGCTTTCCGCTTCATTTTTTTATTGATAGATACTGCAAAATTCTTGGCACTTGTAGGTCCAAAAGTAATACCTCCTGTTCGCCAAATTGGAGAACGAGTTGATCCATGTCGAGCTCTACCAGTTCCTTTTTGCTTCCAAGGTTTTTTACCTCCTCCACGTACTTCTGAGCGGTCCTTGGTATGAGCTACAGGATAAAGCTTATTCAAAACCAAATATCGATATACCTGATGAATTAAACTCTCATTTGGAGCTACTTCAAATATCTCACTTGGCAATTCATATTGCTCCTTCTTTACTCCTTTTGTGGTAATTACCTGAATCTTCATATAAACTTATCTAACCGACAATTTGTAATAATCCCTTATTAGGTCCAGGAATTGCTCCCTTTAATAATAATTGATTATTTTCAATATCTATTCCTACAACTTTTACATTCTTTAATGTTTGAGTTTTAAATCCATCTCGTCCCGGCATTTTACGTCCTTTCAAAACATGCTCTGGATACCCTGATCCAATAGAACCTCCTGATCGCTCAGTATGCTTGGTTCCATGAGTAGCATTTGCTCCAGCAAATCCATGTCGTTTTACTACTCCAGCAAATCCTTTTCCTTTTGAAACTCCTTTTACTTCTAAGACATTCCCCACTTCATATTGAGCTATATCTAATACAGCACCTACTTCTAATTCTGGGAATTTATTTACACGAACTTCTTTTAATAATCTTGGTAATTCAGTATCTTTTACCTTTTTAGAATATTTTGCACCAAATTGCACAGCATTATATCCTGTTTTATCTTCAGCAATAAGAGCTTGTACCTTTACATCGGGATACAATTGAACTTTCGTGACGGGTATTACTTTACCTTCTTCAAACACTTGAGTCATTCCAATCTTTTGAGCAAACGAAAATTTCATACTTACACTTTACCTTGATTACTAATTGAGATACTTGATAGAAATATCTACTCCAACCGGGAGATTGAGATTCATAAGAGCATCAATTACCTTAGAATTTGGTTCTGCAATATCAATAAGTCTCTTATGAACTCTCATCTCAAATTGGTCTCGAGAGTCTTTATGCACGAATGTTGATTTTAATACCGTATATTTCTTAATGGAAGTAGGAAGTGGAATAGGTCCCACAGCATTTGCTCCAAATTTCATAGCGGTATTAATAATCTGTACAGATGATTGATCAGCTAACTTATAATCATAAGCTTTGATCTTAATCCGTATTCGTGATTTATACTCTTCTTTTTTAGTTGACATACTTTTTTCTTATCTAAAGCCTTATTTGATAACTTTCGTAACAACTCCAGCTCCAACAGTATGCCCACCTTCTCGAATTGCAAATCTTTGATTGTCAGTAAGTGCAATAGGAGCTACAAGAGCAACTTTTACAGTAACAGTATCTCCTGGCATAACTAATTCTGATCCTTCAGGAAGAGTGATTTCTCCTGTTACATCAGTAGTTCGAATATAGAATTGTGGCTTATACCCAGATACAAATGGGGTATGTCGTCCTCCTTCTTCTTTTGTTAGAACATATACCTCAGCTTCAAATTCAGTATGAGGAGTAATAGATCCAACTTTTGCAAGTACTTGTCCTCTTTCAACATCTTCTTTTTTAACTCCTCGAAGAAGAAGCCCTACATTGTCTCCGGCTTGCCCTTCATCAAGAAGCTTTTTGAACATCTCAACTCCAGTAACAACTGTTTTTTGAGTAGGTCGAAGTCCAACAATTTCTACTTCTGAGTTTACTTTGATAATTCCTTTTTCGATTCTTCCGGTTACTACAGTTCCTCGTCCTTCAATTGAGAAAATATCTTCAACTGGCATCAAGAAATCTAAATCAATTTCTCGCTTTGGTTCTGGAATAGCTTCATCAAGAGCATCAACAAGCTCTAAGATTGGCTTAGCTGCATCTGAATTAACATCAGTTGTTTCAAGAGCCTTAAGAGCTGATCCTCGAACAATTCGAGCATTATCTCCATCAAAACTATATTTACTTAATAGTTCTCGAACTTCTACTTCTACAAGTTCAATCAATTCCTCATCATCAACTTGATCAACTTTATTAAGGAATACTACAATTTGAGGTACTCCAATTTGATTTGCAAGAAGAATATGCTCTCGAGTTTGAGGCATAGGACCATCTGCAGCAGATACTACTAAGATAGCTCCATCCATTTGAGCAGCACCGGTAATCATGTTCTTGATATAATCAGCATGTCCTGGACAATCAATATGTGCATAATGACGAGTATCTGATTCATACTCAACATGAGCTGTAGCAATGGTAATTCCTCGAGCTTTTTCCTCAGGAGCTGCATCGATTTCATTAACAGCTTTTTTTGTAACTACATTTCCTCTTAAACTAAGTACATTAAGAATAGCTGCAGTTAATGTTGTTTTACCATGATCAACATGACCAATAGTTCCTACATTTACATGGGGCTTGTTTCGCTCATACTTTTCGGTTGCCATAGAAGTATACTTTAATTATTATTGTTTAACTGAATAAAAACACGGTCGAGTCAAACACACTCTGAACTATTCTAAACCATATTTGGAATTTAGTCAAGAGGAAAACTGAATTATTTCTCTTCCACCACCTTTTTATTATCTTGATGAATTCTTGGAATCGTTATGGTAAGCATACTTCCTTTATCTCTTCCCTCACTTTTTATACTAACAGTTCCTTTATGGGCTTCTATGATCAATTTCATCAAATGAAGCCCAAGCCCAGTTCCATCATGACGTATTTGCTGAGCAGATTCGCCTCTTTTATATGGTTTAAAAATAATTTTTTGCTCTGCTGGCGTAATACCAATACCATTATCTTGTATTTTAATTTGTATTTCTTTTTTATTTCCAATAAGTTGGATCTTAATGTGGTCTTTACCATATTGCAAAGCATTATCAAGTCCATTATTCAAAACTTCTCGTATTTTTACCTCATCTCCCTTTATCATAAAATCATCTCCTTTTACGGTATAAGTATAACTGATATTTGACTTATCCATTAGGAATGATTTATTTTCAACTGTGTCTGTTAATTGTTTTTCTAAGTCAAATATATCATCTAGTCTTACACTAAAATCACCAGAATTAAGAGAGTTTACATTCAAAACATCCTCAATAACAGTAGACATATTTTGTACAATGACACTCATTTGTACAATATAATGGCCCATTGCATCATCTTTGGGGGCATGCGCTTCTTTTAATAAAGATAAATATCCCTTAATTGCAGTAATAGGAGTTCTTAACTGATGCGAGGATATTTGAATAAATTGATTCTTAGCCTTAATAGAAGATTTTAATTCTTTGTGGACTTTTTGCACTAAATTGGCATCTTCCAACCCTTGTAATGTTTGATTCATTAAAACTCCCACGATAATACTTAATATAATAATCAAAATAATTCTTTCCGGTTGAAAAATACTTGTAACTCCAAATAAGATTAACCCTATTTGTACTGCAATAGCTGTAACCAGAATAGTTCCAAGTGCATATAACTGGAATAGAATAACCGGTATTTTTAAAGCCTCTTGTTTAATAATAATATAGGTTATATATATAGCCATTAATAATAATCCCAATGGCCCAATACGATGATATGAATTATCAAGGAATATAAAGGGAATTACAATATTAGCAATTGCTACAACACTAAATGGTACTGCTAGAGCAACAAATATACCCTCAGCATAAGGAATGGTTTTTGTACGTACAATCTTTAATAAATATGATAATCCGAGAAAACTGGCTAAGAACATATAGAGTACAAATACAAGATGCTGAAAAGATCCTAGTCGTAATTCAGGCGATGGATATTGATAATCTACAATGCCATATTGTGGGTGAATTAAATACAAAATAATACTTATCTGTATAAAGAGAAAGAGAAAGAATTTCCAATCCCATTTGAATGTATTATCCAATGATTTAACAAAAATATAAAATATAAGGGGTAACATTATACCAATTCCATAGGTAAGTGCCAATTCATATCCTCCAAAAAATTGCTGTTCATTCCAGACCTCACATAATGCCCAAATTCCTGTAGCAATTAATAATACTCCAAACCACCCTACATATCGATGCTTTATAGTATATTTTTTAACTGTACTTCTATATATTACGACACAAAATACCCCCAAGGCTAAACTTAATAGCCCCCCAATAGAGCCTAATAATACTTCAATAATATATTGTGAATCTGTATTCATATTTAATTTTTAGGGAGAATAATTATAGCTTCAGCACCCAAGCCCTCACCATCACTTTTTAACATAAATTTACCTTCATGGCTATTAACAATATGTTTTGTTAAGTAAATACCTAATCCAGATCCATCTGGATTTAATACAGGAGCCCTATATCCTCGTATAAAAGGAAGGAATAATTGTCGCAAATCATCTTTATTAATACCAATTCCATCATCTACAATAGAAATAAGAATACTATCCTTATTGGTATGTAACCGTATTATCACTTCTTCATTTGCAAATATATAGGCATTCTGTATTACTTTTTTAAAAGCTAATTCTAAATAATGGGCTTCCCCCTTAATAATATAATTTCTATTGGCTTTTTCTAATCGCATTGTAATATCAAGATATTTTTGAGATGTTTTAATATCCTCCATGACATGCTCTATGATGAGAGCAATATCTACTGGAACAATATGATTTAATTCAAATTTATCAGCTTCTATAGCATAAGTAAGAGTTAAATCCTCTATCACTTCTTTTAATCGATAATTATTAATAAGAATTTTATGTAAATAGTCTAATTCAGGAGACTGATTCTTTGATACTTTATTTATCAAAGTACTGGTATATTCTTCTAAAATAATTACTGGGGTTCTCAATTGATGTGTTGTCATTCTCAAAAAATTATCTTTTACATTAATAAATTTTTGTAATTTGCGATTATCTCTATTTAAATCTTTTTTGATATAAGATGATTCTTGTAAGTTTTGTATAAGAATAATTCCTAATACACTAAATATAATCAGAAATAATATGTCAATAATAAGAGTAACTGGTGATGTATTACTAAATGTGATAACAGCAATAATAATTACTGCCCATATAATAATAATTTGGGATATAAAGATTTTTGAGTCAACTAATTTATATTGAATAGCTCCTATTACAATAAATCCAATCCAGACCAGTAATAAAAGTGGGTTATATTTCATAAAAGTACTATCCCCTTGAATAAAAATAAATAATGTGCTAGTAATGTACCCTATGATAGTGATAAAATAACCCATAATAAAATATAATGATACTATTTTGTCTTTCTTTTTTTGAATATGCTTTAATCGACTTATAATGACTATAATACTCATAAATAAAGCTATCCCTAATCCTATTTGATAATATTGGAATAAAGGTCCATATTCTAAGACAACACCATTGTTATATATGCTGATATTTTGAAATAAATGAAATGAGGTGTAAATAGGAATCAAAAATAGTATATACACAATACTAATAGCCCAAGAAATTCTATTCTTATATACAGTATTTGTCTTACTAAATGGATAATACAATGCTGTTATAATAAGACCTAATGGCACAGCAATAAGTCCTGAGAACATAATTTGTTGGAAGATTATATATAGAGACTTTGAAAAAAAATCTGGCTTAGAAAAAATAATGTGTATTCCCAACCAACCAAATGTCCATATAATCGCTCCCGTCAAGGGAAATAAGAACCATTGTGATATACTTGTATGATTTTTTTTATATACTAAAGTCCAAGCAATACTAAGAATTGCAATTACACCTAATGATAAGATACTATAAATCATTTTTATTTATATTGGATTATGTATATTTATAGTATCACAATTTAAGGGACAATTCCATTACCGATTATTTCTAATAATTTACTATGAAATCTTTCATCTTCAATACTATAAGGATGCTGAATATATTGCTGATTTGCAACACAGTATATATCCTGAATTCCTACTCGATTCAAGAAATCAAGTGAATGAGAAATAATAATTAAAGCTCCTTTATACGCTAATAATCCTTGTATAATTGCCTCTTGTGTTGAAATATCAAGATTATTTGTAGGCTCATCTAATAATAATATATCTACTTGTTGTAAACTAATCATTGCAAAGGCTAATCTTGCTACTTGCCCCCCGGATAAGTTTTCTGCATATTGATTTACTTGATAATCATCCCAAAATAAAAATTCTCTTAATTTTTGACGAATTGTCATCATAGAAGCTTTGGGATTATAATCTCGCATATTTTCCAATATCGTCTTATGGGGACAAACAATTGCATATGTTTGGTCCATATATACAATATTAGTCTTATCTTTAATTTCTAAAATACCAGAAGATAATTGTCTTTTCATAAGCATATGAAAAAATTGACTTTTACCCGTCCCATTTCCTCCAATCAAAGCAATTCTGTCCCCGCTAGAAACTTGAAATCGAATATCTCGAATAAGTACCGTTTCAGCAACTTGTACAAGACCATCTCGAATATTGAGGATAATTTCTTGATTTTGTATTGTTTGATGAGGAATATAATATCTTACATCTCGCTTTATTTGTGGTTCTAGCTCATGAATAATTTCCTTATTATCTTCTAATCGGGAATCATACATTAATTTTTTTTGTCCCGCTCTCATCTGAGCCTTGCTTTTAAGATATCCTCTATCCATACGAGATACACTTCTATCCTGTCTACTTCTAATTCCAACCTGTATATTTTGTTCTTGTCTTTTCGCCTCTGATGCCACCGATTTATCTAAACGTTTTTTATCCTTCAAAGCAACTTCATAACGACGCAATCTCGCTTCACTTTCTAAACGTTTTTGTTCTCGATAAAATGACACATTACCGCCAAATTCTCTTATATTCCCATCCTCCAATTCCCATACTCTATTTACTACTCTATCTGCAAAAGAGGTGTCATGAGAGGCAATTAATACACTATAGGGATATTCCTGTATAGCTTTGATCAACCATTCTTGAGCTTGTATATCTAAATGATTTGTAGGCTCATCTAATAATAGTACTTTTGGTTTAATATAAAAAATAATACCTAAATGTAATTTTACAATTTCTCCTCCACTTAAGGTATTAAGTTCTCGGCTAGTATCAATGCTAAAATCAAATGTATGCTCAATGAGATCAATAACTTCCCACCAATCTTCTATAAACTGTGATATATACTCTGAAATAGGAATATTAGAGTGAAATATTTCCAAATCTAATTGGGGTAAATACCATACAGAATCTAATTCTTCAACTATACCCTTAGTTGGCTTAATAAGATTTGCAATAATCTTTAATAAAGTAGTTTTACCCGTTCCATTATCCCCTACCAAAGCAATTTTATCCCCTTGATGAATAGTTACTGAAATATCTTGAAGAACTTGTTTTAAGCGATGCTTAAAGCCAATTGAATTGGTAGTAATATATAATTTTTTCGACATAATATAGCTTTAAAGCGGCTTAATCATACCATATTACTCATAAGAATACTACCCTTGAGTAGCCTGTGGTATATTAATACCAAATGATTCTGCTGGGGCATGCGTTAAGGTTTCCTTTGGAAGAGTAAATATGAATATGCTACCTTGATCTCTCCCATCTGAGTGGGCCTCTATGTCGCCACCATGTTTCAGCATAATTTGCTTTGCTAAATATAACCCAAGTCCAGACCCATTGGGGTTAATAAGTGATGATTTTTTACCTCTCTCAAATTTTCTCCAGATTTTCTTAGCATCTTCTTTGGTAATACCTACCCCATTATCCTGAACTGATATAATGAAAAATTCTTTTCCCTTAGCATCAAGAGTAATACTAATTTTTCCTTTCCCATAAAAGACAGCATTATCAATAATATTATTAAGAGCTTCCTTTAATTTCCCTTTATCAATAAAGGCTTGCATACCGGTCCCTTTACTCTTAAATACTACTTTAGTTGATTTACTATTCAATAATTCATGTTTTTCCTCAATAATCGTATCAATTAATTCCTTTAAATCGATGGTATCTTTGATATTTATACCAAAACGACCTGCATTAACATCATTAGCGGATAATACATCATTAATAATTTCATTCAAATTTTTTGCACTGATATAGGCTTTTTGCAAATCATCTAATGCTGCTTGATTTAATGTATATTTGGGATCTTCTTTTCCCGTAATCATTGCTAAATATCCCTGTATAACTGTTAATGGAGTTCTGAGTTGATGAGAGGCATTTTTCAAAAAATCATTTTTGGAGTCAAGTGCAATTTCTAATTCTTGTTTTTTATTATCGAGAATAACTTGTTTCTGGGCACCTACATAAGCTTCTCTGGTTAAAAATGTATATAAACAGGTAAACATAAATACGACTAACATAGTTGACTGTACTCCCTCCGAAAAATTATTATCAATAATAATAAATCGTATAATTAATAATATAATAGTAATAACCAATGTTGTCATGAGTCCTGCAATAGGAAGCTGTATACGAAATAATCGATACCGAATAATAGCAAATAATACTGTTGCTGATAATACTACCGTTGCAATTGGACCATAATAAATAAACTGAGTATTACCAAATATAGATGGAAGTATAATATTTGTGATAGATGCTGCTAATAAACTAAATATTGTCCCCAATAATATAATTTGTATATGTCTTTTTGCTGTATGATTAGTTACCCTATTATAGCGATATACTAATAAACTTATATATAAAATACTATAACTCACAATATAAAGAATAAATATATAATATGCTAATGATTGATATGCAATGGGATTATTAGCATCTAATTGTAATATTCCAACTTGTGGGATAAGAATTGCTATTGCAACCAAAATATAAGGATAATATAAAAATCGATATTGATGAAATGTACGTTGAGTATTATGAAAAGCTAATCCAAAAAACACTAATACCTGTACAACACTAATAATAGTAATATAAATAGCAATATTAGCAATATATATACCCCATATATTTCCTTCAGGATAAAAATATAAGGTTCGGAGCCCCAACCATAAAGCCCAAGTAAATATACCAAAACAAAGATATGCAAAATATTTAGATGATACATATTTACCATGGGATAATTGATATGCAAAAAAATAAATGAATATTCCGATAATGAAATTAATCATCCCGCTCAATACCAATAATCCTATTGATAAAAATTGATTTGTATATTCCATATATTAATTTTGAATCTTTATTTTAGTATACCATAAATCGATTATATATAAGATATTATCGCATCATTTCTTTTTTCACTTTTTCTTTCATTATTTCAATAATCGTATTAGTAGAGTCATTATCATTGACTTTATTATATTTAATACTATGACATATCTGACATTCATGAATAATATCTATGGGATACCCTCCTTTAGATATGATATCAATTGGCTTCATTAAACCCTGACAATTCTCTTGTCTGTCTCCTGGATAATTATCTACATGAAGAGAATATAAACATTCTGGACAATGATTCGTATACCCATTACCATGTACAGATAATCCGCAATTTTTACAAATAAAATCTTCTACCATTTTTGTAAAATGTTTCATAAACTCAAATTGAGTTTATACTTTTTTGATTTGTAGTGAATCGAGCTCTACAGGAGTATTTCGTCCAAACATATTTACCAAAACCTTCAATTTTCCTTTTGATTCATCAACTTCAGATACTTTTCCTTCAAAATCTTTAAATGGTCCATCGGTAATTTTAACCAAATCATCAATATCAATATTAAGAGTATATTTAGGCTCTTCTTTGGTTACTTTCTTTTCAATAAAATGCATTTCATCAGGTGAAACTGGAATTGGAGTTGTACCAGCTCCAATAAATCCTGTTACATTGGGAGTATTCCGCACAACATACCAAGAATTATCTGTTACAATCATTTCTACAAATACATATCCAGGAAAAATCCTCTCTTCTACGGTAACTCTTTTCCCATTCTTAATTTTAATTTTCTTTTCCTTTGGAACTACAACATCAAAAATATAATCTTCCATAGAAAGAGATTCTATTCTTTTTTTCAAATTCTGGGCCACATTATCTTCTAGTCCTGATACACTATGAATAACATACCAATTTTTTTCTATACTAATAGGATGTTGCTTTGCCATATCGAAAGTCTAAATTAGAGAATAAATGTTTTGAGAATAAAGTTGAAGAATATATCTAATCCACCCAATATAATCATAGATACAATAGAAATAATAGCAACAATACCAGTATATTGAAATGCTTTTTCTCGAGTTGGCCAAGTGACTTTTTTGATCTCAGCTTGTGACTCTTTAATATATTGTATGGGTCCTATCATAATATTCTTCAATAGCATGTCTAATATTACCTTATATTTGTTATCTTGTCAAAATTTATACAAAAAACATCTGTATAGACTCTCTTCCAACCTCACTAATATCAACTACCACAAAATAATGTCCATCAATATTCGTATCAAAATGTTCTTGGCGAATATTCTGAATCAGCTCATATGGGTTATTATCTGTTTGTAACAATCCTATGACTCCCCAAGTCAAAGCAGTATGATAAAAGTATTCCTGATTTTCTGTAATTACAAATACAGGAATTTCTGCTCTAAATTGAGACATATATTCAGCCACCCCTTTACCTTCTTTATCAATAATCACAATTCCATCCACTTCGCTAGCTCTTGCTAAATGCTGAGCTCCATACGCAAGTTCTCGATAAATATTCTTATCCTCATCACCCGCAATATATTCATCCAAAAAATTATCATATGATGATTCCTCAGTTGCAGTAATAATTTTCTGCATCATTAATACTGCCTCTAAAGGATAAGCTCCTCCCGAAGTCTCACCAGATAACATTACAGCATCAGTATGATCAATAACTGCATTAGCCACATCCGAAACCTCAGCTCGAGTTGGACGGGGATTACGAATCATAGAATCCAACATTTGGGTCGCAACAATTACATGCTTTCCTTTAAGTAAAGCAAGTTCAATAATATGTTTTTGAATAATGGGCACTCTTTCAGCCTGAACTTCAATACCCAAATCTCCTCTTGCTACCATAATACCATCAACTTCATCCATAATAGAGTCAATTTGAGCTACTGCATCAGGTTTTTCAATTTTAGCAATAATAAGAGGACTATTCATCTTATTATTATCTGATTCAATCAGTCTTCTTAACTCTTTAATATCCTCAGCTGATCGTACAAAAGACATAGCAATAAAATCAACGCCTTGCTGTAGACCAAAACTTAAATCAGCTTTATCTTTTTCGGTAATAACAGGGAAATTAACAGAACTACCCGGGAAATTAACTCCTTTTCTTCCTTTAATCTGAGAATTTGTTCTGGCCTCAGCAATAGTATATTGTTTATCAGGCATTGATTCCAATACCAATAATTCAATAAGTCCATCTTCTATTAATACGGTTTCTCCTGGTTTTAAAATAGGACTTAAATCATGATCAATAGGTAATGTTTTGACTCCTTCTTCAAAATGGTATACCCCTGTATCATTGGTAATATAAATAGTTTCCCCTACCACAATATCTAATGGATTCTCTAGAGCTCCTACTCTTACTCTTGGACCCTGTAAATCTTGGAGTATAGCGACAGGAATAGATAAATCTGTACGCACTTTTTTAATGGTTTGAATCATTTGAGTATATTCCTCATGACTTCCATGAGAAAAATTCAGCCGAAATACATTAGCTCCTGCTTTAATAAATTCTATTAAAGATTCTTCCGTAGCTACACGAGGGCTAAGAGTACTGACAATTTTTGTTCTTTTAACTAGCTTATCCATAAAGTTGTTTTATTATACTGTATCTATGTCCATTCCACGAAGAGCTGCTATACGCTTATTAATGGGCGGATGTGTGGAGAACAAATCCTTTGCCCCACCACCTTTAAGTGGATTTGAAATATATAAATGAGCTGTGGCTCTATTGGCGACCTCTAGGGGTTCAGTATCCTTACTGATTTTTTCTAAGGCGGTTGCTAATCCTTCAGGGTAACGAGTAAGTAAAGCTCCACTAGCATCTGCTAAATATTCTCTTTTACGAGATATAGCTAAATGTAATAATTGTACAAAAATAGGAGCTAGAATTGCAAGAACTATAGCTATAATACCCAATATTACTCCTAATTGTCCATTATCATTATTATTGCTTCTCCCACCTACGCCCCGCCAAAAGCTAATGCGTAAAAACCAATCAGCAAGTAGAGCTACCAGTCCCACCAATACTACTGATATAGTCTGAATCAGGGTATCACGATTCCCAATATGAGATAATTCATGAGCAATTACTCCTTCTAATTCAGATTGCTCTAATCTTGATATAATACCGGTAGTAAGAGCAATAGCAGAATGCTCCGGATTTCTGCCGGTTGCAAAAGCATTCATAGCAGTGTCTTTGATAATATATAGTTTAGGTGTCGGTAATCCAGCGGTAATAGCTAGATTTTCTAAAAGTCTATATATGCGCTTTTCTTCTGGGTTTTTAGTATCTATTGGCTGAGCATTGGATATTGAAAGCACTATACTATCAGAATACCAATAGGAAATCACATTCATAAATAAACTCCCAATCAAAGCCCAGACAAAAATACTTGGACTATCTAATGTATAACTAAATACCCAGGCTATTCCAACAACAACGGCAATAAATACTGTCATTAATACCCAGGTTTTTCGGATATTCTGATCTTTGTGATCGTATAAGGTCATATAAACTCTTGGTTATTGCTTAGAAGGAAACTTTTACTACTTCTTTTTCAGCTTCAGCAATTTCAAAATATTCTTTCTTTTCAAATCCAAAAGAAGATGCAATAAAGCTATCTGGAAAACTTTCCACCTTAGTATTAAGAGATAGAACAACACTATTATAAAATCTTCGAGATGCTTGGATTTTATTCTCTGTATCACTAAGTTCTCTTTGTAATTCTAAGAAATTCTGATTTGCCTTCAAATCTGGATACGCCTCAGATACTGCAAATAGACTTTTTAATGTTCCTGATAAAGCATTTTCAGCTTCTGCCTTTTGCTCTAATCCTGTAGCTTGTATAGCTTGTGCTCTAGCCTTAGTTACTTCCTCGAATACCCCTGATTCATGCGAAGCATATCCTTTTACAGTTTCTACCAAATTAGGAATAAGATCATATCGACGCTTTAATTGAACATCAATATCTGCCCAAGCTTCAGCAACTTTTTGACGTAGAGACACAAAGGTATTATAGAGAGAAACACCATAAATAAGTACAATAACTACAATTGCGATAAGTATCAAAATTGGGGTTGTCATATATGTATATTATTAATAATTCTTTTCCCCATTATTATACACCTTCCCTATAAATAATACAATATCCCCTATTTAACGCTTTAACACTTCTAAATACACCTCTTTTGGAATATGTATTCTAGCAGTATCACGCATACGCTTTTTCCCTTCTTTTTGTTTTTTCAATAATTTATCCTTACGTGTCCTGTCTCCTCCATATAATTTAGCAATAACATCTTTACGAAAAGCCGATAATGTCTCGCGTGCTACTATAGTGCCTCCAATAGAAGCCTGTAGAGCAACTGAGTATTGTTGGCGGGGAAGTGACTCCTTTAATCTATGCACAATGCGTTTACCCTCATCATGAGCTTCATCCTTATATACGATATGGGATAAGGCTTCTTGAGCTTCTCCTGCTACCATAATATCTAATTTAACTACTTCAGCCTCTTGAGCCTCAAGAGGATAATAATTAACTGAAGCATATCCTGAAGTAATACTTTTAAGCACATCATAAAAATCGACAATAACCTTGGCCAATGGAATTTGATATTCTATAATAGCTCTATCTTCTCCAATATAGCGAGTATTAATAAATTGCCCACGCCTTTTTTGTAATAAATCCATTACTGCCCCAATATATTCTTTTGGGGTCATAATTTCAAGCCGTACAAAGGGCTCCAATATACGAGATAATTTGGTATTATCAGGGAAATCTGAGGCGGAATAAATAGTATACGTATCTCCATTGGTTTGCTCTACACTATAAGCAACTGAGGGGGTACTAATAATAAGCTCTAATTCATATTCCCTCTTGAGACGCTCAGTTATAATGTCAAGATGAAGCATACCCAAAAACCCACAACGAAACCCCTTACCTAAAGCCTCTTTTGCTTCAGGTTCGAATACAAGAGATGAATCCGATAATTGCAATTTATTCAAAGCATCCCGTAATATGGGGTATTCTTCTGTGCTCTCTACAAAAATACTAGCATATACCACCGGTACCGGTTCTAGATATTCAGCTAAAGGGGCTAATTCCTGTCCTTCAGGAAATTTAACAATAGTATCCCCTACTCTTACATTTTCTACATTTTTGAGCCCAGTTGCAATATAACCAATACTTCCTGCAGATAATATATCTAATTTAGTCATTTGTGGAGTAAATACCCCAATTTCAAGAGCCTGAGCTTCTTGTTTTTTTGCTAACATTTTGATTGCATCAGCAGTATGTATAGCCCCATCTACTACTCGAATATGTGCAATTACTCCTTTATAAGAATCAAAGGCGGAGTCAAATATTAAAGCTCTAAAATCATGAGGATTATTAGAATTAGTCTGGGGAGAGGGAATTTCAGCAATAACTTGATCTAATAATTCAGGTACCCCCTGCCCTGTTTTACCTGATATTTCTAGAATATCAGATTCCTCTACTCCTAATAATTCACATATTTCTTGCTTCACTTCAGACACCCGAGCATGTGGTAAATCTACTTTATTCACAGCAGGGATAATTACCAAATCCTGATCAATAGCTAAATACACATTAGCAATAGTTTGAGCTTGTATACCTTGTGTGGCGTCCACCAATAAAATCGCTCCTTCCACTGCTGCAAGACTACGAGAAACTTCATAAGAGAAATCTACATGGCCTGGAGTATCAATCAAATTTAATGTATATTCTTGCCCCTGATGGGTATATTTTACTCGAACTGGTTGCATTTTGATAGTAATACCACGCTCTCGCTCCAATTCCATAGAATCTAATAGCTGAGCCTTCATATTACGTTTTTCAACTGTATGGGTTAATTCTAAAATACGATCAGACAAAGTTGATTTCCCATGATCAATATGAGCGATAATACTAAAATTACGAATATATTGCATATAGCCTTTATTATAGCTAATTTTACTATGTTTTACAAGTAATTAAAAACCGAGTCACCATATTACGACGCTCGGTTATTGATGATTACTCCACCTTTTATCAAATAAGACATGTAGGGTTAGAAGTAAGCCGAACAAACCATTTAAGACAATAGCCAATGGAGCAAAGAAAAGTGGGTTAAAGAATAGTCCTACCGCAGATCCGATGGAAAGTAGGGCAAAAAGACTATAGGTCAATCTAATTCTTTGCTTTTTCTGAATAGAAGAAGTCATAATGAAAGAACAAAAAGTATACTTGTTATAGTATACTTTTGTCTTTTTGTCAAGAAATTAGCAAAAAGACTCTACTCTTTTTCCTGTAATAATACTTTTGTGAGTCCCAGTTTCCATGTGATAAAAGCATAAATTGCAAGAGCCGGTATAGAGGCTCCGAGCACCTGTAAAATCAAAGCCAATGTGGTATTAGTTCCCCATATATTTCCAAGTAAATGCTTTAATCCATATGCAATAATTACCATACCAAATGACCAAATACCAATCTGTATACCGTATCGAATAGTGCGTATAATACTTCCATGATTAATGGTTTTAAATATAATAGCCCCATACATCAGACAAGTTGCAATAATAGTAATAGAGAAGGCTGCGGCCACCCCTTGTACCCCCCAATAATGACTTAATATAAGGGCTAAGAATATATTGAATATCATACTAATAATACCCACTATGGTTGGAGTTTTGGTATCATGGCGAGCGAATAATGTTCTACTAAATAAGGGGATAAGACCTTGAAATGGTATGGATAAAGCCAATATAGTAAATGTATCAAAAGTAATGCGTGTTGCTTCCCAATCAAAGACTCCACCCCCATATACAATACGTACTAATTGAGCTCTAAAGTTGAGCATAAGCATCATTACAGGAATTAATATTAATAAATTCTTAGCAATACCTCCTATAACATAATTTCTAAATGCTTTTTCATCTCCCTTAGTATAGGCTTCTGTTAAAAATGGGAATACCGCTGTTGCAAAAGATAAGGCGATAATTCCAAGAGGTAATGTATTAAGATTAAAAGCAAGAGTAAAATAGGTGACAGCATTTGCTCTTGTGGAGGCGATAATAGTACCAATAAATAAGCTAATCATCGCAGTATCAATCACCAAAAGTCTTGGCCAATATAATTTCCATAATTTCTGTAGATTTTTGATATGAAGATTTGTACTGATTTGTAAGCGTATATTAAGCTGTAATATACTTGGGATTTGTATGAAAAGATGTAAGAAAGCCCCCAAAATCACTCCATATCCAAGCCCAGCTATTCCCCACTCAGGATAAAAATATACAATACCAATAATAATTCCAAAATTATATAATAGTGGTCCCAGGGCTACGATAACAAATTTTTTATACGCATTCAGTACACTAGATAAAATACTTGATATACTAAATATCAAGGGAGAGATTGCCATAATACGGGTTAAATTTACTGTATTTATAAATTTCTCATTATCATATGAGATGGTTACCATTTTTACTAAATAGGGAGCGAAGACTATCATTAATAGCGATACTATACCCATCAAAAGTCCAATTACTAATAAGACATCCTTGATTAATGCCTGAGCCTCTTCTGATTTATCTTTTCGATTAATTAATTTACTAAATAGAGGGATAAAAGCACTAGATAATGTACCTAAAATTAAAATATTATATAAAAAATCTGGAATACGGAAAGCCGAAAAATACGAATCTAGCTCTGATAGTGGAATAGTACTGGTTAATAATCTATCCCTGACTAAACCTAAAATACGAGATAAAATACTCAATATAACCAATGACCCAGTAGCATATACAAGGGTTGAGGCTGGAAATAATGTCTTTAATTTTCTTACCATAATAGAAGTATTATACACCATTCTCATATAAAATAAAACAGACTCCCCTATACAAGAGAAATCTGTTTTATTATACACAATTCAATCCATTCAATAATTATTCAAGTACATGTCTTTTAGTAACAATCTGACGCACCTTATCTCAAAAGATAAGGATTTGTTGGTGTAAAAGTATCAAGATTTACATCTTGACCGACCATTCCTTGTTGAATTACTTCAACAGGCATATCCTTAGAAAGGAGGTGATCCATCCACAGCTTCCGCTACGGATGCCTTGTTACGACTTAGTCCTTGTTATCGATCCTACCGTGGTATGCCCTAAATGGACATGCTTCGGGTATTACCGACTCCCCTGACTTGACGGGCGGTGAGTACAAAGCTCGAGAACGTATTCACCGCAGCGAGGCTGATCTGCGATTACTAGCGATTCCAGCTTCAAAAGGGCGAGTTTCAGCCCTTTATCCGAACTGAGGAAAGGTTTAGGAGATTAGCTTCACTTTACAGTGTCGCAACTCATTGTCCTTCCCATTGTAGCACGTGTGTAGCCCAAGGCGTCGAGGAACACGCTGATTTGACGTCGTCCTCTCCTTCCTCCTGGTTAACCCAGGCAGTCGACACAGACACTTGTAACTGAGTCTGAGGGTTGCGCTCGTTTCCCGACTTAACGGAACACTTCACAGCACGAGCTGACGACAACCGTGCATCACCTGTCTAACGATCTTTAAAGACAGTCTCTGTTTCTAGAGACCCACAGTTAGATTTCTAGCCTTGGTAAGGTTCCCCGCTTAATATCGAATTAAACCACATGCTCCACCGCTTGTGCGAGCTCCCGTCTATTCCTTTGAGTTTTAACCTTGCGATCGTACTTCCCAGGCGGAACACTTAACGCGTTAGCTTCGACACTCCGAGGGTCGATACTCGAAATGTCTAGTGTTCATCGTTTAGGGTGTAGACTACGCGGGTATCTAATCCGCTTCGATACCTACACTTTCGTCTCTGAGTGTCAGCAATGTCCCAGTAAGCTGCCTTCGCCTTTGGTGTTCCCCATGATATCAACGCATTTCACTGCTACACCATGAGTTCCGCTTACCTCTAACATGCTCTAGAATAATGGTTTCAATACCAGACCTCGGGTTGAGCCCGAGAATTTAAGTAAAGACCTTTTATTCAACCTGCAGACGCTTTACGCCCAATAAATCCGGATAACGCTTGAGGCCTTCGTATTACCGCTGCTGCTGGCACGAAGTTAGCAGCCTCTATTAGAATGGTACTCTCTCTTAAATTGCTCCCATTCGACAGAAGTTTACACCCCACAGGGCTTCATCCTTCACGCGGCGTCGCTCCGTCACGCAAATATGCGCATTGCGGAAGATTCTCGGCTGCTGCCTCCCGTAGGAGTATGGACCGTGTCTCAGTTCCATCGTCGGGGGTCACCCTCTCAGGTCCCCTACGCGTCATAGCCTTGGTGAGCCATTACCTCACCAACAAGCTGATACGTCCAAGGCCTTTCCCAAAGCACCGAAGCTTTACAATATATCCTTACGAATATATTGACCATCTTGTATTAGCTTGCGTTTCCGCAGGTTATCCAAGACTTTGGGGTAAGTTACCAAGGTTATACTGACTCGTTCGCCACTAATTTATTTCAGTGCAAGCACCGAAATAAATCCGTTCGACTTGCATGCCTTATCCACGCCGCCAGCGTTCATCCTGAGCTAGGATCAAACTCTCATTGAAAACGTCAGATTGTTCCTAAAAAACATCTACTTTTTCTTGTTTACTATAAAGGAATAGTTATTGAACCTTACAATTTTGGTTGTAAGTTGATTGAATTGTGAATGTTCTGTCTTTTTAATCAGACGTATGTCTATAATACTAGATTTCAAGACTCTTGTCAAGATATTAGTGCGTTAAAAATGTATTTAATAAAAACCCCTTCGATTTAGAGTTTATTTATTCTCTTTTGTAACCTAATATACGATATGATATACTATATTTGATTATATACATACTATTATTATGTTTAAAAAAATCTTATATTTCCCTCATAGTCTTTTATTATTGTTCTTCTCTATCACAGGATTTTCAGCTGCCTTTATTATTAGTTTTGAGAAATATTTAATTTTAAAAAACCCACTTTATATACCAGGATGTAGTATTAATGCTTGGATTGATTGTGGCAAAGTTATGGATAGCACTTATGCTACTATGTTTGGATTTCCTAATTCCTGGCTTGGTATGATTGGTTGGCCAATGGCTTGGCTTACCGTATTATATCTCTTGACTCATAAACAATTATCTAAGCCTTTTATGCTTATTGCAATGTCAATAACATTCCCTGCTGTCATTATATCCTATATTTGGACTTATCTTGCCTTTTTCCAAATTGGAGCTATTTGTCCATGGTGTATATTATCTTGTATTTCTGCAACACTAGCCTCTCTTACATTAGTTGATCTCAATCGAAGGCAAGGATTTATTAAATTTCCTATCAAATCATTTAATGCCTGGACAATTACCTTAGTATCTTGGTTTGGATTATGGGCAATACTTTTATATATTGCAGTAAAATAATTATTTTGTTGATTTAGCGAGTCTCCTTAATAGAGCATCTATACTTGGTTCTTGTCCTCTAAATTGTTTATACAGTATTAATGGATGTTCTGATCCTCCGCGAGATAATATATGCTCTCGGAATTTAGCTCCAATTTCAGCATCAAGAGTATTTCCTTGCGATAAGAAATATTCAAAAGCATCAGCATCTAATAATTCTGAGTATTTATAGCTATAATATCCTGCTGAATATCCTCCTGAAAAAATATGACTAAAGGCTGGGCTAATAAGAACGCCTATCTCCTCTGGGAATAATTTTGTTTCTTGATTAATTTGATTTTCGAGACTTGTAATATCAGTATTCTCCAAATCCTGTATATCATAATGCCAAGCTAAATCTAATTTAGCAAATCGTATTTGTCGTATTGTAGCTGCTGCTTCATGAAATGAGGCAATATCTTGAATTTTTTTAATATCAGATTCTGAAATTGACTCTCCTGTTTTCCAATGCCTACCAATTTTTGCTAAAATTGTGGGTTCATATACCCAATTCTCCATCAATTGTGATGGTAATTCTACAAAATCTCTATAGACACGAGTTCCAGTAAGAGAAGGATATAATCCCTTTCCAAATAATCCATGCAGGCCATGGCCAAATTCATGAAATAACGTTAAGACCTCTTGTAAGGTGAGTAGGGATGGAGTATTTCCTTGAGGTCGAGAAAAGTTAAGAACAAGAGATATATGAGGAGTATAGACTTCTTCCTCCTGATATGATGCAGCTCTAAATTCAGTCATCCAAGCTCCTGATTGTTTACCTGGGCGAGGATAAAAATCAAGATACAGAATACCAATATGAGATCCATCAGCTTCTTGCACCTCATATACTTCTACTTCGGAGTGATATACTGGTATATCCTCTCTTTTAATAAAGACTATTCCATATAAGCTGTTGGCTATATCAAATACTCCCTGTAATACTTGATGTAAAGGGAAATATTCCCGAATACTATTCTCGTCAAATTGATAACGAGCTTGTTTTATTTTTTCTGAATAATAACCATAATCATAGGCTCGAAGCTCATCAATATCGGATTTTGCAAATTCACTGATATCTGCAATTTCATCTCGAGCCATATCAATAGCTTTTGTGAGCAGGGCATCTAATAATTCCTTTACTTCATCTGGCTTTTGTAATACACGTTTTTCTAATACATAATCTCCATGAGTTTCAAATCCAAGTAATTTCGCTCTTTGTTGTCTTAATAATCCAATACGCTTTAATACCTCTCTATTATCCCATTGATTATCCTTAGCCCCTCTTGTATTATACGCATAGAATAATTCTTTTCTCAATTCCCTATTATCTGCATATTGCATAAAAGGAATATAGGAAGGATAAGACAAATCAAATATCCATTCATTAGGATTATCTTTGCTCTGGGCACTTGCAATAATAGATTCTGGAAGTCCTGCTAAATCAGCTTTATCCGTAATAATAAGTTTATAATCATTATTCTCAGCTAAAACATTTTGCTGGAATTGTAAAGTAATTTTGGATAACTCTACTTCAATTTCCCGTAATTTTTCCTTTTCCTCTTTATGTAATAAAGCTCCATTGCGTACAAAAGAAGAATATGTCTCTTCTAGTAAAGTCTTTTGCTCCGTTGTTAAATCAATATGTTCTTTATCATTATATATTTTTTTTACCTGAAGAAAAAGCTTTTCATTGAGAGAAATATCATTCCCAAAATGAGTAATTATCTCACTTAACTCTGCAAATAGTTCTTGTAATCCAGGATTTGTTTCAGCATAATTAAGATTATCAGCAATACCATAGATATAGTATACTTCATATACAGCAAATTCTAAATCCTCAATTATATTCTCAAAGTTTGACTCAGATATTTCTTCAATAGCTTTAATTCTCTCATGAGCAATATCAATATGATATTGTATAGCCTCTATATAATGTTGCGGCTGTATATCTGGAAAAGGAATATAGCCATTTGGAGTATTAAATTCAAGTTTTAATAGTAAATTCTCAGCCATTTTCCTATAATCTATTTGCTACAATGTCCCAATTTACTAAAGATACATACTGATCAACATATTCAAGTTTTGTAGCAGGTCGATAATCTACCATAAAAGCATGCTCCCACATATCTAAGGTAAAGACAATAGGTAATGCAGCTAAATGACCCAGCTCATGATCAGATACCCATGAATTGATCAACATATCACTCACCGCATCATAATATGTTATAACCCACCCAATTCCTCGCATTGAAGCTAATCGCTTGATATCAGCACAATATGATTCAAATGAACCGTACTGTTTAACGATAATATCAAGTAGTTTAGAGTCCTTCATAGATTGAGCCCCATCTTCAAGTTGACCAAAATAATATTCATGTAGACGCATTCCATCAAACTCAAATCCTAAGCGTCTCTGTAATTCTGATAATGCAATCATATCTCCTTCAGCCGGCCAAGTTTGAATTTTTTCTAATAATGCATTGGTATTCTTTACATATCCTGCATAAAGCCCAAGATGTACTGAAATTTGCTCTTTAGATAATCCTGTATTATTAGGAATATTAAATGATTTTTCTATATATGCCATATATGTATAATTAAGTATAATTTTATTCTTTTAGTATACTATACTGTATCTAAAATATCTAATAATTTAATCAGTACTTGTCTTGTAGCCCGAGCATCCCCAAGAGCGGTATGAGCTTCATAATCAGTAATACCCAAAATATCCGTAAGACCTCCTGGACTGGATAGAGAGGTGGATTTAAACATAATATCCTTACCTTTTCGTATATGCAATAGATTAATGGTATTGGCTAAAGCCTTAGTATCAATAATACTATGACCTATTAATTCTCTCCAAAAAAGATTATTTTTACCAACACTATCAAAAATATAATTAAGATACGCAAAATCCATGGGAATAAAATGAGCAAATAATATCGGCTTATTTTCAAAATACTTGCGTACAAATCGAGTCATTTTCTTGACTAACTCCTGATAATCAATACCATCTGCATCTACCTTATCTAAATCAATATGATTAATATTCATTGCTTCTTTAGTAATTTCAAAGCCTTCAGGGGGTATAACAAGGGTTTCAAAATGAGCGATTTCTTGTAAGTTTTTATCTAATACTAATAAAGCTATTTCTATAAGCCCATGTTTATGAGGATGTTGTCCTGTAAACTCTGTATCAATACCTAAATATATTCCTGCTTTCATATTTGATTTAAAAAATTAGTAAGAATTTGCTTAGCAATAATTTCTTGATTCTCATCATAGTTCACTTTATGTTTTGTATATTCTGGATATAATTGCATACGAAAATGATAATCATTTAAATCCAATTCTGGATGTAATTGTAATCCATATATATGTGATTGATAACGAAATCCTTGTATTGGACATTTTTTAGAATATGCCAATAATACGGCTCCCTTTGGGAGCTCAACTACTGATGATTTATGACTCACAATACCATGAAATATTTCAGGCATTGAAGCCAACAGAGGATCGTTTTTCCCTTCTTCAGTCAATATAATTTCTGCAATACCTGATTCTGCCATGCTTGGTTCTGATACAACTTCACCCCCCAATATATCCGCAATAACTTGATGTCCAAAACACATACCAAGAGTTGGTATATTCCTATCTCTAATTGTCTCAATAATAGGAGTTATCTTTTGCAACATGGTTTGTCTTGCCTCAACTTTATGAGGCTCTTCATCTTCATAACCACCTTCACCCAAACCACCTAAAATGACAGCTTTAGCTTGAGATAATTTATCTAATATCATCTCTGTAGTTACAAAAGGTGACATAATATTCATAAAAAGAAAATCATTATATCCTTTTTCTACACTATCATAGATACATTTTACTTCATGCCAACCAGATTGATCGGTTCTGAATTGCAATACTAAAATCATTAAACTATCATCACTTAATTATACTTAGTATATCATTATTCTCCCATAAACAAAAATCCCCTTTTGGGGGGATTTTTGTTTATTACAGAAAGGAATTGTTATTTAACAACAACAGTTGCTCCAGCTTCTTGTAATTTAGCTTTAAGTTCATCAGCATCTGCCTTTGAAACTCCTTCTTTTACAGCTTTAGGAGCTGCGTCTACGATATCTTTAGCTTCTTTAAGTCCAAGTCCAGTAGCTTCTTTTACTACTTTGATTACTTGAATTTTTGAGCTTCCAGCATCTTCAATGATAACATCAAAAGCTGACTTTTCTTCAGCTACTGGAGCATCTCCTGCGGCTGGAGCGGCAATACCTACTGCAACTGGAGCTGCAGCTGATACACCAAGAACTTCTTCAAGAACTTTTACAAGTTCTGATAATTCAATAACACTAAGATTCTTGATCTCATCAACAATCTTTTCAAATTTTGCGGGTACTGTGAATTCTTCTGACATATAGTTATTCTTAACTTAATTATTTCGTATCTCGATAAGCCGAAATTACGGTAACGAGACCTCTTGCTACTCCTGATGTTACTTGCAAGAATTGAGTCATTGGAGCTGCAAGAGTTCCAACAACTTGAGCTTGCAAGACCTCCTTGGTAGGAAGTTTGGCAAGAGTAGTAACTTGTTCAGCTACAAGATATTGACCATCTAATAATCCTCCTAAAAGGGTAAAGGTATCTTTGGGAGCTAATTTCGCAAAATCATTTACTACTTTTGCTCCAAATACTGGATCCTCAGCGAATACAACTCCTAGATTTCCTGGAAGTTGTTCAGCTAATGAAACTTCGAATCCAAGATTCTGTAAAGCCTTATTGAATAAGGTTTTCTTTACAACTTTATATCGAGCATTTTCTACTCTCAATTGAGTTCGAAGTGTCTGTAAAGCAGATACCCCTGAACCTTGAAAATCAGTAAATACCATTCCCTGTGAGTCAGAAATTGTAGATTGCAATTCTTGCAACATTTCTTTTTTGCGTGACTTGGTTAATGCCATAACGGTATTTTCTCTATTAATCTAACAAAAAAGCTCGACCTTTCCGCCGAGACAAGATAAATACAGTGATATACTGCTTTACCTACATAAGTCTTCTGTGTAAACACTGCTTATGGTCTCTGGCTTTATAGCTTTGTCTGATAGTATACACCTAAATAGATGAATCGTCAAGTATAAAAAATTCCCCAAAAGGAAATTTTTATACACTCACATTATTACAATTTACTTTACAGGAATTTTCTTAATCTTAACCTTTTCAGATTTTGGAAGAGTTACGGTCAAAACTCCATCTTTAAGCTCAGCTAATGATTTCTCAGCATCTACGTCAATAGGAAGTATTACTGAACGAGAAAATGGTCCCCAATAACATTCTTGATAAAAATAATTCTCTTGTCGAACTTTTACTGGATTTTTTCTTTCTCCTGAAACTGTTACCATATCATTGGTAATAGATACATCTAAATCTTTTGCTGTAACCCCAGCAATGGTAGATACAATTACAATATCATTATCTGTTTGATACACATCAATAGTAAGAGCTCCCTCTACTAATTCGTCATCTGTTTGAAAACTAGTTTGACTTACAATAGTTGTCTCTGAACTATCTGTATACAAAGATTCAGGTGAATCTGCTACGCCAACAAATCTACTTCTTAAATCTTCTTGGATATCATCTTCAATCGCTGGATCTGACTCTTCAAAATCTACTGCTCCTGTTAATTTCCGTAAAATGCTAGACATACTTTTTTAAATGAATTACTACTAGATGTATTGCATTATTATTATACTATCAAATATTTTTAAAAAAAGCAAGTGTTATCCCCAAATAATTTCATTTTGATATAATTTTTAGATGTTTTATCGTCAAAATCATACCAAAAAAGACTGGTAAACAAATAAGAAAGTATATAGCTGCTATAATTCCATTTCCCGATATGCGTGACATCTCTATAGCCAAATTCCATAATCCATGAAACATAATTCCCGAACCAATAAGAGATAATCCTTTTATGATATTGTTCTTTTTTACCAAGAATACTATTCCATAGGTTACAAGAAAGCTCGATATAATATGCACCAATACCGCTGTAAAGGTACGTAATACCAGTAAATTCTGCATTTCATCTATATTCGTTGCATAACTCCATACAAAGGCTAAATTCTCAATACCAGCAAAACCAAGAGCCAATGTTGCAGCATAAATAAAGGTATCAATAGGCTCATTCAAGCGACTAGTACTGATTGCAAACCAGTAAATAAATAATCCCTTCATAATCTCTTCTATCAAAGCTCCAAATACAAAACTATTGATGGTGGGAGACAATGAAATAGATGCTATATTCAATACTTCTCTACCCCAAATACCAAATAATATTACGGGTATCGCTACTGCGCTACCTAATATAAAAGCCTTGGCAATATCAATTTCTTTTTCTGGATGTATATCTTGTGATAAAACAAAATAAAGCCATGCAAAACTCGGTATATAAGAGGCAATGATGATTATGATAATGGGTATATTAGACATATTATCTTTTTTTCATTTGTTTATGTAAATATACCACCTCTTCCTCAATATGCACGCTGAATAACTCAAATATTCGTTTTTTTACAATATCAATAAGTTTAATAACATCTTCATATGTACCTGTTCCCGTATTAATCATATAATTCCCATGTTTCTCACTAATTTGAATTCCCCCTTTAGTAAATCCTTTGAGACCAGCTTCTTGAATTAAATATCCACTCGGTATAATACCTTTCGCCACAAATACCTTTAAATCCGGATATTGACTATAAAGATTCTCATTAATAAACCCCTCATAATTTTTGAATATGCATCCTGAACAGGCAACACCAACGGGTTGATTTTGGCTTTTTTTAATAATATTATCTCTAATTTGCATTCTACTTGCCTCTATATCACCTTTTTCCAATTCAAATAATCCTCCTAAAATAATATCCGTATTATCCTCCTCCTTAAAGCTACTATAGCGATAATGAAAATCTAAGCCACTACTATCAATATCTTCAATAGCCCCATCCCTATATACTCGAATTTGTTTTAATTTATCCTTAGTTTCCCCACCAAAGGCTCCTGCATTCCCTCTAATAGCCCCTCCTACACTGGATGGGACAGATGGGGCCCATTCTAATCCCACCAAATTAGCTTTATGTCCGAAATTTGCTAGCATAGCTAAGCTGACTCCTGCTTCAGCAAATAATTGATTATCCTTAATTTCTATTGATTTTGTATTCATTTTAAGAATCAACCCCTCTATATCATCATCTTGGATTAATAAATTACAGCCACTTCCAATTAATCCAATGGGTAAGTCTTTTTCCTGAGCAAATCGCAAAGAGTCTATAATATCTTGTTGATTCTCAGCATATACAAGATATTGAGCTTTGCCCCCAATTTTGAAGGTAGATATATCCTTTAATGCAATATTTTCTTGTATATTCATATTATTTTGTCTGAAGTCCAATAAATTCATCTGTTCTTAGTATACCATTTGTGACACTATATCCGCTATCTGTTTTTTGTAAATCAAAAGAAGAATTATTCCAATCAGATTTCCATTTAGAGGGTAATTCCAAATTATATTGATATCTTACCCCGATACTTCCTGACTGTTTTTGTAATATAAGAGAATATATATCCCCCTTTTGAACTTTAAATGGTAATTCATATTCAACCGTAATTTGACTTATTTCTTTTGGTTTAGTGACAAGCCAACCCCCAATAACGGATTTACCACTTTCTTCAAATGTATCAATACGCCAATCTTTATTATGTATTAAAGTACTATTCACAGCTACCAAATCAGCATCTTGATCAAAAGAGGCGATACCATCTGGTGATTTTTTTTCTCCTCTATCAGTAAATCCTTTACTTTGAAGTATACGAGCTCCTTTTGGGATATATATACGCATATAATCAATATTATCTTTATTCCACCATTCATATTCACTGTCTCCCCCCTTATGATTACGATTTACCGTTACTGTATTAATAATAGCCCCATTATCTTGTATTTTTGTATTAATTTCCATAGAGTCTTCTATCACCCCATCTGTCTTATATCCCCCAATATTGGTATGCACTACTGATAAATAATCTTTATTGGTTTCATATAATTTACCCCCCAAATTATTATCTATTACAATATTCTGTAATTCAGGATCCAGAAAATATAATAAGATATGTTTTTCTTGAAAAGAATTATTTAAAGCTTCTATAATTTTTTGATATTGCTTACTATCAGCTGATAATAATTTATTAATAAGCATTGGTGCTAAATCTGCGATAAATTGCTTTGGTTTATTGATTTCCTTATCATAGACTACTCCCGTTTGATATTGGGTGATTTTAACAAAATTATCAGCGGATACTGTGACGCCATAATTATCGAGTTTAATGGGTCCTGTAATAGTTAATAATCTCTCTATTACGGTTGGAGTAAGAGATATCACCCCATCAGGAGTTATACCACCTGTTTTTTCATAAAAAGAAATGATTTTCTGAGTACTAGTTGGAAAATCAGCAAACCAATTTGAGTCTCTTAGATACCAGCGAGGAGTAAGCTCTTGTAATGGCCCTGGGGCTAAAATTTGCTTTAATAATTGACCGTCTGGATTATATATTTCTTGAATATCAAGACTTTTTACTACCCCTCTATCTAAATTCATTAGGCCAAAACTTCCAATAAATCCTCCGGTAGCTCGAAGCTCCTGATTATTTTGAAAAATAAATACATAGCGCTTTAATCTATCACTACCCACAAAGTTTAAAAATATATTTACATATTGATCTGAATCTTGTAATACCTGCTTTAATTTGGGAATATCTGTATGTAATTGGCGTAACATATCTCCTCTATGACCAGGTATGAGATTAAGAGGCAGATTATTCAAATTTGTATCTAATTTATCAAGAGCCGGTACAAGTTTTTTATTAATTTCTTGTATATTCTGTACCCCATCGACTAATGTCACTGATTTACTCGTATCAAATGGATTAATATCTTGATTAATAAATGGCTGTATAGCCTCAGATAATTCTCCAGAAAGGGCAATAGCCTCGGATGTACTTTCAGTTAATTCACTACTATTTTGAATAACTGATAATCCTGGTAATATAGATAATAGTCCTGATAGATTCCCTTGTATTGCTGATATATCTTCAGCACTTTTATTCAGCCCATTTGAAATTTCTGTCAATGAATTAGCAAGCCCCTGAATACTATTAGTATCTGTTTTTGCTAATAATTTCTCACTTGCAGCTGCTTGTAAAGTAAGATTATCTTTTACTCGTATACCATTATTTATCATTCGGAGAGATGGTATACTTGTTACCATAATTAAACATAAGGATAAAAATACACCAAGTGAGGCGCGAGATGCATATATTGTTTTATTACTTATTCTATATTGTAATATAGGTTTTGATTTTGATATTTTTTTCTTACCTGTATATTGTTTGGCAGATTGAGGAATAAAAGTAATATGAAGCTCTGATTCATCGGGAATAGTATAGAGTATCTGTTCTTGTATGATGATTTCCTCTCCTTCTAGAGGTAATTCAAAGTTATCCAGAGGGCTGAATTCTACATGTGTATTTGTTTCTGTATATTGTATTATATTCTCGCCTATCGATTTCGTTTGAGGATGTCTCAAATCGATAATCGATGAGGATTTTTTACCCATAATTCTGTATTTATATCTTAATTGTATTATACAGGTTTTTTGTACTTTCTGCCATATCAGCCCAGGAATATTGAGCTAAAATTTCTTGATGATATTGTTTTTGTTCTTCTCTTTTGTCTGGATTCATAATAAAATTATATAAAACTTGTTCCATATTCTCCTGAGATTTAGGGTCAAAATATTCTATATGCTTACCAAAAATTTCCGGTAAGCAGGTAGCATTTGAGATTACAATAGGAGCCCTAAGAGCAATAGCTTCAAGAGGAGGGAGTCCAAACCCTTCATATAGAGACGGAAATACATAGAATAGACATTTCTCATATAATGAAATCAATTGCTCATCCACTACATATCCTGGGAATATAATTGAATTAGTGAGTCCCAATGAATTAACTTTTACAATAATTTGCTCAAAAAAATGATCCTTTTTACCTACTAATACCAATTGTAATTGAGAATCTATATCTAATTTTTGCTTGAGACTATAAAACACATCTATTAAGCGTTCAATATTTTTATGAGGATATACATTACCCACATATAATATATAATTGCCTTCAATAATTCCATTACTATTAAATGCGAATGGCTGTGCATTGAGAGGATTAAAACGCTCTAAATCTACACCTTCATATATCATTGCCATTTCATTAGATGGAATATGAAAATGCTTCACAATAGATTGCCTGGTATATTCTGAAATAGTAATAACTTTTTTGGCAGTATATATTGCATTCATAATAACCAATCTATATGCTAGATTTTTAATCGTATACATAATTCCATTTAATCTTGAGGCCTTACGAGTGGGATATTCTAATAAAATTAAATCATGTATAGTAACCATATAAGGTCGTCTATAAAAAACTGGTATATTAAAATGCAAGAAATGCATTAAATCTAATTGATATTTGCGTAATAATTGGGGAAATAATACTTGTTCTTGCCAAGAATACCATGGTATATCAGCCAATACTTTATGAAAATTAGGGTTTTGAGGTTGATATTCTTCAATATTATGAGAACCTAAAAAAATATAATATTGATTATGATGATCAATTTTTTCTAATTCCTCAATTAATTTTTGAGTATATCGACCCAAACCCTTACCACTATTCCCAAAAAATCGTGCATCTATCCCTATTTTCATCTCATTATATATTATTATCCATTAAATCTTGAATAAATTTATCTGTTCCCCCTTGTTTATACACCTTAATATCTGGGAAATCTAAACTTATTATTTTATGATAAATAATTTGTGTAAGTTTACTTATATAGTTTATATCAGATTCTTCAATTGTGATAGATAATGATATATATTCCCCTTCTATACTTGGCTCTAGAAAATCAATTCGTCCTTGCAAAGGCTTATCTTGATATTTACCTGCAACTTTCAAAAGAAAAGCATAAAACCATAATTGCCTTTTATATTTATCTAATATATCTTTTTTAACCTTATTATCCCAAGACAATATGGGAGTTCCTGTTTTAAAATCAACAATCACATAAAAATCTTCATATTCTTCAATTCTATCTATTGAACCGGTTAAAGGGATTCCTTCCCACTCTAAATATAATTCTCTTACATTATATTCTGATTCATGAGGTATAAAAAAGCTTTCTTTTTTAGCCTGTATTAATACTGGTAATTGATCTTGTATTTTTTGTGATACTTTTGCTGTATTATCTATACTTAATCTTTCCTGAGATAAATAGTTATTGGCAATTTGAGTTAATTCGGTGATATCAGGAAAATCTTTATGTGATTGAATTTGTAGAGAAATATAATGAAAAATACGATGAAGAATATTACCATATGCTGTTGATATAGTTCCTATTGATGGAAAATGCAATAGAGCTGATTCTAATACTGCTAAGGGGCCTTTATATACCGTATCTACAAAATTATTCAAATGTGAAGCACTAAAACGATATTGCTGTATAATACCCTCCAAGAAAGATACTTCTTGAGAATGGAATATATTGGGCTGTATAGCTCTCCACGTCGAATTTGCAATATCAAGAGCTTGTACTTGCGGGGTAATTCCTTTTTCTAAAAATGATAAATAAGGAAGAGATATATGCTCTTTTCCCTCATCATTATATCGATGGCTAGTAATAAATAAATTATTCTTTGATCGAGTTAAAGCAACAAATAAAATTCTTAGGAAATCATCTTCTGAATCTTGTTTTGGGATAATAGGTAAATTGAGTGGGAAAGGATAAGGTGAGGACTTTCCCTTGGATGCCCATCCTTTATTATGAGTATTAATTACAAAGACTGTCTCGAATTCTAATCCTTTAACCTGATGTACTGTCATTAATTTAACAGATTGTTTCCCCGTATTAATAGTGTTTTTCGCCTTCATTCCCCCTTGATTTTGATAGGCTTGAATTGTCTCAAGTCCATCTTTTAGCGTTAATCTCTGCCCTTGTTTATATTTTTTTATATGTTCAATAAATGATTTAATTTTAGCTAGATTTTCAATATATTCATTTTCTTTTGTCTCGAATACTGCTTTACCCAAATAATATTGATAAAATTTGGAATTATCATGACTTGTATCCTCAATTGAGCCAATCAAATATAAAATAATATATTCTATGGTTTCATATTCTGATATTACTGCTAAATGCAAGCATAATTCCCCTATTGCCTGTAAATCTTTACTGGAAGAAGCATATAATCTTTCTATATGAGACTTCGTATAATCTCTTTCTTGAAAAAATTTCCATACTGTTAAAGTATCCATTCCCCAAAATGAATAGGCTAAAATTTCTGGTAATAAATCATTGCGGGGGGATTGACTTGGAGTAAGAGAATAGATAAAACGTAATAATATAATTAGTTGATGAATAATTGTCTCATTCAAAAGATTATATTGCTTTGCATATTCAAGAGGAATATCTAACTCAGCTAAAAAAGGTACTGTCGCCTCTAAATATTCATGCTTACGCGAAATAATAGCAATTTCTGATAAATCTGTTTGAGATCGACGCAATTCCTCTATACTATTTGCTATATAGGTATATTCCTCGGCCTGTGAATCAAATTCATAATAGGCTAAATCTCCATCTTGTCTTAATTTAGCTGATTCTAATCTTTTCTCTAATACTTCTATACGATTTTCTAATCTATCCTCACCTTGAATAATAACTTGTCTTGCAATATCCAAAATTTCTTTTCGGGATCGATAATTTTGTGTAAGGACAATTAATTGAGTAGTTGGGAATCTACTTTGAAACGATAACATATGAGATATATCCGCTCCCTGAAATCCATAAATACCCTGATCATCATCCCCCACTACTAATATATTAGGTTCAGGATTATCCCCTATCAAAGCTAAAATTAATTGCATTTGTACCTCATTAGTATCTTGAAATTCATCCACTAATATAAATTGATATTGTTCTTGTAATTTTGATCTTAATGCCTCATTTTCTTTGAGTAAAGTTAATGCATTCAAGAGCATATCTGCAAAATCTATTAATTGATTTTGATGTAAATATTCTTGATATTGTCGATATATATCTCCAAGAGCTAATTGTTTTTCATATCTCTCATAATCTATAAGAGTTTTTTTACCATCTTTTCCCTTAATAAGATTCTTAGATTTCCATTTTGCTATAGGGGTGAAAACTTCCTTTTCTAAAGCTTCAGTCTCTTCTAGGGCCAAGAAAAATGATTTTTTTACACTTTGTACATATGATTCAAAATATCTATTACTCGTAATTTCAGGCATAGACTGGGCCAATATTCTAAATTTTTGCAATTTATCTTGTCTATCTTTTTTTCCACCCAGGGAAATAGCATCAATTTCCTGTATAATTGGTATTAATACTTCATATTGAGCTTTATTTTCCTGTAATATGGCCTGATATTCTGATGGAGTAAGTCCCGCCTCTTTAATATGTTTAATAGCTGTTGCAATGTTATTAATCACTTTACTTCTATCTTCCCCACGAGGAATAAGAATATGATTATAGGGTAATACTTGTATAATAGAATTGATAATTTCTGATTGATATACTGATTCTATTGCTGTTTTTTCAATACCAGCAGTATATTCTGGATAATCTTTGAGTAATGATTGTCCAAAACTATGAAAAGTATGAATAGGAATATTATAAGCTTTATTCCCAATAAAGGAGGCTAATCTTTGTCGCATATTATGAGCAGCTGCATCAGTAAAAGTAAGACAAAGAATATTTTCAACATCTATATCCTGTGATTGTAAAATATGAGCTACACGTAAAGATAATAATTGAGTTTTCCCTGAACCGGGACCAGCAACTACCATAATAGGCCCAAACAAACTATTTACTGCCTCTCTTTGCTCTGAATTTAATTGTTGTAATGCTTCTTCATATATTGACATATATTTTATTATATCATAAAAGTGTATAGTTAAATGAAAACCCCCACATCGCTATGCAGGGGTGAAGTAAAAAAGTAATAGATCTCAGATAAGATGTCGATATTGCTGTAATTGCCTTTCCAAAACTTGAATTATCGTATTAGCATTATTTCTGCTAAACGGAATTATATCCGTATCTTGCTTCCACAAACGTGATGCATTAATAGTGATATTGTATGTATTGATATGAATCAAGAGAATTTCATCACTTTGATGTCCTTTCCTGACTCGAACTCGAATTGATCCTTGATCAGAGTAAGCAATATGAATTTTCTCTACTTCAATAGGTCCAATATTGCTAAAGCTTTCTTGCCCATTAGATAATTGTTTCAAAACTGTATTAGCATTTGCTGCCGCCTGAAGCTTGTCAAACCATACATTTCCAATCCAATTATCCGAATGGTGAATGGGTCTGGGGTTATCTTGAGTAAGTTTATCTGCATGAGAAGGGAACTCCTCAGTAATTTGCTCCATCACTTGAGTTGGAACATCGATCATGATCATTACTGCCAGGTGTAGACAATATGCCTGGCAGAATAACCCCTACTCCAATAAAGTAAGAAGCATTGTGCCAAGCATATTAAACAAAAAGAACCGCTATAGTATACTATAATCCAAATATTAATTCAACACTATAGATATATAACGATTCTCTTTTTTTACCAATCTAGAGTTCCTCCTGTCTGATATTCAATAACTCGAGTTTCAAAGAAATTCTTCTCCTTAGCTAAATCTACTGACTCAGACATCCATGGGAATGGATTTTCTGTTCCATATACAATAGGTAGACCCACTCTTTGTAATCTTCTATCTGCAATATATTCAATATAGCGTCTAAATCCATCGGCACTAATTCCCATTATACCTCTTGGGAAACATGTTGTTGCAAATTCATATTCTAATCCCACAGCTTCTTTAATCAAATCAGTAATATGAGCTTGGAATTCTTGAGTCCATAATTCGGGCTGTTCTTGCTTTATAGTATTAATCATATCGGCTCCAAAATTGAGATGATTTGATTCATCTCTCATAATATATTGAATTTGCTCAGCACTACCTGGCATTTTATTTTGTCGTTGAAAACCAAATATTACTGCAAAAGAGCTATAAAAGAAAATTCCTTCTACAATAAGCGAAAATACACAAAGATTCTCTAAGAATTTCTGATCGGATTCAAAAGTACCAGTTTTAAAATGAGGATCAAAAATTCCATCATTGAATGATAAGAAGAATGAAGCTTTATTATAAATGCTTTCAACTTCACGATACATATTGAATATTTCACTTCCATCAAGACCCAAACTTTCCACCATATATTGATAGGCATGTGTATGTATAGCCTCTTCATACGATTGACGTAAAAGATACATACGAATTTCTGGAGATGTAATATGCTTATAGGTAGCAAGTACGAGATTGTTCGCAGCAAGTGAATCAGCTGTGGTAAAAAATCCTAATACAGTTTTGAAGGCAAGTCTCTCATCTTCAGTCAAAATAGTATTTGATTTCCATTGCTCTACATCAATTTGCATACCAATTTCGGTTGGTAACCAATGATTAGCATTCCCGGTAAGATAAGCATCCCAAGCAAAAATATGTTTCATGGGATGTAATTGCACCACATCCCCATCTTTTCCATTAATAACTCGTCTGTCATTAATATTAATTCTTTGATTTGTTTGGGTAATAGACATATTGATAGTATTTATTAAATGTATTATTGACAGGAATCACAAATTTGACCTTCTATTACCGCAAATATATTAGATTTGGGTGGTTGAGGGGGTAAATTCTCAAGAGATATTGATGAAGTTGCAGGAGTAAGATTCACATTTGATATAGGAGTAATATCAGGAGTTGGAGCTTGAATAAATCCTGATTCTATTGCATTTACTACTGATTGAGCCTCAGGTATTACCTGTTGTTCTTTACTTGTATTTACCGTTGATTGACTAAAATCGCGGCGATGAGTAGTACCAAATTCATTAATACTTACTGTTGATTTTTCTACCTGTGATATAGCAAGGGTTCTTAGATAATAGGTAGTCTTCACCCCTAATTCCCAAGCATACATATATACATCAGCAATTTCCTTTCCTGAAACTCCTCGATAAAATATATTAAGTGATTGACTTTGATCCATCCATTTTCCACGATAAGCTGCTGCTTTTACCAACCATTTTGGATCAATTTCAAATACTTCCTTATATTTTGCTCTTAACTGTTCTGGGATTTCGGGAATCTGAGAAATAGACCCATCAAAATACTTAATTTTATCAGCAATAATTGGTGTCCATAATCCAATTTTCTTTAAATCCTCAATAAGATAGGAATTGATAACAGTAAAATCTCCTGCTTGATTTGATTTCACATACAAATTCTTATATATTGGTTCATTAGCAGGTACCGCATCCGTAATATTAGCTAAATTAGATGTGGGTGCAATAGCCATAGTATTAGAATTACGCATTCCATATTTTTTGATAGATTCTCGAACTGGAGTCCAATCTAATCGCTCAATTCTATTTACGGGGATTTGCATTTCACGAGATTGCTCTAAGAGATTTATAGTGTCAACCGGAAGAATTCCTCTATCCCATTTTGATCCTTTGAAACTCTCATAAGCACCTTTTTCTTGAGCTAGTTGGCTAGAAGCTAAAACTGCATAATAAGAAATTGCTTCCATAGAATAATCTGCAAATTCTACTGCATCCTCAGTATCAAAATTAATATCTAATTGATATAGAGCATCATGATAACCCATAATACCAAGTCCAATAGGACGATGTCTTTTATTAGATACTTCTCCCTCTTTAGTTGGGTAAAAATTAATATCAACAACATTATCAAGCATTCTAATTGCAATTGGTACTACTCTAGCTATTAATTCTTTATCAAATTCCCCATTTTTTACAAAATATTTTAAGTTGAGAGACCCAAGATTACATACTGCAGTTTCCTCAGCTGAATTATTAAGAGTAATCTCAGTACAAAGATTAGAATTATGAATAACTCCTACATGATCTTGTGGAGATCGAATATTAGATGGGTCTTTGAAAGTAATCCAAGGATGCCCTGTCTCATATAACATTGTGATCATTTTGCGCCATAAATCTTTGGCTTTCAGTCTACGAAATAATTTGATTTTCCCCTCATCAGCTAATTGCTCATATTTCTTATAGGCAATATTAAATTCAGTCCCATAAATATGATGTAAATCTGGAGTTTCATCAGGAGAAAATAATGTCCAATCTCCATCTTGGCGAACTCGCTCCATAAATAAATCAGGAATCCAATTAGCAGTATTCATATCATGAGTACGTCGTCTCTCATCTCCTGTATTTTTACGTAATTCCAAGAAATCTTCTATATCCACATGCCAAGTCTCAAGATATACAACTGCAGCTCCTCGTCTTTTTCCACTACGATTAATAGCGGCTGTAGTATCATTGGCAATTTTTAGAAAAGGCACAATTCCCTGACTTTCAACTCCAGTACCTTTAATTAAAGCTCCAATTCCTCGTAAATTAGTAAAGTCAGTTCCAATTCCTCCAGACCATTTTGACATTTGAGCATTATCTCCAATTACTTTAAAGATATGACTCAAATCATCTTCTATAGTATTAAGATAACAAGAAGATAATTGTGGATGATTTGTCCCTGCATGGAATAAAGTTGGGGTTGATGGTACAAAATACATTTGTGACATAATTTCATAGAAATCAACCACTTTTTGCTCTCTAATTTCTGGTTTTTCAACTAAAGCAAGTCCCATGGCTACACGCATCCAAAATCCTTGAGGAGTATCAAACATTCTCTTACTTACGGGATCTTTGATAAAATATCTATCATATAGGGTTTGAATACCTAAGAATTTGAATAGATTATCTCGCTCTGGCTTGATTTTTGTTGCCAACCACTCTAGATTATAGTCAAGCATATCCTTACTCAAAATACCGGCATTTACTGCTGCGTGAATATTATTAACAAAAGATTCCCGATAAAGAGTATCTAAATTTGCATAATCTAAATCCTCTCCAATAACTCCTTCATAAATAGTATTTAACAATAATCGTGCTGCTAATACTGAATAGGCTGGATCGCGATCAATATAAGAACGTACTGTCATCACAATAATTTGTGCAATTTCTTTGGTTGTCATCCCATCATAAATACTATTCTCAATTCCAGAGACAATTAAATTTACATCAATATCATTTTCTAATCCTGTAAGAGAATATGATATTGTCTTATTAATATTATATCGATTAAAAGACACCACCTCACCAGAAGCTTTACGGACTTTCAAACTTGGATGAGCACCTTCTAATTTTTCTAATTCCTCTTGCCGGGCATCATCATGAGCTTTTCGATAGAGAATATATCCCTTTGCAACATCATAAAATCCTCTCTCCATTAATTTTTTCTCTACAATATCCTGTACAATTTCAACCGTAGGATAATTATCTACGAATTGAGCATCCAGAGCCGCTACTACAGACTCAGTAACTCCATCAACTTGTTTTGCCTCCTCGGCGGTGAAATTTTGTTTAACATCAAGAAATGCTTTACTAATTGCCTTCCAGATTTTTGCTTGATTAAATGATACAATTTCTCCATCTCTTTTGGTGATTTGTGTAACTGCCATATCTGTATATATTATGTTTATCTATTATTAAGGGGTAGAATTATTATATCAGACTTATTTTCAATATACAATTTAACCACTATATATAGTATAGAAAAGCCATATTTTACTACTAGTGAACTATTTCACCTCTAAAATAAAGAAAGTTATCCACAATCAGCAAAGACTATAATCTTAAATAGACTTATATACAGCCATTATATCTCTAAAGTCTAAAATGGTTATCCCCATAATACAAAAAAGAGCCTTTCAGCTCTCTTTTATATATGCTGTATTAAAGCTTTACTTTAATAGATGGACTTTGTGTAAGGGAAAGATATATATGCTTTACAAATTCACCTTTTACCTTTTCTGGCTGATGTTTTTGGACTTCAGCTACAAATTCTCGAATATTCTTTTCTAATTCCTCTGCACTAAATGTTATATTCCCAATTGCCTGATGAATAACTCCTGTTTTATCCATTCTAAATTCAGCTTTACCAGCCTTGAATTCTTTGACTACTCGCTCTACATCATCAGTTACTGTCCCATTTTTAGGAGAAGGCATAAGCCCTTTTGGTCCTAAAATCTTAGCTACTGGTGCTACAAATCGCATAAAATCAGTAGTTGCAATTACTACATCATAATTAATACCTCCAGCTTGCTTTATCTCATCAATAATTTCTTTTCCTCCAACTTTATCAGCTCCTGCAGCGATAGCTTGTTGTAATTTAGCCTCATCTTCGGTTAATACTAAAACTGTTTTCCCCTTAGCAATTGGCTTGCTAAAAATCACTGTTCCTCTTACTGATTGAGGTCCTTTAGTACCTTTAAGATTAGTCTTGATATGAATATCTACGCTTTCGGTAAATTTTGCTCTTGCAAAACTCAATACGACAGGAATACCTTCTGTTAATGGGTATATTTTAGTTCGGTCTAATTGTTCAATAATATTGCGATAGGCTTTGGATCTCATAATGATATAGTTATGTAGTATTAGCGAATATTATTAATAATACTCTCCTACTCTGTTATTTCTACTCCCATTGATCGGGCAGTACCTTCTACTATTTTCATAGCAGCTTCAAGTTCAAAGGCATTAAGATCAGGTAATTTTTTCTCAGCTATTGCTGATACCTGAGCTTTGCTTAATTTTCCTACCTTTGTCTTATTTGGAATTGAAGAACCTTTAGAAAGTTTCAATTCTTTTTTGATAAGAGCTGAAACAGGAGAAATTTTAAGAACAAAGTCAAAACTTCTATCCTCATAAATTGTTACCTCTACCGGTACAACTTCTCCTTGTTGTTCTCGAGTTGCATCATTAAATTTGATACAAAATTCTTGTAATTTAATTCCATGGGGTCCTAATGCGGTTCCTGTTGGTGGAGCTGGGGTAGCTTGACCTCCTCGAACTTGTAGCTTTACAACTGCTTTGATTGGCTTACTCATAGTACTCTATTCCTTATATAACATACTGAAAGTGATTATATCATATAAGTTCTATTTTGTGAAGGGGTCAGACTCTAATAATCTCGTAATTTGCGGATATTAACATGTTCTCGTATTTTTTCTAAGGCTTTTACTTCAATTTGGCGAATACGCTCACGAGTTACATTGAATTCAGCTCCTACTTCTTCTAAGGTATGAGTGATACCATCCTCTAGACCAAATCGCATTTGGAGAATTTTTTGCTCTCTATCATTGAGATCATCTAAAATCTCTTGTAAATGCTCACGAAGTAAATTACGACTTGCTGTTTGTGTAGGACTTAATGATTCGGTATCTTCAATAAAGTCTCCAAGAGAACTTCCATCCTCATCTCCTACAGGAGCTTGCAGGGATATAGTATCTTGATTGATTTTAATAATTTGATGCACTTTTTCTACATCTAAATCCATTTCTGCTGCAATTTCTTCTGGTAATGGCTCTCTTCCTAATTCTTGTACCAAATTACGTACAACTTGAGAATATTTATTAATAGTCTCTACCATATGAACAGGAATACGAATAGTTCGAGATTGATCAGCAAGAGCACGGGTAATAGCCTGTCTTATCCACCAAGTAGCATATGTAGAGAATTTAAATCCTTTAGAATAATCAAATTTATCAATGGCTTTGAATAATCCTAAATTCCCCTCTTGAATTAAATCAAGTAAAGTAAGATTAGGACTTCTTCCTACATATTTTTTAGCAATAGATACTACAAGTCTTAAATTAGCCTCAGCCAGTTCTCGCTTTGCTTCCTCATCTCCTTCAAGTACTCTTTTTGAAATATAAATTTCTTGCTCTTTAGTTAAAAGAGGAATATTTCCAATTTCTTTTAAATACATTTGTACGGGATCTGGTAATTCTTCTTCCCATTTTTCTAATGAAGTATATACTTCACTTTCCTCAATTCCATCACTATTTACTCCGGGGAGGAATTCTACCTCATCTTGTACTTTAATTCCTTTTTCTTTGAGGATATCATATAATTCTTCTAATTGCTCAAGATTATCCTCAATATTGGGAAGCGCATACATAATTTCTGTTTCTGTCACAAATCCCCGCTCTTTACCTTGTATAATCAAGGCTTTTACTATTTTATCAAGGGCTTGTTTTGAAGTAGTATCATTTGACTTTGCCATATATAAATCTATTATCTAGTATTTTTCGTGAAAATTTTATATTTTTCCAGAATATCTTGCACTTTATCATTATCCCCTGCTTTTTTTGCTTCCTTTAATTTTTTCAATAAAGCCTTTCTGACCGAGCTTTGATATTGAGTTTTAAGCAAATGAATTGTTTCCTGTATACTTTGCTGTATTTGCTCTTCACTTGATTGCATTTGTTCAATTTGATAAAAAATAGGTAATAACAATTCTTCAAGAATGGTATATTCCGAGTCTGAAACAAATGATTTACATTCAGCTAAACTTAATGTTTTAGGAGATTTAGTCGTACAGTGGTCTCTTATTTTAATAAATAATTCTCTCAATATTGATTGAGTGAATAGAGACTCTTCTAATATAAGAATATCACGATTTTCTGGTTTGTAAAGGAGATATGCAATAATATGTTTTTGCAATCGAACAGAAGCAGAGTCTATAGGTCTCTCAACTGTATCGGTATTATACGATTTTATATCCGTTTTCATCTGAATATATATATCTTTTTCTGACATATTTAATAAATCAGCTAATTTTTTGGTATAATAATTCTTTGCAATAGGATCATTAATTACTTGTATCCATTGTATTAATTGTTGTAATGCCTTGTTTTTAGCAGGAATATCTTCTGATTTAATATTAGCGACAATATGATTGAGATAATATTCTATAAAGTCCTCAGCTTTTTCAATGGCTTTTTCCCATAATTGAGGATTTTCTCTTACTAAATCAGCGGTATCCTTACCACCCTCTATATAAATAACTTTTACTACTCCACCTTTTTGGGTAATAAGAGAAGCCGAACGCAAACAAGCGGCTATTCCGGCTGCATCATTATCAAAAGCTAATAAAAATTGATCTGTATATCGCATTAAAGCCGTAATATGATATTCACTTAAGGCTGTCCCCGACACTGCTACCACATCTTTAATACCCGCTTTATGAGACATTATGACATCCATTTGCCCCTCTACTAAAATCACCCTTTTTTGAGTTTTAATTGCAATTTTAGCTTGAGATAATCCAAATAATACTTTACTTTTATCATATGTGCTTGTTTGGGGAGAATTTACATATTTTCCCATTTGACCATCATCATATTCTGGTAATATTCTTCCCGTGAAGCCCACTACACGTCCCAAAGTATCTTGTATGGGAATCATAATACGGCCTCGAAACCTATCATATAAATGATTTTGTTGGCCTTGTATTCCCATACCGGTAGCCTCAATATCTTGAGGAGAATATTTAGTAATAAGGCGTTTGGTTAATGTTTGATAATTTTGAGGAGCAATACCAATGCTAAATAACTCTATAAGTTCATCTGTTAAGCCTCTTTCATATAAATATTGTCTCCCCTTTTCTCCATGAGTGGGATGCAATAAAATAGAGTGATATATTTTAGCACTATCCTGTAATATATTAAGAAGAGTTTTTTTATTATTTTCTTTATATGGAGATTTTTCTCCTGATGCTGATTGTAATGATATTCCTGACTTTTCTGATAATATTTGAAGAGCTTCCCGAAATTCAACTCCTTCAATATCCATAATAAATTGGAATATATCTCCTGCTTTATCCCCCCCAAAATCCTTATATATTTGTAGTTCAGGACTCACAATAAAAGAGGGGCTTTTTTCACTACGAAATGGAGATAAAGCCTTATAATTAGATCCTGCGGGGATTAAAGTTACATATTCCCCAATAATATCTACGATATCTAGCTTTTGCTTTATTAAATCTTTTACTTCATTATTCATATATTCCCCACAGTTATTGATAAGGGAGAATAGAATAATTATGTTCTCCTCTTATTCCTTGCTCTTCTGAATAAAATGGTCAGACCTGTAATAAAAATAACTATGAGAGCTACCCATTGAGTCATGGTAAGTCCAATAATTCTTGGGTCTCCATAGGACATATCGGTAGTTTGCCAAAAATCAGCAAAGAAATGAATAGTTGCTACTCCTAATACAAATACTGATGTCAAATAACCTGGTCGGCGAAATTCATATAATCGCTGATTTAATATGAATAGTATCATGAATAAGAATAAATATCCAGCTGCAATATATAATCCCCATGGATGAATATACGAGTCAGCCATAGGGAATACCCATGGATATGCTTGATTTGTGATAGCCCCCTTCGATATACTAACAAAAAATACTCCAATATATCCAAAGGCCAACCCGAGTGGGATAATATATAAAAATGTATCAGAGAATCGAAGCCAAGACATTTTAGATCTCTGTAAGGCTGCAAATCCTTGTAAATAAAACCAACCTACAATAACTGCTCCAAAATATCCTCCCACAATACTGAGATGCCCTTTATAAAAAACTTCCCCCCAACTTAATGTAGAGACAAAATTAATATCAGCCTGATACATAAGTAAATACGCAATTCTAGCACCAAATAATCCTCCAAGGGCTGTCATGCTCACCAATCCAAAAATATCATCTCCAGGAACTCCCTTTCTCTTGGCCTTTTCTAAAGACAAGATAAGTATAAGACAAAATGAAAATACTGCAGCCGCTCCCCATACAGGGAAATTACTTTGATATTGTGTAATTAAATCAATAACTTGATAAGAGGACATATTATGTTTGTATTTTAAATACCTCTTTATGCAGGGAATACTTGACTTCCTGACTCATCATAAAGAGAAATGGCAGCAGTTGGACAAGATTGAGCAGCTAATAATAAGGTATCATCATCTACTGATGTCACATCAAGAGCGGTAATATCAGTTTTATCTGAACTTGTTTTATCTCCTTTTAACTTTAATACTGCCTTTCCTTCTGCATCAATTTCGAATACATCAGGATATACTGCAATACAGCTAGCTGCTCCAATGCATTTATCTCTATCTATTGCCAATGTTTTAATTGCCATATTTATTTACTTAAATGATAATGTCCTTCTGTACTATCTTGAGTATAATATATATTTTTGATTTTGTCACCACATACTTCTTTTAATTTACTCTCAACTACTACGCCAAATGTCATAGAAGACATAGGGCATCCTGAGCAAGCCCCTAATAAGTGGAGAGTTAAATTACCATTTTCAAAAGCTTCAATTTCAACACCACCACCATCTAATTCTAACATTGGACGGATTTCTTCTAATACTGTTTCTATTTTTGTATATGTATCCATATATGGAATACAATAAGATTATTTTACACTAATATCAGTAATTTCTACTTCTGTAAATGGTTGTCGATGTCCATTTTTAACACTATATCGAGTCTTATTCTTATATTTAAAAATAATTTGCTTTTTCCCTCTTCCTTGAGTAAGAATTTTTCCCTTAACCTTAGCCTTTGCTATTGTAGGATTCCCTAGAGTAATATCTGAATCATTATTAACTAATAACACATCATCAAATACAATTTCTGAACCTTCTTCAGAATGAAGCTTTTCAATTTTAAGAATAGTTCCTTTTTCAACTGGATACTGCTTTCCTCCGGTACGAATAATTGCAAACATATACACTACTTATTTAACACTAGGACTTATTATACCGCATTATTGTCAATTTGTCAATAATAATGGCCTTTTTTGACTCTTTAATTAAAATGCTTTTCAATAATAGCTATTTCGGCATTCACATCTTCATCTGATAAAGATTGCTCGGGGTCTCGAAATTCCAAATGAAATGTATATTTTATAGCAGTATCTGTTACGAATATATCTCTAAGACCAATATATTCACATCGTTTTGAGACTAAAGATTGAATAGTATTATAGATTTCCTGAGAAGATAATGACGGGGAAACAGCAATGGTAATATCTCTTTTTACAGCAGGATATTTAGGAATAGGGATATATTTTTCTATAATAGGAGTGAGAATACCTACCAAAACGGTAATATCTAATTCTATGACCAAATCTTCACCATGAATCCAACCAATTGGTTGTTCTGCATAGGTAATGATATGTCCTTCATCATTAATCTGTATTGTAATTTTATTAGTATCAAAGCCTAATTTAGTAATTAGTAATACAATATCATGATAAGTTTGATTTATATTCTCAGTAGCGGTTTTATGTTTATCCCAAGCACCAATACTCAAATGTAAATGTTGCTCCGCTGTAAATACATTACTTATCTCGAATAATTGTAATGTATCTCGATGATTTTGATTTAATACAATAGCATCGGCCAGAGATTTAGTTAAACTTTGTCGTAAATAGGGTTTAGACTCATCTACGGGATTTATTAATTTTAAATTTCCCTCAACTGAATACGGATAGGTAATAATTTCCGTATATCCTATTTTAGCTAAAGTTTCTGATAATATTCGTTTAAATGCAAATAATGAATTAATAGTAGGAGCGATTTTCTCAATATTGAGTGTGGCAGGAATTGTATCATAGCCATAAAGTCGAGCTATTTCTTCTATATATTCTTCTGGTGTATTCAAATCCAATCTCCAATATGGTGCTGTAAGATGATATTGATGAGACCCAAATGGCTTATGAACTTGTATTTGTAAAGCTGTAAAATAGGCATTAATATTCCCATCCGTAATATCAGCTCCGATATAACGACGCACATAATCATAATCGAGATTAACTGTTTTATGGCTAGTGGTATTATGCCCCTTATGGCTATATCCAAGTACTCCAAGCCCTGATTGTGTTACAAGATGAAGAATACGCTGCATTGCAATATCAGCTAATTCTACGGGTATATTTCGCTCAAAACGCTTGGCTGATTCTGTTAATAATCTTAGTCTTCTAGCTGTCTTGCGAATTCTCTCAGCATCAAAATGAGCACTTTCTATCAAAACCTGTGTAGTTCCATCCCCCACAGCGGTAGAGGACCCTCCAATAATTCCTGCCAAGGCAATAATTTGCTCTTTATCACAAATGACAATATCCCCTTCCTCTAATACAATTTCTGTTTCATTAATAGTAAGAAGAGTTTCCCCTTTTTTTGCTTCTCTGATAGTTAAGGTATTGCCTTTGATTTTCTCTGCATCAAAAACATGTACGGGCTGGCCAATTTCAAATAAAATAAAATTTCCTAAATCAACTGCGGGATGATGAGCTTTTTGATTTAATATTTGTAATAATTTATGTATACGATCATCTAATTTGAATGTATCTGTCTGTACATATAAATCTACTCTATAGGCGCCCTTACTGAGCACATTAGAATCAAATTTATAATTACTTAATCCAGATAAAGCTAAAAGAGAATAATAGCTACAAGCTTCTGTCTCAATTTGAATCTGTTTTTTTACTTGTTGTTTTGGAAATTCTGCTAATTCTAAGGGCTTTAATTTTTTCTCTGTAATAAGAGCTACCTCCCTAGCTACTCCATAAAATGATGATGAATCACTGGCTCTTGTTCCAAGGCCTTTATTATCAATATCAATAATTGCTTCATTAAGACCCAACACTTCTGAAACAGGTTTTCCTTCTGTTGAATTAGGTGGTAATATTAATACTCCACTTGATTCTCCCCCATCTAAACCTAATTCCTGGGCTGAACAAATCATACCAAATGAATCTTGTCCTCTTAATTTTACTGCTTGTATGGTAAGCCCATTTGGTAAAGTTGCTCCAATACGAGCTATAGGAACTTTCTGACCTAATTCTATATTTTTTGCCCCACATACAATGGTTAATACTTCTCCATTGCCTACAGCAACTTGTGTTATTTGTAATTTATCTGCATTAGGATGTGGCTGTATTTCTTGAATATGCCCAACTACAACATTATTGAGACTAGTAGCTGGATTATATACTGAATCAACTTCATAGCTTTTAAGAGTAATTAAATCAGCTATTTCTTCTGGGGTTTGCGTTAATTCAGGTACGAATTCTAAAAGTGTAGAGAATGGAATTTTCATAATTGTATTTTACCTAACTGAGATGCAAATCGTATATCTGCTGAATGGATAAGCCTAATATCATCAATACCATATAATATCATTGCGAGTCTTTCTACTCCAAATCCAAAGGCAAAACCCTGTATATTAGGATCTGTAATTCCTCCATTTTTGAGTACTACTCGATTTACCATTCCGGCTCCTGCAATTTCAAGCCAATGATCTTCTATCCAAATATCTATTTCAAAACTTGGTTCCGTAAAGGGAAAATAGCTTGGACGAAGACGAATTTTAATTTCTTGTTGAAATAATTCTTTGAAAAAATACTGTATAATTCCTTTGAAAGTAGCAATACTCGTATTTGTATCTATCATAAGTCCTTCTACTTGATGAAAAACTGTCTCATGAGTTGAGTCTGTTGCCTCATAACGATATACTTTACCTGGAGCAATAATACGAATAGGTGGCTTATGTGACTCCATATAATGAATTTGTACGGGAGAGGTATGCGTACGTAATAATGATTTTATTCCTGCAGGATTTTGAACCCAAATAGTATCCCACACATCACGAGCTGGATGAGAGGCTGGAATATTAAGGGCATCAAAATTATATTTCTCAGTTTCAAGTTCTGGTCCTGTTGCAACAGAAAATCCAATCTCTGCAAAAATATCCTGAATTCTAAAAATTAACCAAGAAATAGGAGATAAGCCCCCTAATTCAGCTTTAATATCAGTTTCATTAATAGGGTATATATCAATAGATTCAGATTTTGGGGAGGGCTTATGTTCTGCAATATAGGCTTCAATACTTTGCTTGAGCTCATTTACTTTTTGTCCATATTCTGCCTTCCCTTCTGGAATAATATCTTTTACCCCTTTGAATAATTCTGCAATATATCCTTTACGAGATATATATTTATGCTCTATTTCTTCTATACTTAATCCTTTTTGTATATCAGCTTGATATTCTGCTTGTACTGATTTAATAGATGCCATATGCTATTCTTATTATTATTTTGTCTCTTGAGCGATGAAGAAAAATTCTAAAACAAATACCGCTATTGTTAATATTGTAGCACTAAATACATTCCAAAGCAAAAATCCCTGCAAAGCTAAATGTAATCCGAATAATAAACCTAATATTAATCCTTGTCTTTCTGAACGTATTAATATATATGCTGGTTTTTTTGTTTTATTACGAAATAAAAACAGTCGTATACTATATCCAAGAAAAGCTGCAATAGACCATATAATAATACTGACTAAAGCAATAAGTCCCCAAACAAAGACTATATTTACCTCAGTAGGATTAGTTTTAAAAACAATATAATAGATACCCCCTAGAGCCCCTAAGAGTAATATTGTATTAAGCCATAATAATAGCTTTGTCATAGTATCTATTTTTTATCATAGGCCTCAGCCCCTTCTCTCAAAATAGCTTCTGCCTCAGCTTTATCTCCAAATCCTTCAATTTTTACAAATTCATATTTTCCTGGCTCAAGTTTTTTATAATCAGCCATGAATAATTCTATTTCTTTTTTGAGATGAGATTCAATATCTTGTAAATCTTGAATATGAGAAAGACGAGGATCTAATTTTGTTACGGGTACACAAATTAATTTATGATCAATTCCTGCCTCATCACTCATTTTAAGTACGCCTACTGCTCTTGCTTTTACTACACATCCAGAAAATGTAGGTCTTGTTGCAAGCAAAATCACATCCAAGGCATCTCCATCTTGTCCATGTGTTTGTGGTACAAAACCGTATTCAAAAGGGTAAATAAGAGGTGAATATAAGGTTCTATCTAATTTAAAATACCCTCCTTTTTCATCATATTCAAATTTTGAAGTAGAATTCATAGCAATATCAATTACTACATTAAACTCTTCTGGCAAAGATTCTAATCTTGGAACATCAGTATATAGATTCATATGTATATTAATTAAAACTAATTCTATTAATTATTCGGTCTTTTCAGCTTCTTCGGTAATTATTTCTTCAGTTTGAACAGGAGTCTCTACGATTTCGGAATTTTCCTCTACAGGAAGTATTTCCTCTTTGGGTTCAACTATTTCTTCTGTAACTACTTTTTCACCTGAAGCTGATTTAGTCTCATCCTTAGTCTCAGGATTCAAATTAATATCATATCCCGTAAGTCTAGAAGCTAATCGAACATTTTGTCCCGATCCTCCAATAGCAAGAGATAGTTGATCTTGTGGAACAAGAACTTTAGCTTGATGATTTTCCTCATCAATAGTTATTGATTCAACTTGAGCGGGAGCAATGGCTGCTTTAATAAAATCTTCTAATTTCTCAGAATATTCAATAATATCTATTTTTTCCCCACCAAGTTCATTGATAACAGATTGTACTCTTGTTCCCCTTTGTCCTACGCAAGCACCAACTGGATCAATACCATCTCCCTTAGCTTTCACTGCTAATTTTGTTCTTACCCCAGCATCTCGAGCTATTGCCACAATTTCAACAGTACCCGAGAAAATTTCAGGAACTTCTAAAGCAAATAATGTTTTTACAAAATCGGTACTTCGGCGAGACAATACAATATTAGGGTCACGGTCCGTAGTCTCAACATTTTGAATTAAGAATTTATATCTGCTTCCAATACGATAATTATCTGCATATACTTGCTCAGATGGGAATAATAATCCCACCCCCTTACCAAGATCAACAAATACAATACCACGGTCCATTCTCTGAACAGTTCCTACAATAATTTCACCCACTCTATCCTTATATACTTCAAAAGCCGTAGCTCGCTCAATTTCTCGAATTTTTTGCATTAATACTTGCTTTGCTGTTTGAGCTGCAATACGTCCAAATTCTTCTTTTGGCTCTAATTCTTCTACAATTTCCTCACCCTCTTTGATATCCGGTTGAATTGCTTGAGCATCAATAAGAGCAATATGTCGGTCTGGATTAAATCGAATTTTTCGAATACCATCTTCATTTTCTTCTTGTTCTTGTCCTAATTCCTCAGCTGTTTGATCATCTTTGAGAATAATATATCCCTCTTCATCAGCAGTTACCACTGTTTTATATTGAAAAATAGAAAAAACACCAGAATCTCTATTTAATTGAGATTTAATAATTTGGCTTTTTTCTCCATAATCTTTTTTATAGGCAGCAGCAATAGCTGTCTCTATAACTTCAATAATTTTCTCTTCGGGAATATTTTTTTCCTCTGCAATTTGGGTAATGGCAAAGGTAAATTGTTTTGCATCTAACATACTACTATTCTTATCTTATTATCTTGCCATATGAAATAAAATAGACCTACTCTTCATCTCAAAGCAGATCTATCTTATACTCATTCATATACTATATATTATATAGCTCTTATGAATTTGTGTCAACCTAAGGAGCAACTTCTCGAATAGATCTATTTCCTAAACTATTTATTGACCCACAAGTTACTTCATCGCTATTAATACCCCCAGCATTTAGCTGTGCTTTTATATCATATTTTCCTAGTCCCAAATTAATTGCATCACTATAATTTAAATCTACTGTATTATTTAAAGCTGAATTACTATATATCAAATCAGTGCCTATTCCCCTTTTTACCCTCCATTCATATGGGCCACTCCAGGTTGAATCCCCAATAAGATTAAGTTTAATTATATTATTATTCTCTGCGACCACTTTATTCTGTAAATTACAAGATATACTTGGTCTTGGTCTTACAATAACTGTAATACTAGAGCTTCTTGATGGGCCATCTATTGGGGAACAGGTACTGGTGAATATATATGTTGCATTAGATCTGATATTAGGATCTATTTGTTCTCGAGAAGGGGGAGAGATCCAATCATTGGTTGTGGTGTCGCTAATAAAATTACCTCCTGCAACTACCGGCCCTCCCGTAACGGTATTGCTACATCCCGTTAATACCTCTCTATTTACTATTGTTCTTGATATATTAACAAAATCTCCCTGTTTTAAATCAGTACTAATATTACTACTCAATGTTACCAGAGCTTCTCTTCCTATTGTATTTAAACTTACTGTTACGGGTTGTATTGCATTTCCTCCTGTCTTTGGGATACAGTTAATGGTAAAATTATATGTCCTATTTAATTGGCTTAATGCTAATATAGCATTTTCTGTATTGGGTGACTCTGAGACAGCTTTATTACCTGTCCATATCCCATTTCCTGCATCTGTTCCTCCTGTTGTTGAAGCATTACAACTTTGTACTCCTATTGGATTTGTTATACTCCAAGTAAATTGTATCCCATCTCCTGCTATGGTTTCTCCTCCATTACTATCTATTACATTAAAATTAATATTAGCTTGTGGATAAGATTGTGTAATAAATTCTGGTCCTCTTACCCATCCTGAGCTTGCTTTTGCATTACCAACTTGTACACGGGTATAATATTTTGTATTAGGAACTAATTTACTTCTATTGAGAGGGTTTAAATCTATTGATGTATCACTACTATTTCCTACCCCATATTCTCCTGACCATATAACTATATCGTTTGGATTGAAGCTATCAGTGGTAGATATCTGAGTATTCCACCATGTTTGAGCATCTCCGTCTGCATCACTATAATTCCATGATACCATTCCGTCATTATATCCAACTTCTTGTGCTTGTATATTACTTATTGTGGGTGGATTGTCTGGAACATTAACAGTTATATTATAACTTATTGGATTTAATGTATAACTAAAATTTTGAGCTACTATATTACCACCATCGACAGCAAAGTAAGAGTAAGAACATACATTGTAATACTGGGTGACATCCCCATTAGCATAAGACTGCGTCTCCAGGTTAGTACCTGATGGACAAGTACAATTAACTTCCCTAGTCACAGGAGGTATATAACCAGGGTTATCTCCCCCATAATCATAATATCCTCCACTAATAACTTCAGTATCACAAGTTGCATTTAAATAATCCGTTGCAAAACCACCAAACTGGTATGCCCTTTGAACATAATAATAACCAGTGTCCGGAAAAGATACTGTTATAGTAGCTGTACCATTTTGAGATTTTGCGACACAAAATTGCCCATTACTACAATCTATAATATTATTATTACTACTACTTAACGTATAACCTAATTGATTATAAATACCTGCTCTCATTTGATTTTTAACATAGAATTGAGCTCCACAAGCGCCCCTACCAGACCAATACTCCCAATCATACACTTGATCATCCATAGGTGGGGTACCCATATCACTAGAATAATAATTATATGATCCTGTTATAGGATAATTTAATCCAGTAATAGTCTCCCCTGGGATAATTGATCTAGACTCATTTTGATTCAAATTTCCTAAACTAGAAGAATTTAAATCGAAACTTTTAGATAGGGACATATAAAATTGGGTCAAAGCTCTAAAATCACCACCTCTACAACCTCCCCTGTTAATATACTGATAATAAATCCAATTATCAGTATAATTAGAAGATACACTAACAGCTTTACTTGTATAGGGAATTAAGAATACACCTAGTATTAATACCCCTATACCTAATTGTATTATTTTATTGAGTTGCAATATATTCTTATTCATATTATTTCTTTATAGATTTTAATATAGTTTTCCTCTGTAAATATATAGCATATATTACTCCTAATACTATCACGATAAGTCCTAATATTCCTAATATAGTTCCTGCAATCTCATCCAATACACTTTCTTTACCACAGGTGCTTGCATCTATTGCTTGACAGTCATAAGGTATATTCACACTATCAATAATATTGCCTGAGCCATCTTTTATGGTTGAGACTACAGTTAGCTTATTATATGTCTTATTTTTTGGTAAATCTGCTATTATAGCATCAATTTGTCCAGTTATTGCTCCTTTATAGAGGCTTTTGGTTATTTCTTTTCCTTTGCTATCTAATACTTTTGTTTCTACTTCTATATCATTAACTGTGCCATTACTGGTATTATGTATACAGGTTACTACTTTATCTCCTTGGGGAAAACTATTAAGTCCTACCCAATTAAAGCGTACTAATTGATTATCTGGCACTGAGAATCGTATATTGCTAATACTTGTATATTTTTGTGCTGGAGCAATGTTTCCTGCCTGAGTAGCAGTGAATTTAAGATAATATACTGGTAATTCTGCTTTTTCTACTGTTCTTGTTATTAATACTTCTCCTTTTGCTGGGACTTTAATTATTTCTTTTTCTTCTTTTTGTAATGACTCTTTTCTCAGTCCATCCCAACTATATAATTGACTTGTTAATTCTATATCTTGGACTTTATCTGTAATGTTTTTTAATGGAATTTTTACTTGTATTTTTTTATCTTTAGTATGATTGGTGAAAAATCCATGATTAATATGCTTTTTCTCTCCTACAGTAGTACGAGTTTGATCGAGATATACTTGTTCAGTATTACCGCCCCCCACATCAAATTTAACTTTATACCCGACTACATCATCCGTGAATGGAAGTCCCGATAATGTAAATCTATCTTGCTGATAGGCAAAAAATAATAATTCATACTCTCCTTTTGGAGATTGAAGATTAAGATTATATAATTGTTTTACATCTATTGATCCATTACCCTTTATAGTCACATCTTTAGCAATAATAAATTCATCTAATGTTGTAGTATAGGCTTGGTCATTGGCATTAGGAATATTCTTAACTAATCTCGCTGCTACCGTAAGTCCTGTGACTGGATAAGCATTGTCATTCTTTATCTTTCCCTTTAATTGAATAATATCTCCTGGTTCATATTTGTTCTTATCCTGAGTAATATCAATTTTAATACTTCCAAACTTGTATGTATCCATACAATTACCTAATGAGCCTACTTTGAAACCTCCCGATTCTAATTGACTCTGATAGGATTGTTGAGTTGATTGATTCTTTTGTATTTTATCTATTTGTTCTTTAGTTGGGATCTCATCTTCTTTTAATTGCCAACTTGATACCTCAGTACTTTTTGTACTTTTTCCATTTTTTATGAGCTTCTGCAATTGTTCAAACTCTTCTTTTGTAAGTTTCTCTCCTGATTTTGCTTTTGCTCTTAGATTCACATCAGCTTGGTTTTCTTCAGGTATAAAGATCACTGACTCTTCTTGAGCAATGACTATTATATGAGGAGTTAATAATACTCCTATTAACCCTATTACTCCTATTAATTGATATGCTTTTTTCATATGTATTTATATATATACTGTACAATACTACTAGTATATCATCCCCCCCCCCACTATTGTCTATTGTGGATAAGTTTTACTTATATGAGTCTTGTAATATAGTTTTGTAAATCTGATGGTAAATCTGATACAAAAGTATATTCTTCTCCCTTATAGGTAAATGCTATCTTGTGAGCATGGAGGAATTGTCGTGAGAGAGAATGTGTATCCTGAGCTTCAAAGATTGGAGATAATTAATGCGATATTATGACTTTAATAATATGTTTTTTTCCTTTTTGAATAATATACTCTTGAGTGTGAGGCTGATTAAGTTCAAAAAATACATCTTGTATAATTTCTTGATTTACTTTTACTCCCCCCTCTTGAATAGCTCGCTTGGCCTCAGAGTTAGATAAATCGAAAACCTCGGCTATGACTGCAAATAAACGATTATCCTCTATTCCCCCTATTGATATGGTTTCTATATTATCAGGAATTTCCTGTTTACTAAATAATTGTTCAAAATATTGCTGGGCTTTTTGTGTCTCTTCTTCATTATAGTATCTACTTACAATGGCTGAGGCTAATATTAATTTGATATCTCTTGGATTTGCTCCTGATTCTAATTGCTTTTGATAATTCTCGATATCCCCTTTTGATATATCTGTAGTAAGACGAAAATAATCAATAATAAGCTCATCTTTTATTGCCATTATACTCGTAAACATTTGATTGGGGGTATCAGTAATAAAAATACCATTACCCCAAGATGTACTCATTTTCCTCCCATCAATTCCCAGTAATAATTCAAAGGTAACTATATCTTGAGGCTCTTGATTATAATATTTTTGAACTTTACGCCCTGATATAAGATTAAAATACTGATCATTACCCCCAAGTTCTAAATCTGATTTTACGATAACTGAATCATAACCTTGTATAAGAGGATATAAGAATTCTCTTAAACTAATTCTGGTATGATTTTTATGTCTTTCACTAAAATTATCCCTATCTAACATTTCATTAACTGAGAATATATTGGCTATTTCACTAAGAGTATCAAAAGAAAGACTTTCAAGCCATTCTGAATTATACCGTATTTCTACCTTTGATATATCTAAAATTTTCCTGATTTGCTCAAGATATCCTTTAAGATTATTAGCTATTTCCTCTTTAGTCAGCATTGGTCGCTCTGAATCTTTATCAGAGGCATCTCCAATACGAGCAGTAAAATCTCCAATAATCAATATGATATGATGTCCCCAATCTTGTAATTCTTTTAACTTCCAAAAAGGGACAGCTCTTCCGAGATGTATTTTATCCCCTGTTGGATCAATTCCAAATTTTATGCGAAGTTGTTTACCGGATAATAATTGAGTCTTTAAATGTTCTTTATCTATATAATTTGTCACTCCTCTTGTTAACCACTCTTGGATTTTACTCTCATCTGTTATTATTGCCATATCTATTCACTTAATTATTGATTTGAGTATAGCATATCTCAATCATTTCGATAATATACAAGTTTATAATATTACTTTCAAATCTAATATATTGCCTCCTTTAGGATATACAATAATAGGATTTACATCCAATTCTTTTATACTTGGTACTGAATAGACTAATAAATTGAGTTGGAAAATAGTATCAATAAGCCAATTAACATCATATTCTATACCTCTTGCACCTGACAATATCGTATAGGCCTTAGTTTTTTTAAGTGTTTTGAGAATATATGGCTTAGTAATAGGCATACTCGCAAAAGCAATATCATTAATTGTCTCAGCATATATACCTCCGAGTCCCAATACTAATATATTTCCTAATTGAGGGTCTCGCTTTACTCCTACAAATATCTCTATGCCCTTATGAGCTTGCTCTTGTGCAATAATAATTCCCTTTTTATGTTTATGATAAAATGCTTTTACTTCATCTAAACTATTAATCCCCACCTTTACAAGCCCTGCATCAGTACGATGTAATATATTAGGATTCACATCTTTTAATACTAAAGGATATTGTAAATATTTTTCAATTTTTTGAATATCTTTATTATCATGTAATGATAATGTTTTTGGTAACTCCAAAGACAATTCTTTTGCAATTAAATTCACCGTATCCCAAGAAGCACTAATAAGTCCTTTTTCTTTATCTTGAGCCAAAGAGTCATTAATATCTTGAATTGCAGCTTTCTTGACATAGCTCGTAGGAGCATCCCATAATTTTGCATTACGAGCAATATGATTCCAATTATATAATTTTGATACTGCAGCTATAGCTCTTTCTGGACTTTCAAAATATGGTAAATGAGGAATTTCTTTTATTACCTGTTCTGTAAGATTACCTGCAACAATACTGGTAATAATAGGCTTATGAGGATTTTTTTTACTGATATCAGCAATAACTCTTCCGATGGCTGATAAAGGTGTCATTACCTGTGGAGTAATTAAGATAATAATAGCTCCTACTGATTTTTCTTTTACCAAAACTTGTAATGTTTCACGATAGCGAATATCATCAGCATCTCCTAATATATCTACTGGATTGGCGGTACTGGCAGCTGAGGGTAATATTTTTTGCAAACGACTCACAGCTTTTGGTTCAATTTTGGTTAATTTCACATTATGTACTGACACTGCATCTATAGATAAGACGCCAAGCCCCCCTGCATTGGTAACAATTGCAAGTCCATGCCGAGATACATGTTGAAATCGAGAAAATAATTGAACAGTATCAAATAATTCTTCTAAGGTATTAACAATAATTGCTCCTGCTTCTTGTAATAATGTTTCTATTACAATTTCATCTCCAGCCAGAGACCCAGTATGTGATTGTATAGTCTTTTTTGCTTTAGTAGATTTACCAGCTTTCAGGATAATAATTGGCTTTTTAGCATTCTTAATTGTCTGAATAAATTCTTGGGAATGTGCTATACCTTCTAAATACAAACTAATCACTTCAGTTTTAGTATCTTTTTCTAGATATTGTATAATCTCAACTTCATTAATATCTAATTTATTTCCAAGGCTCACAATTTTATTAAATCCTATTCCTAATGCATCTGCTCTATTAATAAAAGCAGATATAAGAGCTCCTGATTGTGAAATAAGAGAAATATTACCTGATTTTACTGATAATAATCCAAATGATCCATTATATGCATATTGATTGGAATCATTATTAATAATTCCAAGACAATTTGGACCTACAATACGAATATTATATATCTGTATTAATTTTGCTAATTGCTTTTCACGGGCCCGTCCTTCTACTCCAGATTCTTTAAATCCTGCTGAGATAATAATAATATATTTTACTCCTTTTTTACCAAGCTCCTCTACTGATTCAAGTACAAGAGTAGCTGGTAATATAACTATTCCGACTTGTATTCCTTGGGGTAATTGATTAGTATCCTGATATACTGGATACCCTTCAATTTTTCTTGCTGAAGGATTTACTAAAAAAATGTCTCCCTTATAATTACTTTTTAAAATATTATGAAAAATAACCGAACCAATTTTAGCCTTATGTCTAGAAGCCCCGATAATTGCTATGCTTTCAGGATAAAATAATTCTTGCATATCTTTTAGCTTAATATAATTACTTGGTTTTCCTCGGGGACTTCGGCTGTAATATGAAGTGTATCTTTTATGGCATTAGCTAAAGATTCAGAAGCTTCCTGCTCCCCCTGTACTACAAATATATTTTTAGTTTGCTTAATATGAGATAGCCAATCAAGTAGCATTTCTTTATCCGCATGAGCAGAATATCCCTCTACCCTTCTCACCTCTATTTTATTGTCAACTGGATGATTATGTATGTATACGGGACTCTCACCCTCTAAAATACGCCTTCCTAATGTACGAGGAGCCTGATATCCTACAAATAGAATAATATTATTTGGGTCAGACAAATATCGCTCTTCATGATAAAGAACTCTTCCCCCTGTAGACATACCAGATCCTGCCATAATCATTTTGGGCTGAGGTTGACTATTAATTTTCATAGAATCTTCTCTATGTTCCGTCATAGTTAAAAAAGGAAACTCAAAAATCTCATCAGTTTTAGCTAATTGCTTCGCTTCCTGATTATAATATTGAGTATATTTAGCATGAATTCTAGTCGCTTTAATAGCCAGAGGAGAATCTAAATATACGTCTATACGACCTACTCTTCCTTGAGGAAGCCCTTCTCCTGAATGATTCTCTACAATATCATTAAGCTCATACAAAATATCCTGTGTACGCTCAATAGAAAAAGTTGGTATAACTAATACAGCCTTTCGGTCGATGGTATCTTTGATAGCCTGTTTTAATATTTCTTTTCTCTCAGCTAATTTTTGATGAACTCTGTCCCCATAACAAGACTCTACTATTACATAATCTGCCTCTTCAATATAATCGTATTTGCGAAGTAATACTGATGGAACATTTCCTAAATCCCCTGAGAATACTAATTTGATACGCTTACCTATTTCAGGATCTAATACCCAGATCTCACTAATAGCTGAACCTAAAATATGTCCCGCATCTTGAAAACGAAAAGATATATTCTCATCAATTTCATAAATTTCATGATATTCCTTACCCCGCCATTGAGCGATAGCCTTATCTACATCTTCTTCAGCAAAAAGAGGTAATTGACTATGATCATGCTCCATAATAGACACCGTATCCCTTAGGGATATTTCTGCAAATTCTTGAGTAGGATAAGTAGAATAGATTTCCCCACTAAATCCATCTTTCACAAATTTAGGAATTCGTCCAATATGATCAATATGGGTATGTGTAGATATCATAAAAGATATACTCTTTGGATCATACACAAAGGGCTTATAGTTTATTTCATCAGCCTCAGAGCTTCCCTGCACTAATCCACAGTCTACAACAAAGCGTATTTTTCCATTATCAATAACATAATTAGCTCCCGTAACTGAACCGGCTCCACCACAAAATTGAATACTGACCATTATTTGTTTATTAGTTTACTATATATCTATACTATCACAAAGAATAGCTTTTCTCAATAGACAATAATTACTATTCTTTTATCCTGATTGACAATAATTTTCTTAATACTATTTGTATCGGTGATAATGGTATTTACTTTATCTAACTCTAAAGCTTTTTGTGTAATAGCCTCATTATCTAGTCCCGCATTAACCCTAATAATATCTCGCATTTTTCCATTAATATGAATTTGATAATCTACCTCTGTCTGAATTAATTTTGATTCATCAAATTGTGGCCATATTGTTTTATGTACAGATTCTGTCTCACCTACTATTTCCCATAATTCTTCAGTTAAATGGGGAGCAAAGGGGGCTAAAAGAGTAATATATATCTTAATATAATCCTTGCCAATATCCTTAGAAATATATGTATTAAGATATTCCATTAAACTACTAATACAAGTATTATATTTTTGATTCTCTATATCCTCAGTAATTTTACGTATTAATGAATGGGTATCATAATCTAACTTTGCAGTATCTATAGCTTTATCTGATTTTTGAGATTGTATATCAGTAATCCATTGATATACCCGCTTCAAAAATCTACTACATCCAATAAGCCCACTTGTATCCCAAGCAATTGCCTCATCATAAGGCCCCATAAACATCTCATAAATTCTCAAAGAATCTGCTCCAAATGATTCTACCATTTCAATGGGATCAATCGTGTTACCTTTAGATTTGGACATCTTAATACCTCCTTCAGCCAAAATCATGCCATGCATAATGCGCTTTTGATATGGTTCTATTGTTGGAACTACTCCAATATCATAGAGGAATTTATGCCAAAATCGTGAATATAACAGATGTAAGGTCACATGCTCCATACCCCCATTATATATATCCACCGGTAACCATTGCTCTAAAGCAGCTTTACTTGCTAATTCCCGAGTATTATGAGCATCAGCATATCTTAGATAATACCAAGAGCTCCCTGCCCAATTAGGCATAGTATCTGTTTCTCTAACTCCTTCTACCCAATTCTCATCGGGTTTAGCCTGGCTACGAGGAAGAGTTTTCCCTGTGGTGATATGATACCAAATTTGAACCCAATCTTTTGCCAATGCTAATGGCCCCTCTCCTTGGCCCTGAGGTATATATGATTCTACTTCTGGTAATTCAAGTGGTAATTCTGCTGGAAGAATTGGTACCGCATATTCAGTATTATTATTTTTTTGTCGAGTTACGGGATTTGCTGGCAGAAACCCGGTAATTTCACCTGATATTTGTCCATAAGACTGCTCACTAATCCACACAATAGGAAATGGCTCTCCCCAATAGCGCTGACGTGAGAATACCCAATCACGAAGTTTATATTGGATTTTCTGATGACCTAGATTCTTAAACTCTAATTCTTGTATTAGCTTTTGTTTAGCTTCTAATGTTGATAATCCGTTATACGAATCAGAGTTCTCTAAAGTATTATCCTCTGTAATAACATTGATAATTGCTAAATTATATTTCTCAGCAAATTCTCTATCTCTCTCATCATGAGCAGGTACCGCCATTACAGCTCCCGTTCCATAGCCCATTAATACATAATCTGCTGTCCAAATAGGAATTTGTTTCCCTGTTAATGGATGTATGGCATAGGCTCTGGTAAATACCCCAGTTTTTTCTTTTTCTTGTTGTCGATCTAAATCACTTTTTGATTTCGTTTGCTTCTGATATGATTGTATTGCTTCCTTATATTCTTCTTTTACAATAGTATCAATAAGTGGGTGTTCTGGAGCTAATACCAAAAAGGTGACACCAAATAGAGTATCTATTCGAGTAGTAAATACCTGTATTGACTCAGTATGTCCCTCAACTTGAAATGTAAGTTCTGCTCCTTCACTACGCCCAATCCAATTTCTCTGTTGCGTTTTGATAACGGGTAAATACTCAACCGTTTCTAAATCTTTATCTAATCTATCTGCATATTTGGTGATGGCAAGCATCCATTGTGTTAATGATACTCTCTCACAGGGATATCCCCCACGTTCTGATTTTCCATCAATAACTTCTTCATTGGCTAAAACCGTTTTTAATTCTTCACAATACCATACTTGTGTTGTGGCCTGATAAGCAAGTCCAGATTTATACATTTGTAGCCATATCCATTGTGTCCAACGATAATATTGCGGGTCTGTAGTATTAATTTCACGACTCCAATCAAAAGATAAACCTAATAGTGCTAATTGTTTTTTGAAGATATTGATATTATTCTCCGTTGCAATAATAGGAGATATATTATTTTGAATAGCATAATTTTCTGTTGGAAGCCCAAAAGCATCCCAACCTAAAGGATAAAGTACATTTTGTCGCTGCATTCGATACATTCGAGCCTTGATATCCTGAGCTACATAGCTACGAATATGCCCGACATGAAGCCCAGCCCCCGATGGAAAAGGAAATTCTACCAAAATATATTTACTTTCTTTATTTGAAGAATTATTAGCCGTATAATCTACAAAGCCCTCAGTCCAGCGCTGTATCCATTTTTGTTCAATAGTTCTATGATTATACATGATAACAATAATTTATTGGTATTATTCTAGCATATATGAGCCTTTTTGTCATCTCTTATTGTAGCCTTGACTCCAATATTTCCCCTGTATTGATATTGTAATCTAAAATTATTGCTTGAGCTAATGGTAAATCTATTTGAAGAGTATCCTCTATTGAGGTTTTTTGAAAATAATGAAGAAATCCTTTTATACTATCATGATGAGCAATAATAAGAATGTTTTTGTCCTGCTTTAATAAAGGAATTATAGTGTCCTCTATAAGACTATTTACTCTTTTTACAACATCCTCTAAACTTTCTGTTGCGGGCAATAGTTCAGGAGAAATATGAGCATATCTTCTATCATGACTAGGGTGACGAGTATCAGAGATATCAATAGCCTCTGTTTTTTTATCCCAACTAGATATAGTGGATTCAATTTCTGGATATAGCAATAAAGCTTCCTGATGAGTAAGACCCTGTATTTTACCATAATGCCGAGGGTTTAGTCTCCAGTCATGTATTTCTGGTATCCAAGAGTGATACATATTATTAAGTACAGTCCAACCACTAACAATAGAGCGTTCTAATACCGAATTAATCATAATATCTACATGAAATCTTTGATTTAATAACACATTACCCATATGTTGTAATGATTCTCGAGCATTTACTAATGGAACATCTGCCCAACCAATATATCTATTTTCTTGAGCCCATATACTATCCCCATGTCTGATTAATATAATTTTTGACATATGTATTTATTTAAAAAGAGAAGTAATTTTATTCCATATACTCTTATTTTGCTTCATCAAATAATAGCGCTTTTCAACTTTTAAATCTAACTCCCTAAGACGATATATTAATGGCTGTCCTGTTGGAATTTCTAAATCAATGATTTTCTTGTCCGACATATGTTCAAGGAATTTTACTAATGCTCTTAAACTATTGCCATGTGCTGATATAACAATTCTCTTTCCCGATAATATTGCTGGCTTTAATTCTTGTTCCCAATATGGGGCAACCCTATCTAATGTGTCTTTGAGAGATTCTCCAATAGGTAATTGGTCCACAGGTATATCTTTATATCTATCATCCGTAGCTGGATATCGTGAATCATATTCTGACAAGAGAGGAGGTTTAATTGCAAAGGCTCTCCTCCAAACTTTCACCTGATATTCTCCAAATTCTTCTACTGCATCAGTTTTATCTCGCCCTTGTAATCCCCCATAATGTCTTTCATTGAGATGCCAATTTTTAATTACTGGTATCCATGTCATATGAGCAGCTTCTAAAGCATATTGTAATGTATCCACAGCTCTATCTAATACTGAGGTATAGGCTATATCAAATTCAAAACCATTTTGCTTTAAAGCAATTCCTAATGTTTTTGCCTCCTGTATACCTTTTGCTGACAATTCTACATCAGTCCAGCCAGTAAATTTATCAAGCTTATTCCATACACTTTCCCCATGGCGAATAAGTACCAATGTATAGGCCATACCTATTCTTCAATTGAACTACTATCTAAACTAGGAGCATCTTCAGACTCTTCTGTTATATCTTCTTTAGCCAATACATCTGCATATAGTTTTTCCAATGTCTCTGGACTATCTCTTAGCACTTTACGAGCTGATTCTAATCCTTGTCCTAGGGTATTTCCCTCTAAATCTTGAATATAAGTACCTTTTTTCTTTAATACACCAACTTTAAGAGCTAAATTAATCAAATCTGTTTCCAATGAAACACCTTCATTATACATGATATCAAATTCAGCAACTTTAAATGGAGCGGCTACTTTATTCTTTACAATTTTAGCTTTTGTTCTTGCTCCAATAACTTCTTCTCCCTTTTTAATCTGTGCAATACGCTTAATCTCAATTCTTACTGAGGCATAGAATTTCAAAGCTTTTCCTCCTGGAGTCTCAACTGGACTTCCATAACCCATCATACCAATTTTCATACGAGTTTGATTGGTAAAGAGAATTGTGGTATTTGCTTTAGCTGAAATTGCAGTTAATTTACGCAATGCTTGTGACATAAGACGAGCCTGAATAGCTACATGAGAATCTCCCATATCACCTTCAATTTCTGCTTTTGGTACAATAGCAGCCACGGAATCTAGTACAATAATATCTACATTTCCAGATTGAACTAAAGCCTCCACAATAGATAAAGCTTCTTCTCCGGTATTTGGCTGTGAAATAAGCAAATCATCAGTATTTACCTTAAGCTTCTTTGCATATTCTGGGTCCAGTGCATGTTCAGTATCAATAAATGCAGCTACACCACCTTCTTTTTGGGCATTTGCAATAACTTGAAGACAAATAGTTGTTTTTCCACTAGATTCAGGGCCATATATTTCTACAATTCTTCCTTGAGGAATACCTCCAATCCCTAAAGCTCTATCAAGTGAAATAGATCCCGTTGAATAAGCATGAATATCTACCTTCTTCACCTCGCCCAATTTCATCATGGACTCATCACCAAATTTACTTTTGATATCATCTAATACAGATTGTATCTTATCTTGTTTACTTGCATTCTTATCAATTGCTTTGGATTTAGTCTTTGCCATATCAGTATTGATTAATATTATAATAAGTATATCATAGAATTAATATAGCTTCAATTTATTCTTGAAAACCATATTCTAATGCTGCCTTTCCAAGAATATATACTTTTTCTCGCTTTGATGTTCTCGCTCTTTTTGTTAACACATCATAATGATTTTGTTCAATTTTACCGAGAATCGCCTCATACATACGACTTGCCATAATAACGGCAAATCTTCCTTTTCTATTCAGATATTGGAGTCCCTTATCTGATTTCCGATATAATTCACGAGTATGCTGTATTTGATATTTGAGACAATTCACAAATTCTTTTGTTACCTGATGATTCTGAATCATATCTTCTGTAACTTTATACCTTAACAAATCATGCTGTGGTATATATATTCTACCACGCTGATCATAATCTTCTCCAATATCACGGAGGAAATTTGTCATTTGCATTGCCTCTCCAAGTAAAGGTGCATATTCCAAAGCCTTATCATTAGTATAGCCAATAATATATGTCATCATAAGACCCACTACCGCAGCTGAGCCGTACATATATTGTTGTAGGTCTTGATAGGTTTTATACTCTTTAATTACTATATCTTGTTTCATTGCTGCAAGAAAATCAAGACTATATTGATATGGAATATGATAGGTGTGAAATACTTTTGCTGTCATATTAAGTACGGGGTATTTCGTAATATCTCCATGATATGCCCTTTCCCATACTATTTGCCAATCATTCAATTCAGCTAAAATATGTGTATCTGAATTATTATTAGCATTATCTACAATTTCATCCGGAATACGAAAAAAACTATATAAAGCATAGGTTGCCTGCCTCAAATCAGCCGGCAAAAACCGAGTAGCAAAATAATAACTTGTTCCAAATTGCTTAGTAATAGCTTCTATTGATTTGGTATATTTGTCCATATAGTTTAATATGCTCTGTCAGCAATATATTCAATAAGACTATTTAATGCAATTCTTGTATTCTCAGTAATATTATTCTCGGCTCGAGTAATTTGTCGAGCTTGCTCTAAATATGCCTGTACTTTAGCTCTTGCATAAGAAAGAGCCCCTGTATGCTCGAATAAGTCAATTATAGACTTCTGGTCCTTATCTGTAAAAGATTCATTTCCCCAATATGTCTGTAACTTCATAATATCTTTCTCATTACCCTGCTCAAGCACATATTGTGTTAGAAATGTATGTTGATGTTCTCTAATATCTGATAATACCGACTTTTTGATAATATTGGGGTCTGCAATAATGTCCAAAATATCGTCTTGAGTTTGAAAAGCTAATCCCAAAGCAATACCAAAATCAATACAGAATTGCTCTAATTCTTTCCCTTTTCCCGCTAAGGTAACACCTATTTGCATTGGGCGCACAAAAGTATATCCTGCAGTTTTTAATCGCATTTTTGTCTCAATCAAATCAGCATCAATTGAGTCTCTAGTCATCACATTAACATCAATCATTTGTCCAACAGCTACTTCATCAATCATTTGATAGAAAATTTTCCACGCATCATTATGATATGGTAATTGCTGAAATTCATGAAATCTTCCAATTGACCATGAGAATAATAAATCTCCAATAAGAATTGCCTGTGAATGCCCATAATGTACCCTATTCCTTACACTTCTATGATTATCCTGTATGCTATTAGAGACAAATGTATGCACAGTATCAACTCTATGGCGTATTTTCCCTTCATCAATAACATCATCATGTATTAAAGCAAAGGAATGAAAAATTTCAAGAGATACCAATAAATCTAGAATAGTATCCGTATCCTCTCCTCCTAATGTTTCATATAGCGTATAAGCCATATATGGGCGAATACATTTTCCCCCACCAATAATAGCTCGCACATAATGAATTATACCCAAAATCTCCTCATCTTGAGTATAAAGAGAATATTCTGTGAATTTTTGGTCAAGAGCTTTCTCAAGAAGAGGTTGAAATTTTTCTTTAAATGTCTTTATATCCATGATTATCTACACAATACCTATTAGCAATATACTATACTTTATTTAGTCTATACTATATTCTTATTCTTGACAATAAAAACCGGTTTTACCCGGTTTTTATTAGTCTTCTCAACTTAGATAAAATTATTTCTTATCTTGTTGTAATTGTTGTAAAGAATCTTGTTGCTTTTGTTGAGCTTGATCTTGCTTATATTCTTGATAAGCGGTTAATCCAAGATATGATAGGGCGAATAATACTTGATACAATACCAAAGTAATAACTACTGTTAAAGCTACTGCTTTGAAGGCAAGCTTTGTTACAATTTCAGTCTTTGCAATGAATTCTTTGTGACTTGGGTGCTTTTCTAATAATTTTTTACTCATATTTATCATTATTACTTAATATATATCTATTGTATCATAATATATATTATTTTACAATAGATATTTCATATTTATGTACAAAATAGCAATTATAAGCTATACTATAGTTAATTCTTATATCAAGGTAAATTTTAGTTTTATATGACACAGGGTAAATTACGGAAAAATGTACTTGCTATCATCTTTGATGCAGATGGCAATGTACTTATTGTATCAAGATCCAATGATCCTCTTCATTGGCAATTTCCTCAAGGTGGAGTAAATGAAGGAGAGTCCAATCAAAAGGCGGTACTTCGAGAATTAGGAGAAGAATTACATACTACAGAATTTACGCTCTTAGCCGAATGTCCTGAGAAACATATATATCGTTGGGCAAAAAAATTAATTCGTGATGAAAATCTCGGTCAAGAACAAACTATTATGTTACTCAAATTTACTGGGAATACTAAATCCATACAAGTGGATCGCCGCGAACTTGGAGGGTTTTTATGGGTACCTCAAGATAAGATTGAAATTTTCTTACATGAATATCGCAAGCCCGTATGGCATATTGTCTTAAAACACTTTTCCAAAGAACAAATTACTTCTTTATTGACTAATGCATAATATATGTATCAATCATCTCTTATTTCTAAAACTCGTAAACAAATAAGCCAAACAGAAGAATCTCTCAATGCTCAAATTCTCATTAAAGCTGGATTTGTTGATCAGATTATGGCTGGAGTATATGCTTATTTACCTTTAGGGTATCGTGTTATTCAAAATATTGAAAAAATTGTGAGAGAAGAATTAGCAGCCATATCAGCTCAAGAAATCCTCTTACCAGCTCTGCAACCAAAAGCCTATTGGGAAAAAACTGGGCGTTGGGATAGTCTTGATGTTTTATATCGCTTCACTTCATATTATACGAATACTGAATTAGCTCTTGGATCTACTCATGAGGAAATTATTACTCCCCTTGCCCAAAACTTAATTCAATCTTATCAGGATTTACCTTTAGCTACCTATCAAATTCAAACTAAATTTAGAGATGAGAAGCGCGCAAAATCTGGGCTGCTTCGAGGAAGAGAATTTATTATGAAAGATTTATACTCTTTTCATGCTAATAGCGATGATTTAGATACTTATTATAATACCGTAATTCAAGCCTATATTAATATTTATAACAGGCTTGGGCTGGGCAACAATACTCTCAAGACTTATGCTTCTGGTGGAAGTTTTAGTAAATATTCTCATGAATTTCAAACTATATCAGATATTGGGGAAGATACCATATTCGTATGTGAGACCTGTAATATTGGTATCAATCAAGAAATTATCAAGGAGCAAAATACGTGTCCCGAATGTGGGAATAGTGATTTGATTGAGAAAAAAGCTATTGAAGTTGGTAATATTTTTAAATTACAAACCAAATATTCTGATGCTTTTGGACTTGAGTTTACCGACGATAAGGGGCAAAATCAATCTGTAATTATGGGGTGTTATGGAATTGGAATTTCACGACTTATGGGAACTATCGTAGAAATATTTGCTGAGAATAATTCTAAAATGCTATGGCCAGCTGAAATTAGTCCTTTTGATATACATCTTATTATGCTGAATACTGATTCTGATGAGGTAAAAAATAAAGCAGAAGAGCTTTATCAGCAGTATCAAAAAAATGGAAAATCTGTATTATTTGACAATCGTGATGAAAGGCCAGGAATTAAATTTGCTGATGCTGATTTGATTGGAATTCCTCAAAGAATTATTATCAGCAAGAAAAGTCTCGAGCAAAATGGGGTTGAGATAAATGGAGATATTATCCCTTTTGAAAAGCTCTAAATTTCAAATAAAAAATCTCTCTTTTATACAGAGAGATTTTTTATTTAGATCTATTATAATGCTTTAATAATTTCTAAAGCTTTATCTAATTGAGGATCTTTTTTATCCTTAATATCTTCTGACTTTAAATCTATTTCTATATCTGGATTAATACCTTCTTTATTAATAGCTTTTCCTGATGGAGTAAACCATTCAGCAATAGTATATTTGAGCACTGATCCATCAGGAAATTTCTGAGTACTTTGTACTACTCCCTTTCCAAATGTTTTTTTACCAATCAGTTGAGTCTTTTTTAAATCTCTTAATGCACCCGCTACAATCTCTGAGGCTGAGGCTGATCCTTCATTCACTAAGACCACTAATGGAATATCTCCATATTTAGGAGCTTTTTTAGTCTTCAATTCTTCTATTACTTTATCATTTTTACCTTTTTCTGTTACAGCAATTGATCCCTTTGGAGCAAATAATTCTATAGTTTCTACTGCTGACTGTAAATATCCTCCTGGATTATTCCTTAAATCTAATACTACTTTTTTTACCCCTTTTTGACTAAGTTCAGCTAATTTAGTATCTAATTCCTGAGCTGTCTCAGCTTGAAATTGGGAAATAGATATAATGGCAATACCATCTTTTTCCTCCACAGTAATATTAGGTATATCAATGACATCACGAGTAATAGTAACAGTTTTTAGTCTATCTTGACCTTTTCTTGCTATTTCTAATTTAACTTCAGTTCCCTTTTCTCCTCTTATTTTCGTAACAGCCTCTTCTACACTAAGCCCAATAGTACTTTCTCCATCAATAGTTACAATTTCATCTCCTGGTAATAATCCTGCTTTATTTGCTGGAGTTCCATCAATAGGTGTTTCAATAATTAGCTGTTCTTCTCTAAGACCAATTTGAGCTCCAATACCTTCAAATTTCCCTTCTAAATTCTCTTGAAATGAATCATATTCATCTTTAGAGAAATATACGGTATAAGGGTCATCTAAAGAACTAACTAAACCCTTAACAGATCCTAATTCTGTATCTTTTTTATCATTAATTTGATCTGGATATAAGTATTTATCTTGTAAAAAGCTATATACATTTTGTAATGTTTTTGTTTCAAAATTTGAGCTTGATAGCGGAGTAGTTCCAATAAAACTATGTACATAATCATGGAAATAAAGCCCCCCCGACACAAAAGAGATGCCGAGTAATAATATGGTGAAAAGAATATTGAGAGGTTTCATAATGACAATTTTATGTTAATTGATGTGGATTAGAGCGTAGCCAAGTTTTTAGGAAAAATGTAATACCATCTTGAATATGTATCCAATATGCTTTACTGAATAGGAGTTTTAGAAATATTCCATTTTGACTTGATTTTCTATGATAATGATACATTTGTACTTCTGGATAATATACAACTTTTTTTCCTATTGACCAAATTTGCCATGCAAAATAGGTGTCGGACAAATACAAGAACATGTCCTCATCCAAATATCCTATTTCCTCTACAGTGGCTTTCGGGAACATATAAGCAGCTCCCAATACCCAATCCACTTCTTTAATTGAATTATGATCCCAATCAATCATACGAAAGCGAGCCAAAGCCTTTTTTGCAAATGGTAATAGCCCTATCGGAGTTCTGCGATAAAGAGCTATAAATGGTGTTAAAAAGCGATAACTAGACTCCTGAATAGAACCATCAAAATTTAAAAGTTGTGGTGAAATCAGTCCAACTGATGAATTATTATCTAAATACTCTACCATTTTCTCTACAATACCAGGCTCAATAAAGGCGTCCGTATTAAGATTAAATATATATTGAGCTTTGGCTTTTTTGACACAAGTATTTACTCCTTTTGTATAGCCCGTATTCTGTAATTGTTTGATAAATATAGTTTCTGGATATTTACTGTTTACTTCCTCCTCCACTTCCTCAGCATCTCGAGAAGCATTATCTAAAACAATAATTTGAAATGGTACACTAATATGAGCCTGATAAATTTTTTTCAAACAATAAAATAATAAATCCTTAGTATTATAATTGACAATAGTTAATGCCACCTTATATTTCATATTATTTTTTCGTATCTTTATTATCTATGGGTGGAAAAATATTTTGAATATCTTTTTGGAATGCATTAAAATTCCCTGTTTTTGGTATAATCACATACCCTATTCCTGGCTCTGTCTTTGAGGTAAAAGGTCCATCAGCAGAAGTATCATATCCTTTTTGAATCATGGTATTAAGATCAAGTTCACTTAAGGTATTTACTGTAGTTTTTAATTCATCTAATGTCATAGTTGTCTTAACATGACTTCCTAAATTATTCAATAAATTAACTAAAAATACTGGATTTTTTAAAGCCCCTGTTTGCTCAGCCTTATCCTTAATTGCAGTTAATACTTCTCTTTGTCTTCGAGAACGATCAAAATCATTGCTACTTAATCGCGCCCATACATATTTAAGAGCTCTATCACTATTCAAATCATTAGGTCCTTTTTTGACTCTAATACCTCCTTCATAATTAGGGTCATAAAAGTCACTCGCAGCATTTACTGTTATGCCTCCTAATGAATCTATAATTCCCTTAAATGCTACAAAATCTACGCTAATTCCATAATGCATAGGTAGTCCTGTTATCTCTGTTAATGTATTCATAGTATATTGTAACCCTTGTGGAGGTTTTTGTTGTGATCCTATCGCATGTATAGAATTAAGCTTTCCATAATTTTTTGTATTTGGAATTTGAACTCGTAAATCTCGTGGTATTGATATCATAGCCACCTGTTTGGTATCATTTTTAATAGAAATAATCATAATAGAATCTGATAATAATCCTCCATTTGGATCATTTTCTCCACGCATACCTAATAATACAATATTAGTTCTTCCATTATCTGACTTTAATTCTTTACTTGCAGCTCCTGGTAATAAAGAGCGGGCTGTATCAAAAATAGACTTTTTTTCTCCTGTAATATTATTAATAGACTGATTGGCCTGATATCCAATATATCCAAGTACTGCTATTGCAATAAATAACATCACCCCTAATATAATTAAGGTGATTTTTTTCCAAGATTTCATTTTTTTCTTGGTTTTATTATGCTCATTTGTAGGAATAATTTTTCTCATAATGTATATACTTTTTTAATCACATCAAGGGTTTCTCTTGCACATTGCTTCCAAGAAAATTGCTTTACTCGATCTAATCCTTTTTGCCGTAATTTTTGCCTTAAATTTGAATCAGTACATATATTGTCTAATACTTTTGCCATATCGTCAATATCATGGGGATCAAATGAAAGACTAGCCTCTCCCCCCACCTCCACCAGACTTGGGGTATTTGAGACAAGCGTAGGAACTCCACAAGCCATTGCTTCTAGTATAGGCAAGCCAAATCCTTCATAAAAACTTGGTAATATAAAAGACTGAGCCCCCCATAATAATGGGGCTAATTCTGCGTCTTCAAATCTTCCTGTAAAAATAATATCTTCTCTATAATCATCCCCAATATCCTTCATGACCTCTTCAACCATCCAAGCTTTTGCCCCAGCAATTACTAATTGTTGAATATGTGTCGTATGTAGACGCAATTGCTGATAGGCTTTAATTAAACCCTGAATATTTTTACGAGGTTGTACATTTCCAATATAGAGTATATAAGGTTTTGTAATGCCATACTTCACCTTGACTTCATCTACTCTTTGCTGCTCCCCTTCTTTTATTAATCGAAATCTATCTGTATCTACCCCATGATATACCACCGTGATAAGACTAGGGTCAATATGATAAAACTTGATAATATCTTGTTTAGTAGCCTCAGTAATTGCAATAAGATGGTCTGCCTTGGTAATAGCCTCTTTGACATATAATTTATGTAAGAAAGCGTCCCTTACGGGGAATGTTTCAGGATAAAGAAGAAAAGCTAAATCATGAATAGTAACAACAGATTTTTGTTTACGTGGCTTTAAGAATGGAAGCATTTGAATGGGCATAAACAAAATATCTGGTTTATCACGCCGCAATAAAAAGGGGAATACTCTTTGTGTCCACATAAAAGGAGCCTGATTCACTTTATGTTCAAAATTAGGAGCTTCTACTCTTTTCCCATTGGGTTTATTATAATAAAACATATATTGATTTTCTGTATCAATATCCCGAAGACCTCGAAATAAATTAAGCATATAGGTTTGATTCCCATCTTCTCTTTCTTGACATAAATGTGAGGCATGTACTGCGATTTTCATGAATTCTTTGTATTATTTTCAAGAGCTTGTATTCCTGGTAATTGCCCTTTTTGAGCTATATACTCAAGCATAGCTCCACCCCCAGTTGAGATAAAATCTATTTTTGATTCTTGATGTAAGTTATAAATTTCATCTACCGTTTCTCCCCCACCAAGTACGGAATAACTCGATTCATTCTGAGCAATAGCTTCCGCTATATATTGAGTTCCCTCATCATAGGGTTTTTTCTCAAAATAACCCAAAGGACCATTCCAAACAATAGTTGCAGCTTTATGAATATATTCCCCAAACAATGCTCTTGTTTTTGGGCCAATATCATATTTTTCTACCCCTACAAAATCAATGGGTAATATAATTTTTTCACTTTGCGCCTGACCATATTCTTCAAGATATTCATTAGCAATTTTCCCTCCCACCAATATATAGTCAAATATTTCTTCTAGTACTGAAATTACTGGTAATTTTGTTGAAATTTTCGCTCCTCCAATAATTGCTATTGCAGGTGTATCCGGACTTATTAGTATACGATTCAACACTTCAATTTCCTGAGCTAATTGCAGTCCCGCAAAGGATGGAAGGTATTCTGTAATAGCTGACACGGAAGCATGCTTTCGATGAGATACAGAAAAAGCATCGTTAATATATATATTCCCAAATTGGGCTAAGAGATGAGCAAATTCTTTATCATTTACCTCTTCTCCGGCATCAAAACGAATATTTTCTAAAAAAACTATTTCTCCTGTCTTAAGATTTGAAATAATATCTGCATTGACTTCACGTATTGGTTTATCGATAAATGTTACTGGGAATCCCCCTAATTCTCCTAATACTTGCGCAATATATTTCAAAGATAATCCTTCAATTCCTGATTCTTGAGGACTTCCAAGATGAGCAATTAATATAATTTTTGCCTCTTTTTCTCGAAAATATTGAATGGTCGCTAAAGCTTTTTTAATACGAAAAGCATCCTGAGGATATCCTTCAGCATTAACAGGTTCATTAACATCAATTCGTATTAAAACTTTTTTTCCTTTGAGAGAATAAGGAATATCTTGAATATATCTCATATATAATCAGTATATCATAGTGACTATATATTGACCATATAGTTTAGACAGCCTCAAGACTATATGATATACTGTATGCATATAAATATGCCATGGCTTCAATAAATAAACAATCAAATCGCCAAAGTTTTCGAGAAAAACTCCAGACTAATACAGCTGCGGGATCAAATTTAACATTAATTCGAAAAAAAGAAGAGGAACTCGCCACACAAAGAAAAGCAGATACTCTTGGAATTGCCTATATTAATCTCAAATTTATTCCAATTAATCCTGATGCTCTTAAAATCTTGACTCGAGAACAAGCCGAGAAGGCTGGTATGATTATATTTCAACGCTCAGGGATTCATCTCAAAATTGCTATTGGAGATATTAACAATATTCTTACAAAAACAGTTTTACAACAATTTTATCAAAAAGAGTATCAGATAGAATTATATTTAGTTTCAAAATATAGTCTTGAGAAAGGATATGCTTCTTATGATTTTCTGCAGGATAGAGGACAAATTGTAAAGGATAGACTACTTATTCCGGAGTATATGATAGAAGATACTCAGAGTGATATTGTGAAACTTGAGGATTTTGCTCAAAAAATTAATTCCGTAGAAACTTCAGAGTTAATTCAAATGATTTGTGCAGGAGCTATATCCTCTTTTGCTAGCGATATACATATTGAACCCAAAGGATCTTTTACCCGTTTGCGCTATCGTATTGATGGAGTTTTACAAGATATTTTAAATTTTGATGCTAATCTTTATAAATCTCTTATATCCCGTATCAAGAATCTTGCATCATTAGTGCTTAATGTTAAAAGCACTTCACAAGATGGACGATTTAGTATTGTAATTGTTGATAAAGATGGTGCTAATAAACAAACTATTGATGTAAGAGTTTCTATATTGCCGAGTAAAACAGGAGAAATTATTGTGATGCGATTATTGAATACCGAAATTCACAATTTAGATATTTATTCATTTGGAATTAGACCCCCTTTTCTAGATATTATTTTAAGAAATCTTGAGAAATCCCAAGGTATGATTATGTTATCAGGGCCTACAGGATCAGGAAAAACTACCAGCCTTTATTCTTTTCTAAATTATATAAATAGAAGTGAGACCAATATTATTACTCTTGAAGATCCAATTGAATATCGATTACAAAATATCAATCAAACTCAAGTTGATATTAAAAAAGGATATACTTTTGCTAATGGATTAAAAGCCATCGTAAGACAAGACCCCGATGTGATTATGATTGGAGAAATTAGAGACAATGATACTGCCAATATTGCAGTGAATGCTTCCATTACTGGTCATCTCGTATTCTCTACTATTCACACCAATGATTCCGTAGGTATTGTAACCAGATTACAAGAATTTGATGTGCCCCCCCCACTTATCATATCTGCCATGAATTTATTTATTGCTCAAAGATTATTGCGGCGATTATGTGAATGTAAAGAGGAATATATTCCATCAGAGGAAGAGGTCACAACGATTAATCATGCTCTTGCCATTATTTCTCCCAAATCTAATATAACCATACCTAAAGAAGTAACTAAATTATATAAGCCCAAAGGTTGTCCTAAATGTTATGGGCTTGGATATAAAGGGCGTCTTGCTATTTATGAGTTATTTGAAGCTCGTGACAATATTAAAGAATTAATTAGTAATAATACCCCTGAATTCAAAATATTTCGTAAAGCTATAGAAAATGGAATGGTAACCTTATTCCAAGATGGAATTCTTCATGCTATTGATGGAGAAACTTCATTTGAAGAAGTCTTAGCTGTAGCTGGAGATATAAATTATATTGAAGAATTATATGAGTCAACCCTTACGTCAGCATTATCTCGTGGAATTCATATAAAGCCGAGTAATACCCCTCCTCAAATTAGTCAATTGTCTGAGTCTATGTCAATTAATGATCAATTAACTGCTATTACTACAGCAGCCCTCTCAAAAAGAGCTACTGATATTCATCTTGAGCCTGATGAGGGAGATTTAATTATTCGATTTCGTATTGATGGAGTTTTATATGAAGAGGCTCGTATTCCAAAATCTCTTTATCCTCAAATTTTAACCCAAATCAAAATATTCTCAGGTCTAGCTCTGGATATTAGCAATACTATTCAGGAGGGAAGATTTACTATTTTTACTGAGAAGAATTTTGATGTAAGAGTTTCTATTATTCCCGGAGGATATGGTCAAACCATTGTACTTCGTATCCTAAGGTCAGATATTGCAAGCCTCGGACTCAAAGATCTTGGAATGGATGAATATAATATTGGCCTTCTTAAAGCTCAGCTCAAAGCTACTACTGGACTTATACTTGTAACAGGTCCTACTAGTGCTGGAAAATCTACCACTCTTTATGCAACTCTTAACACCCTCAATCAGCCTGGGGTGAAAATTATTACCATTGAAGATCCAATTGAATACAAATTGTCAGGAATTCTCCAAACGAGTATTAATGAAGAGACTGGTTATAGTTTTCCCAATGCTATTCGAGCCCTATTAAGACAAAACCCTAATATTGTACTTATTGGAGAAATTCGAGATAATGAAACTGCTAAAGTTGCTATGCAAACAGCAGCAACGGGACATCTTTTGCTATCTACTTTGCATACTAATGATGCTGCTTCTGCAATTTTGAGATTATATGATTTGGGTGTTGGTCTTTCTGAAATTGCTGCCTTTGTTAATGTTACTATTGCTCAACGTATTATTCGTAAACTTGACCCAGCTACCGCTACTCCTATCACTTTAACTGATGAACAAAAAGATATTATTCGCTCTAAATTACCAGAACATTATCATAATCTTATTCCTGATACTATATTACAAGCTAATTCAAGCCCCGATCATCCCGATGGATATCTTGGTATTATGGCTATATTTGAAGTGCTTGTTATTAGCCCAGCTATTAAAGAAATTATTATTAGTCAAGCATCCACCGCCCGTATTAAAGATTTAGCTATTAAAGAGGGCATGACAACCTTGGAAGTTTCTGGTATTCTAAAGGTATTAGATCATACTACTGATTTTGCTGAAATTGAACGGGTATTAGGAATTACAGTATTATAATATGAGTATACTTTCTCACTCTATCACACAAACTCAAGAAATTGCCCAAACTCTCGCGCAGGAAGTTTTAGAGGGATTAAAACCTCGGCTCATATTACTTGATGGGGAACTTGGAGGGGGGAAAACAACATTTAGTCAGGGATTCCTAAAAGTACTTGGTATTACTCAAACGGTCAATAGCCCAACTTTTGTAATTATGAAACCATATACAATCCCTAATTCAGAATATACGGTATATCATTTTGATTTATATCGCCTCGAGCAAGAGTGGGAAGTATTGGAACTCGGCATTAATGATATATTACAAAATCCTAAATCTATACTTCTTATTGAATGGGCAAATAAAACACCTAATCTTTGGAAAGATATTCCTCATATTCAAATTATTTTTGATGTGATAAGCCCGGAAGAGAGATCTATTATTATTCAATCCTAATATTATGAATTATCAATGTGCTATTCTTGGAGATATTTCGCTTGATAGATTTTTATTATTACCTGAAACACCTATTATACCTTCCCCGGATAATCCAGGAAATTTTGTATTTAATTTAGAATTAGGTCAAAAAATTCCTATCTCTGATATATATGAATCTCTTGGGGGAAATGCTTATAATATTGCCTATGGTTTAACATTATTACAAATATCATCCGCTCTTATTGCCTCAGTCGGTAATGATGAATTATCTCAATACATTGTGAATACTATTGCTGAATCTCATATTAATACTGACCATATAGATATTTCAGAAGACTCCGGTATTAATCAATCTACTATTCTCTCCCTGTCAGGAGAGCGAGTCGTATTATCTTATCATACTCCCAAGAATTATAATTCTATACAAATTCCAGAAGCTGACTGGCTATATATTACCTCATTAAGTCATGGATGTGAACCATTATTAGAATCTGTTATTGCAGAAAATATCCCTCATAGAATTGCTTTTAATCCAGGATCCTATTTACTCAAAAATCATTTAGATTTAATACATAATCTTATCCCTAAAATTGAAATTATTTTTGTAAATAAAGAAGAGGCACAATATATTATTAATAATTTTAAAGAAGAGTCTATACCCAATCTTATTCAAGCTATACATATATTAGGAATACCCATTATTGTGCTCACCGATGGAAATAATGGAGCCTATGTCAGTACTGAGAATACCATTCTTTATCTACCATCAAGACCAGTTACCGTTGCTGAGACTACAGGGGCGGGAGATGCCTTTGCAGCAGCTTTTCTGGCCTCATTTATTCAATCTGATAATATATCTCAATCATTAATATGGGGAATTATTCAATCTTCTGCGGTGCTCCGAGAAGTAGGTTCAGTCAATGGATTATTATCCCTTGAGGAATTAATATCTATATCCGAGACTCTAAATCCACAAGCTATATGATTTTACAGCTCACAGATATTTCCCCTCAAAATATACCTGAATATTATCAGTTATCAGATTGGGCCCTATTAATTGCAAAGGATATATTAGCAGTTGAGAGAATATATATTACTGATAATGATAAGCCCGTATTATTTGCACAAGTGTATATATATCATTTGATTGGATCCTATACTCAATTATATATTCCTCGAGGACCCATATTGTATCAGGAAAATATAAGCCCAGAGCAAAAAAATGAGTTTTGGGATAATATCAAAACCATAGCACAAAAATATAAGGCAGTATTCACCTTAATCGAACCTACTAAGCTAAATCCTATCCAAATATGGGAAAATAATACAAAAGTCAGTTCAACCGAGAGACTTCCTCATCAAACCCAAATATTGAATCTTGAACAAGATGAAGATACTCTATTTAAATCTATTCATTCTAAAATGCGCTATAATATCAAACTTGCTGAGCGTAAAGGAGTAATAATCAAAAAGATTAATAATGATGATACTGGTTTTGAAACATATTTTAATCAATTTTTTCGGCTGATACAAGATACCAGTCAAAGAGGAAAATTTGCTATACATAATAAAGAGCATTATTATCATTTACTCACAACTAAACTACCCACAATTAAAACATTCCTCATTATTGCTGAATATGATTCTACGGTTTTGGCTGCTAATATTATTCTTGATACCCCAACAGAACGAATATATCTGCATGGAGCTTCAAGTAATCAATATCGTAATTTAATGGCTCCAACACTACTTCAATGGAAATCTATTAAAGAGGCAAGAAAACTTGGTAAAAAAGTTTATGATTTTTGGGGAATTTCTACTACCAAGAAAAGTTGGCAAGGAATTTCTCGTTTCAAAATACAATTTGGAGGAGAGACAATAAACTATCCTACAAGCCAAATTATGATTCACAATCATATAGTATTCTCTCTATATAGCGTATTTCGTAAATTGAGAGGTAAATCAATTTGATAATATATATAAGCTATAGTACACTATACATAATACATAGATGTCTGATATGAAATTAACTTGGCAAAAAGTAAAAAAACCTATAATCATCTCAGGAATTAGTCTTGGGGTTATTGCCTTATCTATTGGTGGGGCAGCATATGCATATCGTGATTCAATTTATCCCAAAGTATCTGTACAGGGAATAGATATTAGTTCCAAAAATCTCAAAGAAGCTTTTACTATTTTAGAAGAACAAAATAAAAATTTAAGTGAAAAACCGATACTATTAACCTATGGAGATCAAGAATATCCTACTAGTTTAGCAGAGCTTGGGCTTACTCTAAATACCGATGATACTTTGGTTAAAGCCTATAAAATAAAACGAGAAGGTAATATTGTAGAGCTCCTCCAAAAACTTTTTCAACCTATTTCTATAAATTGGGTATATAGCTCTGATATTGGGAATATAGAATCTTCCCTTGGAGCAAAAGTCAATCCCGCCCTTAATACCTTAGCCGATGCTAAATTAGATTATATCAATGGACAAGTTACTATTATACCCGAACAAGCGGGAGAAAGTATTGATAGCGAAGCTATTGCTCCTCTTATTCTTGCTGAGCTGAATAAAGATGAAGCCCGTATTGAAATCCCTCTCAAAAAAGAAATGCCTACTATTACCACGAGTTCTTGGGAAGCTCAAAAATCTGATTTAGAAGGGTTTTTAGTAAAACATGATATCTTTTTCAATGACACCACCATTACTATTCCTCCTGAGGAAATTGTAACCTGGATTACCATTGATCCCACAACTCGTAAACTGGGTATATCCCAAGATATCATTAAAGAATACTTGGAGTCGGTACAAAAAACTCTTACTAGTCAACCAATAGATGCTAAATTGAGATTTGATGCCACTACACAGCAAATCAAAATTGTGCAGGAAGGAAAAGAAGGTACTCAGTTAATGTTAGAAGAAAGTTCCAAACGTATTCGAGATGATATATTAGCTGGTATCCCTAAAACTGAATTATTCGTAGCGGTGACTTCCCCACTCATTGACGAGTCTCAATTTGATGCACTTGGGCTCAAAACATTACTTGGTAGAGGAGAATCTAATTTTCGTGGATCAAGTAAAAGTCGAGTTAAGAATATTAATGTTGCGGCTGACAAAATCTCAAGTACTCTTATTAAACCAGGAGATGAATTTTCTTTTGTAGACACACTCGGTAAAGTTGATGCTCGTAGTGGATATCTTCCTGAATTAGTCATTAAAGGGAAAAAGACAATCCCAGAATATGGGGGAGGAATTTGTCAGGTATCTACCACCCTATTCCGCGCAGCTCTTAATGCTGCCCTACCTATTACTGAGCGGCGTAATCACTCTTATATTGTCAATTATTATGGAAAGCCAGGACTAGATGCTACCATTTATATTCCAAAGCCTGATTTCAAATTTAAGAATGATACCAATAATTATATTCTTCTTCAACATTATATTGTAGGAACTATTCTCTATTATGAAATTTATGGAACATCTACAGGGAAAACTGCTAAAACTATAGATCCTGTTGTGCTTGAATCGAGTCCAGATGGATCAATGAAAACCGTAGCTTATCGTGAAATTTATGAAGGAGAAAATATGATAAAAAGAGATGCATTTTATTCCACATATCGCCCACCAAATAAAGCAACATCTAATCCTCTTCAATAATTTTGTATGATAAAACTATATAATACTTCAGCTAAAGCAATAGTCCCCTTTAAATCAATACATCCTAAGAGAGTATCACTATATAGTTGTGGTCCAACCGTATATGATAGACAACATATTGGAAATTTACGCAAAAGTTTATTTGATGATTTACTCAAAAGAACTTTGATGATTCATGGCTATACGGTTTATTCAGTTACCAATATTACCGATGTAGGGCATCTTATTAGTGATGAAGATATAGGAGAAGATAAATTAGAAAAAGGAGCTAAAAGAGAAAATCTCACCGCTATTGAAGTTGCTGATAAATATACCAAAATGTGGCGAGAAGATTTAGATAAACTGAATATCATTCCTTCTGATCATTATCCTAAAGCTACCAATTATATCAAAGAGCAAATTAATCTTATTAAGAGATTAGAACGAAAAGGATATACCTATACTATTGCTGATGGAATCTATTTTGACACCACTAAATTCCCAGAATATGCTGATTTTGCACGTCTCAATCTTGAAGCTCAGGAAGCTGGAGCTCGAGTAGATATCGGGGACAAAAAGTCTCCCTCAGATTTTGCTTTATGGAAATTCTCACCCAAAGATGGACAAAGACAAATGGAATGGGATAGTCCTTGGGGAATTGGTTTTCCTGGTTGGCATTCAGAATGTGTAGTAATGGCAGATAGTTTATTACATGCACCTTTTGATATACATACAGGAGGAAAAGATCATATACCTATACATCACACCAATGAAATAGCTCAATTCACAGCTGATACCGGTAAATCTATGGCGCATTATTGGCTACATAGTTATTTTCTTACTGTAGATAAGACTAAAATGTCTAAATCAGCGGGGACTTTTATTACTCTTGATGATATTATTGACAAAGGCTATTCCCCTCTTGATTTGAGACTACTTGTATTAATGGCACATTATCGCTCTGATATAGATTTTTCTTGGGATTCATTACAACAAGCCAAACAAAGTCGCAATAGAATACTCACCTTTATTCATAGAGTACAAGCTCTACCTCATCATAAGAGAAATCTCAAATTACAAAAACTCATACGAGATACTTATACCAGTTTTCGCCGAGCCCTATTCAATGATCTTGACTCCCCACAAGCAATAGCCCAAATCTTTGAATTTATTCGCAGTATCAATAGCGCAATAGATGATGGAGAGCCAATACCAAGACGCCATATTATCAAAGCATTCCAGAGGCTTGAGCGTATATTAGCTCTTGATATATTGGAGAAGAAAACAGAACAAGATATTCCTACTGATATACTGGAATTATTTAATCAACGTAATAAAGCGAGAGCTGACAAAAATTTCACCAAAGCCGATGAGTTAAGAGATGAACTATATCAAAGAGGCTATACTATCAAAGATACCAGTGATAACAGCACCATTTCTCCCAACTCTGATTAATGTTTATACAAATTGACATTTTACCTATTTTGTGATATAATCATTTTTGTTCATTAACATTTAGTCCATGGCTACTACCATCGAAAGCCCACTCAAGATCCGTCGGCGCCTCCGCGCTGCTTTCTCACCCGCTATCGCAGCGAAACAGCTCAATGAGCTGAAGGTGGAAGCTCGCAAGAGCCTCCTCAAATTGAAGGGGTTGAGTGGAAAGCCTCCCATTCAGTTGGTGGCGTTCTACGTCACCGTGTCACCTTGGTGCGACAGGTGTGCTGAGCTCTATCAGCTTGAACGAGCACTGGCTCGTATTGACTACGGTCAATACGACAAGGCTCGCAAGACCTTGATAGCTCTTGCTGCTCAAGAGGTGAGATACTCCAGTGGAGTCAATCGAACCCGCAGAGGTGAGACCCCCACAGCCGAGAATATCTTCCTCGGTAACCGTTGCGGTCTTTCTACCAAGACGGTTGACTACTGGGAGAGAAAGCGGGGTGATTACACCACTCAGCCCGCTCTCATCGGGCGATCTGATTCACCCACCATCATGGGCGTCATTGATGCACAGGCATCAAACCTCCTGGCCTATGAGCTCGATCAATGGACCCCGCTTCTGCAGGATCTCATCGACTCCTGATAACACACTAACCTCACCCAGCCTCGACAATGTCGGGGTCTTTTCTTTTGACAAATAGTATAGTCTCTGTTAATATATTTTGTGATGTCCTGCTATTTACAATGACAACAAAATTGACTTTCGCTCTTGAAGACTGGGATACCATACTGAATCATTTGGAAAAATATGCAATACCCAAACTCCCTATCACTCAATTAAGTGGTATTGAAAAAAGAAAGGCTTGGCAAAATATACTCAGAGAACATCCTCATACAAGAGATCTCATAGGTCCAACTATTAATGAGATTCGAAGAGAATGTAATAAGAGTAGAAAAAACTTTCAAGCTGAAGCTACTTTATTCATACATGAGCATATTGCAAGACTTATCAATCGAATACCAGCCACATCCTCATAAGGAAATATTTTTAATCATATCAACTCGACATTATTTATGATGTCGAGTTTTTCTTCTTGCTCTCATAGCCATTTTAGACTATACTATGCTTATGCCAATGTAGCTTAGTTCTGGTAGAGCAATGCATTCGTAACGCATAGGTCGTGGGTTCGAGCCCCACCATTGGCTCCATTATTTATATGAAAAATTATGTCTTATTCTATACCTGACCATATTCTTTTAATATTGCATACTCTTGAAAAAGCGGGATATGAAGCTTTTATTGTTGGAGGTAGTGTTCGTGATCTTGTAAGAGGTGCAAATCCTGTAGATTGGGATATTACTACCAATGCTCTTCCTGATCAAATCCAAACATTATTCCCCGACTCCGTATATGAGAATACTTTTGGAACTGTAGGAGTCAAATATCGCAAAGCTGATGAGACGGTAGAAATTATTGAAGTTACTACCTATCGAAGTGAAGCTCATTATACAGATTATCGCCACCCTGAGACAGTAGAATTTGTGTCTGAATTGTCTCTTGATCTTGCTCGCCGCGACTTTACTGTCAATGCTCTTGCGATGAATTCCAAAGGAGAAATACAAGATTTCTTTGGAGGTCTTGCTGATTTAGAAAAAGGTATTATTCGTACTGTGGGGGAAGCTCAGGATAGATTCAATGAAGATGCCCTCAGGCTTATGCGGGCTATTCGTTTTGCAATACAATTAGATTTCACTATTGAACCTAAGACCCTATTGGCTATACAGAATTTGTCCCCTAATCTCGAGCATATTGCCAAGGAGCGAATACGCGATGAAATCACCAAAATAATGAATACTCCGCGAGCTATTAATGGCTATATTTTGCTAAAAGATAGTGGATTATTACAATATAGTATACCCGAATTATTAGAAGGTGTTGGAGTAGAGCAAAATGGACATCATATTTATGATGTCTGGGAGCATTTACTTCGTACTATGCAACATGCTTGTGATAGCAACTGGAGCTTTGATTTGAGAATGGCGGGGCTATTACATGATATTGCAAAACCTCGTACCAAAGAAGGCACGGGTAAAACCTGTACTTTTCATAATCATGAAGTGGTGGGAGCCAGTATGGCCTATGAGATTTTAAATCGATTACATTATCCCAAAAAATTTGCAGCCCGCATTTCAAAATTAGTACGTTATCATATGTTTTATTATGATACCAATGAAGTCACTGAGGCTTCTATTCGTAAATTAATTCGAAATGTAGGCGTTGAGAATATCAAAGACTTAATCAAACTTCGTGAATGTGACCGTATTGGTTCTGGAACTCCCAAAGCACGGCCATATAGACTGAGGCATTTTGAATATATGACAGAAAAAGTTATGTTAGATCCTATTGATTTATCACGCCTTGCTATTGATGGAAATATGCTTATCAATGAACTCAATATTAAACCAGGACCCATGATTGGAGCAATATTAAATGTATTATTAGCGGAAATACTCGAAGATCCCAATAAGAATACTCTTGATTATCTTAAGCCAAGAGTACAAGAATTAGCTGTACAAGACTTGAGAGAACTCAAAATCAAAGCTATTGATGTTATAGAATCAAAGCAACAAGAACAAGACGAAATTATTCGCAAAAAATTCTTTATCTAAGTGTTTTTTGACAAAGAGTCGATATTGAGATATACTGACATGTAATCTTTTATGTTATGAAAAAATTAGTTGATTTGATTGAAATTGAAAAATCTTTTGTTAAAGAAGCAAAAGCAATTAAAAGTAATCACCAGAAAACAGTAGAGCATTATATTATCGATAAAAAAAATACTATCGATATGCTTGAAAAAGAAATTCTTAATAAGAATGAAATTGTGAGCAGCAAATTATCTGCCCATCAAGATATTATTGATATTGAAAAACAAAAAGTACAATTGGATCATAAGAAAATACAAAAAATTATTCTTACTCAATTATAATTAATACTATCTTGTAAATATATATATCTATATGGGAGTTCAAGCGTCTAAACTTATTCAAATCACTATCCCCAATAAGAAAAAGTTATCCCTTTTATCATATCTTCAAAAATCTCAAATTGGACAAATTATTGAAAAAATAGAAAACACCCCTCTAGATGCTCAATCCACAACAAAACAGCAAGACTTATTAGAAAAATTAGATATTATCAATAAAGCTCTGGATGTTTATAAAATCTATAATCCTCAAAAAAAATCTGTTTTAGCGAGTCTTATCGATAATAGATTTAGTATTACTGAACAAATATTTGCACATTATGATAATGAGCAAGATCTTATTATTGCAAAAGCCAAAGAAATTGTAGAAAAAAATGATTTAAAAGATGATTTAATAAGTCGCCAAGAAGTATTACAAGATATTATTGCAAAATCTAATCCTCTCAAGGATATTGAACTTGATATTTTTAAGAATTATTCTTATATTCAATTTTTACCATTCTTAATTGATGAGTCACGGGTTCAATATATTATTGATGAATTAGAAAAAACCTTATCTTCTATTGTATTAGAATCAGTAAAAAAAATTGATACTGATTATGTATATATTCTAGCCCTACCAAAATCTCAAGCAAAAATTGGCCTGGAAATCATACAAAATCAAGCGACCTTAATTCAATTTCCGGCTGAAGTTTCTGGTTCTTTTTATGATATTTATCATAGTAGCAAACAAGAATTCAATGAAAACAAAAAGGCTATTCTCAAATTAAATCGAGAATTAAAAAAATCTCCTATCAAATTAAAAGATTTAGCAATATTAAGTGATGTAATAACTTCTCATCTCAATATAATATCTTATTTACATGCTTTTACTCCTGAAGAAAATAATACATCTTCATTGCAAATATGGATAGATTCTGAAAAATTACATTTATTAGAAAAAGATATTCAGACTATATCAAAAAAAGGAGAAATTATTGAATTACCCTCCAAAATTTCTGAAACTCCTATTATTATGAAAAATGCCCCTATTATTCGTAACTTTGAAACAGTAACGAGAATTATGGGATATCCTCAGGCTGGAAATATTGATCCAACACCATTTATTGCATTATTCTTTACCTTTATGTTTGCACTTGCATTATCTGAGGCAGGATATGCTTTAATCTTAATTATTCTCACGGGAGCCGGACTTCTGCAATCTAAATTAAAGTCTGGAGCAAGAGATATCTTTACCGTAATTTTCATATCCTCTATTGCTACTCTTATTGTTGGAGCTTTATTTGGTAGTTGGTTTGGTATTACCCCTGATGCCATTAACCCTGAAACTGCTTCTCCTCATATGCTATTTCTCATTAATATTGGTCTTATTCCTCTATTACAACAGATTCAAATTATTAATCCAATGGGTAGTGTAATTGCATTAATGGCTTTCACTATTATATTAGGTATTATTCATCTATTATTTGGATTAATACTTAATATTATTCAAGCCTTTAATAAAAAATCTGTTTGGGAATCAAGTATAGATTCCATATTATGGGTTGGTGCTTTAGTTTTTGGAATAGTATTATTATTAATTAATTTTGGATTACTCGGCTCTGGATTACAATTATTAATTGATCCCCTCTTATATCTTTATATAGCCTATATTATTGTAATGATTTATACGCTTGGACGAGAAATGAATTCAATTCTCGCTCGATTTGGAAAAGGTGCTTATGATGTCTTTTTTGGAGTAGTAGGATATTTATCTGATATTTTATCCTATACTCGATTAGTTGCTCTAGGACTTGCTACAGGAATTATTGCAGGGGTTGTAGGTACTTTATCTAATTTAGCTGGTAGTGGATTTGTAGAAAAGGGTGGAGCATGGATTTTGATTGGATATATTCTTATGATTATTATTTTTATTGCAGGAAATATATTTAATCTTGCGCTTAATGTACTCGGTACATATATTAATGTTGGTCGACTACATTTTGTAGAGTTCTTTAGTAAATTTTTCCAATCTGGAGGTAAACCTCTACAAGTGATAACTCGATCTCAAGAATATAGTATTATTGAAAAGTCTTGATATTCTTTTCATTGTATTCTTACATATATAAGAGTATAGTGAAAAGGATAGCAGGAATCTGTATCCCCTATTAAGAATTTAAATTACATATATGGAAGTATTAGGAATAAGTTTGGCAGTATTAGGAGCAGCATTAGCTGCAGGGCTTGCTGGAGCTGGTTCATCAATTGGAGTAGCTACCGCTGGAAAAACTGGAGCTGGGCTTGTTGCAGAAGATGAATCACAATTTGGTAATGTATTATTATTATCAGCCCTACCAGGTTCTCAAGCTATTTATGGACTATTAGCAGCGGTATTGATTTTACAAAATACTGGAGTTTTATCTGGTGAATTTGCAGATGTAACTTGGCAAAATGGTCTCATATTAGCTTTTGCAGGAATTCCAGTAGGACTTACTTGTCTTGCTTCTGGTAAATATCAGGGGGATGTAATTGCAAGTGGAATTCAACTTATTTCTCGAGATAAATCTAAAATAGGGCAAGTAATTATCCTTGCTGCTTTAGTAGAAACATTTGCTGTATTTGGGCTTCTTGTTTCAATTTTGATTATTAATGGAGTATCAATTGGATAATATGACTTTAGCAGATTTGATTCAGTCACAAGTAAATGCTGATATTGAGAAATTAGAGTCTCAATATGCTGTTGAATTTCAAGATGTTAAAGCTCATTGGAATAGCCAATTAGCTGAAGTGAAAAGACTCCATTCACAAGAAATTGATGAAGCAGTTTCTACTCAAATTAATTTTAAAAAATTTCAACAAAGTAAATCTCAGAAATTTGCCTATGGATATTCTGTACAAGCTGAATTAGATACCATATACCAAGAAATCCTTCCTAATATTCTTAATTCTCAATTTGTTAAAAATCTGATTACTGATACCTTAAAAGATATTCCTTCTTCATCAACTCTGGAGCTTAGTGGACAATATAGTTCTGAATTAGAATCCCTTATTAAACCTTTTAGATATACTATTACCCATTCAAATCATTCGGAGAGTTTAGGTACAATTAGTACTATATTAGAATCTGGACATTTAGAGATTACTGTAGAAGATATTCTTGCAATAGTAAAACATAAAACTCTTCCCCTTATCATAAAACAATTATGAGTTTACAAATACCCCTCATTGGTGTTGCGAGTAGATATGTCTCAAGATTAGGACATTTGCCTTCTTCTATTGAAGTAAAGCATTTATTAGTAACCGATAATATTGATGGGGTATTTACTTTAATTAAAAACTCATTCCATATAGCTGATAATAATATCCCAACAATTATTCAAGAATTAAATCACTATTATCAGAAAGAAATAGATGGGATTTTACATCTTCTTCCTCATGACTCTGCTCCATTTATATATCTTCAATTACAAAAAGATTTTGAAAATGTAAAAAAAATTACTCTCAATCAAACAGTATATGGTGAAATTTTAGGAGAAAAAGCATTTTTACATATTCTATCTGAAATCCCAAGTCAATTATACTATTCAACAGAATTTAAACAAAAACTTTTAGCGAAACAAGACAAAATCATTCATTCTCCTGATAGCTTTGGAATTATTTCTTATCTAGAAGAAGTCTTTTTAACCTTATTATTTGAACATCTTCAAGATACCAGTAGGGTGATGAAACACTTCATATTAACTAAAATTAATAGCTATACTTTATTAAATGTATTAGCACGTACCCAAAAAGGACAATCACGAGAGCATATTATACGCCATTTATTACCAATTCAGGGAAGCTTTGCTATTAATGCAGTAAAGGGTTTTAGCTTTGGAGATATTCTAGGTGATATTGGACAATTCCTCCATTTATCTCCCGCTGATATTAATATTATTAATATTGAAAATACCCTTATTCGAAAAGAAATAAATGCGATAAATAAAGCTCAATTTACTGGTATGTCAGGAGATCGTATTATTCAATATACTGAGAGATTACATTATGCTATTGCAAATATAAAATTACTCCTTTTACAATATGGTAAGCAAATAGACTCCAAGCAAGCTAAATTACGATTTATTAATTATTCAGCTATATGATACCGTATAAAAAACCCGTTGTAATTGCTGAGGTAGATATTATTCTCTTATTTCAATTATTTGGCTTTGAAACTTTTAATAGTGAAGAGATTTCAATAGATACTATCATTCAATCTATAGAAAAAGATATTGATCAATATGCTATTATTTTTATATCTTCTTCTATTATATTGACACCAAAACAACGGAAAATTATGAACTCATTTACTATTCCTATTTCTCAACTTCCTATTAGTAGTGATAGCTCATCTGTGGATGAGCTAAAACGGCTAACCGAGAAAGCTGTAGGAATGAGCCTCGACACATTATTCGCCTCTTGATTAATCTAATTATTATGAATACAGGAACAATTATCAAAATCTCAGGACCACTTGTTATTGCTGACTCTATGAGAGGAGCTAAAATGTATGACTTGGTTAAAGTAGGAACACTTGAGCTTATGGGAGAAATTATTGAGCTTAAGGGAGATACCGCTTCTATCCAGGTATATGAAGATACTTCTGGACTTGTTGTAGGAGAACCCGTAAGTTCAACTGGTGAGCCCCTTAGTATAGAACTTGGCCCTGGACTTTTAACTGCTGGATTATTTGATGGAATTTTACGACCCCTTAATGTTATTGCAGAAAAGGCAGCTGCTAATGGATTAAATCCAGGATATATTGCAAAAGGTGTTACCGCTCCAAGCCTTAATCGAGAGACAAAATGGGAATTCAAGCCATTACTCAAAAAAGGAGATACCGTAATTCCTGGAGATATACTAGGAACAGTACAAGAAACAGGACTTATTATACATAAAATTCTCGTCCCCTTAGGAGTGGAAGGAGAAATTACTGATATTAAATCTGGTGAATTTACCGTAACTGAAACTATAGCTACCATTGGAGATACTCCTGTGCAATTAATGCATAAATGGCCAGTACGTACTCCCCGACCTTATCAAGCTAAACAAATTCCTCGCACTCCTCTTATTACACAACAAAGAATTATTGACACCTTTTTCCCTGTACCAAAAGGAGGAGCTGCCGCTGTTCCAGGACCATTTGGAGCTGGGAAAACCGTTATTCAGCAACAATTAGCAAAATGGTCTGATGCTGATATTGTTATTTATGTTGGTTGTGGTGAGCGTGGAAATGAAATTACCGATGTACTAGTAGAATTCCCTCATTTAAAAGACCCCGCATCAGGACGACCTTTAATGGAGCGGACTATTTTAGTTGCCAATACTTCTAATATGCCTATTGCAGCTCGTGAAGCTTCTGTATATACCGGTATTACATTAGCTGAATATTATCGAGATATGGGATATAATGTTGCTATGATGGCTGATTCAACATCACGTTGGGCAGAAGCTATGCGAGAAATGTCTGGAAGATTAGAAGAAATGCCAGGAGAAGAAGGGTATCCTGCTTATCTTGGATCTCGAATTTCAGCCTTTTATGAAAGAGCTGGTATTGTGACAACACTTGGATCAGAAAATAGAACTGGTTCAGCTACTATTATTGCAGCGGTATCCCCTCCAGGAGGAGATTTGTCTGAACCTGTAAGTCAAGCTACCCTCAAAGTAACTAAGGCTTTTTGGGGACTTGATGCTTCACTTGCTGCCAAAAAACATTTCCCATCTATTCATTGGCTTAATAGTTATAGTTTGTATCGGGATAATGTAGAAGAATATTTCATTGAAAAAACGCATTCAGATTGGGGTACTCTTCGTGATCTTGCTATGCAAATTTTACAAAAAGAAAATGAGCTTGATGATATTATCAAATTAGTAGGTATGGATGCCCTATCTAATGCTGAGAAAATTCTTCTCGACACTGCGCGTGGTTTGAGAGAAGATTATTTACAACAAAATGCTTTTGATGAAGTGGATGCTTTTGCCTCAACCCGTAAAATGTATTTGATGTTAAAAGCAATGCTTACTTTCCATACAGAAGCCTTAGAATTTGCTCAAGCTAATACACATATTGAAATTACTGATATACTAGACCTTTCAATAAGAGAATCTATTAGTAAACTCAAAAATATACCAGAATCAGATATAGAGTCAATTACCACTCTAATTGATTCTATTGCTCCCACCATCAAAAATCTCAAGGAGAATAATCAAGACTCAGACTTTGGTATTAATAAAGTAATCAACGGAATTTAGGATAATTATATGAAGAAATGGTATAACACAATCAAAGAAATTGCCGGACCACTCGTAGTAGTGGAAAAGGTACCCGAAGTTGCATTTGAGGAAATTGTAGAGATTCGAGATGCAAAAGGAAATATTCGCCGAGGAAGAGTACTTGAGGCTGGTAAAGATACCGCCATTGTTCAACTATTTACCAATACTGAAGGACTTGATACCAAAACAGCTGAAATTGCATTTCTTGGAGAAACACTCAGATTTGGTGTTGCAGAATCAATGCTTGGAAGAGTATTCACCGGAGCTGGTGAGGTCAAAGATGGTGGACCCGAGATTATTGCTGAAAAATATTTAGATATCAATGGCGCCCCTATCAATCCTGGACAAAGACAATTCCCTAGTGAATTTATTCAAACAGGAATTTCTACCATTGATGGATTAAATGCTCTTGTACGAGGTCAAAAACTCCCTATATTTTCTGGAGCTGGACTACCTCATGCTGAACTTGCTGCCCAAATTGCAGAACAATCTCGTGTGGTTGAAGTAAAAAATGGTACTGATTTAGTAGAGTCAGATGAACCATTTGCTGTTATTTTTGCAGCTATGGGAGTTACTTTTGAAGAAGCACAATTCTTTATCGATTCATTTGAAAAAACAGGAGCTATGGAGCGAGCCGCACTCTTTATCAATACCGCCAGCGACCCTATTGTAGAGCGTATTACCCTACCAAGACTAGCACTTACTCTGGGAGAATATCTTGCCTTTGAGAAAAATATGCATGTATTAGTTATATTAACCGATATGACCAATTATGCTGACGCCCTCCGTGAAGTATCAGCCTCCAGAAAAGAAATTCCTGGAAGAAGAGGATATCCGGGATATCTCTATACCGATTTAGCAACTCTTTATGAAAGAGCGGGACTTATCAAGGGATCTACCGGTTCATTGACGCAAATTCCTATACTAACAATGCCTGATGATGATAAACAACATCCAATCCCCGATCTTACAGGATATATCACAGAAGGGCAAATTATGGTCAATAGAGAGCTTCATAATCAAGGGATTTATCCTCCAATTCAACCAATTGGATCTCTTTCTCGTATTGGAGTAAATAAAAAATATACCCGTGAAGATTTATCTGCCGTCAAAGAGCAAATGGCCTCCTCATATGCCAAAGGAATGGAAATTAAAGAATTAGCCCTCATACTTGGTGAATCAGCCCTATCCGAGACAGATAAAGCTTATATCCGATTTGCTGAGGCTTTTGAGACAAGATATATTACTCAGGGTCGCCGAGAGAACCGTTCTATATTAGATACTCTTGATTTATCTTGGGAATTATTATCCATTCTTCCGAAAAAAGAATTAAAGAAAATCAAGCCTGAATTTATTGAGAAATATTCCAAATAAATATGCCAGCAGTAAAGCCTACCAGACAAGAGGCCCTAAGACTTAAGAAGAAAATTAAAACAGCTTCCAGAGGACATAATTTGCTTACCGACAAAAGAGATGGCCTAATTCAAGAATTCCTCGCTATTATCCAAGAAGTAATAAAACTTCGAGGTGAATTAACCCCTAAAATTGTAGAGGCAATACAACTATTCCGCTTTGCACAAACCAAAATTTCAGAAGAAGCTATTCAAGAATTAATTCAGCTCTCACAAGCCAAAACATATTTAGAATTACAGAAAAAATCCATTATGGGAGTGAAAACCCCTCATATTATCCCTCATATTACGGGAGACCCCTTTCAATATGGAACTTTTGGAACTCCCAAAGATTTAGATCAATCACTCTCATTATTACAATCTATATTACCCCTTATTATACAATTAGCGGAAATAGAATTCACCGCTCGCCTTTTGGCTGAAGAAATCGAAATAACACGCCGTCGAGTAAATGCTCTTGAATATGTTATAATTCCTGATATGAAGCAAAATTTGAAATCAATTCAAAGCTCATTAGATGAACTTACTCGCCAAGAAAAAGTCACTATCATGAAGGTGAAAGAATTGTTGGAATTATAAATTATATATGATAAGTAAAAAACAAGAACTCTTCAAAAATATGTTTATCGGAATTTTATTATATTCCGTAGTACTGGGGTTTTTTAATGATTATACTGATATATTAGATACTCATTCATATTCTATTACCTTTAGCTTATCCATAGTATTACAAATACTCACCTATTATACTCTTGCCTTCAAAGATATTGTTAAAAATTGGTATAAAAGTAAGAATTATCCCTGGGGTAAGGCAGGCTTAGTATTTGTGATATGGCTTATTATATTCTTTTCAAAATTTATTTTCTTAGCAATTATTAGTTTTATATTCAAAGAATATGTAACTATTAGTGGATTTATAGGATTACTTATTATTATTATTTGTCTTACCATAATGCAAAAATTAACAGAAATAGTTTATCAATCATTAGCTGAAAAATAGCATTAAATTGACTCAAAATCCATATTTCTTAATACTATAAACATAGTATTATATTTTTTATATGAATAAACAACGACTAGAGGCTTTAGCGGAAGGGATATTTGCCATTGTTATGACATTGCTCGTAATTGAAATTAAAGTCCCAGAAATACATCATACTGTTACTAATGCAGAACTTAGAGAAGCAGTAAGACAATTAACTCCCTTATTTCTAAGCTATATGCTGAGTTTCACTGTTCTGGCAACGCTTTGGAGAGCTCATGTATTTATGATATCGTATTATGCAAAAAAGATCGACACTCATATTGTAAACTTTAATATTATTTTCTTTATTTCTGTAGCCTTACTCCCCTTTTCTGCTCATCTTTTAGGGGAATATCATTATACCCAATTTGCCATTATCTTTTAGGGGATTAATATTTCCTTATTAAGTTTAATTCTCTATGGACTCAGAACCTATATGAGACTTTCTCATAATATCGATGAAGATAAATTCTATACCTCAGATCGTAAATATACTCGTATACGTATATTATTACCCCTATTAAGTACTATACTTGCTATTCCTTTATCCTTCTGGAATACCAATATATCTCTTGCAATGTATACTTCCGTTGTATTATTCAACTTTTTCCCTGGAGGAATAACCTTTATTGAGAATATCTATCAAAAAATCATGCCCAGAAGATAAAACAAACTTTATTGACGGCGAATAATCCATTTATATAATTCCCCAATCAACACCACACCAATCATTGAGAATATTCCATAATAAATACTGTCTAGTAAAGGGATATTGGTAAATTGAAGTACCTGTTGTAAAAATGGGACCTGAATCATTGCAATCAGTAAGGCTATAGACAAAAGAATACTCCAATTAATAATAGCATTTGAGAATACTCCAATACTCATTAAGGACTCCCTAGGAGACCTCATATTATAGGTATTCGCTAACTGCATACTTGCAAAAGACCAAAAGAACATTGTTCTTGCTTGTTCAATACCTTGACTATAATATAATAAAAATCCTCCAAATCCAATAATAATCATTGTCAGAGAAATCACCGTAATATACATATATCTATCTGATGAAATCACTTTTTTATCAACGGGAAGTGGTGGTTCTAATAAAATATCTTTATGACTACGCTCCGTAGCAAGGGCAATATCCGAAATTCCATTCGTAACTAAATTAAGAGATAATACTTGAATTGCAAGGAGAGGTAAAGAATACCCTAAGGCTAAACATAATATAAATACTGCAATAGTAGCAATATTACTCGTAACTAAAAATAAACTTGTTTGCTGAACATTTCGAAAAATAACTCGTCCCTCTTCTACTGCTGAAATAATACTTACAAAATTATCATCTGTAAGGACAATATCACTCGCCTCCCGAGCAACATCAGTCCCTCGAATCCCCATTGCAATTCCAATATTAGCTTTTTTCAAAGCAGGTGCATCATTTACCCCATCACCCGTCATAGCCACAATATGATGATGTTTTTGTAATACTTCAGCCACACGTAATTTCATATGAGGACTTAATCGAGCCAAAACAGGAGTATGTTTAAGGGCAGCATATAATTGTGTATCCGATAACTTCACTAAATCTGATTCCTCCATTACTGAATCTCCTTTCTGAGCAACCCCTACAGCTTGAGCAATAGCAAGGGCGGTATCTTTATGGTCTCCTGTAGCCATAATTACTCGAATTCCAGCCCTTTGAGCTTGTAAAATAGCATCTTTCACCTCCATTCGAGGAGGATCAATAATACCAACTAATCCCACAAAAACTAAATTTTTTACTCCCTGAGGATCAATAGTAGCAAGAGAGCTTTTATGCTCCTGATATGCTAAAGCAATAACTCTCATTGCCTGACGAGACAATAAAGCAACAGCCTCTGAAACTTTATCAATATGTGATTGTGTCAGATGAATAGATTTTCCCGAAGAATCGAGAATATGACTACACATACTTAATACCTTCTCACTAGCACCAATCACCATAAGCTGATATGTATGGTTATCTTCATGATTAACATAACTGGCCCGATATTTATTTTCTGAACGAAAGGGTAAATCAAGAATTCGTTTCCATTCTGTATCTAAAGCTTCTTTTTTTAATCCACCTTTTGCAGCCATTACTCCCAAGGCAACCTCTGTAGGGTCTCCCATACTTTTCAATTTATGTATCTCATCTGTCATATCTTCATATACTCTTCCATTATGAGCGAGTCCAGCAATATGAATGAGTTGAGATACCGCAGGATGATCTAATGGCGTAATCACTTTATCTTGGTGTATAAAGTCACCTTCCATAGATAATCCTTGTCCCATAACTGAAATCATATCTTGATCAAGTACCCAAATTTTCTGTACTGTCATTTTATTTTCAGTTAATGTACCTGTCTTATCCGTAATAATCGTATCCATTACCGCTAATGATTCGGTAACAGGAAAAGATCGAATAATTGCTTTTCTATCACTCATACGCTTTGCCCCAATAGCAAGAACCACTACTAAAACCACTGGTAAACTTTCAGGTATTCCTCCAACCAAAGCTGAAAGAGTAAAAGATATTATTTCATCGAGTGGCAATTCCCGAAACCAAAATCCAATAACAAATAATATCATTGAAGAAATAAAAGCAAATATCCCTAATTGCCGACTCAATACCGCTGTTTGTTTATGAAAATGTGTTTGCTCAATTGCCACCTCTTCAATATCTTTTGCAATATTCCCAACAGCCGTTTTGGAACCTGTGGCAGTTACTATTGCCTTAGCCCATCCTGTAGCAATAAGAGTTCCCATCCAGACACTATTCATTCTATCTCCGATAGAAACTGTCGCTTCAATTTTATCAATTGATTTATGTATGGGATTAGACTCACCAGTTAAAGATGCTTCTATAGCCTGAAATTCTGTAGCCTCAATAAGCCGAGCATCAGCAGGCACCTTATCCCCCTCTTCCAAAATAATAATGTCCCCAGGCACCAAATCCTGAGCATCACGTTCTTGTAATACTCCATCACGATACACTTTAGCTCTCACTAAAATCTTTTGAGCTAAAGCTGCCACCGATTTTTCTGCCTGATACTCCTGGCTAAAGCCAATAATTCCATTAATGCCTACAATAATAAAGATAATCCACATATCAACCCAATGCTGGAATAATGCTGAAATAACTGCCGCCAAAAGTAAAATATAAATAAGCCCATTATGAAATTGGCGTAAAAACAACCAAATGGGTGAAATTCCTTGTTTTGGAATTAATATATTTTTTCCATATTGTATTTGTCTAGATTCTACTTCTTGAGAAGTAAGTCCTCCTGTATTACCCTCTATTAATTCTAATACCTCTTTGGCTGTAAGCTGATAATATTCTTTTCTTTTTTTCATATATCAACAATATTACTACCCCTCATATTTATCCAGATTAGCAGTTTTAGGTATTTTTACCACAAATACTGCCCCCTGTGAAGAGCCGGGGGTTTTGAGTTTCAATGTCCCATGATGCATCCCGACAATAGTACGAGAAATAAATAACCCAAGCCCTGAACCATTAGGATTTTGATCCCCGGCAACTCGAGCTCGGAATCGAGATTTAAAAATTTTATCTTTTATACTGACATCTATTCCAGGACCATTATCTCGGAATCGGATTTGTAATCTATCCCCCTCATCAATTATCGTAATCCAGACTTTTCCTTTTCCATAATATACTGCATTAGATAATAAATTTTGAAATACCTCTTTCATTCTCACACTATCCATAGAAATTTTAAAGTCTTCCCCTATAGATTTTAAGATAACTTCTGTTTGAAAATATTCTAATATATATTTATTGTCCTGAAGAAGATAATTTAATTCATCTTTTACATTTACTTCTGGTCGCATAATAACTCCAAATCTATTCGCTTTAATTGCATTAAAAGCGAGCATATCATTTACAATAGCAATAAGTCTCTGAGCATTAAGATATACTCTAACCAAATCATCATGAGTTACTTGATTCATCTTATATTTACCTTGCCATTGTTCCAAAATGAGAGATAAGAATCCATTTAATGATGTAAGTGGTGTGCGCAATTGATGAGATGTCATACGAAGAAATAAATCCTTTGACTCAATTGTCTCAATCAATTTCTTATTAGCTCGCTCTAATTGATGTTCTCGAGTAATTCCTTTTAATAATTCTCTTAATAATGTATAGGCGACTCCAGTAAATATAATAAAGAATATTATACTTACTATTACCTCATAGGTATTTTTAGATACAAAAATATATACAAATAAAATAATACCCATTAATCCGAGTAATATTTCAGATAAAATCATTTTGATATCAAAGAGATGATGTTTTAAAATAGCATAAGAAGTAAAGATAGTCAAAAATATTGTAGATAATTGTCCAGCCCAATTAAATGCAACTATTCCTATCCATGGAAAAATTAAATTGGTTAAAAAAGCTGGGTAAGTAGATAAAGATGTCCCTAAGATAATGAATAGAATTTGCTTTTGTTTAAACCCTTTAAACTCCTTGTATTTTAATATCAATTCATAAAATGCAAGATTAAATGTTGCAATTAAGAATATAACATATATCCAGAAAAGCTTACCAAAAATAATTTTATGCTCCATACCATCTTGTAGGACAACTGAGCTAATTATATAAGGGGTTGTCCATGTTAATATAAGTAGGAAAGTCAAGAAAATTAATAAAGCTTTTTCTAATGTTTTATTAATTTTGACATATATAAAACGATTTACAAAAAGTAAAAATACCATTGGAATCAAAAGAGCAGAAATATATAGTAATTTTGTAATTCCTAAAAGAGCATCTACATTATTAATAGACCGATATATAATCATCATTACAATCCAACCAACTACAGCTAATGCAACCAATGAAAATAATTTTCCACTTTTATCTTGTTTTTCATTAGAGCTAAAAAAGAGCAATAACCCTAAAGCAAGATTTGTTACTCCAATTGTGATTAGTAATATATTTATTACATCAAATCCCACCATTATATTAATTTTATTTTGTTTTTATTATTATGTAAAAATTATAATTGTGTTATCTTTGCCTCTAGATTATCATTATCCCAACTAGCGCAACATGGTATTCCCTCTCTATAAGCTCTTGGGAAATTTGGGAAAGATTTTCCTTTTACTCCAATAATATGGAATAATGTTACTCCTTTTTCTTTAAGACTATGAGTAAGTTCTCGAGAAGGTTCTGGATATACTTCATTTATTATGATAACTTTTTCATTGAAATAAAGCAAATTTTCTTGTAATGCTTTTTGGGTTGCAACATTAAGAATAATAACTTTGTCTTTTACTTTTTTTAGAATATCTTCCATAGCAGGTGAGTCAGCATCTTGTTTATCAATACAATATACTTCTCTATTCTCCATTTCAGATACAAACTTATTTCCAATAAAGCCTTTTCCTCCTAATACAATAATAGGGGTGCTATCCGGAAGATTTAATTTATCAATAGCTTTTAATACAGCCTGCTTTACAGCTTTTACTGTAACATCTAATTCTATTGGTAACGTATGGATAATATTCTTTTTATAGAATATTCCTGGTAATATACCGGCAAAAGTCATTTGATCAGCTTCTAATAAAGATTTAAGATAATTCATTCTCAGCCATAATATTCTTAGATTTTCAATATTATTCTCATCTCTAAAATCTTTTTCTGTAGAAGATATTGCAAATTGAATACCAATTTTACCATTTTGAATAAAAAACCCAGTAAACCATAGATGCCATCGAGTTTCTTCTAAAATAGTATCAAATACATATTCCGTCGCAAATTTATGATTAGCAGGATATGCTAAGAATACTGTTTTAATAAACGGTATTCTTTTATTAATAGTTCCTAACAAAGCCCAAAAAATGCGATTATTTAATATCAAATTAATATTCAAAACAAATAGTCGACGAACTCTTCGCCTAACAGACTTAATTTTTAATAATGAATAGCTAAACCAAATAACAGTAAATATACTAAAAATAAGCCATAAAGATATGACTAAATCACTACCTCTCATTATAAATGAATTGATAACAAATATAATATATCCTATGAAAACTGCTGTCAACAAAGATAACTCAGCAAAGTAACGTAGCTTCTGTACAGAAAATTTAGACATATACTTATACACCATTAATTGACCCCACCATAGCATATTTTTTCATTTTTGTCAATAATTATCAACCGATTAAATTTATTTCAAACATCTCCTATTTCAACACAATAGTCATAGACTTCAATTCACGGCGAGCAAATTCACTGAGAGCATAGAGGGCTAATATAAGACCCATCATCTCTAAGAATTCCTCAATATGAGCAAGCTGTACATACCAATTAGTAAGCCCCTCTGTACTCAATACAAGTCCTCCAATAGCCTCTACCCCAATAACACCAAATACATATATCATACCTCCTGATATTAAATAAAACCCTATACCGCGGGGTAATCGGAATAAGAATTGTATATAGGCAAGTCCTACAATCAGAGCAATAGCAAGTCCCACTATTACCCATGATTGATATAGCCAACCCGTTAATCCAAATGCATTACGCAATGGATCAATTAATAATTCATGCAATCCCCCAACCTCATCTAAAGCAATATAGAGGAATAGACAAGCAAGTCCTCTCCAGCCAGCAAATTTTTTCCCTTGAGACTTCATACTAGACGCAATCAAGGACGCCACCAAAGCAGTGTAGAGGGCAATAGATGCAGTAAACCATGTCGGGATATTTGCCTCCTGATCGACATTAAATAATCTACTTGGCTCAGACATAATACTATAGGAGAGTGAAGCCTTTTTCTCCAATAATTCATCCCCTTGGGGAGACACAATAGCACTAATTACAATTAATAGTATTGCAATCAATACCATTCCAATTATCACCATTCTTTGATTCCAGTATATCATTCTATTCTTATCGATTCTGTCTTCAGTATTTGTTATATAGTGTACTATAAAACCGTATATTTGGATAGAGAAAAGCCCGACACATGGTGCCGGGCTTGATGGATTTTTAGTTGAGATGAATCAGTCTCCAGTCTTCATCCCTTCAATCTTGATAGCTGCTTTTTGAACATCAATGAGCTGCAGATTCTGAAAAAATTCGGGTTCTGCTGAAATACACGCATTACAACAAATGTTCCCCATCTGAATGGGACGATTATGGAGCCCTGAAACATAGCGTGACAATGCCTGATTCAGAGCACAATCTCCCAGGATTTGGTGAATTTGCTCAGCCAATTGATCTTGTCCGTCAAGATAAACAAGCCTATACTGGCCAGCCCCAGCCAGATCTTTAACCTGTGTGTCGAATTCCCCTCCAGGACAGTTCTCTGCAAAGCATTTGGCTTTCTGAAGAATAAACTGTAGTGCTTCAGGGAAGTATTGCATCAAACCTTCAATCGGATTACCCGTTTTCCAAACCTTTTGGGCATCTTGGCATTTCATCAGATTAAAATCAAAGAACAGGACTGGTAATGTTCCCATTACCAAAGAACCCCTTATCGAGAGCTCTTTGCTAACGGCAACTAATTATGAGAGAATTCCTGATTTCGTTGAAATTTCTTTATGGTTCTTTCTAAACGATTATTCTGAGATATCTTTTGTGCATGTTCGAATATCATGGACAGCTCATCACTCCACTCTGAAACCAAGAGAGAGGGATTTCTTTTTAGATTCGTACTTTCCATTAAGTAAGTAATAGGAATTTCTGCCAAACTTTCCTCAATAAAATTTTTGTCTTCACTTGAAGTTACTTTATTCCCTACAAACATATACGGAGTTTCATAAAATTTCATTAATTCTGCAATTTGCTTTGCCGTTTTGATACTATGTAATGCTGGTTCACATACTATTACCCCAATATCCACCCCTGTAATAATTCCTGTAGATACTCCATCTGCTCCAGCTTTCTCATCAATTACCACAACCTCATTTTCTTGAAGCTCTAATAAAGGAAGAAGAAGTTTTAATGGAGTAGTTAAAATATGACTACAAGCTTTTCCATACAGAACATCATCAGTTTGAGGTCCAGCACTCATCAATCGAATACCATTCTCTAATTTCACAGAATACTTCTCAATTTCAGAAGCTAATGGAGATAAAGTAAATCGTTTCCCTATCTTCTGAAGAAATGCAGCTGAATATTTCTCTGATTTATCAAGACCAACTGCTAATTGCAAATCCATTAAAGCCTTTCCATAATACATCATATCTTCTCCCCCCAGATTATATGACAAATCCATATTATGATCAGCATCAATAGCCAATACATTTTTCCTCTGAGAAGAAAGATGAAGAGCCATCTGAGTAGATACAGAAGATTTACCACTACCACCCTTACCTAAAAATGCTAAAATCATATCCCTAAATAATTATATGAGAATTATACTATCACACCAGTATACACTAATTTCCCCATTTTGCAAATAATTTGCAATACGGAAGAAAAACATCCCCACTCATTTGACAATTACACTCTTTTTAAATACGATATTTATGTTAATTTAAAGGTATTATGACCGCACCTTTCATCACCCTTGTCGGAGCCAGTGGCGCAGGGAAAACAACCCTCATCCGCCATCTTCTCGAGCATATTCCCCGGACCAAATTCCTAAAGCTCTATACCACTCGCCCTCCCGATAATAGTCACCGTAAAGAGGACACCCTATCTTTCGAATACACCTTTGTCAGTAGAGAGCAGTATTATGATTTAGAGAAAAAGGCGGGTGAGGCCAATTGGGAGAGGCTTGAGGCAGGAAATCATCTCTATGGTGTTGATCTCCCAACCATTGAGCCTCAACGGGAGCAAGGTACGATATTCCTCTCTACCATGATACTCCAGAGAATATCTCTCGACAAAAGAATACAGCTATATCGCCCACCGGTGATATATGTGACTCTCGATGTCCCACAAGATATCTTGATACAGCGAGGGATACCTATGGAGCGAATCTTGCGGCATAATGAACCTCTAGATTCCTTCAAAGATATATCTTCACTAGTCTTGACTCAAACAGGAAATCTCGAGAGAGACCTCGCCGATGGCCTCAACCAATTTCAGAAGCTCATCGCAAAATTTACCACCAGCCCCTCTTAGGAGGGGTTTTTCTTTCCCTAACTCCTCAATCCAACACCCTTACGGAGTAGCATTAAATCAGAAATAGAGAGTACCAGTACAAGTATTACAAGAATGGTTACAGATATCCCAATATTGACATCAGATATTCCAAAAAATCCATATCTAAATCCATTTACCATATACAGAATAGGATTAAATCGTGAGACATTTTGCCAGAATTCTGGGAGAGCATTAACGGAATAAAATACTCCTCCAAGATAGGTAAGCGGAGTTAATACAAAGGTTGGGACAATAGCGGTATGATCAAATTTTTTGGCAAAGACGGCATTCATAAGTCCCCCAAGAGAAAATACTACCGCCGTTAGGACCGAGAACAGAATTACTGCCCATAAATTCATAATAGTCAGCTTGGTAAATAATAATGCGATAATCAGCACCAATACTCCTACAACCAGTCCTCGTACAACTCCTCCAATAACATAACCCCACACAATTACCCAATTTGGTGTTGGAGATACTAGTAATTCTTCTATGCTTTTCCCAAATTTAGCTCCAAAAAATGAACCCACTACATTCATAAAGGCATTAGTAATAATTGCCATCATGACAAGTCCTGGTACAATGAATTGCATATAGCTCACTCCTTCGATATCTCGAATTTGTGAACCTACAAAAGCTCCAAAGATAAGAAAGTAGAGGCTGGTGGTAATCACGGAAGGCAATAATGTCTGCGTCCAAATTCGAAAAATTCGAATCATTTCTTTATTGATAATCGTATATAATGGTATCCAAATAGGTGCTTTCATATTATTGATTTACTTTATTGATGAATACTTCTTCTAATCTATTACTCTTATTCCGTATTCCCATCACTTGAATATTGTGTTGATGTAAATCTTGGGTAATGGTATACAAATCCTCCCCTTTCAGTAAATCTGTTTCAATGGTATCACCATCAGTGATTCGATATCGTTCAGGAAGTCCTTTAGCCTCCCCTACAATATCTAATATCAAGGTATCCTTGGTAAGCTCAGATAATAATTCTTTAACTGTACCTATTTCAAGAATATTCCCTTTATTAATAATTCCTACTCTATCGCAAAGATTCTCTGCTTCCTCTAGATAATGTGTGGTAAGAATAATAGTAACCCCTTCTTCATGCAATTCTCGGACAAATTCCCACATTTCTCGCCGAAGATCAACATCCACTCCTGCAGATGGCTCATCGAGTATTAAAATTTCTGGTTTATGAATAAGGGCTCGGGCTATCATAAGACGCCGCTTCATTCCTCCAGATAATTGCATAGCAATAGTATCTTTTTTATCCCAAAGTCCAAGTCTCTTGAGTAATACTTCTGAGTATTCTATAGCTTCTTTTACCGGCACACCATAATATCCTCCCTGCTGTGCTACAATATCCTGAACTTTTTCAAACCAATTAAAATTAAATTCTTGTGGTACAACTCCAAGATATGTTTTAGCCTCAGATGGAAATTTAGCAAAATCTATACCATTAATAATAATCTGACCCTCCGTTTTATTGGCAAGTGTAGTAAGTACATTGATAAGCGTAGATTTCCCCGCTCCATTTGGTCCGAGTAACCCGAATATCTCTCCTTTATATATCGTTAAATCTACTCCATTGAGAGCTTTAACCTTACCATCATTATATGTCTTATATAACCCTTTTATATCTAATGCAATATCTGCCATATATTATACTTTATCTGAATACTTTTTGAATACTGCAATTAACCCAATTCCAATCAATATACTGATACCAATTCCAAGTATATATTCTGAATCCCATGGAGTTTGTAATATATAGCTTTTATCATTAACCTCAAAAAATGGCCACATTGCCCGTAATGACGCTAAGAGAATTCCCGTAATAATAGCCATAATAATACTATGATATGAGGCTAAAGCTTTTTTTATTAAACTAATAGAGAGTAAGAACCCTACTCCGAGCCCACTAAAGAATATAATGAGCGGTAAAAGAGCAGTAAAATCTAATTTCACAATATCTCCTACTAATCCGAGTATATATTGATATAGTCCCATTGCAACTAAAACAGTAGAACCTCCTGATCCGAGTAACATAGAAGCCACTCCTAATACTCCCCCAATAAAAATATATACATAAGATGGGCTGGTAATAAGCTCGGTAGGAGTTAATGAAAATACTCCAAAGAAAATAATACTCGATACAATAAGAAGAATATAATGAATAGATTCTTTTTTATGAATACTTGCCCATGGCACGGAGAGAGATGCTAATATAAGTCCAAAGAAAAATCCATAAACATATTGAGGGACAATATCCAAGAGAGTATGTAATAATTGGGACAATCCAATTATTGCAATCAAAGTTCCTACAAATAATGAAATACCAAATCCCCAAGGAATAGCCTGAGCCACTTTTTTAACTTCAGACCATTGTCCACGGCGTAATATGATGACAGAAAACCCTGTTTTAATCAGCCGTGAGAATTGGAATAATAAATCAATAAATTTCTCATATATCCCTAAAACCAAAGCTAAGGTAGCAGCATTAAGTCCAGGGATAAGCTCGGCTACACCCATAGCAATTCCTTGTAATACCGTCTTTAAATTCATATACTCTGATACTCGATTATTAGTAGTATTATAGCACAAACCATAAGACAATGGTATACTAGATACAATTGTCACTAGAAAATATGTTATGGTGAAAGCCTTTATAAAAAAACAATATCATAGCCCTCTATTTCGTGGAGGAATGATTGTATTTATTGGATCATTTGGAGTGGGAGCTCTCAATTATGTATTCAATATTATTGTGGCCCGTATACTCGACAAAGAACAACTCGGTACTTTTGCTAGCTTATTCTCCCTACTTACCATTATAATTGTATTGGGGGGAGCCTTGAGTTTAGTAGTAATCAAATTCTCATCAGTACTCTATGCCAAAAAAGATTATCCTGCCCTTGCTTCTTTTATTCGTATTTTATCCTATTATCTTGGACTTATATCCCTTGGACTCATTATGCTATTTGGTATAGCAAGTCCATTTATTTATCGTTTCCTGCATCTCGAATCCTTTGGACCACTTATTATACTTGCCTTAGCTCTCGGGCTATCCCTGATAGGCTCTATTGGGACCAGTGTCTTACAAGGTACTCAAAGATTTACTGGATTTTCTATTGCTAGCCTTTTTGGAGTAATAGCAAAAATATCAGCACTTATTATACTTACATTACCTTTTTGGCCAATGTCACCTGTAACTGGTGCAATGCTGGCTGTACCAATAGCCAGTATATTCATGCTTGGACTATCCTTATATTTCCTCCGCGATATACTAAAAGAGTATAAGCCAGAATCCCCTAAATTACCCCATTTCAAATGGAGGGATATTATTATTTACACCATACCCACAACAGTTGCCGTATTAGGAATAACTCTACTCAATTCTGTTGATATAATTCTCGCTAAACATTATCTTATTGATGAGACATCGGGAGATTATGCAGGACTTGCTACATTAGGTAAAATTATTTTCTTTGCTACTTCCGCTATACCTATGGCAATGTTCCCTATTGTCTCAGCCCGCCATACCGTAGATGAACCACATCACAAAATGCTGTATGCCTCTCTCGCCTCAGTAGGACTGATGAGCTTAATTGCTTTTATATTGTATCAATCTTTCCCCGAGCTTATAGTCAACACCCTATTAGGAGACAAATTCTCCCCCATAATACCTCTACTTGGGAAATTCGCTCTTATTATGGGGATGTATTCTCTTATCAATGTACTCGTCAATTATAATCTCTCTATTCAAAAATATAGTCTTAGTATATTCCCTATAATTGGAAGCATTACCATGGCTATTGCTATTGTATATAATAATTCATCCCTAGAAAGCATTGTGAATGCTGTGCTCTGGAATATGACAGGACTATTTATAATTACTACTCTTGTAAGTATATATCAAAATCGTCGGAATACTTGATATTTTAGTAGCCCTAGTATATAATGCCCGTAGTTACTGAACCTTTATGACCATCACCAATCTCGAACCGTATAGCCCCGAATGGGTTGCCAAGAATGGTATTCCCTATTCCATTTGGCTCAAGGCCTATATTGACCCTGAGAAGGACTTCATAATCCCTTGGGATCCAAGGCGACCTTTAAATGAAAAGCTCCCTCCAAGAGAATACCCCCTTACCAAGGAGCAGCATGATGAGCTCGATGCTCAAAGATACCAATTCCTCCCACTTGACCCGTATTAGATACAGGTCTTTTTCTTTTACATTTAATGTTATCTGATATTGACAAATTAGTGGTTTTGTGCTATAATTGTAATTGACCTAAGGTGAAAACACCATGAAACTTCGTAATCAGGGGGGAGTCAAACTCCCCAACTTCATCCCCACCAAGGGGAAGCCAGGGAAACCATCCCCTCGGCCCACTGGCCCACAGCCAGTCCCAGCCCTTGAGCTGGGACGCTTCCACCTCGTGGAAGTTTTCTCCCCCTCGGGAGATTTGGTGGCATTCAGTACAGCCATCTCCTGACATCCCCCCTGACGCCGAATCGGTGTCAGGGGACATTTTGTTATTTTACCCAACCTCAAATATGATATAATATAATAGTACCTTGCACCAGAAAAAATGTTTGCCCTACAAGATTTGTTTGGGATGATTCGTGAGACAGATATTGACCTCAGTTTGTGGGGAATTAATGGTACAAAAACTGCCACTCATTTGATTGATGAAGTCAATACTGGCTATAGTACAGTAAATTGTGAGAATAATACTCTCACTCGACATATTGCAATAACAGCTATATCTGTCTATTTCAACCCTCATCCTGATGAATTACTTGTATTGAGAGAAGAGGGCCATAGTTTCAAAGATGGAAAAATCCTAAGATCCAATATACTCAAACCCTATTCCATTATCAAACAGCTTCATCGAGACGAAATCCCTTGTAAGAAGGCCTTTGAGGCAATAGCTGATGAAGAACTCAGAATACCCATACAACCCTTTCAAATCATAGCACGGAGACAATTGCAGGTAGCAAATCCTAGAGATGATTATAGTAACCCCTATCCAGGCATTGCCACACAGATGACAATGCATAGATTCGAATGCTATCTTGATATCAATCAATTTGATTTTCGAGGATATACCAATATACAATCCCCCCTTCGAGTTAGCCATTTCCATTGGATTTCACATATCCCCTCTGAGCCAGTTTAGAAGCTGGCTTTTTTCTTGTACTCTGTCCTCCCTTGGGGGAGGTGTCCCTCCCATATTTATATGAGAGGGACGGAGGAGGACTTCTTTAAAATATGCTATACTACATATAGTTACTGTACCTTCCCATGTATGATTCTGGACCTAAAACTTTTTCCCTGATCATTCTTGATATGGATAAAATTTATCGGAGAACTAATCTTAAGCAATTTTTACAGAGCCTACCCGCCCAATATTGCATTCTACTCAATGCCACTCATCGAGATATCGAGAGTATTAACAATATATATAGAGTGGCTACACATTTCATTCACCGACCCCGTTCCTGCGTAGTATTGTCTTATAAAGAAAAGTTACAATATGCAGTTCATCCTCCTCATGTAAATTGGGATAATATTGATAATAATCCCTGCCTGCATATACAAATTCAAGGTGTGAATTTGTTACTTGCATATCTTGATCTCCATAGCTCGAGGAAAAGAAAATATCTTTTACAAAAACTTGAAACAGGTAAATTTATAGATATCTCTGGAGCAAACTTTGACATACATCTCCTCATAGCTTATCTTGATACAAAGATCGCAATAGAGCCCGATCTACTTACAACTAGGTATCGCTGGCAATATGTAGAAGCAGATAATAATCAGTCTTCATTTACGCTCTCATCCTTTCATATCTTAGCTAATGTTGAAATAAAAAATATACAATACCCTGAAACCCTCGATATACTCGAGGATAGAAACCTCCGTATACCACCCTCAGCAGGATATATAACATATATCCCCTGCCTTTCGGGATGGGAAATAGATCATCTAAATATTTGCTCGCAGCTCGATCATTCTTCTAATATTGTGTCTTAGCCACCCCCTTACGGAGTGGCTTTTTTCTTTTTTAACTTTTTAGCTTGCTTCTGATAATATCTCAGAATTCTAAGACGATAAAATATCCCAAGAGTATCCACCAGAGTATCTCGAGTTGTTTTATATGTCACACCACTTGCAGTTAAATTGAGATAAAGTCGCACTGGTACCTCTAGAATAGCATATTTATAATAGCGAGCTAATACTAACATTTCTATGTCAAAAGCATAACGCTTTACCACCATTTGATCCATAATAAAGGTGATTTTCTCTCGCTCAAACCCCTTGAGACCAACTTGAGTATCACTAACCCCCAATCCAAATAATACAAAGGTTACTAATTGTCCTCCAAAACTAATCACTTTCCGGATAAAAGGATATTTTATCACTGAACCGCGAGCTCGCTTTGATCCAATTACAACAGGGGCTTCGGTAATCTGCAGGGTAGCAATCACCAATGAAATATTCTCAACAGGGAAATCCAGTCCCGCATCATAGAATACAACATATTTCCCCTTTGCAAATTGTAATCCATATTTCAGAGCCCAACCCTTACCTTGATTTGGAGTAGAGAGATTAACCGAGGTCAGCTCTGACTCATACGGATATGCCGCATCAAAAGTCTCCTGACACCCATCAATTGCAATAATAATTTCTATATTTTCTGGTTGTTTGATAGCATAAGCCTCGAGAGCTTGAATTGTTTTGGCAATATTATCCTTCTCTTTATAAGCCGGTACAACAATACTAATATCAACCATATATTATGATAAATTCTTATCTTTATAATAGCATAGAAATTATATTTTATGCAAAAATATCTTATTATTTCTTACCCCAAAACCAAATTCTTTTGATAGCAAGCCCCATAGCCCCTAATATTGCGAGTAGAATGAGTCCATAGGATATAGTCTCAGCCACTACTACACTCCGAGATTTATGATAGCCAAATTTACATTCTGAATTAGCAGGTAATATTGCTGATTGAGTAAGACCATTAGTTTTAGATTTAGTATCAATAGTTTTCTCTCCACAAGTCCATTTGAATTGAGGACTATAGACTTCAGCTACATTAACATTGCGCTCATCATCCCCTGTTCTTATGGTAGGATTATAAGAAAATCCCACCTCCACCTTATCTCCAGAGACATATTCTTTTACATCAGGCACTTCATAAATACGATATCCTTCTACAGTAGAATTCACCAAATTCAACTCAGCTCTTCGCTCCAAGAGGTAACAAGAAACAAGATTTTTGTCATCCTGAAATCTATCATCACAATAATTATCATAGCTAGTCGTCACAATATATTTAACATTATTTTCTCGTAATACCGGTATCCATTTTGGTACAGAATGCTGTAATAATACCTTATCAAAATTATTGAATACTCTCTGATTAATAGACATAGCTCGAGTATGATTCCAAGCTCCATCATCATCTCGAGTCAAATCGAGAATACGATATTCTTGATTTGGATTAAGATTATCTACAATCTTTTTAGCCCTATCTATACCAGGATAATGAACATTGAGGGAAGGTACTGTATAGAATGTATACATTTTTAGACTTTGATATCGAGCTGAGACTAATATCATGATCAAGAATATGGGAATAGAAAATAACCCGAGCATACGCCATTGTTTTGATTTCATCTCAGTCACTACATAATACCAGGTAAGGGCCCCTAGCATAGCAACACCTAATACAAATACCATCATAAATCTTCCAGGGGTTCTAAGCCCCCAAAAATAAGGGAAATACTCATTTAATACCCTATATAACCAAGATTGACTATAACCGAGAGCTAAATATCCCGCGATCCCAGAACCTAGCCAAATTGGGAGTATATATTTGTTTCGCCTCATCCAGAGAATTGATACAATACCAAAACTTGTCCAAATAAGCCAAATAATACGATTATCAAGAGGAATACTTTTAAGAGAATATCCAATTTCTCCTGATACAATACCCTCTTTATTTTGAAGATATCCAATTTCTGCAATAGTAGGAGAATAATAATCCTTTACAAAAGGAACTATACGCTCCTGAGTTTGAGACTCATCCAATAACCCTGTATTCGCTCGATATCCAAAGAATGTCGGTACAAGCATATGGAGTCCCGCCAAGATTACAATAACCCAAACTGATGAGAATAATCCCAATCGCCGCATTAATTCTCGTGGAGATTTATAATCAATCAGAGCAATGCCCAACATAATAATTATAAGAGGAATAATATTAGTAAATACCATAGTAATACCTGAAATCAATGTACTCAAAGCTACAATAATACCCAACACCAAAGTCCGATGTATCAACCCAAACCAATTTGGCTTATGTCTCATCAACCAAATCCAATCATTTACAATCCAAGGAAGCAAAGCATAAGCAATACCAAATTCCACCACACCATTTAATACCGAGAGATAAAATGGATTCAATATATATATAAGCGTAGCGAGAATCTGAACCCCAATACCAAGAGTGTTTTTTGTCGCTTGAGGGAGTACAACTCTCATCAACTTTATAATACCCACAGCTGCAACACCAATACTAATAAGCTGATGAATTTTTATCCCGAGATAAAAGTCTCCTGCCAATAATGAAAGAGTATGAGTGTATAATACCGCCCAATTACTCGTCAATATATTCCAAGCAAATCCAAATTGATAAAACCATCCAATCCCAAACATCCTAAAGACATCAAAATGCACCACAGCACCACCCATATCCAAAAAACTATTATGAGGAATAGCCTCTTTAAAGAAATACTTCCCTGACACATATACAAGAGATATGCCCAATAGCCCCATAATCCAAATATAATTAGGGATTTTGGTAATTTGTTTATGAGTCCAATGCCCTATGCTGTCCAAAAGATTCTCTAAGCCTTGCCAGCGCCATCTCTGCCCACTCCATATTTCACTAAATACCATAATACACATAAGATAAAAAACATTCACCGCAAAAGCTTCAGCCAATTTATCTAATTTGAGAGACAAGGCAATAGGAGCGAGTACAAGAAAGGTAATAGCCACATACCCTGCATATTTACCATCTAATCGAAATAATATTACAGCTCCAATATATGCCCAGATTAAAGCTGACCATATACTGCCTAACAAGATAAAAGTTATCCCAAAAACTACAATAACAATTGCCAGTTTCACCCAATCTAGACCAGTAATTCCTGATTTCATATTACTTCTTTATCTTCGCTTTCGTTTGACCTTTTGACTTAGGTCGTTTTTTCTTTTGTCCCCCATTCTCCTCTCTCTCTACGGGAGATAAATTGAGGGGTAGATTATTCTGATTCTTTCTTCTCCTAACCCAATAAAACCCAAGATACCCTAGACATAGAATCAAAGTAGTCAGGGAAATAATAATACCAAGATAAAAATATGACTGAGGCCTGAAGTATAATGTTAGTTCTACATCAATAGATCCATCCAAATTTTCTTTGTACATAGACTTATCAAAATTAGCTTTTATATATTCTGGATCAATGGTAAATTCATTTAATCCAATTTTACTCTCAGAATGAAATTCATCAGGTAGAAAGTAATTTGGTGTCTTCAAACTTGTTAGCCAATTAAATGCACCCACTCTCAATTTCCATCCGAGATTATATGTATCTGTAAAGTTAATATATCTATTTTCCTTAAGATTTTCTACTGATATTGTATATTGTGTGGGCTTAATCTGGTTATATTTAATACTTTCAAATTCGATATTTTGATCTATATCTTCAGATTCTTTTGTAATATATAGATTATCTCTAAAACCCTCATTTTTATAAATCACTAATTTATCCTGACCTATATCCACTCGCCTGAGCCAATCAACTTTATCTAATTGATTTATATAATAATTCCTAATATCTGGATTAACACTCCCTCCATAAAATCTAAACAAATCCGTATCATTAACAGGATCTTGTAAAGGGACAACAACATATTTTATAGATAAAATATCCATCAGTTGATTAGCGTTTGATGCTAAATAAACTGATAAAATGGAATCCTCAGAAGCCTGACCTGGATCAGTTATATACCCCGATATCTTACTCGAACTAGATAGTGCTACATTAGATATAATTGGATTTTGACTTGTAAAAAGACCGTATCGTGAATATGTGGGCACCCATAGAGTCCTAAAATATGTATCCTGATTATATACATAATCCTTAAATAAAATATAGTCTTTTGATACTTCTTTAGATATAAACATTGTTTTTATAGAACCATTAATAAGTGGTATCAAATTATAACAACATACACAAAATACTATTATAGTAATTCCATAGTATATATTTCTACTACTATTTTGTTTTATAGACTGTAAACTAAACAGAAGCAAGCCTAAATACCCTATTGCTGTAATTAAATAAAATTTTGAAGCCTCTCTAAATAAATTAAATCCAGGAAAATATTGATATAGCCATAAATATAATCCTTCAAAGGGTGCTGCGGATTGCTTTGTTAAGAATATACCCAATATTGATACAATTAAAAAAAACAGTACATATCTTTTATTTTCTAATGTGTGATCTTTTTTATTATATAATACCAATCCACCAATAATTATTATTGGTATTATCCAAGCTTGCCATGGAATAATAGCTTTCTCAAAATTTATATTGGGTGTTGATCCTGTCCAAGCACTATCAAATAATGTAATCGATTGAGTCATTGAGAACAGAAAATCTCCAAATAAACCTCTATTAGCAACCCCTTCAATCACACTTCCTGCGGTCCCAAATATAGTTGGCAATATCCAATAAAGATTCAATAAGACTAATATAATTCCACTTATGATAATATTTTTATAGTATGTAATAAACTTATTATGCCAAAAAACACTGATATAAATAAATAGTATAAAATATAAAATATATACAATTCGGAGCTCATACCCCATCAAAATGCTACTAAATATAACAAATATAATCCAATAATATAATTTATTCTTCTGTAACGAATTAATAAATACATATATTAATATTGGAGCCATAGCATAAATAAATGCAACAGGAATATGTGCTGTTTGACGAATCAAAAAATATGTTGTTGTCCCATAAAAAATAGCTCCTAAAAATGAAATATATCTATCTTCTATAATTTTTCTTGATAATATATAGGGGGAAATAAATCCCATAATTGCAACTGGGATTAAAAAGCTTATTTTAGCTGCAATATCATATGAGAACCCTAATGTACCAATCACATACCATTGTATCTTGAATATATTAAAATATAGTTGGATATTAGGAACTCCAAAGCCAAACATATTATTCCATGCCCCATAAGCAACATTTAACTCTCTTATAGTTTCATTATACCAAAAATACCAATCCGAATCATTCAAGATACTATATGGATTAAACCATTCAAGATGAGAAATGATACCTATCAATATTAATATACCGATAAATATAATATCTTTATTTAACTTTTTCACAAGTATATATAATATTAGTTGCCAATAATGATTTGAGCCATGGGAAATATGTGATTATTTTACCAAAAAATGAAGCCCCACCAAATGTTGCTGTAATATGTAATCCACTCTTTTCTAATAATTGTTTGGCTGATTTGAAAGTGTAAAGATGTAAATGAGTTTTATCCATAATACCTGTTTCAGTATAGTCAAACTTACCAAATAATAATTGTAGACGAATTTGCCAATTAGCAATATTAGGTAATGATATGATGACTTTTCCTTTAGATTGAAGATAATTATCAACAAAAAATTGTAGAGTTTTTTCTGGATATATTACATGCTCTAGGACATCGGCAAAAATTATTGTATCAAACTGTATATCCCAAGGTAATTTTTGTAGATTATTAAGATCATACACATGGGCGTCCTTATATACTTTTTTAGCCTTTACGACACTTTCTGATAAATAGTCGAGCCCATAAAAAATGACATCTTTATGACTATCTTTACCTATATAGCCATCATTACAACCTACATCTAATACAACACCTTGATTCCCTGTGGAGTTAATTATAATTGAATGCGTAGAATATCCAGCTTTACTTAATTTATAAGGATTTCTCATACTGATTTTATCTTAAAAAATACAAGTAGATGATGAAATTTAGCAAACCCTTTATACATCACATTCATAATCACAGCATCACTAATTTTTCTATTTTTTTGCACCCATTTTCTCTCTTGCAATGTGCGGGGTAAATGAATAATATTAAAATACCATCCTTGTATATAACTAAATGCAATCTTTGGTTGAAAAATTAAAATCATAAAAATAATTTCAAATAAATTTTGTAAAATATATATAGGTAATACCCAAATCAAATTATACCATGAATAATTTTTGATTAACATTTGGAGGGTGTTTTGATTTCTCCATAAAAAAGATAAATATTTGATACCGGAACCAGTACTACCAGAACCCGCATGATGAACATAGAGATTAGGAATATGTCTAAATATTCCCCCCAGTAGCATAACTCTCCAAAACCAATCTATCTCCTCAAAGTACATAAAAAAATTATTGTCTAATCCTTTTGTTTCTAAATAAAAATCTTTCCTAAATAGTAACGATACTCCTGATAGATAAAAATCTGCCTTATCATTTTTTTGTCTATCATACATAGGATGCCCCAATATATCAATTTGTATACTGTACTGAGGATGTTTAGTGTCCTCATAATCATTTTCATATGGAGCTACAATATCGTACTTATTATTCTTATAGAAGGTCATTATTTTTTCAAGAAAATCGCTGTCTACCCAAGTATCATTATTTAATAATAATATATATTCTCCTTTCGCAGATTCAATACCGATATTATTTCCTCCCGAAAAGCCGCTATTTTCTTTATGCTCTATTATTTTTAATCTCTTATCTAAATAATTAGTTTTCAAAAACTTTATACTATCATCAGTAGACTTATTATCTACTAAAATAATTTCAAAATTAGTATATGTCTGATTCAATAACGAGTCTAGACATTTTTGAAGCCATTTTTTACCATTATAATTAACTATAATTACAGATACTAAATCCATATTACTTTTTCTTACTATTCCAATATTCTAGCCCTTTCATCAATATCATACTACTCAATAAAATTGGATGCCTTATACCTTTTATTATTAATTTAGATATAGGAAAACGAACAAAAAAACTCATTTGTTTTTTGAAATATTCTGACTGTTTATTTGCATATTTACCAAACATATCTTTCGCATAGTATTGTTTCTTTTTACTACTTCCCAATAAATCAATTCTTCCCTCATCATGTTCTAAAAATGATGGGGTACGGCCAATACTAAGCCCTAATTCTCGTATTCTTACTGTCAAATCCCAATCTTCTGGTCCAGTTAAATTCTCATCATAACCACCTAATTGCGTATATATATCCCGAGGGAAAAATCGAGCTGCCTCAATATAGTCATTACCCACATAAAAACTTCTCTCAAAAGCTTTTACTTTAACCCAATATCCTTCTCCTATAGATTTTTCTGGTAATATAAGAGCTCTATAAGGCCCCACCTCTATTGTATCTACACATTCTTGTATAGTATTGTGGTTAAAATAAATATCACTATCATGTACAAGGACATATTCTCCCTTGGACTTCTTTACTCCATAATTTCTCTGAGCACTACGCTCTGGACCCTTATTATATACTTTATCTGTAAATTTTCTCGCTATTTCTTTTGTCTTATCTGTACTATTATTATCTACTACAATGAGTTCAATATTAGTATAGGTCTGATCTTTGATACTTTGTAGACATCGCTCTAATGTACGAGAAGAATTATATGTTGGAATTATTACTGAAATGAGAGGTTTTTTCAAATCTATATTTTTTACTAAGATACTATCTTTATTCCTCAACTGTTTTGGTGGTCCTACCAAATAACCCACACCTCCAGCAATAAATTTCACCCCCATATATATCCAAAACGCACAAAAAAGCTTTATACCACCTTCTTTATACATCATTTTATATATGTTTCTAAAACTTGGTCGGATAATGTTGATATGTTTTTTATTTTGCTTATCTTTTTTGATATAATTACCAATCGTTCTACCATAATAATAAAATTTGTTCCATACTTCTAAAATGTTTTTAGGTTCGCCTAAATGAACTTCTATTGCATCAACATGAGTCCATCTATACCCCCTCTCTACAATACGATTATGTAAATCAAAGTCTTCATTAGCTACTAAATTTTCATCAAATCCACCAACAGATTCAAATACCCCTCTTTTCCAAAACCTTGTTGCTACAACAATATTATCTTCTTTATAAGACTCTCTTTCATAATACCTTACCTGAGACCATATACCCATTGTATTACTACTCCTGTTATGTATTGCAACCGCATCATAACCTTCCTGAATTTTAGCTACACATTTCTCTATTACATCAGGTTCTAACTCAAACTCTGCTCCTATACGATATATAAGATCTCCTTTTGATTGAGTAAACCCGTAATTAAATTGAGCACTCCTCTCTGGACCTAATTGATACACTTTATCCGTATATTCTTTGGCAATTTCAAATGTTCCGTCAGTTGAGAAATTATCTACAATAATTAATTCCCAATTCTTATATGTTTGATTTTGAACACTGTTAAGGCTTTGCTGTATATACCGAGCATTATTTTTACATGCAATTATAATTGAAACTAGGGGCTTTACTTTCATGACTGAGATATTATTTCATTAAAATCTGTATACGCTTGCTCAAAAGTTATGGTCTTACTCCATTCCCAAGCATTTTTCCTTATACTATTATATACTTTTTTATCCTGTAAGGCTAATTGTATTGATTGAGCCAGAGACCTAGGAGTATTGTGTTCACTAATATATCCAGTTTCTTTATCTTTTACAGAATCTCTAAGTCCATCCACATTATATACTACTGCTGGGGTTCCTTGGGAATTAGCTTCTGTTACAATTAATCCCCAGCCTTCTTTGATAGAAGTGACGGCAATGAGATGACTTTGTTGCATCAGTTGAATTTTCTTCTCCTTATTAACTTTTCCTAATATTTGTATATCTGATTGATATTGTGATTGTTTTACATAATCTAAAACTCTATCTCCATATGAGTCCTGATAATCTCCTGCAATAATTAATTGTAATTCTGGGATAGTGTTTTTTGCTATTTCAAAAGATTTTACAATATCTAAGGTTCTCTTCATTGCTCTAATTCCACCTAGACTTAATACTGTAGGCTTATCAAATTTAGTAATAGAATTTAAATCTTGAACAGGTTCTAGCTCTATCCCTTCACTAATAATATGAATATTATCTTCCTTAAATCCATATTTTAATAAATCTAATTTGGTGCTATTAGATACGGTAATAACCGTATTATTGCGTAATAACCATAGATAAATTGGCTCTATCAGATATCCAATTAAACTAAGTGGAAATATCATCTGATAAAACCAGATTTCTCGACAAAGTTGATGAAAAAATAGTATTTTTTTCTCTTTTACATAAAATGGGGAGAAGAATGGAATAGTATTAATTTCATCTATGACAATATCTGCCCAATTTTTAAGATTTTGTTTATAATATTGTGAGGCCTTATAATATACGGTATATCGATTCCCTACTCTATTAATTTGATATCCATCTTTTATTATTTCTGTCTTTGCTCCAGCAAAACTCCCTGTGATAAATCGAACTGTATGTCCATGTTCAACTAGTTGTTTTGCTAATTGCGAGGAAACAACTTCTGCACCTCCAGCAAGAGGATGTTCAGTATCTTTCCAAGTAAGCCAAAGTATATTCATATCTAAACAATTTCTCCTATTATATCATACATATTTGATACCCCCTATATATATGTATGATATAGTCCTATGAACTTTTATTTTTTTAAAAACCAATCATAAGTCATCATAATACCCTCTACTAAGTTAGTATTAGCTTTCCATCCTAAAGATTTTATTTTTGAGACATCCAACAATTTCCTAGGCGTTCCATCTGGCTTAGACGAATCCCAAACAATATCTCCAGTATATTCAACTATACCTTTTACTATATTGGCCAAATCTTTTATGGAGATATCCTCCCCTGTTCCAATATTTATCCAATCATTGGTATCATAATTATTCATCAAAAATACTAAAGCCGCTGCTAAGTCCTCAACAAATAAAAACTCCCTTTTGGGCGATCCTGTACCCCATAAAGTTACAGTTTTTTCATTATTAACTTTTGCATCATGCATTTTCCTAATAATTGCAGGTAATACATGTGATGTCTGTAGATCAAAATTATCGTTTATTCCATATAAATTGGTTGGCATAGCTGATATGAATTTTGTCCCATATTGCTTGTTATATGCTTGACACAACTTAATCCCGGCAATCTTTGCAATAGCATAGGGTTCATTTGTTTCCTCTAATTTTCCATCTAAAAGATATTCTTCTTTAATAGGTTGCTCTGCAAACTTGGGGTATATACAAGAACTTCCTAAAAATATCATTTTTTTCACCTCATATTTACGACAGGCCTCGATTACATTTATTTCCATTTTCAAATTTTGATAAATAAAATCAGCAGGATAATCTCTATTAGCTAATATACCTCCTACTTTAGCTGCCGCTAAAAAAACATACTCTGGCTTTTTTTTTCAAAAAAAGCAAAAACCTCATCTTCATTCATTAAATTTAATTCTTTGGAACTCTTGTAAACAAGATTAGTATAATTTTGTTGTTGTAAATATCTTATAATTGCAGAACCTACTAAACCATTATGTCCAGCTATATATATTTTTGAATTAATTTCCATACATAAATTTATTTACTTTCTGTTTCTAAATCTGATTTTACCATAAGTTTTACTAAATCCTGAAAAGAGGTTTGTGCCTCCCATTGCAATTTTTCCTTTGCTTTACTAGAGTCTCCAATTAAAAGATCTACTTCAGCAGGTCTAAAATACTTGGAATCTATTTCAATAATAACCGCCCCTGTACCTTTATTTATTCCTTTTTCATTCACTCCACTACCCTCCCAAATAAGCTCTATTCCTAATTCCTTTGCAGAAAGTTCACAGAACTCTCTTACCGTATGAGTTTCATTGGTTGCCAGAACATAATCATCTCCAGAATCTTGTTGTAACATTAGCCACATTCCCTCAACATAATCTTTAGCATACCCCCAATCTCTTTTTGCATCTAGATTACCTAAGAACAATTTATTATCCTTACCAAGTTTAATCCTTGCTAATCCTCTAGTAATTTTCCTTGTTACAAATGTTTCCCCTCTTCTTGGCGACTCATGATTAAATAATATCCCATTAGATGTATGCATTCCATAACTCTCTCTATAATTAACTACAATCCAATATGAATATAGCTTTGCTACCCCATAGGGACTTCGGGGATAAAAGGGAGTTGTTTCTTTTTGTGGAATTTCTTGTACTTTACCAAACATTTCTGAAGATGAGGCCTGATAAAATCGAGCCTTGGGGCATTCTTGTCTAATAGCTTCTAATAATCTCAGGGTCCCCAAAGCAGTAATATCAGCAGTATACTCAGGGACATCAAAACTAACTTTTACATGACTTTGTGCTCCTAAATTATACACCTCATCTGGCTGAATCTCTCTCACTAATTTATGTAAGACTGAGGAGTCTGACAAGTCTCCATAATGTAAAAATAATTTATTGTCTTTATTATGAGGATCTTTATATATATGATTTATTCTTCCCGTATTAAAACTACTAGATCTACGAATAATTCCATGTACTTCATATCCTTTTTCTAATAATAGTTCAGCTAAATATGACCCATCTTGTCCTGTTATTCCAGTTATCAGTGCTTTTTTTGACATAAATCTTCTAGTATTTAATTATCTATTTCTCCTATTATATCATAAATATTTTACACCCCCTATACATATATGTAGGATATGGTATGATAAATTTAGGATAAA
>JBIIRM010000005.1:0-66699 GCA_044341565.1 Minisyncoccia bacterium | reverse complement strand
CATTTAATACAATTAATAGTACTAAAACGGTATCTATAGATAACACTACTTCTCCAGAAGAAAAAAATTCTCCAAACCTGAATATTATTGCTAATCCTGATTATGATACAGGGGATGATAAAGAGGCTCAAGATATAAATAAGACAATAGAAGTTAATAAATTAATTCTAGGAAATGATAATAATACCAAAGATACTAAATTATTTACCGTTACTGCAGTGGTGGATGGAGATACAATAAAAGTAAATGATTTAGGAACAATACGATTAATTGGTATAGATACTCCAGAAACGAAAGATCCTCGTAAACCTGTGCAATGCTACGGTGAGGAAGCGAGTAATAAGGCAAAAGAGCTACTAGATAATCAAGAAGTGTATTTGGAATTTGATCCAGCTAGTCGCATAGATAAATATGGGAGAACTCTCGCCTATGTATATCGTAAAGATGGACTATTCTATAATGCGGAGATGGTAAAACAGGGATATGCTAATTCTTATACTAAATTTCCTCACCCAAAACTGGAAGAATTTAATCAATATCAAAAAGAGTCTAGAGATAATAATAAAGGCTTATGGTCACAAAACACCTGTAATGGTGATACAAGTAAGGCTGTAGCTGAAAGGTTACAAGCTCAAATAAATAAACCCCAAAAACCAAGCATACCCACACCACCAAATATAGAACCTATAACTGAAAAAAAACAAAGTACTAAGTCAGCTAGTGAATATATTCCTGGAAGTTGTGATACATTAAATGAAAAGGGACTGGGTAATTTCCCTAAAAATGACCCTAATTATCGACTTAGTCGGGACAGAGATGAAGATGGTATTGCTTGTGAAATGAATTAAATACCTATAAAGTATCAATGGCTTTAGCTAAGACTATATCTTTCTCAGAAATTCCCCCAATATCATGAGTACTAAGATAAATTTCTACATAACCCCAACCAAGATTAATATCTGGATGATGTCCTTGCTCTTCAGCAAGTTTTCCAATTTTATTAACTAAATCTAAAGCTTCTGCAAAAGTATTAAGTTCAAAACGACGAGATAATAAATCTTGATTTTCGGATAATATCCAATTAGTATGTAGTTCAGACAAAGACTCTTTTAGATTAATATTATACATAATAGTAAATGTTATTATATATAGTATATCAGAGTATATTATCTTTACAAAGAAGTGAAAATATAGTATGGTGTTTAAGGTGTTTTCAATTTATCACATGACAACCACCACACGAGCATCAAAGAGACTTGTTTATATTTTTTTAGGAGAATATTTTGATAAGAAAAAAAACAAAACTCTTACATTTAGATTTGATTCTCAAACGAGAGAAATCAACCCTAATGAGTCCTATGAGCTCATTGATACAAATGATACAGATAAACTCCCTTACAGTGTGAAGGGTGAAAATATCATCAATCCTCGTTACCAAACATCTCGTCCCTATCTCAAGGATTGATTGACATCTCTACTGAACCCGCCCGTGCTACTCAGCTCGGGCTCTTTTCTATACTTTAAGATAAAATTATATCCCTTAGCCTAACAGGTCTAAGGGATATAGTTAACTAAAGGATATTAGAAATTTTTATTGGATGACTCCACCCCATTCTACAACGGTGAACCCTTTTCGCTCAGGAGTTTTTATTTTAAATCCTTCTACTTCAATAGGTTGATCTAGAGGAGTGTAATCCATAAGTACACGAATTACCGTATCGGGCTTTGGAGTTATATTAAGAGGAGCAAGCTTATCCATAACCTGATTACCGAGGAAACTAATGAAGTAATATGGCTTTGCTTGCATACGAGGATACCAGAATTCTAGGAAATCTACTGATTCTTGTGTATTAAGTCCTAATTCAGCTAATTTTTGTTGTAAGAAAGAATATACTTCTGCTTTTTTTACGACAAAACCTTGTTTTGGCTTTTCATATAAACCTCCACGACCTTCCCAGAAGAGATAAGGATAAGGCTTATTATCAAGAAGATATGTTAATTTACCTTGAGGAGTAGCAAGTACATTCCACCCACCTTCAGGATATACAGGATCAGTATAAGTAAATCCTCCTTGTGGCTCAACTTGTACATTTATTTGAGTTGTCTCTTTTGGATATAGATAAATAACAGGCTTTCCACATTCTGCAGCAGGAATATAGGTAACATCAGTAAATTTGACTATGCGGTTAAAGGGATCAACCCAGAAAATAAGAGGGTTTTTTGCTACAAAATCTTTATAGGCTAATTTTTTTCCTTCTGGGAAATAATTATTATCATAGAAGTTCTTTAGGAGAGTATTATTAGTATCTTTAAGCTTATATATATCATCTCCTTTAGAATTGGTTCCAATTTTCTCAAGATCCGTTGTGACATTAATATCATCAACTACAGATATAAAATTAGTGCTACCACAACCACCGATATCAGTAGAGAGGAATTCCTTGGTATTGTTCTTTCCATCAAGATATGTTATTTCAGGAGTACTTTTATCTTTGATAAAATCAATATCAAGATTATAAGCTACTGTTCCACCATCGGGAGATTTAATATAAAATCCACTTTTTCCAAAAAAAGCTGAGTTTACATCACTTACACTTGTAATTTTATTGGCAAGATTAAATTCTCGTGATTTTTTTGTAGAAGTATATACATCTCCAAGCTTAGCATCAGTAAATGCTTTGGTTAAATTAGTTTTATCAAAAGGAATATAATTAATACCATTGGCTTCCGTAGTCTTGGTTAATATTTGTCGAGGAGAAGCTCCTGTAATAGTTTTTGGAAAATCAAGATCTAATATTGCAAAAGTTTTGTCTTCAGTAAATTTACTATCTATTAATCTATCATTTTCAAATCTTTCCGTGGAGTATTTAGTTAAAAATACAATTTTATCTTCATTTTTTATAAACCGTAAGTACCTAGAACCTCCCCCACCAAGACCTCCATCAACTGTGACTAAAATAATATCATACCCTTTATAGACATCTTTATTAATAGTTCCTAACTTAGAATAGGTTGCTTGCTCATCAATCACTGCATCAAAATCTTCCTCTGTTTTTGTTGTTGGATATAATCCTAGAGAAGCTATTTTTTGAGGTTCTATCCAAGATATAAAGGGTGTTGCTGGTTCAGGGGTTGTAGCCTCAGGTATGGTGTTTGTATTAGTGACTTCTGTCTGAATAGGAGTTTCTGGATTAGAAGGATTCATTTTTTGAGATAAAAAATATCCACTTGCTCCAGCTGCTCCGAGTAAGAGAAGAGCAAATACAATAATAAGAAGTGTTTTCTTTGGATTTTTCTTAGGGTTTTGTATAGGGGGAGTTATTGGATTTGGAGTAGATTCAGGAGTTGAGGATGTATTGATAGGGTCAATATTATCAGCCATAAAATAGGTTTTTATATTAATGATATGTTAATAGTAACATAGTATCTTATCGGGTCAAATTAATTGTCCCCAATTCTAACTGAGGTTTTATATTTTCAGGAATAGATGAATTTTCAGTAAGCTTTGAGAGTATTGTTTTACGAGAATTATCTTCTGCAATATAGGGGATTAAATTGCGAGACTCTAGAGGGGTTAATGTATAAGTAGCATTATTATCTTGTAAGGTAATATTGATAGCAAGTCCTTGTTGGGTGTTTTTTGAAAATGTTTGGTCAAATATAAAATTTCCTAAGGAGTAGAATATGGGTTTATTCTGATATATTTCTATTGGTTGTATAACATGTGGATGAGCTCCAATTACGGCATCTGCCCCCACATCAATAAATTGATGTGCTTTAACTTGCTGTCCTTTAGAGAATTGAGTTTGATATTCAATACCCCAATGTGGATATACGATAATAAAATCAGTTTTATCCTTGAGAGATTTGATTTCTTGTATTACAGAATTAGTATCAGGATTGTTAAATTCATGATATCCAATAAGTCCAATATTCATATCATTAACTGATTGAATAAAGGAAATAGCATCTTTATTATTGGGTTCTCCAAAATAGTCTATATCTGATTTACTGAGAAAATCTTTGGTTTGATTAAGCCCAGCTAATCCAAAATTAAGAGAATGATTATTAGCAAGTCCAAAATGAGTAAATCCCAAGTCTTTTAATTTAGGTACAATAGCAGGGTCAAAAGTAAATTGTAAATTATTAGGATTAAGGGGTTTTGGGGTAAAAGAGGTGAAACTTCCTTCTAAATTAGCTAAAACAATATTTTTATCCTTAATAATACTTCTCATATTCTCAAAAATAGCATCAAAACCTCTAGAATTAATGGCATTACGCATATATCTATCAAGCATCATATCCCCAAAAGATAATATATCTACTTTTTTGCTCTCAGATTTTTTGGTGATATATCCTGTAATATAACTGACCATTTCATCATTAGGTGCTTCTCCTATAATATTTACAGAATTAGTATTTTCTAGAAGATTAAATTGAGAATAGCCAAGTTTATTGAGACTTTGTAATAGTATTTGTAATCCTGCTGGAGAGTCTACATCAACACTTTTAGTGTCTTTATAGTCAAATTTGGAGAGAATAGAAAGACTTTTTTTATCATTTTGATTACATATGGTAACTCCTTTATTATGACAAAAGTCTAGGGAAGCAACGAAAAGATAATTTTCTGGAAGATTTTGAGTTAAATTATCAACAAAAGTATTAATTTGATTCTGTGATATTGTATCTTTAATAATAAGGGGGACAATTTGAGCCTGAGGAAGAGTTTTTTTGATAAAAGAAACTTCATTTGATATTCCATGTTCATTAGTAAATGGAGATTCATCTATTTTTATAGTAGTATTAATTTCAATCAGCTTATCAATTATTTGAGTATTGGGCTCAATAATACCATAGGGAGTACTCCAGTCATATTGAGATGTGATGATTTGCCCTCGACCAGTATTAAAGTGATTAGGACTAATAAGAAATACTGTAAGAGGTTTATCAGATGTAACTTGATTAAAGGCATTAGCAATAAGTTTTTTTGCGACCAGATGATGAGGTATAATAAGACCTTTTATATCCTCACTCTTGGAATTTGTCGGTTGAGGTAAATTTTGAAAGGCTTCTTCAAAATAGTTTTTATCATTAAGATAGGAATAATGAAGATTTTGCTCAGAAAAAGATTCTGTGGGAATGGTATCTGAAGGATTTATTTGTGGTGATTGAATAAAATTATTTGGAATACTGTATCCTATAGCAAAACTTAATATAATAGCAAATCCTAAAAAGATAAACAGAGATTTGCGTGATCTAAACATAGTATATTTTTTTGATGTATATATGTTAGATTAACAATTCTAAAGAATATCGTCAAATAAAAATTAGGCTGTCTCTAATATAGTGTACACAACTTCAAGTGGGAGGTCTTTTTCTTGTAATTTTTTGATAATAGATTGAGTGAATTTGATTGAATCGGGGGATTGGTTTTGATTAAGGGTGAAGAATAAGATGAAAGGATTCTCTTTATTGAAATAGATATTACCGAATCCATTCTCCCCTGCAGATATACGTAAAGCTAACTCAATATTTTTGAGTATTTGTGTCGGCTTTTGGCCACCAGCATAAATATTAAACATCGGTAATTCTAGATTTTCCTCTAATTCAGCACTATTAAGAAGAGGGTTGAAATTAATAATTGCCCCAAAGGCATTATGTAGATTTTGGGAATGTAATTCTTGTTGTTGAAAATGATGAGTTCTTACGGAAATATTGAGATTATTTTCTTGGAGAGCATTTTCTAATAAGTGAGTAAAATGGAGGGCATATTTTTCTCCCTCTTTATCAATGAGAGCCGCTCTCTTTTTTAATTTATGAGTAATACGACTTACTATATGGGCCTTATCATATTTTTTTATCGCATAATCAACAGCTCCACAGTCAGAATGAGAGGTAGTAATAATTTCTTGTATGCTTGGACTATCTTTGCAAATATCAATAATATCATCTATCATTGTAGCTTTATTGGTATAAGACATAAGACATTCACATCCCGGCATTCCAAGAGATAAAGCATGATGAGAGGCTGTGAGATATTGTATTCTCTCGTCCATACAAGGAAGCCATATAATTTTAGGACGATGAATGAGACTTTGCTGTACTAAATTCTCTAAGTTAAGAGAGTTTTTAGAATTATTATGATAAATAGAGTTATTTATATAACTAAATCCTCTATGATTAGATAAAAGCGCGGTAAATTGAGCGGATAAAAGATTATGATAGGACCGAGAATATTTTCCCCATTCAATAGTACGATAATTCTCACAAGAATTCTCAACAGAATCCTTTGAAGATATAATTTGGGTAGGCAAACTAAGAAGTGTGCCAAGAGAAGATATTCTAGACATATATAAGGGAAATAATAGGGCTTGGCCCAACACAAATAACAGTTATTTTTAGACTTAAGTATTATAGACTAAATATACATTTTTTGCAAAACAAGAAAAACTCCCACCTACTAATCTGTAAGGAGAGTTGGGTTAGGGTGGTGAAGTACAGGATGATTTCTCAGCACTTCTGGAGGAGTTTGTTGCTTGTGTAAGGGGAGTTGGGTTAGGGTGGCGGAGTATAGGATGATTCCTCAGTACTTCTGGAGGAGTTTGTTGGTCTGAGTACAGTGCATTGAAGTCTTTCAGAAGAGTTTGCCAGATAGTAGTCTGTAATGTGTTCAGAGGATTTGAGGACATGAAAATAATAGAGAAGTATACATAGTATAGCATAATAGGTTTCAAAAATGTATAATATAGACATATGAAATATTTACTTATACATGGATATGGTATTGGTTTGCAATATTCTTTTTTAAAATCAGCAGAAGGAGAAAATGCTGGCTTTGGAGCTTTTGATGATTTAATTGAGGCGGGGGAGGCTAAAGTATTTCGTTGGGAAATGTCTCGTAAACTGAATTTTTGGGAAACTATTAATGTAAAAACAAGTATAAAACAATATAATGCTGAGATGTTAAAAATAGAAAATCAAGAAGTATATGATAGCTTACAAAAAGAATTAAAATTAACACAACCAGAGGTGATTGTATGCCACTCAGCAGGGAGTTCTTTGTTATTCAAATATCTTACAAAACATATATTACCCTCTTCAGTCAAAAAAATTATATTTATTCAGAGCAATATTCCTCAAAATACGGTATTCCCGGATTATTTACAAGAAAAATTACAACAAAAAAAGATAAAGCTGATAAATTTGTATTGCTATTGGGACCAGGCTTTATGGTCTCTTGTATTTATAGGGGGACAAATATCTATTGGGTTACTCGGGAGTAAAAATAAATATGTAAAAAATATATTTTTCCCTTTATATAAGGGGGTTAATTTACATACATCCTCAATTAATGATATAAAAATATTTCCATTTATTGAGAGGTGAGGGGATATTAATCTTCTTGATTATTGAGAATATATTTTATTCTAGAGATAAGTTCTTCGGAATATTGAATTACAAAATTAGTGGATTTTATTTGTACATTTGGGGTATTATAATTAGCAACTAGATATACCGGACAATTACCTCGAGGCTCTCGATTTAATATATCTCTTACTTTTTCCAAGGAATCTTTAGAGGTGTGTGGGGGGATAATAATATTAACACCTACAATTTCCTGTCCTTCAGGAGTTGTGGGGATAGTATTTGGTATACTCTCATCAGGCTCAGGTATACTAGCTCCAATATCCTCAACCGAATTACCATTATCTCTCTTTTCTTTTGTGGTAATCCAAGTATTTATATCAGTATCAGAGAGAGATTTGACTTCTGATACAATAAATTGAGAACTTCCATCTTTATCTTGGCGCTTTCCTTTGAGAGCAAAACCTTTACCGGGGACAATAGCATCAGATATAGGTCCATAAATACTTGGAAATATAATAGCCTCAATACTATCATTATAATCTTCTAATGTTACAAATGCCATTTTGGAGCCACTTTTAGTCATAATAATTTTATTCTCTTTGATGATACCAGCTAAAATCATCCCCGTTTTTCTTTTAGATTCTTTGAGCTCTTTTATACTTGGAAATGCTAAATCTTCTATAATTGTTTTATACTCATCGATTGGATGAGCTGAAATCCATAAGCCAAGATAATGATTTTCTAATTCTAAAATTTGATTTAATTGTTCTGTTGGAGAAATCGGGCTATCTACTAAATCCAATACAGGTGCAGTAGGGGCAGTATTTCCAAATAAAGAATTGGTTGGGACTATGGTATTAATATCAGAAAGTTTTTTGATATATACACTAATAGTATCGATATTTGTGATAAGTGTATGTCTTTTCTCTAATTCATCTAAAGCTCCCCCTTTGATTAAGGCTTCTAAATTTTTCTTATTCAATTCTTTTGCAGGTATTCTTTTGAAAAAATTCTCTAAAGAGCTAAAGGGACCATTATTTATTCGCTCTTGCTCAATATATTCTGCTAAATGGGAACTCATATTCTTGATACTCGCAAGACCATAGAAAATTGTAGAATCACTGCCAGAAAATTGAGCACTACTCTTGTTGATATGAGGAGCTTGAATCTTGAGACCTAATTGTCGAGATTCTGTAATATCAATAGCGATACGCGTCATATCCTTGGCATCACTATTGAGGAGAGCTACCATAAATTGTAGAGGATAATGTGCTTTGAGATAGGCTGTCTGATAGGCGATAAAAGCATAACAAGCGGCATGCGATTTATTGAATCCATAATCTCCAAAAGGCTCAATTAATTCCCATAATTTTTCTCCAACTTGTCTCTCTATACCTTGTTTAACAGTACCTTCAATAATATTAGTTTTTTGTTCATCCATTAACTCTTTAATCTTTTTCCCCACAGCTTTACGTAAAGTATCGGCTTCTGGTAGCGAAAATCCTGCTACCGCTTGAGATGCTTGCATCAGCTGCTCTTGGTAAATCATAATTCCATAAGTTGGTTTCAAAATAGGCTCCAGATTAGGGTGTAAATAAGAAACCTCCTCCTTACCATGTTTACGAGCTATATAAGTTGGTATAAGCTCCATAGGACCCGGTCTATACAGGGAAACCATAGCAATAAGATCATTAAAGTCTGATGGTTTTAATCCAATAAGAGCTTTTTTCATTCCCTGAGATTCGAATTGGAATACCCCAGTGGTTTGTCCTTTTTGGAATAATTTATAGGTTAACGCATCCTTGATAGGAAGATTATTGATATCAATAATAGTTCCTGTCTGAGACTGTATTAACTCAAGAGTAGATTCAATAGTGGAGAGATTAGATAATCCCAAAAAATCCATTTTAAGAAGCCCTAAATCTTCAATCGCATGCATTTCATATTGAGTAGTAATAGACGTTTTTCCTCCAGATTCAGAAATTTGTAGGGGAGTATAGGATGTTAGTTTTTTGGGAGATATCACCACAGCACAAGCATGTGTGGAAGTGTGCCTCACCGACCCTTCTAATTCTTGAGCAGCATCAATAAGAGTTGTTACTTTTTCTTCTTGCTCATAGCGAGCTTTGAGTTCTCGAGAATTAGCTATAGATTTAGCAATAGTTTTTTGTTCGATAAGCTTTGCAATAGAATCACATAATCCATAAGAATACCCGAGAGCCCTCCCTGTATCTCGAATCGCGGCTTTGGCTGCCATAGTTCCAAAAGTACAAATTTGAGCCACATGATCTTGACCATATTTTTGAGCTACATATTGTAATACTAATTCTCTCTTATTGTCCTGAAAATCAATATCAATATCGGGCATAGATACACGGGCAGGATTCAAAAATCGCTCAAACAAAAGCTGATATTCTAGAGGATCAAGATCGGTTATAGCAAGTAAATAAGCAACCAAACTTCCAGCCGCAGAACCTCTACCCGGTCCTACTAATATGCTATTATTTTTAGCCCAATTAATAAAATCAGATACAATAAGAAAATAGTCAATATATCCAGCAGTTTTGATAACATCAAACTCATATTCGAGGCGTTCTCGTATAGGTTTTTGATCTTTGCCTGGATAGCGTTTTACTATTCCATCTTCACAAAGATACCGAAGATAATTTTCATTTGACAATTTTTCTCCTGACTCAAGTGGGGGCACTTCAAAGGCAGGAAGTTGAATTTGATACAGAGGAATTTCTACATTACAAGCATCAGCAATAGTTCTGGTATTAAGGATAGCCTCTTCTGGAATATTAAGTTCTTGAGCTAAAGTATATATTTCCTTGGCTGATTTGAGAGAATAATCTTCATAGGCAAAGCTAATACGATCAGGATTTTGAATATTTGTTTTATACTTAATGGCAAGCATAATATCGTGAGCTGTTTTTTGCTCAGAAGTGAGATACATACTTTGAGCTGTCAGAACAAGAGGAATTTGAGCAGATACCCCGAGCTTAGTTAATAGGGTATTTGCTTTTAATTGGTCAGGGGTATTGATAAGTGGTAAAACTTCAAAATAAAGGTTTTCTTTAAAAATATCTTTATAAGATTTTATCCAAGCTGAAACTTTGGAAGGAGTATGAATAAGATAAGAGGCAATTTCCCCTGTATAATTACCAGTAAGACAAATAATACCATCAGAATATTGGGATAATTCTTCAAAAGAAACATATTTATGAGCATTAAGTCGAACCAGAGAGGCAAGCTCAATCAAATTCATATATCCAGGATAGGATTTAGCAAGTAGGGTTAAGGAATAGCTTTTATTATCTCCTGCATCAAAGCTTCCAACAGATAGACATATTCCTAATATTGGTTTTATATTAGCTTTTTTTGCTTTTTCATAAAACTCAATAGCCCCAAACATATTATCCTTATCGGCAAGGGTTATGGTATCAAACTTTAATAATTGAGCCCTTGCAATAATAGCATCAATGGAACCAATGGCCTCGAGTATGCTGTAATGAGAGCGAGTATTAAGATGGACAAATTCTTGCATAGCGGAAATTTTCTTAGTATGTATAGTATATCATAAAATAAGCTAATGGAGACGTATACATTAGTACTATATGTAATAAAAAAGAGCGGGATTAATATATTGTCATTTTATGTAATGTGGTATACTGGAGATAAGATAAATAAAATATAATGACAAAAAATATAAAAGAATATCAGTTTATTAGAGCTGTAGCTATATTATCAGGCACTATTATTGGAGCCGGGACACTTGCCATTCCCTATACTATTTATTATGCCGGATATTGGCCAGGAATATTATATTTGGTGATATTGGGAGTTGTCATGATGATATTACATTTGATGCTTGGTGAAGTGAGTTTGAGGACAAAAGGAATTGTACAAGTACCAGAGCTTATCAAAAAATATCTTGGTAAAAGGGGCTATTTGTTAGCCTTAGCTTCAACAATGATTGTAATATATGGAGCTATGACAGCCTATATCAGAGCTGCAGGAGATATAGTTAATGCTATTATTCCAGCGAATTCTTTTGCTTGGTCAATTATATTTTTTAGCATTGGAAGTTATTTGATTATAAAGGGATTAAAAGTAGTGAGTAAATGGGAATTGGTATTCGGTATAGGTATGCTCCTTATTGTAATCACTATATGGTTAAAAGCTCTATATACTCAGAGTATTGATTGGAGCCAATTTACTATTCAGCCAATCACCTCATTTTCTGATACCATTGCTCCATATGGAATTATTATCTTCTCATATTTTGGACTTATTACTATTCCCCAAGTTAAAAAAATATTAGGAAAACAAAGAGCGCAAATGAAATCAGCTATACAACTCGGGGTATTGATACCAATTTTAGTCTATAGTATATTTGCCACATTGGTAATAGGTGTGGCAGGATCAGATATTACCAAAGTCGCCACTATAGCTCTTGGAGAAAAAATGGGACCACAGGTACTCGGTATTATTACTGTGTTTGCACTTTTAGCCATGATAACCTCATTTATTACCATGGGAATTGCTTTAATAGATTCTTATATTTCTTTTGGAAATATATCAAAATTAAGTGCCACTATTATTACGGTAATACCTCCTATTGCTATAATTACCTTAGATTGGGCTGAATTTGATACTATTATTCGCTATGCGGGTGGAATAGGAATTAGTATAATATCTATTTTAATTGTATTAATGTTTTGGCGATCAAAAGTTGTGGGCAAGATTAATCCAGCTTATAGCCTGGGACATTTAAAATGGATAGGTATTGGTATGATTATGGTCTTTAGCTTTGGAATACTAAGTTTATTCCTGTAAATCTTTAATGAGAGCTATTTCATCTCGTAAATCTTTTGCCTTTTCAAAATCTAATGCTTGAGCTGCAATATTCATTTGCTTTGTTAATTCTTCTATCATAAATTCTCGCTCAGATATGTCAAGAGAAGAGATTTTTTGCTCCAATAATTCTTTTTTCTTATCTTTTATAATACTGGAGCGAATATCTTTTTTAATACCTTGAGGAGTAATACCGTGCTCAGTATTATAAGCTTCTTGAATATCTCGACGGCGATTTGTCTCAGCAATAGCTCTCTCAATAGATCTGGTTATTTTATTAGCATATAGAATAACTTTACCATTTTGATGTCGGGCGGCTCTTCCAATAGTTTGAATAAGAGAGGTTTCATTACGCAAGAACCCTTCTTTATCTGCATCCAGAATAGCAACTAGGGATACTTCGGGTAAATCTAAACCTTCTCGAAGTAAATTAATACCAACTAAAACATCAAATTCCCCTTGGCGTAATTTGGTAAGAATTTCAGGTCTATCTAGGGTATCAATATCAGAATGCAAATATTCAGTTTTAATACCACGTTCTTTGAGATAATCGGTGATATCCTCAGCCATTCTTTTAGTAAGAGTTAATATTAATACTCTCTCATCTTTAGCAATAATAGTACCGATTTCTGTAATAATATCTTGAATTTGATTATCTGTAGGCCTAATTTCAATAATGGGTTCTAAAAGTCCGGTAGGGCGAATAATTTGTTCTGCAATACCATCGGGACTTTCTTTATATTGTTGTAACTCAATAATAGAATGTACAATATCATGAGTAGAATGAGCGAGCTCATATTCTCCAGGAGTTGCTGACACATACACAATACGAGGTATTTTAGACTCAAATTCATAAAATTTTAAAGGCCTATTGTCCGCCGCAGAAGGTAATCTAAACCCAAAATCAATCAGGTTTTTTTTGCGAGCAGCGTCCCCATTATGCATACCTCTAATTTGAGGTAGGGTAATATGAGACTCATCAACGAGGGTAAGAAATTCACTATCTGATTCAAGAAAATAATCAATAAGTGTATAAGGAGGTTCTCCGGGGGCCCTACCAGTTAAATAGCGAGAATAATTCTCAATTCCTTTAGTGAAACCGACCTCAGATAACATTTCTGCATCATAATTAACCCTCTCTTCGATACGCTGAGCCTCTACTAATTTATTGTGCTTTTTAAAAAAATCTACTCTTGTAGCCATCTCTTCCTTAATAAGAGGAATCATATTATCTACTTTAGCTCGGGTTGAAATCCAATGAGTAGCGGGGAATATTCGATAGCTATCGAGATATTTGGCGGGAAGTTGTTCTAAAATACTATCCTGATATTCATTATATGAAATGGTTTCAATAGTATCTCCCCAAAAGCTAATTTTTACTAAACGCTTTTCTCCGGGCTCATGAATTTCTATTACATCTCCCTTAATACGAAAACATCCCGGCTTAAAATCAATATCATTACGGCTATATTGAATACTAATCAAAGAGCGAATAAAATCATCTCTTTGAATTTTTTGGCCTATCTCAATAATTACCGATAAATTCCCATAATCTTCAGGTGACCCAATACCATAAATACAAGATACGGAGGAAATAATAATAGTATCAGGATTAGATAATAGGCTTTGCGTAGCTGCATGCCGTAAGCGCTCTACCTGATCATTGGTCATAGACTCCTTTTCAATATAGGTGTCAGAAGAGGGAAGATAACTTTCAGGTTGATAATAATCATAATAGGATACAAAGTAATGGACATTATTTTCTGGGAAAAAATCACGAAATTCTTGATATAATTGAGCCGCGAGAGTTTTATTATGAGAAATAATTAAAGTTGGTTTTTGATTTTTTTCAATCAAATGAGCCATAGTAAAGGTTTTTCCTGAACCAGTTACTCCTAGCAAGGTTTGATGTGCTCGCCCTTCAGCTAGCCCTCGACTTAATTTGTCGATAGCTTGAGGTTGATCACCTTTCGGCTCATAATGTGAGGAAATTTTAAACTTCATACCTATTAGTATAGCATTAAATATTATGATAGCAATGTTCATAAAAATATATTCACCAAATGAAATATATATGATATAATAAAGTTAATCTATAATAAATTAATATGGCAGAAAATAAGAGAACAGTATTACTCGTAGAGGATGATATTTTCCTCAAAGAATTAGTTGGTATCAAATTACGTGATTCCAAATATCAGGTAACCGAGGCTTCAAATGGTGAAGAGGGGCTTAAAAAATTATTAGCTCAAGAATATGATATTGTGCTTTTGGATATTATGCTTCCGATCAAGACGGGCTTTGAAGTATTAGAAGAATATAAGAAAAAAAAGCCAGATACTATTAATTCTAAAATTGTAATAATGAGTAATCTTAATGAACAAAATTATATTACCAAAGCTTTAAAATTGGGTGCAATCGACTATGTTATTAAGGCACATTATTCCCCCACTGAAATAGTAGCAAAGATTAATCAATTATTACAATAATATGAAAACTTTTCTTAAGCGTTGGAATACATTAACTACCAAACAAAAATATACGGTATATGGAATTCTAATTCTAATAGTGGGAGTTTTTGGTATAGGAATATATGCCTTTACACGTAGCGCAGAAACTTCTTCTGATATAGTTGCTGGTACACAAGATCAAAAAACTGATGAGGCAGGAAATATATTAAAACCAAGTGAAGAGAAAATTGCAAATGCGAGTCCACTGAGTGGTATTCAATGTGATAATTATAAACAAAGACCTGTGGCTGTAATGATGGCGGGAGACGCTGTAGCAAGGCCATTATCTGGTCTTAGTCAGGCAGATATTGTGGTAGAAATGCCTGTAATAACTGGTAGTGTAACAAGATTAATGGGGGTTTTTGTATGTAATTTACCACAAGAAGTTGGTTCAATTCGCAGTGCTAGACATGATTATATTAGTTTGGTTAGAGGTTGGGATGCTATTTATGTGCATTGGGGAGGATCACATTTTGCTCTTGATGAGCTCAAAACCGGGAAGAGATATTCTGGTGAAGATTTAGGAAAAATATCAGATATTGATGCGATGTCATCAAGTGGACCATTTTTCCGTAAAAGCACAGCCCCAGCCCCTCATAATGGATTTGCTTCCTTACCAAAAGTTCTAGATTTAGCAAAATCTCGAGGTTATTCTCTTACTACTGACTTTGAGGGATATAATTTTCAAAGTAATCAAAATATTGACTCTGAAAAAGCAAATGCAAAAAATGGAACTTTATATGTAGGGTTTGGAGGAGTATTCGCAACTCGTTGGCAATATAATAAAGATACTAATAGTTATACTCGATATTGGGCTGGACAAAAAGATACTGATAGGGGGAATAATAATGCAGATATTACCCCTAAAAACATTGTTGTTATCAGAGCAGAGTCTCGACAAATTGAGGGACAATATAATGAGGTTAGTCTTTATGGTAAAGGAGAGGGAAAAATATATCAAAATGGTCAAGAAAAGACTATCACTTGGAAAAAAGATGGCTTCAAAGAAACTTTGAGATTCTATAATGAAGCAGGGGAAGAAATTGCACTTGTTCCGGGATCAACTTTTATTCAAGTTCTCGAACCAAATCAAAGTTTGAAATGGGAGCTTAATTAGTGATTAGCTTGCGACAATCGTGATTATATCAATTTCTGGACCAGATACCTATCGTTCAAGAGAAAAACTTTATTCTATACAAGAATTAGGAATTCAGAAACAGGCAAAACAAGAAGTCTTTGATTTTACTGAAATTGTATTACCAGAAACTCCGGAAATGATATTATCTCGATTAAAACAAAGTCTCAATACGAGTTCTTTATTCACTGAAAAAAGATTACTGATTATTAAAGGATTAGCTTCCCTGCCTAAAGCCTTATATGCCACAATCAAAAAAAGTTTATCTATACTCAAAGATAATGCCGATATTATTGTATTATTTTATGATACGGTAAGTATACTCAAAACGCATCCACTAACAAAAACTCTAGATCAAGTAAAAGCAAAAAACACGGAATATACTTTTTTATCAGAACCAAAAGTAATAGCCTATATTCATCAAATGAGTTTAGAGCAGGGTATAGATATCAAAAGAGATGGTATTATATATCTTATTTCTTATCAAAAAGTGCAGTATACATTAGCTCAAGAAAAATCAGATAATAGGTCAAAATCAAAAGCCAATGCCTTTCAAATAGATTTATATGCAATAGAATTGCTCTTAAATACATTATATAACTACTATGAAAATAAGCTTATTACGGTTGAAATGCTTAAAAAAATACTTCCTCAAGAGCAATCATATAGTATATTTTCTTTAGCTGAATCAATATATGCAAGGAATTATGGCAAATATATTGCAACATTAAACTTTCTTCAAAAACAAGGTATAGAAGGGATAAAAGTATATGGACTATTATTATCCCAAATCAAGACAGCACTTATTATCAAAATGTCTCAAGAAAGCCAAAAACAATATATTGATTATGTAAAAGGACATCCCTATGCACTCAAAATAACTGCTCAGAATATTCAATCTTGGAATTCTAAAGACCTCAAAAAAATATATTTAAATCTAATACAAGGGGATTATGAAATTAAATTTCAAGGTAAGGATGCTTATGAAAAATTGAAATCGATTGTCCTACAAATGAATATGTAGTTAAGATATATGATAAAAACTATTTAAATTGTGGATAACTAGTCTATACAAAATCGGGGGGGGGGGATAATATAAGTATATAAAATATAATACAATAATATGAAATTCAAAAAAGAATTATTATTAAGCTCACTGTTTATCGGGATATTTTTTACATTAACCCCATATAGTAATGCAGATGTTCAAGTCTGTCCTGCGTTTACAGTCTGTAATAATGGGGAGGGAACAATTACTATCCCAAGCTATTCTCAGGGAGCGGGGAATGCTTTTCCTAATGGAAGTATTATTAAATCAAATAAATCTCCAAAAGTATATTATATAGATGAATTTCAAAAAAGAGCTATAGAGTCTCCGGCCTTATTTGAATCTCGAAATTTTGATTGGAGAGCATTAATAATAGCATCTCAAGCCGATGTAGATTTTATTCCAGATGGTCCGGTATTAACCTTTAGAGATGGGTCATTATTATCTAATAGGGGTGGAGCTTATATTATATCAGATGGATTAAGAAGACCTATAGTATCCCCAGCAGCATTTTTGAGATTAGGATTTAAGTGGGAAAATGTAAGGCCGGTATCTGATGCTGAACTTAATCTCCATCCACTCGGAGAAGCAGTTACCACAAGCTCTAATTATCCAGATGGAGTAGTGATCAAAACAGGTAGCGGAAAAATGTATTTAGTAGATGATGATAAGCGAAGATATGTTCCATCTCCCCTTATATTTGAATCTCAATTCAAGTGGAATGAAACTGTAGATTTATCTCTTCCTGTAGCACCCGTATATAATCCAAGTGAAAAAGGAGATGTTACTATTCGAGATGGTGTTTTGATATCAGGAGAGGGTACAGTATGGGTAACTGAAAATAATAAAAAACTACCAATATATAGTCCAGAAATATTTGAGAGTTTAGGATTATCTTGGGGGCAAGTAAAAGCAGTTACCCCAACTGAACTTGCTAGTATTCCTACTGAAAACACAGGGTTTAATAGTATGGGTAAATCAATAAGATTCCCCACAGAAGGTGTTTTAGTAAAAGCAGATAACTCACCACAAATATATGGGTTTAGTAATCGCAAACTAAGGCCAATTAATGGTCCAGCAATACTATTTTCCTATGGGTATACATTCAATGAAGTGATAACCTTACCTCAAAGGGTGATACAACAATACCCTATTGGAGAAGCTATCCCAATGCGTATTACTCCATAATATAAATTAAAATAACCTAAAAAGCTCCCAAATAATCCGGGAGCTTTTTTAGGTTTAGGGACTTATTTAGCAGCTAATGCTTGATTAAGCTTGGTCATAAGACGTGATTTTTTGCGGGCTGCAGAATTCTTTTTCAAAATTCCTCGCTTAGCAGTCTTATCAATTGCCTTATAAACATTAGGCATAAATTCCTGAGCTTTTGTAATATCGGTTGCAAGATATCCTATAAACTCCTTTACAGAGTTTTTTAGTCTTTTCTTTACGATATTATTCTCAGCATTTTTCTTGAGAGATTGTCGATGTGCTTTAATAGCAGATTGTGTAATAGGCATAGATTTATCTGGTTACATAAGGGATAATTGATAAAAATCGAGCTCTTTTCATAGCCTTGGACAGATTTCTCTGATGATTTGCTCGAGTTCCTGTTCGGCGTGATGCTACGATTTTAGCTTGAGGAGTTAAAAACATCTTCAAGGTAACTGCATCCTTATAGTCTATTGCAACATTATTAGTGCTGAAATAGCATACCTTAGGGACTTTCTTCTTATTGTTCGTTCTCATACGTGGTAAATTAATTAAAATGGAATTTCTTCTAAGTCGATTTCATCCTCATCTAGGTTGACAGTAGGAAGTTCTTCCTGAATGTTAGCGACTGGTTTTGAAGCGGCAGGCTTAGGAGCGCTTGACCTAGATGCTGGACTTGAAGCAGCTCCTGCTCCTGATGATCCTTTTGGTCCAAATTGAAATGACTCAATGATAATTTCTGTACGATATTTTTTTTGTCCATCTTGAGCTTCCCATGATCGGGTTTGTAATCTTCCCTCTACAAGGATAAGAGAACCTTTTCTGAGATATTGGCTAATAGTATCAGCCTGCTTTCCATAAGCTACTACATTGTGATATTCAGCTGTTTCTTGCTTTTGTCCTTGCTTATCAACCCATGTGCGATTGGTGGCGAGGCTAAAACTTGATACAGATGATCCACTTGGTAAAGCCTTGAACTCAGGATCTTGAGTAAGATTTCCAATAAGATAGACTTTATTTAAATACATACAGCAATTATATTAATGTTTATTCAACTTTAGGAGCTTCAGTAGGAGTTTCTTCTTTTGCTTTCTCAGCAATAGCTTCTACTGGAATTTCGCTTAATTCAACAAAATCTTTTACGATTAAGAATCGTAGCATAGCAGCTTCTCGAGATAAAGATGTTTCAAGTTCATTGAGTTTGCTTGGGTCTAATTCAAAGGTGTTTGTATAATAATAACCTTGTCTATAATGCTTAATTGGATAAGCAAATTTTCGAAGATTATTCTCATCAGTTCCACCTCTTTCGGCTGAAAATGTTCTTTCGGTCTCATTGGGCTTTCCCTCAAGGGATTTGATCTGCTCTGATACTACGGAATTGATAGCAATTTGCTCCTCATCAGTAAGCTCAGGCTTTAGGATATAGGTGATTTCGTATAACATTATTCTATACAATACTAATAAATGGACATTTGTCTGTAGATACTCAGACATTGTGAAGTTGAAAGAACTTGCGAAGTTTGTTGTTATTATAGCATAAAATTGGATATTTAGCAATAGTAAAGAAAAAACCCCTGATTGCGGGGTTTAGGGTTGTGGAATTTGAAGTATGATTGAGTCTAAATAGCTTTGTATAATGCTATATTGCCGATCGATTACCTTATAGTCACCATCTAACTCCTCAAAGTGAGATGGAAGTCGATTATTTATATAGTGAAGAGCTGATATAACCCGAGAATACTCAGTTGCCTCCAGCGGAATCTCGCTAAGCCTATATTTATTAAACACTTGCTTGAGAACATTGATGTGAAGGAGTTTAAGCATGGATGAAAACTCATCAGTATTGATTTCTGTCAAATCCCTACGGATTAAATCTAAAAGATGTTCTTTGATAATGGTTTTGGGATCGGGTGCCCCTAAGTCCTGTTTAGGGAGAGAAGGAATCCAGGAATGTGTCACAATTGTTAAGGAGCAAATAGATACATATATTGTATCATATCTCTAGTAAAAAAGCTTAATATATAGTATACTGGGGGCTATATAAGAGTTAATAATATATAGTATGTCATTATCTATTGGAATAGTAGGACTTCCGAATGTTGGAAAATCAACTTTATTCCAAACCTTAACCAAAAAACAAGTCTCAGCCGAGAATTATCCTTTTTGTACTATTGAGCCTAATATTGGTACGGTTCCCGTACCAGATAGCCGGCTTCAGGCTTTGGCCGATATATCTGGGTCTCTCAAAGTTTTACCTACAACCATAGAATTTATTGATATTGCAGGGCTAGTAAGAGGTGCGTCTAAAGGAGAGGGGCTTGGGAATGCCTTTTTAGCAAATATCCGATCAGTAGACGCTATTTGTCATGTTATTAGAAGTTTTCATAATGATGACATTACGCATGTAGAGAATAGAATACATCCTTTGGAGGACGCTGATATAATTAATACCGAACTATTATTGGCTGATTTAGACCAGATTACCAAGGCTCTCCCACAAGTAGAGAAAAAAGCTAAGTCAAAAGATGCTTTATCCCTGGAAGTATTGCCAATATTACAAAAAATTCTGCCCCTAATTGAATCAGGAACTGCTATTCGAGATGCTGGGCTAGAGGTAGAAGAATTATTCGCTATCAAGTCATATAGTTTTCTTACCGCTAAGCCAATGCTTTATGTAGTAAATACAGATGAGACATATACCCTAGATGATGATTTAGTAAATAACTTAGGTAAATCTATTATCCCTTTATCAATAAAAATTGAATCAGAAATTAGTTTAATGGAAGAGGAAGAGCAAAAAGAGTATCTCAATATGCTTGGCCGAGATATCAGTGGGCTTGATGTATTGATTCGAGCGGGATATGATTTACTTAACTTAATATCATTTTTGACCACGGGTCCTCAGGAAACCAGAGCTTGGACTGTAGAGCGAGGAACTTTAGCTCCTCAGGCTGGTGGAGTAATTCACTCAGATATTGAAAGAGGTTTTATTATGGCAGATATTATATCCTATCAGGATTTTATTGATTGTGGGGGTGAGTCTGGTGCCAGGCAACAAGGTAAACTCAGGCAAGAGGGGAAATCCTATATAATCCAGGATGGGGATATATGTCATTTTAAATTCAATGTATAATTGAATTATAGCTATTTTTGCGATATAATATAAGATATATATTAGAATAAAAACAATATAAAATTCATTCAATATGAAAAATACATATCAAAATTTTTATACCTCGGCTATAAATTCCCTAACTCTTGAGTCCGCTTTGGAGCAACATTATGAGCTAAACCCTATATTTACTCGGTGGAATGATTATACTACCCAATTGCAACAAGAAACTATGAAATCACATGATATCATGCATATAGTTTTTGGTTGCGATACAAGTTTAAAAGGGGAGTTTAGGGTAGAAATCACTACATTTTTTTGTGTAAATCTTACTTTAAAAGAGTATTATGCCATGGTATCTAATAATGAAATTAGTAAAGAACCATTTGATATTCTGAAAAAACTTGGATTTTGGAAGGTTTTTTCCACCATGACTTTACATATTTGGTATATCCCATATTGCCTATATCTTTCTTTGAGAATGAAGAAAAAATGGCCTGTATTAGAAACTGAGGCCTTTATGCAGAGAACTATAGGTGAGCTGAGAGAGGAATATGGAATTATTGTCAAAAAATCAAAAATTAAATCTGTATAATATTATATTAAACTCAAGATAATTATAAGTATTTATCTTATAGATACTTATAATTTCACTAAATCTATGTTACTATAAGAGTATAAAGGGTTAGTATATGTATTTATCTAAGTATCGATTTGAGGAAATATTAAAAAGAGTCTATTTTGAGGGTGGTGGTTTTTTTTCATCTGGACCTAGTAGTGATCAGAAAAAAGAATATATAAAAGCAGTATTTGATGATGCTTTTGATCGCTATGGTAAGGATAGAGATTTGGTGTCTCTAGAAGAATGGAATGAGATAAAGGCTCATCTACTTGAGAATAAAAAAGATATTATATCAGAGCAAGATATAGAAATACTTGCTAAAGCAATTGAAGAGGAATTAACATAAAATATTATGATTGCAGAAGATTATGCTAAAGAGGTTACTAAAAGTGCGGGTATACATAGGGGACATCCTGATGAAAAGGTAGTTCATGATGCTATTTATAATATTATGGGAGGGAGGTATAAGCCTGTTACTGAGGAGAGTTTAAGTCGATATAGTCGCAATATTGAAAATAATTTATATACTAATGCTGACACCCATCTTGCACGTAGGGTAATTCCTCATCTTTCTAGTGTTTTAAAGAAATAAATAATGACTCAGGAGCGAGCCTATAATCTTTTGGGTGAAATAAAAGAGAAGTGGAAGCAGGTTGAACTCGGAATACAACTTGAGGACTTACAAAAAGACTTGCAGGAATATACGCAGAAATCAGAAAACCCTCAATTATGGGATAATCCAGATGAGGCTCAGAATATCCTCAAATATTTGTCTCAGACTCAAAAAAAGATACAAGATATCAAAAATATTCCAGAAAACATAGAATTTATAGAGCAGCTCATATCAGAAATCAATTCTGAATATGAGGAAGAATTACAAGGTCTAAATAATCTTGTTAATGAATATTGGAGAAGCTTATTCTTTGATTCTGAGTATGATACTGGTAATGCTTTAGTCTTTATACAAGCCGGAGCGGGAGGGGTTGATGCGCAAGATTTTGCTGAAATGATAACAAAAATGTATATTTCATATGCAAAGTCTCGAAATTTTGAAGTGAATGTGATAGAATATATACAAGGCCAAGAGGCTGGAATTAAACGCTCCTTGCTACAAATAAAAGGTCAATATGCATATGGAATTTTTCGCCAAGAGCGAGGAGTTCATCGTCTGGTGCGAGTATCTCCATTTAATGCAGCGGGCCTCCGGCATACATCATTTGTAATGGTGCAAGCCTTGCCAGAAATGGAAGATATTCACTCACAGGATATTGTTATTAGCCCGGGTGATCTCAAAATTGATGTATATCGTTCTCAAGGGGCAGGCGGGCAAAGTGTTAATACCACCGATTCCGCTGTTCGTATAACGCATATGCCTACTAATATTGTGGTAGCAATTCAAACTGAACGCTCTCAATTGCAAAATAAAGCCTTGGCAATGAGTATTCTCAAAGCTAAATTATGGGAATTAAAACAAGCTGAGAGAAAACAAGAGCAAGCCGACTATACCGAAGATATATCTATTTCATGGGGAAATCATATTCGATCATATGTATTGAATCCCTATAAATTAGTAAAAGATCAGCGTAGTGGATTTGAAACAACAGATGTAGATGGAGTTTTGGCGGGGAATTTAGAGGAAATTATTACATCAGTACTTATAGCTAAATAAAGATTAATAGATTCTATGATTTTATTCAAAAATGTAACCAAAAAATATGGCGAAGAGGAAGCCTTTGCAATTGAAAATATTAATCTCAAGATAGAAGATGGAGAATTTGTAGTACTTGTTGGGCAAAGTGGTGCTGGTAAGTCCACTCTGATGAAACTGATTACAGGTGAGCAGAGACCAGATAAAGGAGAGGTGTATTTAGGAAAAACCCGTATTAATGATTTGAGATATAAAGATTTGCCAAAACATAGACGTTCTCTCGGTATTATTTTTCAAGATTTTAAATTATTAGCCCAAAAAACTGCTTTTGAAAATATTGCTTTTGCGATGGAAATTCTAGGTAAAGATAGTGTTGAAATTGGTCGCAAAGTTCCACGATTTTTGAATATTGTAGGTATGGGAGCTAAGGCTAATAAATTCCCTAATCAATTATCAGGAGGAGAAAGACAAAGAATAGCGATAGCGAGGGCTCTTATCAATGAGCCGGCTGTATTATTAGCAGATGAACCAACAGGAAATCTCGATGTATTTAATAGCTGGGATATTGTGAATTTACTACTCAAAATTAATGAACAATTAAAAACTACTATTATTTTTGCAACACATAATAAAGAAGTGGTAAATAGTATTAATAAGCGTGTTATTAGCCTCGATAAAGGTAAAATTATTCGTGATAGCCTAGACGGAAAATATATTATCTAAATCAATATAAAATTTATGGACTCATTCTTTACTAATATCATACGCAGCATTACATACGGATTTCAAAATTTTGGACGTAATTTATTCTTATCTATTGCTACAACTAGTATTATGGTGCTCACTCTATTTGGACTGGGATTTTTTATGGTAATTAATCAAATTAGTAGTGATGCTTTGACTAGTGTACAAAATAAAGTAAATATAAGTATATACCTAAAAGATGGGATAGAACAAACTCAAATAGATGAGTTCCAAAATTATGTAAAAGGTATTGAGGGGGTAAGAGAAATTGATTTGGTAACCAAAGAAGAAGCTTTAGATAAGTTCAAAGAAACCTATCAGGACAATCCTTCTATTTTACAATCATTACAGGTGTTAGACACTAATCCTCTCCCGGTAACCTTGGCAATACAAGCCGAGGATAGTAAATTTTATGAGAAAATTAATAATAATCTCCTAGAATCTCAATATAAGGAGACTGTTATTCAAGAAACTGATTTCCAAAAATCAACCTCAAAAGAAATTATTGATAAATTAAATAAAATTATTAGTGTCACTCGCAATGTGGGAATTAGTGTAATCATTGTACTTGCTACTATTGCAGTATTAATTACCTATAATACTATTCGGCTTACATTATATTCTTATCGGCAAGAAATTGAAATTATGCGTTTGGTTGGAGCTAGTGATGCTCAAATTAAGGGGCCATTTTTTGTGGAAGGAATATTATTTGGAATATTTGGAACATTTATTAGCTTTCTAATACTCTTTATTGTGGTGCTTGCTATTTCGGGTCCAATTACCGCCTTTGTAGATGGAGCTCAATCACCAAGTAGTTATGTGCTGAGCAATGCTTTTGTAATTATTGGGGTGCAATTGGCTGTCGGAATTGCTTTGGGAGTAGGGAGTACTCTTATTGCTATTAATCGGTATCTAAAGGTTTAATTTATCTCATTATGCAATTATCTGATGTCGATATGAAGAAGGGAATCGAATTAGGGGATATTATCATTAATGATTTTGATGAAGCTCGACTTCAACCTGCTAGCTATGATGTTTTACTTGGATATGAATTTATGATTTTTAATAGTCACAAATTTGAATATATTGACCCCAAGAAATCAGTACATGAATTTATGGAAAAAGTTATATTAACAGATAAGGAAGAGTATTTTGTAATTCATCCAGGTCAATTTGTATTAGGGGTAACCAAAGATTATTTTGGATGTAATGAGAAATATGCCTGTCAAATTATGGGAAAAAGTTCTCTTGCTCGATACGGATTAATAGTACATACCACAGCTGGATTTATTGACCCCGGGAATAAACTCAATGCCACTCTTGAATTTGTAAATACCAATACGGTACCAATTCGGCTTTATCCAGAAATGAAAATTGCTCAAATTGCTTTTTATGAGCTCAAAAATCCTGCCCAAAATCCTTATGGATCAGCCTCTCTAGGAAGTAAATATTATGACTCAAGAGGAGTACAAGCAAGTGATATGCATAAAAATTTTGAAAATAAAGAAGAATAATATGGCATATGAGCATTTTACATTCACGGTCTCAGACCCAGATAAAACCGATTTAGTTATTGTCTCAGTGACTGATACTCGCACAGGATACACTGTCAGAACCGCTCTTCCGAATGCGGGTAAGCAAACAGCCTCTATTATGGCTTTTGCTGGAGCAAGATTTTCTCGCTCAGCATTATCTGCAGAGGAATTATTCCAAGAAATTCAAGCTGCAGGAAGTAATGCCAATGAAAAATTAGCCAATATATTTCGTAATTATGGCCATTCTTCAGTAGCTGATATGGCTCAACTATTTGCCTATATTGAGCAAATTCCCGATCATTATTCTACAATTTTCTTTAATGAAACCAGTGTAGGAGGTGGGCAACAGCGCTCAACTCGATATCAAGATTTTGGGAATAGTAAACCACTTGGACTCAATAGTCTCGGTATTAATTCTGATGCAGAGAATTATGATAAGGTGAATGAATCTCTCTTAGATTTACAACAATATGCTCTTGATAAATATAAATATTGGCAGGCTGAATTAACCAGTACCTATATTAAAGGCTATGGTATTGATGAGAATAATAAATCAGAGACGGGAGCTCTTACAGCTCGGGTATTTGACTCTACCCGATATTTTCTCCCCTCAGGGCTTATGAATAAAACTTCTCTTGCCTATATTACCTCAGCTCGGGAATGGGCTCGATTAATCTCTGTGTTTAAAGCCTCTGCAGAACAAGAATTAGTATATTTAGCTGAGCAATTAGAAGTATTATTTGCGCCAGATGAAGCCTATGCAAAGGAAATTAACTATACTGCAGAAGCTCCTGATTTAATTCGTCATACTCAGGCAGATACCATTACACGCAATAATCTTAGTGAACTTAAAACATATCTTAATGAGGAATTAAAAATAGAGCAATATTTAGAGATATCAGAAACTATTGGCTATCATAATCTCAATGTTGAATTATTAGATATTAATTTAAGTACAGGGATTAAAATTCTCTTTCAGAATATTCTTACCCTATATCCAAATGCAAGTGTTAAATCAGTACTAGATTGGACTGAAACACTCACAGAAGAGCAGGAAAAAACTATATCTCAAATACTATTCAAAGACTTTAATCATCATAAGCAAATGGGTAATTTGTTTCGGGTAAATACTCATAGCTTTGTACTGATGAGCTCTAATTCCGAGCTTAGAGATTTGAATCGTCATCGTGCATGGGGACGATATATTCCAACTCTTAGCACTGAGAATTATGAGGCATCATTATATAATGGCTATACCTTACCATTATATCTCACTGATAACCCTGTATTCACCTCTATTCGCGAGGAATTTGAGAAGGATTTACAAGGGTATTATGTCAAATTGCAGGACTTTGTTGCACTTACTCGTGAATATACATGGTTTCCTCAATATCTCTGGACGCAATTATTACCCTTTGGACATATTTTTATCAGTATTTTTCATGCCTCTCCAAAAGAAATCAGCTATATGACACAACTTCGAGTGCGACCAGGAGGGCATATTAATTATCGCTATTTAGCCTATGAATTAGCACGTCTTGGGGCTGAAAGTGAACCATTATTATCAGCACTTATCCCTAATACTATTACAAAACCAGATGCCAGCTCAAGAGAAGAATTTATTGATAGAAGTTAGTTTTTGATTTTTAACCACAATAGGCGTATACTAAATAGATGAAACAAGCTCCCCAAAAGCCAAAAATTGATTTTACTTTTCTCAAGCCATATATAGGTTGGACAATAGTATTAATTATATTCTTATTTTTATCTAATGGGGCTACTCTTCTAATTCCACGTATATTAGGAGCTAGTATTGATAATTTTAGTAAAAATGGAGCTAATTATAATATTACCGGAGATTTATGGCTTTTGGCAGGAATTGCTGTCGGGGTATTAATTCTTACTCTCCTACAAATCATAATTAGTGTATATGTCTCAGAGAGAGTAGCTAAAGATTTACGAGCAGATTTAATTCGAAAAATAGTATCTCAACCAATTAGTTTTGTAAATAAGCGTGAATCTTCTGATTTATTCACCAATATTACATCAGATACTGAGCAGGTTAAAGATATTATTTCCCAGGGATTTGCTAGTGTATTCTCAGCTATTATTATATTGATTGGAAGTGTTATTTTAATATTTAGTATTAATGTAAAATTAGCCTTTATTGCAATACTCTCACTACCACTTATTATTGGAGTATTTGTTTTTATTTTTAAGAATATCTCTTCATTATTCCGTGCGGCGCAGGAAATTCTTGGTAATATTAATAAAGTTATTAATGAAAGTGTTATTGGGGCTATGCTAATTCGAGTATTAAATGCTCAAAGTTATGAAAATGGTAAATTTGATGAGGTAAATACAAAAGGGCGTGATATTGGATTTAAAATCACCAATTTGTTTGCAAGCCTTATTCCTGCTATTAATTTAGTTTCAAATTTTGCTATTATATCTATTATTTGGTTTGGAGGGAGGCAGGTAATGGTAGTAGATTTAACTCTGGGAGAATTTAGTGCCTTTATTTCCTATTTTAATCTTTTGATTACTCCAATTTTTATACTGGGATTTGTAAGTAGCTTTATATCTCGCGGACTTGTATCATTATCTCGTATACAAGAGGTATTACAAGCTCCCGAAGGCCCAGCTATTGATGAGTCAACCTTAATCCGCCAAGAAGTAAAAGGAAATATTGTGTTTGATAAGGTATGTTATGAAATTGATGGAAAGTCATTATTAAAAGATATTTCATTTGCGATTAATTCTCAAACCAAAAATGCTATAATTGGACCAACAGGATCCGGTAAAAGCCTCATATTATCTCTTCTCACAGGTCTTATTCAGCCAAGTGGAGGACAGATTTTAATAGATGATATTCCGCTTAATCAATGGGATCCTAAATATATATTTAAAACTATGGGATTAGTATTTCAAGAAAGTATTTTGTTTAATTCTTCGCTTACTGATAATATTGTATTTAACCAAAGTATATCAGAAGAAGAACTACAAAAGGCATTAAATACTACCAATGTTTCTGAAATTATAGAGAATCTTCCTAATAAGCTTGCGACGCAAATCAGTGAGCGTGGAACCAATCTCTCAGGAGGACAAAAACAACGTATAATGCTAGCTCGCGCCCTTGTAAGAAGTCCAAAAATACTCTTATTGGATGATTTTACAGCAAGAGTAGACCTAAAGACAGAAAAAGAAATAATTGCTTCATTGTTTACCAATTATCCAGATATTACTCTTATATCCATTACTCAAAAAATTGAACCAATTCAAGATTATGATCAAATCATTGTGATTATGGAAGGGGAACTTCTTGCTACAGGTACACATACAGAATTATTGAAGTCCTCTATTGAATATAGACAAATTTGGCAAAGTCAACAAACCACATAAATATGTCGAACCAATATAATTTACTCAATTCCACTGAAAGCAAAATACCATCAACACTGGCAGATACTTGGAGAACCATTAAACCCCTTTTCATAGGAGAGGGCTGGAATATGGTTATCATTGTATTTACCGTACTCATCAATATTGGAACCAGTGTTGCTACACCTTATATTATAACCAGAGCTATAGATGGTCCTATTGCTAATAAAGATATACAAACTCTAGGTATAATGTCTGGGGGATTGGTATTATTATTTATCATATCAGCAATTGCAGCATATGGACAGGCAAGAATTATGGGATATGTTTCCCAAAGAGTATTATTTCGACTCAGAGGAACAGTATTCTCATCTCTACAAAGTTTACCTATTGATTTCTTTAATCGTAATAAAGCGGGGGATTTGATTTCTCGTATTAATAATGATACCAATAAAATTAATCAATTTTTATCTGAGGGTATATTACGATTCACTTCACTGTTTTTCTCCTTGATTGGAATCGCAGCTATTATGCTATATCTTAATTGGCAATTAGCTAGTATAGTACTTTTGCTTACCACTGGTATTATTATCATTACCCGGATTGCAACCCCGTATATTGAAGGAATTAATAAAGGAAGCCTGGTAGATCAGGGGGCCTTATCATCTGAAATACAAGAAGGATTAACCAATTTTAATGCTTTGGTAGCCTTTCAAATACAAGATTATTTTAAAGATCATTTTACCAATATTAGTGAGCGAGTATATAAGTCTAAAATAAAAGCTAATATATTAAATGATGGTATAGCACCATTATATAATTTTACTGCTAATATAGCGCAAATAATTCTATTAATAGTAGGTATTCGATTTATTTTAGCAGGATCAATCACTATAGGATTATTAATTGGATTTCTCGCCTATGCTCAGAAATTCTTTGAGCCATTAAGAATATTAGGTTCTATTGTAGGAAGTCTTCAAGGGGCTCTGGCAGCTTGGACTCGAGTAAGAGAAATTATCTCACTTGAATCTAATCTTATTATAGAAGAAGCGAATGATAATAGTGAAAACAAATCAAATGAATTATTAGCATTCAAAGATATATCTTTCGGATATGATGAAGATATGATTATTCATAATATGAGCTTTGTTTTAGAAAAAGGAAAAACCTATGCTTTAGTCGGACCAACTGGAGGAGGTAAAAGTACCACAGCCTCATTAATGGCAAGATTATATGATCCTCAACAAGGTATTATAGAGCTCAAAAATAGAGATATTAGAAGTTATACTGAAGAAGAGCGAACCAATAGTATTGGATTTATTCTCCAAGAGCCATTCCTATTCACTGGTACAATAGGAGATAATCTTAGATATGGTAATAGTGAATTGCTCAATAGTAGTGATGAGGAATTATTAGACAAACTCAAATCTCATAATTTGACTGAGCTTATGGATACTTTTGATAATGGTATAGAGACTATTATAGAGAATAATGGTATTAGTATTGGGCAAAAACAAATTATTTCCTTTATTCGTACTCTCCTCCGAGAACCAGAACTCCTTATTCTCGATGAGGCCACAGCCAATATAGATACGGTAACTGAGCAAAATCTTCAATCAATATTATCTCAATTACCAGATACAACTACCAAAGTTATTATCGCCCATAGACTTAATACTATCAAAAAAGCAGATCAAATATTCTTTATTAGTGGGGGAATGTTAACTCCAGCTGAAGATTTTGACACAGCTCTCAATCTGATACAAAACCAAGAGGGGAGAAGTTAGGGAGTGATATTTTCTAAGATAAAACAAAAAAGGGAGTGGCAGCTCCCTTTTTTAGTAGCTAAGATTTACTTTAATATTCTTAGAGACCTTTCCCAGAGGTCATTTCCAGTCCCCGAGGAAGCGAAAGCTTCTTGCCCAAGACGTAGGAATACATACTTAGACGGTATTTTGGGATCTTCTAAAAAGAATTGAACTGCATTTGTTGTAGCATAGGTTTGTACTTTCTTTGGACAATTTTCAATACCATTATTTATGACAGCATCTGATCCAGGAGTAGGAGCATAAGATATCTCAGCATATATGTATCCTTCGAACTGTTTTCCAGATGAATCTCCATCAGTATATTTCTTAGCAAAACATTTTTTAGAATCAACACCTTTCAAAAATTCTTTACTAATAGCTTGCTCGAGATTATCTTTAGGATCTTTTGTAAATACTTCTATATTTGCGTATTCGAAAACCTTATCTCCTAGTTGCCCTGAATATTGGTCAACGATAGCAATCTTGGAGGTTTTTTCCTTAATAGATAATACTCTTGACTTTGGATCTTCTTCTAGAGGAGCATACGTAAACCCAACACCTAATGTAGGAGAATAAAAGAGTTTAGTACCAGCTTTTTTCTTATCTATCTCAAAAATAGTATTAAGTTCTTCCTGAGTATAAACCTTCTCTGTAGGTGCTTCAGGAGTGGTAGGAATGGTAGTATTTTCTACAACAGGAGTTGGCTTTACTTCAGGAACTGAAACAACAGGCTCAATAGGATCGGCTACTTCCTTAGGAGAGAAATAGGGTACTCCATATACTATCGTAATAGTAATAAGAGCACCAACAATAACAAGAAGAGTAGCTTTGATTAATTCATAGCGATGTTTTGGAGAAGTACCAGGCTCAATTTGCATAGTATGTATATTTATTTAGTACTATATATAATCTATCATACTATTCCGTAAATTTCAAAAGCATGTTAGTATAGGGCATATAATAAGAGTGTATATGCGAATTAATAAGTATTTAGCCGATCAAGATATTTGTTCTCGGCGTGAGGCAGATAGATTAATTCAAGAGGGAAAAGTTTTCGTCAATGATATTGTCGCTGAACTTGGTGTAGATATCAAAGAAGGGGATAAAGTAGAAATAATAGGATATGAGAAGCAATACAAATATTATGCCTATCATAAGCCAGTTGGAATCGTATCCCACAGCCCCCAAGAAGGAGAAAAATCTATACAAGATATTACCGATTTTGGAGATGATGTCTTCCCAGTTGGAAGATTAGATAAAGATTCTCGAGGACTCATTATACTTACCAATGATGGGCGTATTACCAAAAAGCTCCTAGAGCCAAAAGTTCAAATGGAAAAAGATTATATAGTGACATTGAATCGCCCTATTTCTCAAGCTGATATAGAAAAATTAAGAGAAGGGGTCAAAATTGATACCGGCTATCATACCAAACCCTGTCGAATCAAGCGTATGAGTAATGACACAATCAAGATAACCCTAACTGAGGGCAAGAATAGGCAAATACGGCGTATGGCGAGGGCTCTGAGATATAATGTATTAGATTTACTGAGAATACGCATTGGACATATAGAATTAAACGATATCCCAGAAGGAGGATATCGTAAACTCAGCGAACAAAAATTATTAGAAGTATTGTCTTAATTAGCTTCTCCTTATATTGTTATCATTTATATACTATGATATTATTGTAATATATATAGTATATAATAAAGATATGAAATTTATAAAACAGAATATCGTAATACTACTTGCTTTTACATTACCAATTTTATTAATAGTTGGAGTGGCTTTGAGCATCTATCTTCCGTCACTTTTTTTATCAACTAAATATAATTTTGTCTATACAATATGTACTGATGGGATAAGTAGTTATGATCAATATAATTGTAATAATTACCCCCAAAAACGTTACTCTGTTGTAAATAATAAAATGATTATCAATAATATAGATTCAACCTTAGATTCAGATAATGATAAAATACTAGATATTAATGAAAATTATACTGTTCGAATCTTCTTACATGATACAGAAAAAAATGAAAGTAGAGAAATAACCTTTGAAGAAGCTCAGACTCTTACACTAAATAATTTTTTATCATCACCTGATGGGGTTGCTGTCACGGGTAACTATAGTGGAGGCAGTAGCTTCTTTATTTTTGGTGGAAACTCTTCCTCTTATGGATATTATCTTACAAAAGGAAATAGTAGAGAAAAATTAAACCTTATAAATAATCCTGACCAGTATTATTCTCGAGATAATTTCCAGTTTATCGGCTGGGTATTACCTGGAAGAAATTAATTATTAATACTTATTTGCTTTTATGAATAAAGAAGAATTATTACAAGAGCTTTCTCGTAAATTAAGTGCAGGAGAAATAGGTCCTGAAGAAATAACAACTCGTTTTAATCTTATCCCTACATCACAACGTATAGATGCACCAGAAAAAGCCAATAAATTCACTTCTTTTTCTATAACAAAAATGCTTTATGTTCTGGGAGCAGCTATTGTGATTATCGGTATTATTATTTTTGTTTCTCAAATTTGGGATGATATTGGATCTTTTGGACGCATAGTAGTAACTTTAGGTCTTGGAATATTAATTACTGCTATCGGTTCAACCTTACTCAAGAATAAACCAAATGATAATATAGGAAATGCCTTTCATGCCATTGGGGGGTTATTAATTCCCGGTGGGGCACTTGTTACACTTTCAGAATTAAGTAATGAGGCGGTTTCCTTATGGCCTGTTGCGATTACATTTGGAGTTATTTTTATAGCCTATCTATCCCTAAACTCTGTACATAAAAGTCCTGTCTTGACTCTTTTTGCAATAGTAAATGGTACAGCCTCTGTATATTTTGCTGTAGGAGCTATTTTGGACCAACAATACTATAGCTATCAAAATGTATATGAATATATAACTATGATAATAGGTCTAAGTTACTTGTTATTAGCATATGCTTTTCGTGATGGCTGGAATAAACCACTTATTGGAATACTTCATTTCTTTGGTATTATTGGATTTCTTGGCGCTGCATTTTTACAAGTTTTTGATTCGGGCTTGTGGCAACTATTCTACTTTATTATTGTGCTTGGAGGTGTCGCCCTATCGGTATATCTGAAAAGTCGTAGTATTCTTATTATAAGTACTCTTTTCCTTATTGCTCATATTTCGTATATTACAGGGGAGTATTTTGCAGATTCACTTGGTTGGCCAATATCACTTGTTTTTCTGGGATTTGTATTTATTGGACTTGGGTATGCCTCAGTTAATATTAATAAAAAATATATTGCAAACTAAGAGAAGGGGAAAAGTATTGCCCTAAAAATGTGGAAAAGCCCCATCATTGGCGGGGCTTTGGGTGGTATTGTGGTTAGCGGGTGGAGTCGCATTGCAGAGACTTCCATTGAGTGAATTCTGAATCCTGGACAAAAATGGGGGTTGTCCCATCGGATCTTGGTGTCCCTGGTAATGCGGTTTCCCAAGAGTTAAGTCGGGAGCTCAATTCAGTATGGGGAACATCGGTAAGATGTACATAGCCTGAGGGAGGTGTGGTCATACCTAAAGTTCAAATTCCTTTTTACTTTATCATATCCTATATGCAATTTCAATATTATTTTATTTTAATGATCTCTCGGTGCAAATACCCTGGAATATGTATCAGAATTTCATAGGGAATAGTATCGCATATTTTAGCGATAGCATTGGCAGAAATAGGGGAGGAATTGTCATTGCTGATAAGAGTCACTATATCCCCAATTTGAATATTAGGTATATGTGTAATATCAATAGTGGTAATATTCATACTTACTCGCCCAATAATAGGGCATAAAGTTCCGTCTATCTCTACCTGCCCGATATTAGATAATCTGCGATCGACTCCCTCAGCATAACCAGCGGGTATAGTCGCGATTAACATATCATTTTTGGCAATAAAGGTATTATTATATCCAACGGCATCTCCTTTTTTAATAACTTTTATCCCACTAATAATAGAGGTGAGTTTGAGAGCAGGTTTTAATGAGAGTTTATTATTTTCAATAATACTAATTCCATATAATCCTAAACCTAATCGAGCGAGATTATGATGAGATTTAGCCGTATGTATAAGCCCAGCACTAGCAGATATATGATAATACTTGAGATTAGGAAAAGTCGTTTTAAAAAATTGAATACTTTGCTCCCATTGCTCTAATTGAGCTTTATTATATTTGCGTCTCTTGCTATCCGCATCAGCCAGATGAGAGCATATACCTTGTAATTGTATAGAGGAATTCTTTTTAATAATAGTAATAGCTTGATGAATTTCAGTCGGCAATAAACCTTGTCTATGCATTCCAGTATCGATTTTGAGATGTATAGATATGGGGTGGCGAATAATATCATCAATTCTCTGCAATTGGGCTAGACTTGTCACGGTGAAATATACATTTTTGATCCGAGATTTTTTGATAATTTCAGGAGCAATATACCCAATAATTAGAATAGGGGATTTGATATCATTTTGCCGCAGGGTCAAAGCCTCATAATAAGAGTCGACAATCAAAAAAGGAATATTCTCGTTATCTAATATACGAGCAATAGGGATTAGTCCATGTCCATAGGCATTGCTTTTGAGTACAGGTGCAAATTGTATATCTGGATAGGCTTGTCTATATTCTCTCAAATTATGTAATAAGTCCGCCCCATCAATATGTACCGTAATCAATGGGCTTATACGGGCAGAGAATAAAGATTTAATATAGCGCAAAGGGGGTAATATATTCATAAAGATAGTATACCTTTTCCAGTAAAATTCGCAAGCATATGTTAAAATAATGTTATTGTATATTGACAAAATAGGGTTTTTGTGGTATAATTTTTTTTGAAATACATTGTTTTGTTCATTCAATGGCACCTGAACTTCCCGCCTTTCTCAATGTTGCCCGAGTGGGGCCTGAGCTTCCCCCTTTTCTCAAAGGGGGTAACCTCAAAGTGGATCGAGTTGTTCTCGATCCCCCTCTCCCTCCTCGTCAGGATCGTCGCTCACCCTTCAAGAAGGTGTTGCTAGGTCTTTTGGTTGTGGGCCTTGCAGCCCTAACTGGGCCGGCGCTGTTGGGTGTGGATCCGACCAACCCCAACCCTTCACTACCTGGGAAGGTTCACAAACAATAAGGGCTTTTGCCCTTCCACTCAGCTCCCGGCATTTGTCGGGGGCTTTTTTATTTCTAATGATTGCGTAAAATAATTTGTTTATCTATATTCTCTGCTCGGAATAGGGAGGCAATATCATCAAATAAAGCTTTAGCATTATCATCATTATCCTTAGTATAATTACAGGTAAAAACATTCAAGCTTACATATCCAAATTCCGGCCAAGTATGAAAGGTAACATGAGATTCAGCAAGCGCTACAGCAGCTGTAAGACCTGGTTCAAAAGAATGATAATAGTTTCCCAGCTCATTGAATCCATAATGAGTAATAAGTCGAGAAATCTCAGCCTGAATTTCATCACTATTAATATGAGTTAAAAATTCTTTATCAATACCTTTGAGATCTCCTACAATCTCTATACCCAAATTTTTCATATATTTAGTATATTATTATTTTCACAACGGCTTTATCATAATATATTATGAGTAAAATAACAAGAGTAATAAAAAAGGAAGCGAAATGCTTCCTTATGAGTGATTGATTTAGCGGGCTGGAGTGAATGGGCGAGTGTCTGCAGTCTTGCGGAACACATAGTGTCCAACATTGACAAAGTCAGACTCGAAGGCTCCAATACAGAGCATTAGGTAGAATACCCATTCCCTGTAAAAGGCTTCCTTATCTTTGTGAGGCATAGAGGGCTTGATAGTTTCCCAGTTGGTTTGGAAGTTGTTAAGCCAAGCTCTCAGTGTCTTGGCATAGGAGTGAATACCTGTTTCCAGGTTATGCCAATCCATTAGCTGGAAACCAGCCTTCTCAGTTGCCCTTGTCATTTCACTGTTCACAGCAAGCTGCGAGTCAGGGAAAATCTTGGTCATGATATAGGGATCGGCCACCGGTAATGGAATATAGGATCCAATAACATGGCAGAGAATCCGTCCCGTAGGATTCATAAGCTGATTGAGTTTGCGATAGAGGGAATCATAATTCTTCCACCCCACATGCTCAATCGAGCCAATAAAGGTCACAGCATCAAAGTTCTCAATCCCATAGGGTTTGAGAATTGATTGTAACTCAGCAACACTTTGTGTTACCAAATTAAAATCAAGGTAAATGGCAGTAACTTCTTGGTCATTGTGAGCTCGAGCATAAGCGAGTTGCTCCTGGCAGATATTGAGTCCAACGACTCGAATACCGCGAGATCCTGCATATCTGCCAAAACTACCCGCCCCACAACCGAAGTCGAGGACGGTGTCGCCAGCTTCTAAGCCAAGCTTGCGGATAATCAAGTCAAACTTGGCATCCTGGGCTTGGTCTAGAGTCTCCACCCCTTCTGGCCAATACCCAGAGCTATAAGCCCGAGAGGGGCCAAGCATCTGGACAAAAAGCTGATGAGGTAGCTCATAGTGAATATCCGCAAAATACTTTGCACGAATGTACTGCCAATTGATCATTTGGGTGGCATTCATCAGCTGATACAGCCGATAAAATCCCAGTGAGCTAAACCCCGCATAATCATCTCCCCGCAAGAATCCATTCAAGCTTGCAAAAATCTTGGTGAACATTGCGATGAGATTCTCATCGCCAATCGCAAAACTGCCATTGATATAAGATTCACCCATTCCAAGGGTGAACCGTCCATTGAAAGCTTTATAAAAATTAGAAGTTGCAGTAATAAAGGTTTGGTCAACTCCTGCCTTATCAAAAAATCTCTCAACACGTGTCTGAGCAGACATGGTTAAATGCTCCATTGTGAAAGAACGATACCCCGAAGAGTATGCTTTGAAACACTAACAGGAAATGAGGTAAAAGTCAAGCTATAATACCAGATATATCCTTAATTTTCTTTTAAATTATTATAGTTGTGAGTATTGTGCAATAAACATAATAGCTATCAATACAAATAAGATAAAGCTTAATAATATTGTTTTTTTAATTTCAGTCATAATAGAGAAATATTAGAATAGGGGGGCTGCTTGTACCACAAATCGTTTAGCACTAGTCCAAAGAGGAATACAAGTATAGAGAGTTAATATATGCTCTTCTGTGGGAGCTTCAATTTCAACTGCATCTGGAGTAACTTCAAATAATTTTGTTACCTTATAATCATATTGTTTCCCTTCCCATGTTATCACTATAGTATCATCTAATTTGATGTCTGGAAGACGATAAAAAGTGTTATTATTCCCAGTATACAGAAATCTATGAGCAGATATAACCATATTTCCTCCAGAAAGAGGATTACCAGTACTACTTCTATGCCAAATACCTTTTCCTAAATCCTTATTAGTATTACTCGTAAAAAGTTTAGAATTTAATTTAAGAGATGATATAGCGATATTAAAGTTTTTATCAGCATTATTCTTATCAGCAGGAGGTCTTTCTTTTGGCTTAGCTTCAGGAGATTGTAATGCTATAGGGGCTGTATTAGTAGGTGAATTAACTATCTCTATTGAGCTTTGAGCTTCCTCAGAAGGATTTTCAGTCTTCTCAGCTTTTATTAATTGAGGAAAAAATGGTGCTCCTATAATATATACAGCACTTATAATAATAAGTATTAATAAAAATGTATTTAAAATTTTCAAAAAATGTCTATTCATAAATAGGATTAAGCTTGATAGAAAAATTAAAAAGAGGCTATAGTAATACTAACACCTCTTTTTAATCAGGACAATATACTATTAGATCTTTGAAGATTTTCTCGTATAGATAAAGATTGCACCTAGAATTAATATACCACTTACAATTGCAGGAATAACTAAGTTAATACCTGTGCTTTGTAATTTTGTTGGGGTAGAAAAGTCATATGCTTTGTCAAGAAGAACTTTGTCTACAATATGAACAACTCCATTTGTAGCTTCTACATCAGCAGTAGTTACAGTAGAAATAGTACCTACTTTGTCAGTGATAGTAACTTTACCATCAGCTTTTTTTACAACTAAAGTATCTCCATTTAAGGTAGTTACAGTTTGAGTTGCAGCTAAATCAGTAGAAAGAATTTTGCTAGGAATTACATGATATTTTAGAATTCCAGCGAGAACAGTTTTATTAGCTGGCTTTACTAATGCATCAGTAACTTCTTTAGGAAGTGCTGCGAAAGCAGAGTCCTTAGGTGCGAATACAGTGTACTGGGAAGAAGTGCTATCTAATGCTCCATCTAATTCTGCCAACCCTACAAGAGTTTTAAGAGTAGATAAATCACTTGTTTTGTTTAACAAACCAGTGATAGTATCAGTAGCAGCGCTTGCATAAAGAGGACTTAATACAAGAGCAAAAGCTAATAGGGACAGGGCAATACTGTGTTTCAATGACTTTGTCTTCATATCGGTACGATATTAGTTATTAATACCTTTTAAGTATACCTTGTGCACATTATTTGCACAAGGGGGTACAGAAATAGTCTTCACCTTGACCTCACTTTACCTTTAACTTATATATACTTAATATGGGTTTTAAAAGCTTATAAAGCTAATTTTAATATATATGAGAGTATGAAATTGATAGTATATTATTAAGATAATAGGATGTATGCACCTATATACAAAAGGTATAAAAAGTGTATAATGAGATTGCCCCATTGGATTTTATCCAGTATCTACCATGTCAATTACGTCTTCTAAACCACTTGTGGAAGGTCTACCAGATTTCACCACCAGGGATTACAAAGATGCTTATAGTCGCATCAATGCAATTGTGATTGAAGGTGAGCAAGAAGCTTATGACAATTACATTTCCCTTGGTAGCTTGCTACCCGATCAGGCTGAAGAGCTTACCCGCCTTGCGGGTATGGAGCTGAGGCATATGAAGGGTTTCACTGCCTGTGCCCGCAACTTGGGAGTGCAAGCAGATATACCTTTTGCTAAAGAGTTTTTCTTGCCCCTACATGGTAATTTTCAAAAAGCTTTTACAGAGAGGAAGGTAGTCACCTGTTTGCTGATTCAAGCGATTCTCATCGAGGCCTTTGCAATTGCAGCTTATCACATCTATATCCCAGTTGCTGATCCGTTTGCACGGAAAATCACCGAGGGAGTAGTCAAGGATGAATACGCTCATCTCAATTATGGTCAAGAATGGCTTAGGTCTAATTTCGAAGCTATTCGTAAGGAGTTGGAGCAGGCCAATCGGGACAATCTCCCATTGGTACGCATTATGCTTGATCAGGTAGCCGGTGACGCGGCCGTCCTCCAAATGGACAGGGAAGACCTCATTGAGGATTTCCTCATCTCATATCAAGAAGCTTTGACGAAAATCGGATTCTCCACCCGTGAAATCGCCAAGCTCGCTACCGCAGCCCTAATCTGATCTACAATTCAATCTAATTCAATCCCTCTGGTTCAGCTGGAGGGATTTTTCTTTGAAGGATAGAAGTATCATATCCTAGAATAGATATATTTCTGTATATTGATTAAACATAATAAGTATGCTAAGGTGTTTATGTCCTTATGGTCCAGTTTAGACTGGAATATGCTGATGTTTAATTCAAAATCTATCAGTTCCACAGCAGTATCTTCCCATTCTATTTCCCAATCCCATCTCCTTCGGTTTTTGCATGGTATGGGACCGGTATTCATACTGGTTGCGCATATAGGCTGTCTACTGCTGTTTCGGGAGAGACTTGGATTATACGCCATCCTCTGGGCTACAGTATTATACCTAGTACGGATGCTTGGAATTACTGCCATTTACCATCGCTTGATTACTCACAATAGCTATAAGGCTCCTAGACTAGTATGGTGGATCGGATCCATAATAACAGCCTCAGCAGGCCAGATGGGACCAAGTTGGTGGAAGGCTCATCACAAGGCTCATCATCGTCATGTTGATACCTTGGATGATCCTCATAGCCCTCTGATGTATAGAAATCGACTGCATGGTTTTTGGCATTCTCAGATAGGTTGGATACTTTCACCTGGATTTCATCCTAGTACCCTACCAGCTGATATAGAGTCTGATCCTGTATTACGTTTGATCGATAGACTACATATAGTGCCAGCTTTGGCATTAGCTTGGATCTCCTGGCATATCGGTGGTATAGAATGGTTGGGTGCATTTTGTCTGAGTACTACTCTTTTGTTCCACGGTGTTGCTACGGTAAACTCTGTGGCCCACTTAGTAGGTGATCAGCCATTCATTACCCGCGATGGTAGTCGTAACAACCCTTGGGTGGCTATTATCACTCTTGGCGAAGGTTGGCATAATCTACACCATAGCTTCGAATACTCAGCAAGACAAGGCTTTACCCTACAGGGTAACAAGGTAGTGACATTACCAGACCCTACCTACTACTTCATACGATTTCTGGAGCGTCTTGGTTGGGCTTATCAGCTACGGATTCCTAGTAAACAGGCTTTATTAGCAAAGGCAAATCACTGAGTTAATCTCTACGAAAGATAAGTAAACTCTAATTCCAACAATCCTCTCACCTAAGTGGGGGGATTCTTTATTCTTACGTTTTTCTCATCATACTCTCTCAAAATCAATAATAAAAATGAGAGGTAGAGAGTACTAATTACCCTAAAGGGGGCTCACTATAGTTTTGAGAGGAGATAAATTTTATAAGTAGATAAAATATATATAAATGTGTATAATTACAATAGAATCATAAAAATAATATGGATAATTTGTATCAACCAATACATACGTTAAAATTAATTAGTGAAAATCTATGGATTGTAGATGGTCCTATAATATATTTTTATGGAATGCCATTTACTACGAGAATGGTAGTAATAAGATTTTCTAATAATGACCTTTTCATCCACTCTCCAATTAGTTTAACGAGTGCTTTGAAGCAAGAATTAGATGAGTTAGGAAATGTAAAGTATTTAATATCTCCAAATAAAATTCACTATTGGTATATATATGATTTCCAAAAAGCATATCCAGAAGCAGTTACTTTTGCCAGTGATGGAGTACGAAGACGGAGTAAAAAAGCTGGTCAAGATATAAGGTGGAATAAGGAATTAAAGGATTTAAAGCAGGATTATTTTCCAGATTTAGAAATTCTGCCTATGTATGGTAATCGATTTATGACTGAGTATACTTTTTTTCATTTTCCTAGTCAATCCTGGATTGTAACTGATATTATAGAGAATTTTGAAGCAAAGAAAATAAATCCATTTTTCCGAGCTTTAGCATATATAGGTGGGGCTTTGCATCCAAATGGAGGTACAACTAAAGACCAAAGAGCATTATTTGGGGGTAATCATCAATTATTAAAAAAATCAATTGATCGGGTTAAAGTTTTAAATCCAAAAAGAATTATAATGGCTCATGGAAAAATATTAGATAAAGATATTATATCGGAATTGAACAGAATTTTCGCCTGGATAAATAGATGATAAATACAATAATTTGGTAATTAGATTTGTATTAATACGTTGCACACATCATCTAGGCTTCGGGAGTTAGACGATGTTTGAGTGGTAGACAGCAGTGCTTAATCCACTTTTACTTTAGTATAGTAGAATACACGTTCTCTACTAAAGTATTATATGGCTAACAAGTATATAAATTTGAAAAGAGAGAAGTGATTACAAATTGAAATGGATAGATATATGTAGTAAAGTATATGTCTAGCTTACTATAATAGCATGAATATAATATCTACAACCCAAGAGTTACAATTTAAATCTCACAATTTACAAGAGAATGAAATATTACTTGATGTTCGGACTTCAGAGGAGTTTAATCAAGGGCATATAGCGGGAGCGGTAAATTTTGATATTAGTAGGTCTGATATTGTTCAGGAAATAAAAAGATTAGATCCATCGAAAACCTATATTATCTACTGTAAAAGTGGTGGACGCTCTCAAATAGCTTCTTTACTTATGGAGAAACAAGGTTTTTATGTAATCAATAGTGCTGTCGGGATGATGCATTGGGTAAAAGATAATCTACCCTATGAAACTGCTTAAAAAATATCAATTATGAGTTGAAGGCTTATCATATGCTTTCTCTAGAGATAATAACCTAATCATACAAACAATTATTACTACTCTGGTATTGGTTGGACTAGAAGTTTTTTTGGAAAGTTGGGAATTAATAAAGCAAACGATATTATTTGGTATTTCAATTATTATTTTAGAATTGATTAATACTACCATAGAGTTAATTTGTGATTTTATGGAACCTAAGTGGAATATTCATATCAAAAGAATTAAAGATATTGGATCTAGTATAGTCGCACTTGCCATAATTACTGCAATAATTATTACCTCAATAGACATTTGGCTTTTGATGAGGTAGCTAGTCTTGAGATTACTTTACCCAAAAAGAAGAAGTTGGGCTTACCTCAAATTTATATAAGTCTGTGTGGGTATGTGGTGTTACAGGGGTAATTTCAATCAATTTTATGTAGGATTGTAAGAGCTTTTTCTGGCTTTGATTTAAAGAGAATACACTACAAGATGAGTGGTTATCTGATGTTAATAATTGTTGTAAGCATAGATATGGATCGTCTAGGGTTGTGGTAAAGAGAGTAACACCATCAATATACTGAGTACTTAAATTAGTATACTGAGGGTTGTTAGTAAAGTAATAGATTGTATCCTGGTCATTTCTATATTTCTCGACACTATCTTTAGGGATATTTAAGTATGTACGATTTTGATAATAATTATTTTTCATATCTTCCCAATTTTTCCCAGGATTAAATAAAGCAAATAACTGTGAAGTTTCAGTAGATGTGGTGGTTATTAAATCTATATCACGATAAGTATAGTCTTCAGGTCCATAGTCATCAAATTGAGCATTTAATATGTCTATTTCTGCACTAGTAGTGTTAGTCCTATAGTCTGGATCTAATTCCGCTATATATTTTTTGGGATAAATTAATGGTAAGGTATTCTCAATCTCTTGAATATCACTAATAGAGAGTGGTTTTGTGAATCTGATTTGGATATTGTGGAAATGATATTGTTCACATCCTATTATAGTCCTTTCTCCTTGTGAGTTTATTGATCCAATTTTATTACTTAGATTAGATATAGTTTCTGTATATTGGTCTTTTTTGGTGCTCCATGTAGGTTGATTTAATCTAATCTTTAAATTGGCTTCTTGAATATATAAATCAAGTATACAGGACTCAATTTGTGCTAATCTCTTAGTCTTTTCTTCATTCTCCCTTTTTAATCTTTTGAGTCCATAATTATCGGTATTATAAGGGCTAGATATATTTAATCCTGTATTTTCTAAATCGGAGTAATTATTAGAGTTAATAGCATTATCTAGTTTTATTTTAAGATTTTTATTAAATTCAACATCAGTGTTGATATTGAATAAATAAGCTAACTCTAAAGCTCTAGAATCTTGAGAGGTGGTCCGAAAATATATCTCAGTGATTTTGAGAGAGGTGAGATCTGGGGAATTAATATTCAACTCTTGTAGTTTTTGGCGTGCATTTGTATAAAAATCTTCTTTATTAGAGCTCAAAATAACTCCAGATAGCACAGTTTCTGAGTTGTAATATAGATTTGCTTCTATATCTTTAAGATTATTATCTATTAAATTTACCATACTATTCAGTTCTAAAAATTCATCAAAAGTTATTCCTCCCTCGAGATAGGTTTTTTGCATAGCAATATCTAGATCTTCCTGATTATCCTGGTATTTTGTATAATCAATTGGTTTTATAAATGAAATAGTATTATGTAATGTATAATCCCTTACTTCCGTTAAGTAGGGTGGTGTATTAGGAGAGGTAGCTGATTGAGTATTACTATTCATTATTATATACCCACTTAATATCACTACACATAACAATATAATCCCTGGGGCTATGAAAAAGATTTTTCTACTAACTTTCATATAATAGAGTTAAATATACATATAGTATAGCATTAATTGAGAATATTACGATTAAGCTGTTTAAGGGGAGTTGGCTCCGCGAGTTGGACAATGTTCGAACCTTTGAGTGGGTAATCTAGGAGGTTTTCAGGAAGAATTAATATAATTGACAACTATTGACAAATATTAATAATCATGATAGATTTTATTGCGAGACATTTCCGTCTCATTACACCCTCGCTCGGAGATTCATTTCAATGGCAGCTCAAACAGGTGGAACCAAAACCGGTGGCGGCACCGGCAATGGCGGTGGACATGGTGGTGGCTCGGGTACCCGGGGGAAATGATCCCTCACTGTATCAAGGTCTAATCCATTTAGTACTTCGGAGAATTACCTCAATGGGCAACAACAATCGTCATGGTAACCCTGGAAGTGGAACGAAAGGTACTGGCGGCGGCGGTCCCGCTCCTACTCGACCTGGTGGTGGTGGCAAGTAAGCCTCAACATTAGTTGTTTAGCTCCATGTTCCAAACAGGGAAGGTACAAGTTGCCTTCCCTCATTATTTTATATATACTGAGTATAGTTTAAACAACATTATTATGTCCAATATTAAACAGGGGATATATCAAGGAATAAAGACAACAGTAATAGAAGATAAGCAACAAATTATGTCTTCTGCATCTCTTTGGTTTGCACGAGGATATGCACTTGATGATGCTAATGCTCAAGGGTTATCTCATTTTTTTGAACATCTTTGGGCAGGAGGAGATGATGAATATACTAAGGCAAAAACTTTAGAAGAGTATGGTATTAGTGCTAGTGCTTACACAGCAGCATATTTAACCAATTATTCTCATATACAAGATCCAGCTCATCTAATATCGTCTCTTCAATTATTATTGAAAAATTTTGATCAAGAATCAGTATCTCAAGAGATATTTGATAAAGAAAAGAAAATCATTGCTCAAGAAAAACAAGATTCAGAAACTGATATAGAACGACGTACATTTGATAATCTTTTCTTTGGATCAGCTTTAGCACAAGATGTATTTGGAGATTTAGACAATATTTCGTATGAGCAATATATCCAGTATGCACAATTGCATTATACCAAAGATAAGGCTCATTTAGTTATTATCTCTCCTGATATCTCGGCAATAATCTTAGAGGAAGATGGCATTTCTCATTCCTTGTCTACTAACACACTAATAGAAAATGTATCTTCTACAAATATAGTACTCAATTCTTCAGAAGACAATATAAAAGGTGTATTTAATTATGGACTTCAAGGGTCTTTTTACTATAAAGATTGTGCTTCACTTGCTTTATTACGTACAGCATTAGGAAATTTCTGGACATCAATTTTATTACAGGAACTCAGAGTGAAAAGGGGGTTAATATATTGGGTTAATACTGATTATTATGACTATGGAGGTTCTTATAATATTGCAATAACATATACTATAAATAAAGAGTCTCTTATTGAATCACTACAGATAATTAATACCGTATTACATAACTTTACGCAATATATTACAATAGAAGATATTGAAAGATTCAAAATAGCACAAATAAGTGCTTCTAAGCAATATTATTCTAGTATTTATGCCTTGAATGAGTTTTATGGATCTTTATTACAATATCCTGAGGGGATTATATATACTCCCGATGACTATTATAATAATATTAGGACAACTTCCTATAATGAATTGATAGCATTGATGCAAAGATTTATTTCCTCACCTATAAAAGCGCTAGGAATCAAAGGGAATTTATCTGAGGAGGAATGGGAAGAGGCTCAGAAGTATATATAATAATAGTATGAAACTATTACCGCTAGATTGGGATTCTATTACTCAAGAGACATTGCAGTCTCTCCCTTTAGATATACAAAAATTAACTCAAGATAGGAATTACCCTGGCTTTATCTTGTTTGGCTCCGCGAGTAGGATTCGAACCTACGACCAATCGGTTAACAGCCGACTGCTCTACCGCTGAGCTATCGCGGAATTATCTAGTCAGAATTTAGATTGAATTTCTTAATCATAATTGATTTGAGATATTCTTTTCCTTGTCCTGATTTTAACTTTTTTTCTAATTCTCTGGCTTCTTTGCGAGAAGGGACAGTTTTGAGGTAAAAGCTATCGCGGAATTAGATTTGCAAGGTACTTGTATATTGTACCGAATAAGAGAGATATAGTCAAGATAAGGCTATAAGGTATTTAGTTGCCCTTCCGGATATTGATTTATGGGTATCTTGTTGGAATTTTTTAAGTCTTGGAATAAGCCATTCAGCTAATGGGGGATTATCTTTGCCCCAAGTGAATAATGTTTCCATAGTGGTATTGATTACAATCCAATCACTATGAGTATCCAGATTATGTTTGAGATGTTGTATGGCAAGGTCTTTTTGATCGGTAGTTAAGGAGGATGATAATAATCGAAATAGGGTAGCTAAAGTCCATTGGGTGGATGCTTGATTAATTTTAGCAATTTTTGAGAGTAATATATCGGTGTATGGATATATCCAGTCTGGATGTTCTTTGCATATGCGTTTTAGGGCATTAGAAATACGCAGTCTTACTACTTCATCTGATGATGAATAGGTGTCTAATAATTCAGCTACTCTTTTTTTATCTTGAAGTATTAATTCTACCACCTCTAATGTTCGTCCCAGTGAGTTTGGGTGTCCACCTGTTAACATTTTTTCAAATGATTCACTCATAAGAATATAGATACATGATATACTAAATATATGGTAGCATATACGATTAAAAAATCCAATAAAACAAAACGAGTGAGTATTCGTATCAATGCGAATCGTGAAGTTATTGTCACTATTCCCCCAAGAGTGCCCCAATATATTGCCAAGCAATTTGTAGAGTCTAAGCGGGATTGGATACGAGAAAAATTAGCCACTATTCCTAAGAATATATATACTGAGCAACATTACAAAGAACATAGGGATAGGGCGAGAATTATTATTACCGCTAGAGTAGTATATTGGTCAGAGGTGATGGGGCTTAGCTATAATCGCTTGAGCATACGGCATACTACTACTCGTTGGGGTAGTTGTTCCAGTAAGCGTAATCTCAATTTTTCTTATCGGCTTATGTTTCTGGAGTCTGAATTGATGGATTATGTGGTAATACATGAGCTTGCTCATTTGGTAGAGATGAATCATTCTGTGAGATTTTGGAATATTGTTGCTCAATATTGTCCTGATTATCGAAGATGTAAAAAAGAATTAATAAAATAAAATATGATATCACAAAAAATAATTTTGTGATATCATAAAAATATAATTATAAATAAAAACAACTCTTATGAGAGGAGAAAAACAAAAAGGTTTTACATTATTAGAGGTACTTCTGGTAATAGCTGCAATAGGGATATTGGCAGCAATAGTATTGATAGCCATAAACCCAAATAAACAATTAGCCCAAGCAAGGAATGCAGAGAGAAGATCAGAAGTAAATACGCTATATAAAGCATTAGAACAATATCTAATAGATAATCAAGGATATCCAGTAGGTATAACAGAGACAGAGCAAGATATATGTATAAATAATAATACGACAGGATGTGTAAATCTAGGAGTATTGGTACCAGATTATGTAGCAGGTATACCAGAAGATCCAAGTGGAATAAGTTATAAGATAGGAATAGTAGATAGTAGAGTAAGAGTAAGAGCATCAGAAGCAGAATTAGGATCAACAATAGCAATAAGTGGAAGTGGGGGGAATGTTGTAACCAGTACAGGACCAAGTGATCCTTATTTTGAGAATGTTTCTTTGCTATTTAATTTTGATGGGGCAAATGGAGGTACAACCTTTACTGATAGAAGTAATAATGCACATATATCTACAGCATTTAATGGTATGCAAACTAGTACGACCCAAAGTAGATTTGGTGGGGCTAGTGGATATATTCCAAATAGTAATTCCTATTTATCCATACCAAGTAGTACAGCGCTACAAATTGGAAATGTTGATTATACAATTGAGCTATTTATGTACCTGACAACTGGATCTTCTGGGGGGATGGTTGTTACCAAGGGTAATCCCTATATTAACACAGAGTTTGCACTTATGTACTACGGTGGGAACGATCTGAGATATTATCCTACCAACTCATCGGGGACTACATTTACGGGGGCTGATGTAGGACAGCCTACCCCGTCACCTAATACGTGGTATCATGTAGCTATCTGTAGATCAGGTGATACACATAGATTCTATTTAAATGGTATCTTGCAAACAACTGTTAATGCAACTCCTACGGTTATAACTACTGATCCTTTACTGATTGGATTGAGTCCTTGGTCTGGAACGGGGTGGTCAGCTCCTGCTGGTATCTATATTGATGAATTGAGAATTACAAAAGGTATTGCTCGTTATACAGCAAATTTCACTCCACCTACCTCGGCTTTTTAGATTGTATTGATACTAATAATATGCTAGTATATATAATAGTTTAAGAATATATATATGCCTACAGTTGGAGAATTAGCACCAGATTTTACGCTACAAGATCAAGATGGGAAGTCTCATACGTTGTCACAATATCGGGGTAAAAAGGTAGTATTATACTTTTATCCAAAAGATATGACTCCTGGATGCACGGTTCAGGCAGAGGGTATGCGTGATTCTATGAATGATCTTGAAGCAAAGGGGATTGTGGTGCTCGGAGTAAGTGTTGATGATGTAAAGTCCCATAAGAAATTCGTAGAAAAACATAATCTCAACTTCCCTCTTTTAGCCGATACAGATAAAAAAGTAGTAGAGGAATATGGAGTTTGGAAAGAGAAGTCAATGTTTGGGAAAAAATATATGGGTATACAGCGAGATACATTCCTTATCGATGAGGATGGTAAGCTTATACAACATTTTAAAAAGGTTAATCCTTTGAAGCATGCCGAGCAAGTATTAGAAGTATTGTCTTAGAGTAATGCATTATGCCAAAATTCCAATTACCATCTGGATTTATTGAATATACTCCTGAAGAGCAGGTGAAATTTAATCATATATTAGATACTATTCGAGAAGAATATGAACATGCGGGATTCACCCCTATAGAGACTGCTTCTATTGGATATTCGGAGGTTATTCTCGCTAAGGCTGGGGGAGAATTAGATAAAGAAATATATCGTTTTCAAAAAGGAGATAGGGATTTGAGTTTACGCTTTGATTTGACTGTACCATTAGCTCGCTACATAGCTGAGCATAATCGTAATATGGTATTACCCGCAAAAATATATCAAATTGGCAAATCCTGGCGAGCTGAAAAACCACAAAAGGGTCGATATAGAGAATTATATCAGGCTGATATTGATATATTGGGTAATAATAGTAGATTGGCTGAGGCTGAGATATTATCAGTAATTCAGAATACTGTTGATATATTAGAATTACCAGCTATTACATTTAAAATCAGTAATCGTAAAATTCTTGCGGGATTATTGGAAGAATATAAGGTTGAAAATAAATCAGCCGTGCTTCGGCATTTAGATAAAATTTCTAAACTTCCCTATAAAGAGTGGTCAAGAACATTAAGAGAAATTGTATTAAATCATGAACAAACAGTAGCTATACTTTCAATTTTACCAGCAGCACCAGTCATAAATAGGGGAGGAACTAATCAAGATGTGATTAATAGACTAAAAGAAAATCAGTGTAATAAACCAGGATCTCTTTTTTCAGAAGGAGTACAAGAGCTTGAAGAATTTGTTAAATATTTAGAGTTATTTCACGTTAAAAGCTATGTTATAGACATCTCTATAGTAAGAGGGCAGGATTATTATACGGGAACAGTATTCGAGAGTTTCCTTGAGGGGTTAGAGTCTTTCGGAAGTATTTGTTCAGGAGGGCGATATGATAATCTTGTGTCACATTATATTGATACACCTATTACCGGATTTGGGGCTTCTATTGGAGTAAGTCGTCTATTTGGAATTTTGAGAGAACAAGATTGGTTCAAAGAAATTCAATATGGAGATAATACCAAAATAGGAGTATTCTTATTAAATGAGGATACTGTGGAGGATGATATCAAGTCAATTATTGCCCTCCGAGATGAACAGGGAATAGCCTTTGACCTATATCCAGAAATCACCAATTTCAAAAAAGCTTTGCAATATGCTAATCGCAAAGGCTATACTAAAGCTATAATCTTCGGAGCTGATGAGACAAAGACAGGTGAAGTATTGGTCAAAAATATGAAATCAGGAGAGCAGGAAATTATATTGCTTGAGGATTTGGGGGAGATTGAGTAAAAATTACCTCCACCCCGTCAGGTAAGCCTGACACCCCTCTTGAGGGGAATCTAAGCTCAGTCCACACCCTCCCTCCAAAGGGAGACAAAACTCCACCACCTCTCAGTTGCTCGTAGTGGTTGGGTTTTACAACAAAAATAGATTTTATGAAAAAGAAAAAATCCTGAGTGACCAAGGGTTGGGGAGGTGAACCAGTGGGGTGGATAGAGCTTTAATTTTTAATTGAAATATAGATTACTTAATTATCTAGGTATCGACCTTATCAAGATTATGTTATATATTAACCCAAGATGGTAGTCCACACCAACCTAATGAACACAATCTAACTATAGGCTCAAATTCTAGATAAGTCTGTATAAATAGTGCAAATAAAGGTACTAAAATTGACATTCCCCAAGTCATGATAAATTTTAGGGTTTTCTTATTTGGACTATTTAATCCCAAAAAAGTTACATATTCATTATAAAAACTATCAAGAATTAAAAGTAACATACATACAATTATCCAGTTAAATATTATAGGTAATAAAGATACTATAACTAATACAAAGAAAACTCTGAAATTGTTTTTTATCATATAGAATTATAACTATTATCCAAAATAATCATAGCATAAATTTATTCAGAAACAAATATTTTGTAGAGTCGGCGCCCCCGCCGAAATTTATTTTGTAGTGGATGGTTCTAATGTTATTCTGTCCCCCTTCGGAGGGGGAAGCCTGAAAGGCGGGGGTGGATATAGAGTTTTAAATAGATTTCTATTCAGAAACTTTCTTAAAACCACTATAATAAACTTGAATAATAAATGCAATCAATACTAAAATATATATCCAAATAGATATTTCAAGTAAATATGTCTTAGAACAAATTTCACTACCTTGACAATACTCCAAACCATTAGTCTCGAGTAACCTATCATAAATTAAATTTGCAATCAGTGTAATAGATTGAATTATTAACAAAAGCATTAAAGATACCCATGATATTTTTATTGCCTTTGTAACAATATTTACATTTATTAGTAATACTACTGGCAAAATTATAGCATATATAAGTCCAGGGATTAAAAGCCAACCTAACTGATTCAATCCAGTAGAAGTTGATATAAATAAAATAAGAGATACAACAAAATATACTAATAATATCCACCAAAAAGTCCATTTATTTAATTCCATACTTTTATAGTTATTATCTACAATGATTATACCATAAATTGATTTTTTAGTATAACATTCGTAGATTTGGCGACACCCCGCCAACATTGTTTTTGTAGCGGAGGGTTCTAATTCTATCATGTCCTCCTTTGGAGGAGGTGGCCGTCAGGTCGGAGGTGGATAGAGTTTTAATTATTTAATATGTTAAAAACAAATCCACCCTCCCCCTACGGGGACTCCCCCGCCTAAATAAATATAGGAGGGACGAAAGCCTCCAAAGGGAGACAAAACTTCACGACCTCTCAGTCGCCCATAGTATTTGAGTTTATAACAAAAATAGATTTTATGAAAAAGAAAAAGCCCTCGTCCGGAGACGAGGGGGTATGCATCTTAATAGATTGTTTCAATAGAATTATCAGGCCTTATTGAAGCTAATCTATATCCTTTTGCTAAGTCAGCCATATATTTTTCGTATAGATGTACAGATTCATGGACTATTTCTGCCCTTGTCTTTCTATCACTATATGCAAGTATTTGTAGCGCACTATCAAGAGATTGATGTACATAAAGTATAATTTCAGTTAATTCGGTTAAGTCATTACTCGGAATTTCTTCATATACTCTCACAATAGTATTATCAGGCCTTATTGAAGCTAACCGATTTCTTTTTGTTGATTCAATTCTATTCCTGGAATATAGACCGACAGAGATATGGACTATTTCTGCCCTTGTCAATTTATACTTGTCTTCAATAAGCTCTAGAAGTTCAAAGAAAGATTGTCTCATTAAAAGAGTAATTTCTACCAAGTTAGTATTCATAATGATTCTCCATAGAAACGTTTGATATATAACATATTTCTCTAATATTATCAATAGCTAGTGACCAAAGAATAAAAGTTTTGGGCGACTGTAGGGTTGTCTTTACGCACATCCTCTTCCGTCCCTCCCATTCTAAATATCTAATTTATATGATACAATAGTATCAATAGGTCATAAAATTATATGAAATTAATATCGTGGAATGTAAATGGGTTGCGGGCATTGCAAAGAAAGGAATTATTCCAGCCCTTCTTAGAAAAATATCAGCCAGATATTCTGTGTATGCAAGAGACCAAATCTCATCGAGAGCAATTAACTGATGATATTTTGTATATTCCAGGGTATAATTCTTATTTTGAATCAGGTATTCGTAAGGGATATAGTGGGGTGGCTATTTATTCCAAAACCGAGCCAATATCTATACAAACAGGATTTCAGCTCGATGATATATTTGATCAAGAGGGGAGAATTCAAATTGCAACTTATGAGAAATTTATTTTGATAAATATTTATTTTCCTAATGGTGGTTCTGGAGTTGAGAGGCTTGGCTATAAACTCAAATTCTATGAGGCTTTATTACAATACTTGAAAGGAATAGATTATCACACAAAGCAAATTATTATTACGGGAGACGTGAATACTGCTCATACCGAAATAGATTTGGCTCGCCCAAAAGACAATCTCAAAACCTCAGGATTCCTACCAGAAGAGCGAGCTTGGCTTGATACCTTAACTCAAGAATATGGGTTCGCAGATACTCTGAGGCTCAAAACAGATAAGCCAGAATTATATACGTGGTGGGATATGAAGACTAGAGCTCGAGACCGCAATGTAGGGTGGAGAATAGATTATTTTTTTGTGAGTGAATTATTAAAAGACAAAGTAAAAGACGCCTATATATTATCTGATGTATATGGTTCTGATCATTGTCCAGTAGTACTAGAATTAGATATAGAATAATGAAGAAATTAGTATTAATAAGGCATGGACAAAGCTTATGGAATAAACAAAATTTATTCTCAGGTTGGACAGATGTTGATTTAACTCTTCAGGGTGTGGAGGAGGCTCGATTAATGGGACAAAAACTTAAGACCAAAGGATTGGTATTCAATAGAGCATACACCTCTGTTTTGAAGCGGGCTATCATAACATTGGATATTATTTTAGAGGAAATGGGGCAGACTAATATCCCAACAACTCGAGACTGGCGTCTTAATGAAAGGCATTATGGAAAATTACAAGGTAAATCAAAGGTAGATATTTTGGATGAATTATCTTGGGAGCAATTACATAATTATCGTCGAGGATATTGTACTAGACCAGCAGAATTGGAATTAGATGATCCTCGTAATGCCTATTTTGATCCTAAATATATTTCTATCTCTAAAGAATTATTGCCCCGCACAGAAAGCCTTGATGATGCCTATAAGCGAGTAATCCCTTATTTGGAGGGACATATTATTTCAGCATTACAAGATAATGAGCGAATCATATTATCCCTACATGGTAATACTTTGAGAGTTATATTAAAATATCTCGACCATTTATCCGATAATGAAATTGAGGGGGTAGAGTTTGCTATTGGAGATATTTTGGTATATAATTTAGATAGTGAAAATAATGTAATATCAAAAGAACATATCTAAAACTATTTTTATGCCTTCCACAAAACCAAAACATAAAGCTCGTATGGAGGAAATTATTTCTTGGTATCGTAGCACTAATACCCCAGCTCAACAAAAAAATCTATTACGTATCCTGAATCACGGAAGAATTGGAGGTACGGGTAAATTGATGATACTTCCTATTGATCAAATCCTTGAACATGGACCAGGAAGAGCCTTTGAACCTAATCCTATTATGTATGACCCATTAGAGCAAGCACAATTTGCTGTAGATGGGGGATTTAATGCTTTTGCAGCTCCATTGGGTTCCCTCGAGCGAGGTTTTGAAGTATTGGCTCGGCATAATGTACCTACTATTCTCAAAGTAAATTCTCATAATTTAATGATACCAGATGAGAAAAATCCCCGCCCCTCAATTCATTCTTGGGTGGGAGATGCTGTGAGACTAGGATGTGAGGCAGTAGGGTTTACCCTTTATCCAGGATCAATACATAGTAATCAAATAGAACAACAAGCGAAAGAATTAATAGTTGATGCCCGAAAAGCCGGACTCATTACCGTATTATGGATATATCCTCGAGGAGAGGGATTGATTAAAGGACAAGAGAGGGCAGTAGATATTATTGCTTATGCTGTAGCACTTGGAGCTAGTTTGGGGGCTCATATTATCAAGGTAAAGCTTCCACTTGAGGGATATGGACTTGAATCTAATAAAAAACTTGGTATTTATGATAATCTTAATACTAAAACTCTCAAAAATAGAATAGCTCTTGTTATGAAGGCTGCCTATAATGGACATCGTATTGTTATACATTCAGGTGGAGATTTTACCAATGCTGAAACTTTAGAAGATGAGATAAAAGCTATTCGCGAAGGAGGAGCTTTTGGAACTATTATGGGAAGAAATGCTTTCCAAAGACCAAAAGTAGAGGCTCTTGATTTAGTTTCAGATTTACAAGATATCTTGGTAGGATAAGTATATTACTCTCTAAATTGTGGATAATATTGTACAAATTTTGACATATATGGTATATTGATATTAATCCTGGGCTTAGGCAGGTCGACAGGAGATAAAGTATTAGCAAGAAAGAGCAATCTTTCTTCAACAATGTAAATTATGAGCAAGAATCTATTTGTACGAAATATTGCGTACAAAGCAACAAACCAGGACTTACAATCTCTTTTTGAGACTGTTGGGACTGTAGTCTCAGCAAAAATCATCTTTGACAAAGAAGAGGGACGTAGCAAAGGTTACGGTTTCGTCGAATTTGCCACAGAAGAAGAAGCTGAAAAAGCAATTCAACAGTTAGATGGAGCATCTCTTCTAGAAAGAGAAATCTCTATTCAACCTGCTAAGCCTCGAGAATAAGTCCTCGATATTAAAAAAGCTCCGAGTAATCGGAGCTTTTTTAGTACTTAATTTCTCTTTGACGCTATGAAATTAAGTGAATAATATGGTTAATAGCAGCTGATACATCATTCTCACGACCCCTAAGAGTTCCTGACCATACTTGCCAAGCTAATAATGTTTTTGCAAATAGGGATAGAAAAACATAGATTTTTTCTCCAAATACATATGATTTCCAAGGCCCAACTTTTTTGTATTGAAGGAACATATTGATTGCAAATATATTAAATACTGCAAATAATGAAAATACAATCCAATATACAAAACTTGGCACATCTACATCGGCATTAGCAAGAGCTCCTTGGAAATGAAGGAAAATAACAATCCAAGGGATTATACCGGCAATACATCCAAATATATATGGAAGCCAATTTACTTCTTTTCTATCTTGATTGATTTGCTCCATCACAAGACCAAAAAGATTCATACTCGCATTAAGTCCAAAGAGTAATAAGAGAGTAGCGAAATCATAAATACCAACCAATAATCCTATTATTACAATCATTATTGATGATGATAAAGCATATTCATACCATCGGATTACATTAATATGTTTCTTGAGATTTTTGATATACCAAGGATATACACTTGGTAAAATAGTAATAAAATGGGCTATAGCTGATAATAATAAGAATAGGGCAACAGCTGGTCCAATATTTACATCAAATAACTTTTCTTGTACTGGCATAGGTACAGCGCTACGATTTGTAGCATCAAATTTGAGATAATTGGTAAATACAGGCAGTAAAGATTCTTTAGAAATATATAACATTAATCCAGCTTGGAAGAAATGTACAGCTCCCATGAATCCATTATACATCTTGAGGCGATCAAAACCATTGTGTAATTTGAAAGAAATCATATATTTAGTATTTATTTAGTATATATTTAGTATGAACTGAAATGAAAAAAATGTCAACAGAATTATTCTTTGTCTTTAGCATTTGCCTTAGCTTCTGTAGCTTTAGACTCCACTCTTGCCTCTTTGTGCCCCTTATCCTGTTTTTTACTTGTAAGTATATTAATACCGATTAAAATCACAATAGCAGGCCCTACAGCAAGCCAGAATTTGTCCCAAGTAATCACATTTAATCGAAGCAGTCCCAATACTATTCCAATCCCAATGAGAATAATAGGAAAAGTAATAGATTTGAATTGAGATTCTAATAATTTCCAAACTCCAGCCGCAATAAATAAGACAGGTAGCCAATCTCCAAGTTTTGGAGTAGGAACTCCAAAACTACCCAATAGCCATATTATTCCAACTCCAATGATAATAATTCCAAAAGCATTTTTACTAGTCATATGATTAGATTAGTTACTAAGTATATGTAGTATAGTATATATTTGGGTAGAATTCAATATATTGTAATAGACTTTATATACTGATATAATATACAAAAGGGCCGTTGGCGCAGTTGGTAGCGCGCTTCCATGGCATGGAAGAGGTCGCTGGTTCGATCCCAGTACGGTCCACTAACCTTTTATTATGCAATCAAAATCACAAAAAACTATTTATTTTTTCCGGCATGGCCAAAGTGAAGGTAATATACAACATCTTGATTCTATTAATGAAGATATACATTTAGCTGAACAGTATCTTACGGAATTAGGGCGAGAGCAGTCTCAAAGATTAGCTAAGCGTATAGCTAAATTTGAATTAGATGTATTATTATCTAGTACTTTAACTCGAGCTCGGGAGACAACGGAAATTATTAGTCAGGATAGGGACTATAATATTGAATATTCAGATTTGTTGGTAGAGAGACAAAAACCAAGTTCTATTATTGGAAAATTACGTAGTGATGAGCTCGTATTAGCTACAGAAAAAGCTTGGAAACATAGTTTATTTAATTCAGGTGAGCAGGTAGAAGATGGAGATAGTTATGATACTCTTATTACTCGAGCAGATAAGGCTTTAGAATTATTGCAATCAAGACCAGAACAAAATATAGGAGTTGTCACTCATCAATTTTTCCTCAATACATTAATTATTAGAGCGATTTTAGGGGATAGTATTAATCCCGAATTATATACTCGATTACAAGAGCAGTATTGGATAGAGAATACCGGACTCACAATTTTACAATATAGTCCAGAATACCCTTATACTGGTTGGAGAGTATGGGTGTATAATGATTATTCTCATTTGGAGAAATAGAGATTCTTTTTGGATAAAAACTTTTTATGATATACTATATTCATACCAATATGAATAATAGATACAGATATGAGAAAATTAGGATATTTTGCAATAGGAATCTTTTTAATAGTAGCAGGAGTAGGAATGTATATTAATCAAGATTTTAGTCAAAAAGGAAATGATGCCATCAAAGCAAGTCTCGATACTACTCAACAAATTACCAAATTAAATGAAGATATTATGAAAGAGCGACCAATACTTGAATTCACCACCAACAAAGGAGTAATAACTATCGAATTATTCAAAGATTTATCCCCTAAAACAGTAGAATATATTACTAAATACGCTAACAATGGAGTATATAATGATACCATATTCCATCGAGTGATAAAAGATTTTATGATACAAGGAGGAGACCCTAATACCAAAGACCCAAGCAAATCTGCTTTATATGGAACTGGAGATGCTGGAGAAAAATATGATGATGAATTCAATGATGAACCTCTTGTAAAGGGAAGTTTTGCTCTAGCTAATTCCGGACCGGATACTAATGGTTCACAATTCTTTATTGTAACAGCTGATTCAACTCCTTGGCTAGATGGAGTACATACTAATGCAGGGAAAGTAATTGGAGGACTAGATATTGTAGAAAATATTGGAAATGTAGCAACTGCTTCATCAGATAGGCCTGTTGAAGATGTAAAAATTATTTCAGCAAAAATTACCAAAGAGTAATAGAGTGCGTTTAGACCTAATAAATAAAATATCATATGAGCAATTCATTTAGCAAAAGTAAGGGAATGAATAGATCAACATTGATTATTATTTTATTGGTATATAATATAATAATATATTTATATCCTTTTCTTCTTGTAGGACCTTTCGCAGCTTCTATCTGGGTTCATATGCTTCCATGGACATTGATAATATTACTATCTATTTCAATTGTACATATTATTATTGATAATGATATTGAAAGAGTATCAATAAAGCCTAATACTTATCTAATTTTATTATCACTAGGAATACAAATATTAGCAGCATACGTCTTGATGTTTGTATACTCAACCTCACCTTATCCATATTATTTGTATCATTTTCTTATGCTAATATCATTAATAGTAATGATATTAGCATATTACATAAATTATAAAAACAGTAATATTATTACTGAGTCAACCGAAAGTACCACCACACCGGAATATTAGGAATAAAAACCTATTCTTGACATAATTATATAAAATCGCTATACTATTCAAGCTCTTTTATATTTTTACCAAGCCCCCCTCGTGGGGGTTTTTGGTTTTATAAGCATATGTTATAATGAGTATAGGTTAAGGAATATCATATATGGAAATTAAAGTTGTAGGTAAGAAAACTCAAGGACAAACAAAGCCAGAATGGTTAATCTGGGGAGGTTTGGGACTTGCGGTATTTTGTTTTGTGGCTCAATTTATTGCTCAGATTATTTTTCCTATTTTGATTGGAGTAGGGATAGTAATTACTATTATCGGATTCATACAATTAATTATTAATTATTTCCAAAAATAATGGCAATTACCGTCATAGATATACCAGGATATAATCATAATAGTGAAAGTATTTGGCATCCAGAATTTCGGCAATTGATAGCAGAAGTGGGAAATGAAGCCATAACTCTTGATTTACCAGGAGGTAAATATCCTGTTTTTACAGAATGGTATCCTATTATAGAGCAGACAGTGAGAGAAGCTCAATACACGCTAACTCTTGTAGGACATAGTCTTGGTACGAGAGCAGTATTATTATTCCTGGAGCAAACAGAATTACATGTAGATAATATTGTCCTCATAGGACCTTTTGATAATAATACCACTAATGCAAAATTTCGTGATGGTAATTATGCTAATTTTTTTGAGCATAGCATTGATATTGAGCGAGTTAAACAACATATACAGGATAAGATAATAGTAGTGGGTTCAGAGGATGATGCTAATATCCCTTTTATACAGGCTCAGAATATTGCAAAAGATTTAGGAGGGGAATTAATAACAATCCCAAATAGTGGACATTTTCTCGATTCTAAATGGGCAAAAATATTAAGTGAAATTGTGGTGAAGTGATTAGCAGTCTACTCTTGACACTGCTAAATTTAGAGTTATAATATAATTAAGGAGGAAAACCTCCAGATGGTGTACACCATATAGTAGTAGTATTAACTATCACATATATGAGAATTCGTAATTTACCTACATTAAATACATTTGAACTTAGTCCAAGTAGGCTATTTGACGAGATGTTTGATACTTCTTTTCCAAGTTTTACAAAAACTTTTAATGATATAGAAATGTATCAAGAAGGATCAGAGTTAGTAGTAAAACTACAAGCCCCAGGATTCAAGGAAGATGATATAGAAATCACTTTAGATAATAGAGTGCTTACTGTAGAAGGAAAAGTATCATCTGAGGAAGAAAAAGAAGATAAGAACAGACATTATTACTTCAAGTCAATTTCCAAGGAATCATTTAGTCGATCAGTACAATTACCGGGAGATATAGATGAAGATTCAGTAAAAGCTGATTATAAGGATGGAATTATTACCATTCGTATAGAGCAAAAATCTAGCTCATCTAAAAAGGTAATTAGTCTTAATCGAGGATAGGAGTTCATACAATAAAAGAGGGGTATTTCCCCCTCTTTTATTGTATCTGATTCACAAGATTATTCTCTAATTGAGATTTAATATTCGTAACCGTTGTCTCGAGAATTCTCTCAAGTGCCTCACGAGAATTAAAGGCATTATGAGGGGTTACAATAACACGGGAATCTTGAATAAGGAGATGATCTTGTACCACTGTTGCAAGATCACAGGTTTTGAGGAAAGACTGTGATAATAATTCTTTTTCCTCTTTAATAAAACATTCTTCTTCGAGTACATCAAGACCCGCTCCAGCCAGAATGCCATCTTCAAGTCCTTTAATAATAGCAGATGTTTCAACAAGTCCTCCACGCGCAGTATTAATGAGATAAGAACCTCTCTTGAATAATTGTATAGATTCCTGATTAATAATATGATGTGTCTCAGGTCTATAGGCTGTGTGTAGGGTGATAATATCTGATTGAGGGAGTAATTCCTCGAGACTGGTATAAGTAAATCCAATTTCTGTTGCTCGTTCCGGTTTAGGGAAGGGGTCATAGGCAAGAATATTCATATTAAACCCTTTGGCAATACGAGCGACAAAAGACCCAATATGTCCCATACCAATAATCCCGAGAGTTTTCCCCTTGAGGTCAAATCCTTCTAGTCCAGCAGGATTAAAATCAAAAGTACGAGTACGAGCAACAGATGGTACAACTTGTCGAGACAAAGCTAATATTAGAGCAAAAGTATGCTCGGCTACGGTATTCTCGCCATAAAATGGTACAGAATGTACGCTAATTCCGCGAGCCTGGGCAGCTGCAATATCAATATGATCATATCCTGTAGACATAGTGAATATTGCCTTCAAGTTTGGGAGCTTTTCTAGAATTTGGGCAGTTACTTGAGAGTATACGAATACTGCAAGATGTGTGGTATCTTGTTTTTCCTCTAAATCTTCCAGCTTCAATATATCTGAATAATATTCTCGGGGTAGAGAGTCGGGTAAATGATTTTCTAAATATACTTTTTCTGATTCGTCGATTTCGAAGGCAAGTAATTTCATATATTTTTATCTTAATTCTTGCTATACTATACTCCCATTTTGGAATTATTACTAGAAGGTGTATACTATACATATATTAATAAGAATACTGCTATGAAAAAATATCTTATTGCACTGGTAGCTATAATAGTACTATTTGGAACTCAGTCAGCTTCTGCTTTATTATTAGATTCTGGTGATATTGTTAATCCAAAAGAAAAAGTTCAGGGAGATGCTTATTTAGCTGGTCAGACAGTACAAATAGATAGCCCAATAGAGGGCGATGCTGTAATTGCAGCAGGGAAAGTAGATATTGACGCTACTATCTCGCAAGATTTAATAGTGGCAGGAGATTCTGTTGCTGTTAATACAGATATTGGGGATGATGTCAGAATTGCAGCCTCTAATGTTACTATCAAAGGTAATGTGAAAGGAGATGTAATTGTATTTGCCCAAACCTTAATTATAGATAAAGATGTAACTATTTCTGGAGATATTATTGCTTTTGTATCTCAGCTCAAATTAGATGGAACAGTAAAGGGGAATATTAAAGTAGCTTCTGAGAATACTACCATTACAGGAGAAGTACAAGGAGATAGTAATATCAGAACAGCAGATTTTGCTCTAGATGGAAATTTGGGAGGTAAAACAACTTTTGTTGCAAGTCAAACCGTAGATATTAGTGAATCATCTCGATTTGGAGGTAATGTAACCTATGGATTTACCAAAGAATTAGATCTCAAACCAAATCTTGCAGAAGGAGCAAAAGCAACATTTGATGCTGAGCTCTTAAAAGATAAAGGGGATAAAAAGGGTATGGCAGCCAAAGCCTTCTCGGGATTCCTCGTATGGGAGGTGCTCTCAGCAGCTCTTGTAATTGCTCTCATATTCAATTTCAATAAAAAATTCATTCAAAAATCAGTAAAAAGGGTTTCTAATTGGGAAGAGGGATTCAGAGCTTTTGGATATGGGGCATTATTATTCTTTATACCAATCATGGTGATTCTATTACTTATAATTACTATTATTGGTATTCCATTAGCTCTATTTACATTATTTGCCTATATTTCATTAATTATATTTTCTCAAGCAATAGCAAGTATTGTAACTGCTCAATGGTTACATAGAACATATCAATTTGGAAAAAATGATTGGCAAATATATTTCATTGCATTAGGAATATATGTATTATTATCCTTCTTGGCATGGGTTCCAATTGTAGGGTTCATCATAGGATTGGTAGTAGTATATACTTCACTCGGAGCATTGATAATAGAATATCGAAACAAATAAATTACTATGACCAGTTCATTAATCGGGGCAAGTTTTGTGGCAGGTATGTTCACATTTCTTGCTCCTTGTACATTTCCTCTTATACCGGCCTATATTGGCTTTATAACCGGGGATGGAAAATTAAATAGATTCCAAACTATACGCAATGGAGCCCTATTTGTATTAGGGTTTATGGGTGTATTTGTGACATTAGGAATTTTTGCAACGAGCTTAGCTGGGTTATTAAATGCAGAAACCCGACTACTTATTTCTCGTATCGCTGGAATAATAATTATTATTTGGGGATTAGAAATGATAGGATTATTCCGATTTGCATTATTCCAAAAAACCTGGACTCCTCGTATCAAATCATTGAGAGCCGGAACAGCACAGAGCTCTGTATTATTAGGGGTACTTTTAGGAATTGGCTGGACCCCTTGTATAGGACCAATACTAGGCACTATACTTACTTTTCTTATCAATGATGGGACAGTATTACAGGGTGCTTTTCTGATGTTTATATTCTCCATTGGACTTGCTGTACCATTTTTACTGACAGCTTTATTATTGGCCCAAGGGCGGGAAGTATTACAAAAAATAGAGCATATAACTCCTATAATTAGAATTATTAGTGGAATATTCTTGGTATTAATTGGGGTATTATTTGTCACCAATAGTTTAGAAATAATGGCAAGATATTTATTCAGTGGACTAGACTTCTTACAGTATGATAAAATTTTAGATTATCTATAATATCTTCGAATATGGTATAATAAAAACAACATAATAAAATAAAAAAATGAGAAGGACAATAAGAGTAAGTAAAGGATTTACATTGTTAGAAATATTGTTAGTAATAGCTGTAATAGGGATATTGGCAGCAATAGTATTGATAGCTATAAACCCAAATAGACAATTAGCACAAGCAAGGAATGCACAAAGGAAAATAGATATAAATACTATAAATAAAGGATTAGAACAAATATTAATAGACACAGGGTCATATCCTGTAGGAATAACAGATAGTTATCAAGAAGTATGTGCAACAGGACGAAAAAGTAGTACAGATCTATTAACAGATCCTCCTAGTGTAGATTGCACAGGAAAATTAGATTTAAGACCATTAATTCCAACCTATATAGCAGGAATGCCAAGAGATCCACAATCAACAGGATCAAATACAGGATATTATGTGGCAAGGAATAGTACAAATAATAGAATTAGTGTTAATGCATTAAATGGAGAATTATCTCAGACATTAGTAGTAAACCCTTTATCTGTAGTACCTCCAACACCTCCAATACCACAAATTTGGGTGTCTAGACTAACAACAGCGGCTACTATAGGATCTGCCTCCTATGATGCTCAAGGAAATATTATTTTAACTTCGGATGGGGGGTCATATCAGGTGTTTCATTTTTATCAATCTCCTTCGACTGCAGCACAATTAGCTATTGTGAGAAGAGACGCAACAGGAGTTGTTTTATGGAGTAGATTTTTATCTCCTAGTATAGGAGACTCATTGGGTCTTTCAAGTGTAACTCCGGTGTTAGCCGTGGGGGCTAATAATGATCTATTTATTTCCTTTTATTTTGCTACTGGTGGTAATAGTATCCCGATTTGGGCATTGGATAATCAGGGGAATATTAAATGGCAAAGAAATTTCTTAAGAAATATATCTTCAGGGGGGGGGCGAAGAGTAATAGGTATGAAATATAATGCTTCTAATGACAGTCTCTATGTATATGGCTCTACATCAGATAGAGATGGATATATTGCTAAAATAGCTTCTTCAACAGGAAATATTGATGCTTTCCGAGGATTTACTGAGGCTGTAAGTACACAAATTCAGGATATTGTATTTACGGGGACATCAATTTTAGCAGTTGGAATATATACGAGCAATCAAGGATTCGTTGCCCAATTCCCCTTAGATATTTCAACAGTCAATAGTATTAATGTATATAGTGCATCTTCTAATATTACTTTTAAAAAAGCAACTATAGATAGCTCTGGACAATTATTTGTAGTTGGCGATGGAGATGGAAGATTATGGTCAATTGATTCAGGGCTAAATTTGTTATGGGGAAGAACTTTAGCTGGTGGGGGGATTAATAATTCTGGTACTATTGATTTTACTAATTATAATAATAAGTTGTATTTTTCAGGGAGAACAGCTAGTGCTATTCCAGTTTCAGGATGGTCAATTTGGCCTTCTGGTAGGGTTCAAATTTTAAGTGCAGATGGTATCTCCAAATTATATGATTCAAATAGTAGTGCAACAAACAATAGTGCAGCTAGTCATCAGTATACTGGAACGCAAAATGTAATGGACCCAGTGAATAATCGATTTATTCAGACGTATTCTTCACAGAATGCTACAACAGGATATACAACTATGGCTATGGGGCATCAAATAGAAATGCCAGCGGGGATATCATCTCTAAATATTGGAGGAGCGCAATTCACATCAGTTGGGGCTAATACAAGTACACAAGCAAATACTTTAATTACAGATACGGTTACACGGACCAACCCATCATGGCCATGGGTTACATGGAATGCGATAGTATCTCCAAATACGACAAATATGGCATACACAACTATTGATGCAAGCTCTACCTTGCAATGGCAATATTATTCATTACCTCCATCTATCTCATTCCCCACACCAATTACAGCAACATATAGCCAAAGTTCAGTATATGGTACTAATCAAGCGGCAGATCAAGCAACAATGACAAATAATATTTTCACCGAATCATTACAGACCGGAACAAATTCAGGTGTAGATCAATTTGTAAAAATAGACTTTGGATCTACTCAAACAATTAGTAAAGTTGTTGTGGGGTCAGACTTTAATAATGTATTGGCTGGGGGCTGGAATAAATCTTATGCAGAAAATAAATTGATACAGGTTTCTACGGATAATCTAAATTGGACTACGGTAGCTAATACGGGTACATTTAATTTAGCAATGCAAGTTTACTCGTTCGCTTCTACCTCTGCACGATATGTTAGAATATATACTCCCTCTGGATATCTAGCTGTCACAGAATTTTATGCCGGGAATAATTAATCTATGCTATAATAAAAATAATAAAGTAAAATAAAAAGATGCAAAGGCGGATAAAAGGCTTCACATTATTAGAAATACTATTAGTAATAGCTGTAATAGGGATATTGGCAGCAATAGTACTGATTGCATTAAATCCAAATAGACAAATAGCATTGGCACAGAATGCCAGAAGGACTAATGATGTAGGCTCAATATATAAAGCTATACAACAGTATACTATTGACAATAATAGCTTACCCCCAGCAATAGAAGCAATGAGTACTGGTTTTGCAAATAGAGTAGATATTTGTAAAGTAGGCCAAGTTGCATTGGGATGTATTAGTATAGCAACGGATTTGGTACCGACTTTTCTTGTAGATA
>JBIIRM010000014.1:0-4503 GCA_044341565.1 Minisyncoccia bacterium | reverse complement strand
CAGCAATAACAATAACAAATAATAATAAAATAGCAGTAATAATAATTAATCTATTTCTTCTTTTCGCTTCTTGTTTTTTTTGTTCATTAAACCTGAGCTGTATAGCAGGATCCCGCTCTATATTAAAAGGGATATTCTCCATATGTATTATGAGTATATATTTGTTTATCTATATATAGTATATCATATTATTGAATAGATATACTATAGGAAATATGTGGATATGGGTGGACTTGAACCACCGACCTGTCGCTTATAAGACGACTGCTCTAACCAGCTGAGCTACACATCCGTATATACTAGTATATCATAAAAAATATGAGTAATACTAGTATAATAATGAATTCTTATTCACCTTCTTTGGGAGCCTCCTCTTTTGGAGTATCACCCATTAAAGCCTCAAATTCTGGTCTTTCTATGGTCTCATCTTTGATAAGGGCTTGAGCTAATAGTTCTAGCTTATCTTTATTATCAGTAAGAGTTTTTTTACAAGTCTCATATGCATTATCAATAATATTCTTTACTGCAGAATCAATTTCTTGTAAGGTTTTTTCACTATGATTTGGAATTTCTCCTGTACGATTATTACGATAATCTGAATAATGTATGGGTCCTAATTTACTCATACCATAATAGCGTACATATTGCTCAGCAATTTGAGTTAATTGCTGTATATCATTAGAAGCTCCTGTTGTAACTTCTCCAAAAGTAAGTTCTTCAGCCACATATCCTCCAAGGGCTACAGCCATATCAGCTTCAAAATGTGATCTCGTTATAAGTCTTCTATCTTCAGTAGGCATTTTGAGTGTATATCCTCCAGCTCTTCCACGAGGAATAATGGTAACTTTTTGAATTGGATCAGAATGCTCCAGAAAATGTCCAGTTACGGCGTGACCCGCCTCATGATAGGCAACTATAGTTTTTTCCTTTTCACTAATGACGCGGCTTTTTCGCTCTGGTCCCATTAATACTTTATCAATTGACATTAAGATATCATTTTGATTAATGCTTTTCTTATTATGCCTAGCACTAAGAATAGCGGCTTCATTAAGAAGATTAGATAAATCAGCTCCAGAAAATCCAGGAGTTCGCTCAGCAATAATTCTGAGGCTTACTTTTTTCTCTAGAGGTTTCCCTTGTGCATGAACTTTGAGAATTTGCTCACGCTCTTTGATATCTGGTAAATCAAGGGTCACTCTTCTATCGAATCGTCCTGGTCGCATAAGAGCAGAATCGAGTACATCAGGACGATTAGTAGCAGCGAGTACAATAAGACCCTTATTGGCTTCAAATCCATCCATTTCTACCAAAATTTGATTCAAGGTTTGTTCTCTCTCATCATTACCACCACCAACTCCTGTTCCTCGAGAGCGACCAACGGCATCAAGCTCATCAATGAATATCAGGGCAGGGGAATTCTTTTCTGCAGTTTTGAATAAATCTCGAATACGACTAGCTCCAACTCCTACAAACATTTCTACAAATTCGGATCCTGAGGTGAAGAAAAATGGTACCTCTGCTTCACTGGCGACAGCCCTAGCAAGCAATGTTTTTCCTGTTCCAGGAGGTCCTACTAATAATACTCCTTTTGGAATTTTGGCTCCAATATCTGTATACTTCTGAGGGTTTTTAAGAAATTCTACAATTTCTTCCAATTCTTCTTTAGCTTCTTTTAGCCCTGCTACATCAGCAAATGTAATCATTTTTTTCTTGTCTTTTTCTGGCATAATCACTTTTGCCATTGAACGACCAAACATCATAGCTTGAGAATTTCCTTTCTGGGCCTGTCTTAGAGAAAACCAAATTAATCCACCAATCAAGAGAATGGGTACAAAAATATTAAGGAATATAGAAAAGGCTATACTACTTCCTTCATTATTTTCTACCTTTATCTCGAGTTTATTAATCTTGTCTTCTGAAACTCCATAGGCTGTTAGGGATTCAATAAATGTACCGGATGGCTCTTTTTCAGCTTGTTTAACCTTATCATCTTTGAGAGTGGCTTTTACGGTATTATTAGATACAGTAACAGAAGCTACATTATCATTTTGGATTTCTTTTACAATATCAGAAAAAGAGACTTTGCTAATATCACTATTATTTTGTGTCACCAAATATCCAAATATGACAATAATAGCCAAAATTGACAACAGCCCCGAGAGAATGTTTTTGGTGAATGTTTTCATACAGTGTGGAGTTAATCTATATTAGGCAAGGGCAAGACTGATACGATGCTCTTGGGCATCTACAGATAAAATTTTGAATTGAGCTGTCGCTCCTTCTTTAAGAGCAATATATTTGTTGCGATCCTTTTCAATTTCTGAATTATGTACAAGACCTCGAACTTCATTATCTAATTGAATGAATATTCCAAAATGATTCATGCGAGCTACTTGTCCTTCTACAATTTGGTCTACAGTGAATTTCTCAGTAATTTTTTTCCAAGGATCTTCAGATAATGCCTTGATAGAAAGAGATACTTTTCCATTTACGATTTCAATTACTTGAGCTTTTACCTTATCTCCTTCTTTATATAGGTCTCGAGGATTTTCTACTAATTGCCAAGAAAGTTCTGAAATATGTACAAGACCTTCAAGTTTATGACCATCTTTACCAAATTTCATAAATACTCCAAAGTCTACAACTCCAGTTACTTCACCCTCTACAGTATCACCCTTTTGATAGCTATTTACCAGATTTAATTCTTCACTCTTACGAGCAGCTTTTTCCGATACAATCAATTTATTCTCTTCTCTATCAACATTGATAATAGTTACTCGGAAAATATCTCCTGTATATTCTTTTAGGCGTCCAAGAATTTTGGTCTTATCTCCACCATCAACTCGAGGATAATGATCATAGGCAAGTTGAGATACTGGTAAGAATCCATTAATCCCATTAATACTAATGAGGAGACCTCCTTTATTCGCATCAATAATTTTGACTTCTACCGGTTCTTCAGCAGATTGTTTTGCAAGTAAATCATCCCAAACTTTATCTTCAGATGCTTGTTTAAGAGATAATTCAATATATCCATCAACGGTATTGGTAGTGACAACAGTTGCAGTTACTTCATCACCTTTTTTTAAGGTTTTGACAGTCCCAAATCCATCATGGAGTTCTTCTCCAAGAATAACTCCAGTACCAATTGGCCCAAGATCAATATACATTGCATTGGTTCCAATATCGAGAACAGTTCCTTTAATATCTTCTCCAGCTACCGGTAAATCAATCGGATAGCTTTGTAGGAGAGACTCCATTGTAATAATAGTTTTAGTCATAGTAGCAAGGGCTCAAATTAGTTGATAATACGATAATTCTGATACATTTTATAATAACAAAATGAAGGCACAATAATCACCATGTATTATAGCATAAAATAGGGGTAATTGCAAGGGTGGGCCCCAACAAGAAGTCTACTAGACTTCTTGTTACTTGAAAGGTGGGCGCAGGAGGGCTCGAACCTCCGACCAAAAGATTAAGAGTCTTCTGCTCTACCAACTGAGCTATGCGCCCGAACATCTCTATTATTATACTTATTTTTAGTAAAAAAGCAATATAGTCCCTTAAAATGGAAGGATTGGATTTGCTACAGTGGTAAATCTTGACTTAGTAGCGTCAAAGAACTGTTGTAATTCGGTTTGATCAAGGGCTCTATCATAAATAGAGACATGAGCAATATTACCCTTCCAAGACTCATTAGGATTTTCTCCAAAAAATCCAGCCCCAATACTATAAGAGCCAAATATATTTTCAGAGGAATTTGTATCTAGGGTTGTATACCATAATATACCATTTACATAAAATTTAATTACATCTCCAATAGTATGAGTGACAGCAATATTATACCATTCACCAGTATTGAGGGTTAAACCAGTAGTATAGGTAGGATTATATAATTGTATTTGATTATTATAGGTGTTAAGTAAATTAGTATCATTAACTAAATCAATAATTGAAGCAAATCCAGATGAACCATTAGTTTTAACCCAAGTATTATAGGTATAAGTATCTGTTGTTTTGGCAGAAGGTAATGGTACAGTAATTCCTGTATTATCTGTAAATACTAGGCTACCACCATCATTAGAATCATAACCAACTCCATTAACAAGCTGTCCATCTGTTTCACTTGTGCTTAAATCTTTCCATATAGACCCGCTTCCAGAGTATGCACTTGCACATACATCCAAGTATAATACTAAATCACTGGTTATTGGAGGGGCTATACAGTTCATTGGAGCAATTGGTGGTTCAGGAATAGGTATAGGTTCAGGAATAGGTATTTCCTTAAAACAAGTAAATACACAATTAGCATTATTACGAAGAGTAGGAAGGGATATACCGTCAGCTTTCCAAATAGTATCAAAATCCCAAGCATTAAAACTATTAACCTGATACATTTGAGAAGTTGTAAGTGGAGTAGCATTATCTGCGGAAGATGTCTGTAAACTCGTCTCAGTATTCCAATAATTATTAGTACTATTTACTGCTAAATCTCCAGGA
>JBIIRM010000009.1:0-40012 GCA_044341565.1 Minisyncoccia bacterium | reverse complement strand
CATATCGGGATAAATAGCCTGCATTAATAGGAATATTATTCTGGGCAGCCCAGAATGTAAATATAATATAATCATCAAGACTTTTATAGCTTCTTTGACCACCGGGATACATATATACCCCTTTATATTCTTTAATAGTATTTTGCCAAAATATACTTGACTCTGATTTTACCGATACAATTTCCTTTTCTTTGAATAGCTGAAGTTTTAATAGAGGAGATATGTCAATCATTTGAATACCTAATAATATAATTAATATATACAAAGTTTTTTTCGGGAATATTTTATTAATCAAATAGATAATTCCAATAATGACAATATACATTAATGGCCAGATAAATCGCCCATTAGCACGAATAACCCCAGCTTTATCTAAAAATATACGAATAAATGGAAGTCGGGCATAAGGTTCTAAATACATTGTGACAATATCTCGATATAGAATTGCATATAATGAGACGACGATAATACCTAACCAAAAAATAATAGTTCTATTATGAATACCAGATAGAATAGTCTTTTTAATAAAAGGTATTATTTTTTTATAATGAGTAATTAATCTTTTGGCTATATATAGGAGGGCAATAAATGCTCCTATCAATACTCCTGCTCCAAGATAAGCAAACCCCTCATATTGGAGCATATATCTTTGATTCCTTGGATCAAGCCACAAAGAAGCATCTCTTAAATGGTGATCCCAAATAGCATATAGTGGGTTAAAAAATGTTTGTAAACTTGCTGAATAATATCCTAAGCTCTGAGAATCTCCTATAGAATAGTCTACAAAATATCCAATACTATACCATAATAGTATTGGTATTATTAAAGCAATCGGTATGGTAATAAGTCTTGTTTTTAAAGAATCAAATCTGAATAAATTTGCAATACTGAGAGGAATAATCATAATAGCAAGATAGGGATGAATCATACTACTCAAAATAATAGGAGCAAAATTCAAATAAATATCTCTTTTGGTATTATTAAATGAAATATAATTATATATAACAAATAAGATAAGCCAATGAGCCGTAAGAGCTGGATGATTAATACGAGAGATCAGAGCTGGAGTAAATTGAAGTAATATACCCGCAACAATTGCAGAAGCAGTTGAGAACTGTAATTTTTTAAAAATGAGATAAGCAAAATATCCTTGTAATACGATATTAATAAATATCCATAATCCAATATATTGAAAAATATCAGGTAATATACCACTAAATATCTTTAATAATATAGCAAGAAGTGGAATACTATCTGTAAATCCAATATTTGTATTCGCAGGATATAATATGTTTTGAAAATCTCCCAGAGGAAAATTCCAAGGAGTTCTCCTAAAGAATTCCCAACCTAAATAATGTTGTGGCCAATCAGATGCTTGTAATAACCAGTCGACATTGCCAGGCCATATATTTTGTATACCAATTTTATAGTAAAATATTATACTAGCAAATAAGACAAAATAACAAATAGGATGAATTTTTTTAAATAATTGGAGCACCATAATACATATCATATAATTAATATGAGTATAACATATATTTAGACAAATCATAGGATAGAGTGTCACATAACGGTTTTGAATAAATGTCTATAACTATTGACATTCCTGTCATTTTATGATATATATATATACCGTATGTGATCTTTTTCACAATGTCCATTTTCAAATCGTTGCTTCTCGCTTCCTCCATGATCGGAACATCTCTCGGGATGCCTGTTCTGGCAGAAGATTCGCTGATGGCTCAGCAGGAGTGCGTTCCGCAGTTCTCAGTTGATTTTCAATTACCCGAACGGGTGATTGTCGTGGATCAACGGGATAACTGTCCTGTTTCCACTCAAATCTATGTGAAATTAGCGGATGATAGGCGAGAGCTCCGACTCATCGGTCATCAATCCCAGAATTTCTCTGGGCGCTGGGTGACACAGGTTGATCCTGTCGCTCAAGGAGGACTCTATCGAGTCATGGGAGTGGAATACCTCAATGGTCAAATGGCTCCGCCACTCGACCAAAGGATTACCATTCCTGCTACTCAGCAGGAGCAACCTGCTCCAGTTCTCCCGCCGGTGGTGTTATCGCCCGCTCCTCAACCTCAGGTGACGACTCTAGACTCGGAGTCAAAACAGCTGTTGAGGAACTTTGATCAGTGGATGAGATGGTTTCAGGTCAATATTTGGCCTCAAGTCCAGCTCCTGATCAAAGCCATTGAGGGCATCAAGACCAGCTGAGTCAATCAGTCCCTTTATAACCCACCGATTCGTCGGTGGGTTTTTTCTTTTTATCCTACATACTATATAATTTTTTATCTGGATATTGGTCTTTTATGTCTTTATTCTGTAATCAAAATCCCTCCTCATCCTAAATATACAATCTCTCTCCTAAAACCCTTGACACCTCTTCAGATTTCGTGTATTATAAATATCGTACTCGCAACTTCACACTCAGCTCACCTACGGAGCAATATGGCGACAGAGATGACCTCTTAAAGTTCAACCTTTGAGATATTATCATCTGTTTCTATAAGAGGGTTCATTCACAAGTAAATTTAGGTAAATGCAATTTTACTACTTTCACCAAAAGTATAAATCAGAATTTAAAAAGATGAGTTGGTAAGCGTAAATGGGGGATGCCTTGACATTAAGAAGCGATGAAGGACGTAGACTAGCTGCGATAAGCTTCGGGGAGCCGCTAATCAGGCTTTGATCCGGAGATTTCCGAATGGGGAAACCCACTTGGGGTAATGCCCAAGTATCCTATTTATTAGGGAGCGAACTCGGGGAAGTGAAACATCTCAGTACCCGGAGGAAAAGAAAACGAATGTGATTTCCTTAGTAGCGGCGAGCGAAACGGAAACAGCCCAAACCTCAGACTTCGGTCTCGAGGGGTTGTAGGGTAGAACATTCCGTGAGGAGGATATATATATATTGTTAGATGAGTAAGCTGGAAAGCTTAGCCATAGATCGTGATAGCCGAGTAATCGAAAATAGTGTATATGTATCGGTTCTATTCCTGAGTAGGACGGGAAAAGAAAGCCCTGTCTGAATCCACCAGAACTAACCTGGTAAGGCTAAATATTACTTAATGTCGATAGTGAACTAGTACCGTGAGGGAAAGGTGAAAAGCAGTCCGAGAGGACAATGAAATAGACCTGAAACCATTTACGTACAAGGAGTCGGAGCCCGCAAGGGTGACGGCGTGCCTATTGAAGAATGATCCAACGAGTTACGTCTCATCAGCAGCTTAAGTCTCAAAAGGACGGAGGCATAGAGAAATCGAGTCTTAACGGGCGAATTGTTGATGGGAGTAGACCCGAAACCAGGCGAGCTATTTATGGCCAGGGTGAACTTTGAGTAACATCAAAGGGAGGCCCGAACACACTAGTCGTGCAATTCTAGGTGATGAGCTGTGAATAGAGGAGAAATTCCAATCGAGCTTGGTAATAGCTGGTTCTCTCCGAAATAGCTCTTAGGCTAGCGTTAATTGATCCCTACTGGGGGTAGAGCACTGAATGGATCTGGGGCCTTCGGGTACCCAATCTAACCAAACTCCGAATACCAGTAGATTATAGATTAGCAGTTAGAATGTGGGGGCTAAGCTCCATGTTCAAAAGGGAAACAGCCCAGACCGTCAATTAAGGTCCCTAAACTACACTAAGTGGGAAAAGTTGTGTATTTTCTGAGACAGGTAGGAAGTTGGCTTAGAAGCAGCCATCTTTTAAAGAGTGCGTAATAGCTCACTACTCTATTCCCTTCCTCGGAAGGGATAGGAAAGTATGCGCTGAAAATGTAACGGGGCTCAAGTGTAGTACCGAAATTACGGATTATATATTAATTTATTAGTATTATAATGGTAGGAGAGCGTTCCTTGTGCACTGAAGCTGGACCCGTGAGGGCTGGTGGAGCGCAAGGAAGTGAGAATGTTGGAATAAGTAACCGCAAGTTCAGTTAAATTCTGAGCCACCGAAATCCTAAGGATTCCTCCGCAATGATAATCATCGGGGGGTTAGTCGGGCCTAAGGTTAACTTCGGAAACGGAGGTAGCCGATGGACAACAGGTTAATATTCCTGTACCGGCAATGGCTTGTAAATGTGGGGACGCATCATGGTATTTTATGTGTCTTAATGGATTGAGGCATATGTGTTTCTGTAGAGCTGACTCTGAGGTAAATCTTTGGAGTCATTAAAGCCCGAAAAACGCATATAGAAGACTCGCGAGAGAATTCAATATAAGAGACCCAAGGTGACAAGAAAAGCCACTATGCTCATAATTTATTATGAGATCCATTGTCGACCGTACCGAAAACCGACACAGGTGGGTAGGTCGAGAAGACCAAGGTGAACGGGTGAAAGTTGGTTAAGGAACTCGGCAAAACAGCGACCGTAACTTCGGGATAAGGTCTGCCTATAGCAATATAGGCCGCAGCTAAAGATTCCCAGCGACTGTTTATCAAAAACACAGCTCTCTGCTAACTTCACAAGAAGGAAGTATAGGGGGTGACTCCTGACCAGTGCTGGAACGTTAACGATGGCAGTGAAAGCTGACTGTCCGAAGCGCCAGTGAACGTCGGCGATAACTATAATCGTCCTAAGGTAGCGAAATTCCTTGTCTGGTAAATTCAGACCCGCTTGAATGGAGTAACGACTGGGAAACTGTCTCAACCAACTGCCCGGTGAAATTGCAATAACGGTAAAGATGCCGTTTACCTACAGAAAGACGAGAAGACCCCGTGGAGCTTTACTATAGCTTGGTATTGTATTTTTGTTTATTTTGTTCAGAATAGGTGGGAGACTTTGATAGCTTGTCGCTAGACAAGAAGGAGTCGCCAGTGAGATACCACCCTTGATTTATGAGAATACTAACCTCATACTAATACTATGAGAGACAGTGCCTGGTGGGTAGTTTGAGTGGGGCGCTCACCTCCTAAAAAGTAACGGAGGTGTTTATAAGGTTAGCTATCCCGATATGGAAATTCGGGAGATAGTGCAAAGGCATAAGCTAGCTTTACTGCAAGACGTGTATGTCGCGCTGTAATGGTTTTCATTACACCTCTATTGTATGTGTTTCTTTTAGAAATGGGTACTTTAGTTGAGTCACGAAAGTGGAACTTAGTGAACCGACCATCCTTTGTAGAAAGGTGGAAGATCAGCAGATAAAAGTTACCCCGGGGATAACAGGCTAGTCTGGCCCAAGCGTCCATAGCGACGGCCAGGTTCGGCACCTCGATGTCGGCTCGTCCCATCCTGGGGCTGGAGAAGGTCCCAAGGGTTTGGCTGTTCGCCAATTAAAGGGGCACGCGAGCTGGGTTCAAACCGTCGTGAGACAGGTTGGTCTCTATCTTCTGTAGGCGTTGCTACTTGAGAGAATTTGTCCCTAGTACGAGAGGACCGGGATGAACAAACCTCTGGTGTACCAGCTGTCATACCAATGGCACTGTTGGGTAGCTAAGTTTGGTCTGGATAACCGCTGAAAGCATCTAAGCGGGAAGCCGTACTCAAGATTAGGTAGCTCATGCGACCGTGGAAGACTACCACGTTGATAGGTCACAGATGTAAGCATAGTAATGTGTTCAGTCGAGTGATACTAATGTCGCTAAAACTCATCTTTTTAACTTTTGATTGATACTCAAGGTTATGTAGTGTTGCTTTACCTAAATTTACAACAATTCTGGAGCATGATTATTATCTTTTTTAGATAATAATTGTGTTCGAGAACAAAAATGTCCTTGTGATTTATCATAGAGGGGTACACCTAGTTACATTCCGAACCTAGAAGTTAAGCCTCTGTGAGTCGATGATACTCCTCGTGGGGAAAGTAGATCATCGCAAGGGCTTTTTTGTTTTATAAAAGTATAATTAAATATATATTTCCACCCTGCTATCTAAAGATAGCACCCCTCAAGAGGGGAATATTAATACATAACTAATACAGTATAATTGTGGATAACTCAATAAGTATATATATCATTATATGATATAATACTATTGGTAATTTATAATATATAAAGATAAGATATGAAGCATTATAAAAATATACGCAATATAGGAGTATTCGTTTTGATTGGATTTCTAGGAATTGGAGCACCTGTTGCATTAGGACAGACTAATACACAGTTTAATCAAACTATTAACCCTGGAGTTCTTTCAATTGGAATTGTAGATTCTCTCTATGCTACAGTTTCGTCTCCTGCAGTAACATTTGGAGCTACTAATCTCTCAATTGTTTGTCAGACCACAACGGGTACTCTTGGTACAGCTTCCCAACAAATATATATTCAAAATCCAGATGGAGCAGATAATGGTTGGACAGTAAGTATTGCAGGTTCAGCTGCAACATCTCAATGGACAGGTACAGGAGCTACATTTGATTTTAATGATCCTACTACTGCAGGGTGTACTGATGGAGCTGATATTGATACACGACCAGGACAATTAACTGTTAATCCCACTCCAGGAACAATTGCTGTTGGTCGATGTCTTAGTTGTGCTATAACTAATATATCTAAAGGTAGCTCAGCTGCTTTTAATCAAGGTACTCTGGATAGCATTACTCTTTTGAATGCAGCTGCAGCATCTAATGATATTGGAGATTGGAGATTTACGGGTGTATCTCTATCTCAGACTATTCCACCAGAACAAGCTGTAGCTTCAGATTATGCTTTACCAATGGTGGTATCAATTGTTGCAAATTAAAATCTATAATTATGAAAATACAAACACAATTAAACAAGATCGGAATAGCATTAGCCTTTGTTATTCTTTTTATCCCCCAAACTCAAGCTATTGAATATGGAGGAGTTGGATTATTACCAGCCAATCCAGATCCTAGTAATACTCGTACACAATCTATTTTTGTGGAGACTATTAAACCTCTTGAATCAAAAACAAATGATGTTTTGGTGGTTAATAATACCGAAGTAACAAAGACATTGCTGGTATATGCAGTAGATTCTCAGAAATCTTCAGATGGAGCTTTTGCCTGTGCTCAATATGCCGATCCAAAGAAAAATGTAGGAAATTGGATTAAATTAGCTAAATCAGAGGTTACTCTTGCACCTGCTACTAATGAAAAAGTTCCTTTTACCATCACCGCTCCTGAAAATGTAGGAGTAGGTGAGGAAAATGGATGTATTATAGTGCAGGAAAAAGAAAGCAATGTAGCTCAATCTGCTGGAGCAAATTTATCATTTCGTACTGGAGTAAGAGTAGCCATAACAATTCCAGGAGAGCAAATCCGTAATATTACTCTTGAGAGATTTGATATTGATACAAAGGGTGTAGAGCCAAAATTACTCACCAAAATTGAAGCTAAAAACTCAGGGAATACCTCAGTAGATGCAGATATTACTCTTTCTCAAGGAGATAAGGAACTGGCCAAGAATACCTATCCGGTTCTCAGAGGTGATACCGCTACCTATAATATTGAACTCGATAAACCTTATTGGGGAGGATTCCTTGAATATACCACAACTATTTCCTATGATAAATCAGCAACAACTCTTGGAGTTGATTCAGGGGAGGCTAAAGAGGTTATAAAGAAAACAATTCGTGTCTTTGTCTATCCTCAACCTCCAGCTCTATTTGCAATAGCAGGCGTATTTGCTTTAATAGTTATCTCATTATACTTGCTTATTAGAGTATGGTCTCGATATAGATATCGTCGTCTATGGACAGAAGAATATATTGTGGGTGAGGATGAGGACTTAGAAAGTATTGCGGAGAAATTAGGGCTGCCATGGAAAGTTATGGCTCGAGTGAATAACATAAAAGCTCCTTATGCAGTAGAAGTGGGACAAAAAATTAAGATATTCCCAGGACATCTTACTCATCCGGTATCATTAGAACATCCAAGAATTGCTATTACATCAGCTCCAGCAGCACCCTCACAGGTACAAAATCCTATTATCCCTGACCCTATACAACCACAAGTATCAGTAACTACAACTCCAGAATCATCTATTGAATCTATTGCTCTTGATTTACATCTTAACTTAGATAATACTGCTCATGCTATACCAAAATCTGAATATACCGTATTAGCAGGAGACAGTATAGATAATGTTGCAAAACAATTAGGAGTAGATTGGAAAGTATTAGCTAAAGCTAATAATATTGAAGCCCCTTATAGCCTTGCCGCAGGACAAGTATTACATATTCCAGCTGCAGAAAGTGTTGGAGATGAATATACTGTAAAGGTAGGAGATACCATTGCAACAGTAGCTAAAATATTAGGAGTAGATTGGAAAGTATTAGCTAAAGCTAATGATTTAGAGCCTCCATATACACTTACTATTGGACAAACAGTAACAAAGCCTAAAAAAGCTAAGACTAAATCCAAGGCTAAACGTACAACAAAAACCAAATCTAAAGCTAAGACTAAGGCTAAAACGGTAAAAAAGAGTAAATAAGCTATTAGATTTTGATACTCATATAGCTATGATAAAAATATTCTTGAGAATAATTCCTATTATAGGACTTCTGATATATATATTTGGAAGTCCTATTTCTGTTGATGCAGCTAATTTTCAAATGAAAACAGGATATTATGTGGGGAGTGGAGTTACGGGACTCACAGTATCTAATATTGGATTTCAACCACAATTGGTGATCATCAAATCTGATACAGCAGCTGGAGTGGCAGTATTCAAAACCAGCGTAATGGCAGCTAATGCCACCGCATTTATGAGTGCAACAGCTGATAATACAGCTACCCAGATTACCTTTACTTCTACAGGATTTAGTGTCGGGACTATTGCTAATGTGAATAGTGTTAATGTGAGATACTCGTATATTGCTTTTGCAGGATCTGACTGTACGGCTACAGGTACATTTTGTGTGGGGCAATATACGGGTAATAATACAAATCCTCGTACTATTACGACAGGCTTTCAGCCAAGTCTTGTGATTATAAAGCGATCTACTGCCGTTGCAGCACATTTTAGAACAGCTTCTATGCCAGTCAATAATATTAATTATTTTACCAGTACCGCTCTTGATGCAACAGGGAATTTTATTCAAAACCTGACAGCTACAGCATTTACAGTAGGTGCTACAAATAATGTGAATGCAGGTATTTATAATTATATCGCTTTCCCGACAACGGCAGGTATTATGGCACAGGGAACTTATGCTGGTAATGGAGTAGATAATCGTAATGTTGTTGCTGCTCTTGGTTTTGAACCAGATATGGTATTAGTGAAGAATAGTAATTCCGCTACTGTTAATAATCGCCGAGCAGTGATGAATATTACTCAGAGTTATGGAGATAATAGTAATTATTTTGGAGATGCTGTTGAGAACTCAGTTAATTTTATACAATTATTACAGTCTAATGGATTTCAAATAGGTTCTGGGGTGAATGTAAATCAAAATCTTAATACATTTTATTGGTTTGCTTTCGGTGGTTCTCCTGATCCTTCAGGAGCTAGTGGAACTTTTACGATGAAAACTGGTACTTATACAGGAAATGGGGCGAATAGATCTATCACAGGAATTGGATTTCAGCCAGATTTAGTTATTATTAAAGATAATACTACTCAATTAGCAGTATTCAGAACCAGTATGATGAGGGAAGATATTACGGCTCATATGAGTGGTGCTACAGCAGATTTTGCTCTGGGTATAACCAGTTTTACTGCAGATGGATTTAATCTTGGTACTAGTGCTATCACTAATAGTAATGGGCTTACCTATCAATATCAAGCTTTTGGTAATGCTTATAATCCCTATACCAATAGTGGTGCTAATGATTTTGCTGTAGGGTTATATTATGGAAATGGTATAGATAATAGGAATATTATAGAATTACCTTTTAATCCAGGTCTTATTGCAATGAAGAGGAATGCCGCAACTGTAGCTATGTTTCGTGTATCAGCTAATACGGGAGATCAAAGTAATTATTTTGGAGCGACAGCCCAAGCTACTAATCTAATACAATCTTTTACTGGGAATAATTTTCAAATTGGAACAGGGGCTGAAGTTAATACAGCAGCCTCTAATTATCGCTGGTTTGCCTTTGCTGAGGGCGTAAATTTTGATGTGGGGACTTATACTGGTAATGGAGTAGATAATAGGAATATTACGACTCCAGCTTTTGATGTAGCCTTAGCTTGGATTAAGCGAAGTACTGCGGTTGCAGCTGTATTGAGACCGAATACCTTAGTAGGAGATTTAACTCAGTATTTTGTTGCTACAGCAAATGCAGCAGGGAGAATAAAAGCTTTTATTAGCAATGGATTTCGTCTTGGTACACAAACAGAGACAAATGCTAATACGGGTGTTTATTATTATGCAGCTTGGAGGGATAGGAATACTGGACCTCTTAGTATTAATATTGTTGATACTGGAGGGACTCCAATTGGCTCTCCTACAGTTAGCTTTCCCGCTATAAATACAACAATTACTTGTCAAACGAATAGCTCGGTACTGGGAGTAAGTAATGCTAAAATTCGTGTAGATAATGGCACCGTTAATCCCCAGTGGAATTTGACAATAGCAGCTACTGGAGGGGTTACTGCTAATTGGAATAATGGGTCAGGAGCTAATTATGATTTTAATGATCCTACTACTGCTGGTTGTGCTGATGGGGTGGATGCTGATTCTTTTACAGGACAATTATCTATTAATCCTAGTGTTGCGACTAGTACTCCAGAGGCAGGATGTAATAATACAGGATTATCATTTGGCTCAAGTTCAGCTTTTAATCAAGGAACAGTAGATAGTATAACTCTATTAACGGCAGGAGCTACTGCTCAGACAGGATGTTATTGGGATATTACTGGTATTACTATGAATCAAACAATTCCAAGAGAACAGGTTAATGGAGCTTATAATATAAATTTTACGATATCAGCTATAGCATTTTGATATGAAATATATTGTCTTAGTATATATGATTATAATAGGAATAAGCCCAATAGGGGTAAATGCAGCCAATCCAGAATTTAGGCAACAAATACGAGCAATTACGCAGTGTAATGATAGCATTGATAATGATGGAGATGGATTATTAGATTTTGCGAGTGATCCTGATTGTATATCTTGGGAAGATACTAATGAGTCAACAGAAATAACCCCGTCACCACAGCCAGAACCTAAGCCTGAACCACAGCCTAATCCTGAAATAGAGCCTCAACCTAAGCCTGATACAAAGCCCATTCCTCAGGACTATATTGAGCCACAGCCTATACAATATACAATAGAAAATTCTTCAACTCAACAATCAAATATTGCCAAACAGCCAGATAGTTATGAGGATAGAGTAAGACTGGATAGTATATTTTCAGTGATTATGATAGGAGTATTAAGTATTGGATTATGGCTCTGGGACTTTTTCTTGAATAGTATACCTAAATAAGGTATACTAACAATTGTAAATCGAATGTCGTCTAACGGTAGGACACTGGTTTCTGGCACCAGCAATTGGGGTTCGAGTCCCTGCATTCGAACAGCGAAGCGAGAGAATGATAAAGCCAATTTATTGGCTTTAGTCAGGGCGAGAAAGTCGGAGATATGTGTGAGTTTGCGCTAAGCGCAAGGCGAACACGGCGAGACGGGGTAGCGAGAATTTACCGTCAGGTAAATTACTTGTGACCGAGTCTCTGCATTCGAACAAAGCATTTAGAGAATGATAAAGCCAACTAATAACCAATTATATGAGCCCAGATCAAAAACAAATCAATGCAATTGTAGAGGAGCAAAAAAAATATTTACAAGATCTTAATACTATTGTAGAAGATAGTATTAAAGAGGAGAGGCTTATTCTCAAACATCTTCTTCATCCCCCCACAGAGACACTTACCCGTGGGCAATCTTTATCTGATAAAGTAGCTCAATTTGGAGGTAGTTGGAAATTTATTATGAGTTTTCTCACTCTTCTTGCTATTTGGATTATATTTAATATTGTGATGACGGGAGTATTCAGATTTGACCCTTATCCATTTATCCTGATGAATCTGGTATTGTCTTGTATTGCGGCTCTCCAAGCTCCAATTATTATGATGAGTCAAAATCGTAAAGAAGAAAAAGATAGGAAAAGAGCAGAAAATGATTATCTTGTTAATCTCAAAGCAGAAATTGAGGTGAGGGGATTACATCAGAAAATTGATTTATTATTTGATGAGCAAATCAAAAGCTTATATACTATTCAGACTCAACAATTAGAATTATTACAAACTATTCTCAAGAAAATAGAAAAGAAATAAGAATATGATATATTGGTATCGCAAAAGAATTCCAATTCTTATCGCTATATCTTGTATTTGTATACTTTGGGGTAGTACTAGGTATAAAGGGGCTTTAGATTATGAAATGCTTCAGACAAATATATCTCCATATACTATAGTCAATCAATATCCCCATAATACTAATTCTTATATTCAGGGACTATTTTTTGATGAAGATAAACTCTATGAGAGCACCGGCTCTCCAGATTATTTACCTCAAACACAATCTGTATTAGGGCCATTAGATTTGAAGACAGGTAATATTGATATAAAAGTGGAACTTGACCGTAATATCTATTTTGGAGAGGGAAGCACCATACTTAATAATAAAATATATCAGCTAACTTATAAAAATCAAAAAGGTTTTGTCTATGATTCCAAAACTTTTGAGCAGATTCAGACTTTTGACTTTGAGAGTAGGGAAGGTTGGGGACTGTCCAATGATGGAGAGAATCTAATTATGAGTGATGGTACTGATAAAATAACCTATCTTGACCCCAATGATTTTTTAGTCCAAAGACAAATCTCAGTAAAGTATAAAAATAGACCTCAATACAATCTCAATGAACTAGAGTATGTCTCTGGATTTATCTATGCCAATATTTATCAGACTAATCAAATTGTCAAAATTAATCCTGATAATGGGGAAATACTAGGGGTGTTAGATTTTTCCGATATCGTCGCACAAATACGAGAGAAAGACCCCAATATAGCTCAGTTAAATGGTATAGCATATAGAGCAAGTACAGATACAGTATTCATAACTGGTAAACTCTGGCCAGCAGTATATGAGATAAAGTTAAAGGAATAAAAGCTATAATTGTGGACAAGTAAGCTAGACAAAATCGGAGGGGGGGTAATATACTTATAGATGAGTAAATATAATAAACTAAATCATAAACTATGAACTGGCAAAAAGATAAATTAACAATAATCGGATTCGGGATAATATTTGTAATCTTGGGAGTATTTGGGTATTTGTTATGGGATATTAACCGAGAGACTATTGCTGAGGTAAGTGTGATAGAGTCAGCCCCAGTCCCAGCCAAGACAAATCCAAAAGTAGTGGATCCAGAGCCAGTAGAGGAAGTAGTAAAAAAACAGGAACTACCAGATTATCCAATTACCAAAGTAGATACAAAGGGTTGGGAAAGTAAAGAGTTTAAAGTAGGAGATGTTGGTATTCGATATAAATCCCCATCATTTAATAATAATCTAATCAAATATGGTTTAACCAAGGAATCTTATCTTTTCTCATGGGATGAAAAGTCAAAACAGGATTTAGAGTCAGATTATTTATTATCCATCAATCCATTTGGTAAATCCGGAACAGGAGTTAGTTATTGGATTCAACCTATTAAAATTAGTTTTGTTGAAAGTTCAAGTCTTAGTAATCAAAACATTTATGATGTTTTTGCTAAACAGACATGTACATATGATGTAGTTGAGGTTCCAGAAAATGAAAGATATTATGATCAAAAGTATAAAGTTGTTCCTAAATCTGAATGTAACACCAAGGAACAGGTAGTTGGCAGTGTATATCAACCTATTACAGATATCAATCAAGAGTCTACTAGAACTAGACAAATTAAGAGAGTAGATGAAGTAGTGTCTTTATGTAGTAGTGACTCAGAAATTATTGAATATAAAAATCCCTTTATAGATAAAAATAATACCCTATCATCTAGTTTGATTAGGTGTAAAGTTATATCAGGTGCTGATAATAATAAAAATGTAAGATCTAATGATAGAGAGTTATTTATATTATCTTTGAGTAATAATAAGTACGCAGTTATAGAGTATCAGAATACTGGGATAGTAGGTAATAATGGTGTAGATAGCTTAAAAACTCAAGCTGCCAACAACCTAATGCACACCATTCTCAGTACCATAGAGGTCTTGTAATAAATATAATAAACTAAATCATAAATTATGAATTGGCAAAAAGATAAATTAACAATAATCGGATTTGGAATAATATTTGTAATACTAGCAGTATTTGGGTATTTTTTGTGGGATATGAACAAGGAGCCTATTGCTGAGGTTAGTGTGATAGAGCCAGCCCCAGCACCGGTTATACCAAAACCAGTAGAGGAAGTAGTAAAAAAACAGGAACTACCAGATTATCCAATTACCAAAGTAGATACAAAGGGTTGGGAGTACCGAGAGACTAAATTGGGAGATGTGGGTATCAGGTATAAGGTGATGAATAGAAATTTAGATAATAGAGTCGGAGACGATAAATTTTTAGATCCACACTTTGATTTAGAAGAGTTTGGTGTAAAAGGCTTGATTATTGGAGCTGATAATAATTCTAGATTAGGTAAGGGCTATGATTCTATGACTATTGTAAATTGTGTTAATTGTGGACAATTTCCTTATATAGCAGAACCGGGTCAAATTAATGTTAATATTATAGAATCATCAAATTCAAATGATATAGAAAATATATTCTTGAATCAAACATGTGATTATACAGTTATAAATACAAAAGCTGATGGAGGAATGTATCCCTTTGATGTTAATAAAAAATGTAGTACAGATGAAAAATTCACATCATATAATTTAGAATCTAATAAAAGAGAGTTGCGACAGATAGGGGATATTGCTTCTCTTAGATTTAAAAAATCATCAGTAACAAAATATAAGAATCCATTTATTAGGTTAGATAAGGTCTCTCAACTAATTAAATATCAAGTTGCTACTGGTAATTTAGATGGATATACTGGAGATAACATAGATAATTCAACACTTCAATTAAATGACCAATTATTATTTATAATTGATTTGGGTAATAGTAAATTTGCAATTATCACCCAATCTAATGCAGACTTCAAGTATGCTCCTGGTGCATACAAAGAAGATGACGCAACTTATAATGAAAGAGCCAACAACCTAATGCACACCATTCTCAGCACCATAGAGGTTTTGTAATAAATATAATAAACTAAATCATAAATTATGAATTGGCAAAAAGATAAATTAACAATAATAGGATTTGGAATAATATTTATAATACTAGGAATATTTGGGTATATATTATGGAATATTACCCGTGAGCCAATGGCTGAGATTCCAGTACTGGATACTCCTGTGGTAACTGATATATCTAAGCCAGAACAACAAGTTCCAAACTCTACTCCCGAGAAAACGGAGAAAGATAAAGTAAAAATATATACAGAGAAAGTTAAAGTTGATGAAAGTGGTGATAATTGGGATATAAAAGTTTTAAGAACTATTAATAATAGTAATCCTGAACTTTTAACAACCTTAGAGCTTAGAGATGCATTGGTTGGTCAATTTGTGCCTTATAATGTAACCCTTAGTCCAGACAGAAAAAATTTACTTATTTGGTATGAAGATGCATATGATGGATCTGGTTCAGGTTCTGATAAATTACAATTATTCAATCTAGAGACTAAAGAAACTCGAGATATTCTAGTATCTAAATCAGGTTTCAATATAGAATATCCAATATTTTCTCCTAATTCTAAAGAAGTATTTTTCCTAAGATCCAAATCTAATAATAAGGATAAAATCTATGATTTCTATTTGTATAATGTTGAAAGTCAAAAAAATGAAATCATTAAAACAGTAAAAACTCGCTCAGGAATATTTAACCCTCGTTGGTTACCTGAAAATAAAATATTATTAAGTTACTCTCTAGAAACTACAATAGAAAACCCTTCCTTCAGACAAGAGTTCTATATATTTAATAAAGATGATAAGACAATATCAGCTTTTCCAAATCAGAATTTTTCTTTACTTTCAGAAGGAAATTACGATATATTTAACTCAGATAATACTTTATTTACTAAAGCAAAAACATTTACTACAAGAGGGTTTAAAACATGTTATGGGGAAGATGATACTACTGTACTACCAAACTCATATAGTATATTAGAGACATTATCAGGTAAAGAAATATCTTCTTTTAAGGGGAATCCAGAAGAACCTATGACTCCTATTAGTTTTTCACCTGACAATAAAGAAATTCTTTATAGATTAGATTCTAATGCATGTTTTATCTCAATTGATGAAAATCAAGCTAAATATTATGTACAATCTCTTTATGATAATAAGCCAAGAGAAGAGGTGAAACTTGATGATATTATTAAAAAATGGGATATTGCATTCAATAGTTATACTTTTGCAAAAAGAGAAATAATATACTATCAATAGTTATTTTATAAGGATACCTGAATAAGATTAGATTTGTGTAGGGGCGACCTTACAGTCGCATATATTGTTGTAACAAAAGAATTATTACTTTTGTCCCCCTTAGGAGGGGGAAGCCTGAAAGGCGGGGGGGGGGATAAGATAAAGACTTTAACTCTATCCACCTCCGGCCTGACGGCCACCTCCTCCAAAGGAGGACACTTTTTGTGACAAGCTAGGGACCTTAGGCTAGTAATGTATAGTAATCTGTTTTGTCTACCATCTCCTCATCTCATATAGATCTATACAAACCCCTCAAAATATGCTACAATAAGAGTATATAAGTATCGTAATCTATGATTACATCATCAAAAGAAATACAGGAAGATAGTAGCATAGATCAGAGTTTGCGGCCACAGACTTTTGAAGAGTATATTGGACAAGATCAAATTAAAAAAAATCTTTCTATTTCTATTCAGGCAGCTCAGAAGCGGGGAGAGGCTTTGGATCACCTCTTATTTTACGGGCCACCTGGACTTGGTAAGACGAGTTTAGCATATCTGATTGCAAAGTATCTGGGGTCTAATTTAAAGGTTACCTCTGGTCCTGCTCTCGAGAAGGCTGGGGATTTAGCTTCCATTCTTACCAATATAGAAGCGGGGGATATATTGTTTATTGATGAAATTCATCGTTTATCTAAGACTTTAGAGGAGATTTTGTATTCCGCAATGGAGGACTTTGTGCTCGATATTATTGTGGGTAAGGGGCCTTCTGCGAGAACTCTTAGACTAGATTTGCCAAAATTCACTCTGATTGGTGCTACGACTAAATTTGGGTCTCTCTCGGGACCATTCCGTAGTCGTTTTGGGAATATTTATAGTTTTGATTTTTATACTCAAGATCATATTATTGATATCTTAAAGCGATCCAGTAATATTTTATCTGTAAAAGCTGATTCCCCAGAGGTGTATCAGCATATTGCAATTAGAAGTAGGCATACCCCGCGTGTCGCAAATCGCCTCCTCAAACGAGTGAGGGATTATGCGGAGGTACATAATAATGGGATTATCAATAGGTCAGTGATAGATGAGACTTTTGAGCTCTTAGATGTGGATGCGCAAGGGCTAGAGTCAGGAGACCGTAAAATCTTAGAGACTATTATGAATATATTTAATGGGGGACCAGTGGGGCTCTCGACTTTGGCGGCTTCAACCGCTGAGGAGACTGTGACCATAGAGGAGATTTATGAGCCATTCCTTATGAGACAGGGATTATTGCAAAGAACTCCAAAGGGGCGTATGGTGACGAAACTTTGCTATGAATACTTTGATAAACTACCACCAACCAATCAAACTTTAACATAATTATATGTCAGCACAATTATTTATTCTAGCCTATATTGCAATATTAATAGCCTATATTATAGGGAGTATTGTGATGTTATATCATATTTTTGCTTTTGGACTTAATACGAGAACTGCTATTATTACAACCATAGCTTATAGTATAGGAAGCATTATATTATTAGGGCTATTATATGGAAATCTTCAAGCCATTATTAATATAAATTAAGTATATGTTTGATAGAGTTACGGGGAAAAATCTTCATTTCAAAGGTCAGCATCAAGGGGAAATTGTAAAAATTGTCTTTAGAAGATCTATATTTTTGCTTATTGCTCCTTATATATTCAGTGGAATATTATTATTGATAACATTTGTATTATCTATATACTTACCTAATACTATGCCAGTATTACAGGGGCCATTTTTAGCAGCTGTATTTGATTTTGTCATTATGCTTATTATTCTATTTATTTTTTATACTGCATTTTTGACTTGGACACATTATTATCTGGATGCTTATATTGTGACGAATCAAAGAGTTCTTACTATTGATCAAATTGATTTTTTTCATCGTAAGATATCCGAGGCGGATATTGGTAATGTACAAGATATAGAAGTTATTGTAAATGGATTTTTTGCAAGTATTTTGAATTTTGGTGATGTACGGGTACAAACTGCAGGCGCGGATCAGAGAATTTTATTCTTTGACGATGTGCCGTACCCATATAAGGCAAAAGATATTATTTTAAAGTTTGCCGAGGCTAATAGATCTGTAGAATTACATAATGCATACACCTATGATCCAAACAAACATAATCCCAACCAAGATCCAGACCCTTCAACGGGTTCAGACAAAAATCTTAAATTTTAATACAATAGCCCTTATCATGGGGCTGTTTTTGTTCTATCCTCAGTCTAGCTTTGCATTCCAAGAAATCGAAATTAATGAGATTAATTATACAGGGCATACGGTATGGTCTGATGATAATGTGACTGATGCCAATGATGAATTTATTGAACTTAAAAATCCTACTAGTACTAGCATATCCTTGACAGGATGGTCTTTGAGAATAGTATCAGGTGCGGGAGATAAAACTATCCCTCTTACGGGTAATATCTCAGATTATATTGTAATTCGCAAAATTACTACAGCTCAAAGTGGACTTACTCCACTCAATAAAGTAATTAATGTGACAAGTACTAATTTTGGATCTCTTAGCAATACTGCAGGAGCTTATATAGAACTTCGTAATGATAAAAATATTACGATAGATGCAGTGAACTTTGCAGGAAAATGGCCAGCGATAACCAAACAGGGAGAGTCTTTGCATCAAGTTAGTACTATATCTTGGGAAATAAAACCCCTTTCTCCACTTAATATATCTCCTGTAATACCCCCGGCTCCACCAATTGTGTATGCAGGAATTGTCCTATCTGAAATTTACCCAAATCCAGCTGAGGGGAAAAAGGAATTTGTAGAACTTGTCAATACTACGGATAAAGATATAGATATTAGTGGCTGGAAATTAGATGATATCCCAAATGGGGGATCAGCAATACAAACATTATCAGGAATTATTCCAGCTAAAGGATTTGTCGTATTGGAGGATAATAATGCGCTTACTATTATTCTTAATAATGATAATGATTCAGTAATTTTGTATGACCCCAATAATACTATACAATCACAAGTAGATTATAGTATGAAAGATTCTCAAAAAGGCTCAAGTTATATGTTTATTGACAATAATTGGATTTGGAATACTATTCCATCACCTAATGCAATGAATATTGCTCCAATTAGCATAACTCCAACCCCCAATCCTATTCCAGCACCTAATCCTATACCCGTAATTCCAATTAAGCCTTCATTACCCAAGTATAGTATAGGGAGCATTATTTTATCAGAAATTTATCCCTATCCCTTAGAGGGAGGTGAATTCATTGAACTCTATAATACTACCGATAAGGATATAGATATGAGCGATTGGAAATTATCTGATTTAGCTAAAAGTTACACCCTCTCAGGTATTATCCCTGCCAAAGGACATAGAGTTTGGAATCAAGATGAGAGCAAAATATCTCTCAATAATAGCAGTGAGACAATTACCTTAACTGATAATTATAATCAAATTCAATCAATCATCTCCTATACAAAGGCTCGCAAGGGGCTATCATATATACCGCTATTACAAAATTGGGGTTGGACTAATACTCTTACTCCCAATGCCCCGAATATATTCACTGAAGCAATGGATGACACAAGTAAAAATTATCGATTTATTGATAGTATTGAGGATATCGTATCAATTGAAGATGGAGAATTATTAGAATTACAGGGGCAAATTATTATTCCAACGAATACACTTAATGATACGAGTTTTTATATTCAGAATAATAACCGAATTGTCAAAGTATATGATAGACAAAAGCGTTTCCCAAGTCTCAAAGAAGGAGATATCGTGAGAATAAAATCAGAATGGCATAATACCGATACGCAACAATATCTGAAAACCGTATCCAGCGAGGATATTAGTATTATAGACACTCAAAAAATTACTATAAAGCCAGAAAATATCAAAACTATTAATGCTGATGATTGGGGTAAAGTGGTAAAAGTAAATGGGGTTTTGGATACGAATACTAAAACCAAATTAGTGCTATCCAATAATAAATATACCGCCCCTATAAAATTATATTCTGATACCATAACCAAGCCCAAGATGAAAAAAGGGGATACTATTGCCATTACAGGATTTACTGAAATATATGATGGAGAAATTCGTGTTATTCCATGGAATAGCTCACAAATTCGCGTAATCCCAGCTGTCAAAATAGCCAAAGTATCAGATATAAAAAAGGATATAAGTATAGCTTCAAATATTGAGAATACTGATAATAATGCAAAACAATATGAATATCAAGGTTTAGATGAGTTTCAATTAAAGGGGGATGCTCAATTAGTTAAAGGCATTGAGAATACCGTTGGGTATAAAGCTATTGTCGAGTGGACTCAGGATAATATATGGTTTAGTACGGCAATAATACTAAATCTTATTTGGTGGGGATATATGGGTTTTAAAAGATTAAGAAATCTATAAATAAAAATAAAATATACTATTTTAAATACAATAGAATATATAGGTTTACATAATACTTAATATCATATACAATATAATGTATATGAAGAGAAAGACTGAATCAAAATCTCAATTGAAAGTATTGTCTGGTATATGGAGCTCATTTGGACAAGATATCGGTATCGATTTAGGAACAGCCAATACCCTGGTATATGTCAAAAATAGGGGTATTGTCATCAATGAACCTTCGGTTGTAGCTATTAATCAAAAAAGTGGACAGGTACTTGCCATCGGTCAAGATGCCAAGACCATGGTTGGTAGAACTCCAGCTCATATTGTAGCTACCAGACCATTGGTAAATGGTGTGGTATCAGATTTTGAAGTGACAGAACAAATGCTCAAGTACTTTATTAATAAGGTTACTCAGAGGGGGTTTTTCCATCAGTGGAAAACTCGAGTAGTAGTAGGTATTCCATCAGGGGTTACTGAAGTAGAAAAGCGAGCGGTATATGATGCTACCCGTAATGCAGGAGTAAGGGAAGTATATCTTATAGAAGAGCCAATTGCAGCTGCAATTGGCGCAAGATTACCCATTCAAGAGGCTACAGGAAGTATTATTGTAGATATTGGTGGAGGAACTACGGAAATAGCAGTTATGTCTCTTGGTGGGGTGGTAATATCTAAAAGTTTGAGAATAGCAGGAGATAAATTAAATAGTGATATCATCAGATATGTTCGAACACATTACAAATTAGCGATTGGTGAGCGTACAGCTGAGAATGTCAAGATGAATATTGGCTCTGCCTATACTCTTAGTGAGCCTCTAGAGATGGGGGTTAAGGGAAGAGATATTATATCCGGTCTTCCAAAAGAAATTATGGTAAATGATACAGATATTAGAAAAGCTATGGCAAATTCAATTATGCAAATTGCAAATACTGTTAAAACTTCTATAGAGGAAACACCTCCGGAACTTATCGGAGATATTATGGAGCGAGGAATTATTCTTGCTGGAGGAGGAGCTTTATTGAAGGGTCTTGATATTTTGATTACTAATATTACCCGTGTACCAACCTTGATTGCTTCTGATCCACTTACCGTAGTTGTACGAGGTACAGGTATGGTATTAGAGAATATAGACTCTCTCAAAGAATTATTAATACCCCTTGATATTGATCGTAAAGGTAAAAGTTATATATGAGAAAACAGCCCATATCATTGATAATAGCTGGAATTATATTCCTGATTATAGGAGCTTTGGTTTTGACTGGCTCTATTCCTAAAATTGTACAAAAATTACCTCTTATTGGTCAGGTTTTTGCTCAAAATACTACAGATAATATATCCCCAGAACAATTACAGGCTCAGGTTACTTCTCTTGAGGCAGAAGTGGCAAGTTTATTATATGTAAAATCTGAAAATGATTTATTAAAAAGTGCTATTGAAACAAAAAATGATACTGGAATAATACCTATTCAGGCTAAAATTGTAACATTTGATAATGACTTTACTCGTAGTTCTGCTACAGTTACGGTGGGTTCTAAGGAAGGGGTAAAAGTAAATCAACCTGTTATTTATTTAGGATATTTGGTGGGACAAGTAAAAGAAGTCTCAGAGTCTTCAAGTAAAATTCAATTTTTGAATGATGCAGATAGTAAAATAGCAGTTCAAATACAAAAAGATATTCCTTCACAGGGAATACTAAAATCACAATTTGGTACTGTGTTAGAAGTCGATTCGGTGCCTAAATTAGAAGCTATTGTAAAAGATCAAAATATTATCACTACTCCCACTGAGACAATACCGGCAGGATTATTGGTTGGTAAAATTAAAGATATTTCAGAAGGAGATTTATTTCATCGAATTATTGTAGAGTATCCTATTAATTTTTATCAATTGACTCAAGTGTTCATTTTAAAGACATAAATATGTTTCTTGGGATTATATTATTACTAGGCTTATTTATTCATGTTTATATTCCTCTTATATGGGTACCACTTTTATATTTAGGACCATTAGCTATATATATATTGGCCAAACAATATTGGACAGTAGCCATATGGCTTATGATTATTGTATTGGTATTGCAACAAACAAGTATTACTTTGTGGTGGCATAATGCTCTCTATTATGGGATATGGGTATTAGGAATATATATTGCCAGCATATTCCTCGATAGAGGTTGGGCGGTACAAGGAATATTAGCTACAGTATTTTTAGTGATAAGTAAAATTATTATCACTGGTATACCACAAGATTATTTGAATTTAGCTATATATACCCTGATAAATGGTTTAGCTATTGCTATATTCTTATATATTGCAGATAAATATAACATATATGAAGAACTTAATTGATAGTGATATTACCCCAGAGGATTTATATCTAGATCGTGATGGTAATTCAGCCTTGTATATTTCTGGACTTGATAATTCTCGCTATTTAATTGGACTTGCTATTTTAATTATGGGCATAATAGCGGTATTATGGGTGAGAGTATTTCAATTACAATTCTTATCCTCTGCCAATCAGGATAAAACACAAGAGCGTATTGTGAGTCAAAGTTATATTAAACCCCTAAGAGGGAATATATATGATAGGAATGGGGTTATTTTGGCTTATAATCAGGTGGTATTCTCCCTTATATTGAATCGTGAGGCTCTCCCAACAGATACTGTAATGCGAGATCAAATTATTGCAGATATGAGGGCTTTTTTCTCTATTGATGAAAATGTATTACAAAGAGCTTTAGAGAACTCAGAAAATGAAATAATGTTAATTGACAATATAACACAAGAACAAGCAATTACCTTTGAAGTGAGTCAAGATAAATATCCTGGATTTGAACTTAGGCAGTCAAGTATAAGAAATTATGCAGATCCAGTATATTTCTCTCATTTAATGGGATATACAGGAAGATTATCTGATGCTGATATTATTGCTAATCCTCGCTATATACGGGATGATAGTATTGGAAAATTAGGACTAGAAAAAGAATATGAGCCAATATTAAAGGGTGAATATGGTCTCAAAAACCCACGTAATGCAGACATTCCACTCAAATCTCCTCGCAATGGAGACTCTATACAATTAACTATTGATAGTGAATTACAAAAAGTATTACAAGATTCCATACAAGAAATACTTAATCAAAAACAATTAACCCGAGCAGCTGGTATTATTATGAATCCTCAAAATGGCGAAGTATTGGCTATGGTGAGTTTACCCAGTTTTGATAATAATTTATTTAGTAAGGGCATTAGTCAACAAGATTATAATATGTTAATTAATAATACAGATAAACCATTATTAAATCGATGTATCGGTGGAGAATATGCTCCAGCATCAACGGTGAAACCAATGGTTGCCTCAGGATTATTACAGGAGGGAATTATTACTGCTAATACCACTATCAATGATCCTCTCGGTAAATTAATTGTAGAAAACCCTTATGATGCAAGTAAACCGTATATTTATCCAGATTGGAAAATTCATGGAATTTCAAATACCTATAAATCAATTTCTGACTCAGTTAATGTATTTTATTATACCTTTGTGGGAGGTATACCAAATAAACAAAAGGGACTTGGTATTGATAAATTGGCTGAATATTATCGTTATTATGGATTCGGTTCCCCAACACAAATAGATTTGACAGGGGAATCCAGTGGCAATGTTGCTGATCCTGCTTGGAAAAAACAAGTAAAAAATGAATCTTGGCTTCTGGGGGATACCTATAATGCATCAATTGGGCAAGGTGGTATGTCTGCTACACCACTTCAAATATTAAATGGGATTAATGCTGTTGCTAATGGAGGAGATTTGTATAAACCGCATCTATATAGCAGTATTAGGGGAGAGGATGGAAATCAAAAGGATATAAAAGAAAAAGAATTATTACAAAATATATCTGTATCTCCTGAAAATTATGCTATAGTAAGAGAAGGTATGAGGCAAACTATTACGGATGGAACAGGGTATCCGTTACAATCATTACCTTTTACTACAGCGGGAAAAACAGGAACAGCCCAAACGGGTAAAGAGAAAAATAATTCTTGGTTTGTTTCTTATGGCCCAGTGGAAAATCCTAAAATTTCAATGATTGTATTAGTAGAAGAGGGAGATGAAAGTTTTCAGACTACAATACCTATTACTAAAAAGGTATATGAATGGTATTATCAGAATAGAGGTTTTAAAGAATAGATATGAATATAGCGATAGACATACGGGCAATTGGCAAGAATAGAACAGGGGATGAGGTGTATACTTTGGAGCTTGTCAAAGGATTAATGAAATTAGATACAGGGCATACATTTTATTTGTTCACCGATACTGAAGATTGGTATCAAGTTGGGAATTTACGTAATTTATCATCAAATTGGAAGGTAATTCCATTGCTTCCTAAATCAAAATTATTATGGACAGAATATTTATTGCCAAAAGCTTGTGAAAAGTATCATATAGATTTATTACATATTCAATATATTGCCCCATTATTCTTTTTACCTAAATATACCAAATTAATTAGTACAATTCATGATATTTCATGGAAATTTGTACCTGAACATATTCAATTGAAGGATAGATTATCACTCAATACATTAATTCCTCCTTCAATCAAAAAATCTGATGCTATCATTACTGTTTCTCAACATTCTCGATATGCAATACAGAATATTTTTGGTACTGATTCTAGTAAAATACATAGTATTTATAATGGGGGGGCTATTCAGCATATTCCTCCTGTGATTAACACCTCAGCGGGGGTAAGAGGGGCTTTAAAACAAGATTATATTTTGTATCTTGGGAGTTTGCAGCCACGCAAAAATATCCCAACAGCTCTCAAAGCTTTTGCGGAATACTTGAAAACTCATCCGGAGAGTAATTTACATTTTGTAATTGCAGGAGGTAGGGGATATAATTATGATACTCAAATTGATGCAGTCATAACAGAATATGAAATTGCAGATAAAGTTATTTTTGTTGGATTTATTACTAATGATGAGAAAATTGTTTTAATAAAACAAGCAAAAGCTTTTATATTCTTGAGTTTATATGAAGGTTTTGGTATTCCTATTATTGAGGCTATGAGCTTGAATACTCCTGTGATTAGTTCTAATACATCCTGTTTACCAGAAATTGTAGGAGATGCTGGGGTTTTGGTTGATCCTTATGATATTGAGGCTATCACTAAGGCTATTACATTTTTTGTACATAATCCTTTATTCTCAAAAGAATATAAAGACAAGGGATTAAAGCGAGCAAAAACATTTACTTGGGAAAAGATGGCAAGTCAAACCTATGATTTGTATAAAAAATTATTATTGGAACAATAGTATTCTCAAATATTCAATTATCTGATATACTAAATATTATAATAAGATTTAAGAGATATCAATATGGGTATGTTCGATGGATTCAATCAAGCAAAAGAAATGTTTTCTCAATTCTCAGAAATGCAGAAATTACAGAAAAAACTCGCAAAAAAGAGAATTACTAAAGAAGAAAAAGGAATTACTATTACTCTTGATGGGACTCAAGCTATTAAAGAGTTGAAAATTAGTGATGAATTGCTACAAGATAAGTCAAAATTAGAAAAGACTATTATTGAAGTAATTGAATCAGCAAAGAAAGATTTACAAAAAGAAGTAGCCTCAGAAATGGGTATGGGTGCATAAAACCTCTACAAAAATATACGACTATGCTGAATTGGCTGAAACGACTACCAGGAAATATACTCAAAATAATTTGGTACCCATTTGATAAAATAGGACGATTTATTTGGTATTGTATTAAAGGGAAAACGAAAAAAGGAAATGTCATAAGACAATCAATTGGAGTTCTTGTATTAACATTGTTTGCATTGTTTTATATTTATCCACAGCCAATTAATAAGGTTATTGATGGGATTAATAGGGGTACAGACAAGTTATCTCAATGGGAAAATTTACCATTTAAGTCTCGAGGATTTGATCAATGGCTAGCTCAAAGAGATATTCCGCAATTACCAAACAATACCTTTATATTAGGACTAGACCTACAGGGAGGAGTGAGAGTAGTATATGATATTGATTTGAGTAATGTAAAGGAGGCTGATCAACAACAAGCTTTGGAGAGTTTACAAAAAGTTGTGACTCAAAGAGTAGACTCTTTTGGTGTTAGTGAGCCTCATATTTATTTAGAGCAAGGGGATACAGTTCGATTAGTAGTAGAGCTTGCTGGTATCAAAGATCCAGAGCAAGCAATCAAGCAAATTGGACAAACTCCAACTTTAGAGTTTTTTGATAAAGTAAGACCCCCAGAGGAAAGGCAAAAAATTATAGAGCAGATACAAGGTGGTGATTTTGAAAATCTAGATAATTTAGCAAATCTTGATTTTATTGGATCTCCAGTATTAACAGGACAAAATCTTGATAATGCTCAAGTTATTTTTGATCCACAAACTACGCAGCCACAAGTAGGTATTAAATTTGATGATGAGGGGAAAAAGATATTCGCTGAATTTACCCGGGATAATATTGGAAAAACTCTTTATATTGTGTTAGATGGTCAAGTTGTGAGTGCCCCTCGAATTAATCAAGAAATTCCTAATGGACAGGCTACCATATCTGGAGACTTTACCGCTCAAGGTGCCAAGGAATTAGTTGATTATTTGAATTCAGGAGCCTTGCCTGTACCAATTACTATTGCTTCACAACAAATTATACAAGCAAGTCTTGGTACAGAGTCTTTATATCAAAGTATTCGAGCTGGAGGATTTGGATTATTATTCGTCGCTATATTTATGATACTCTTTTATCGAGGTTTAGGAGTAATTGCAGTAATTGCATTAGGAGTATATGCAATATTGGTGCTCGCTATATTTAATATATTAGGATTTACTTTGACAATAGCGGGAATTACTGGGTTTATTGTAAGTATTGGAATTGCGGTGGATGGTAATATCTTGATATTCGAGCGTATGAAAGAAGAGCTTGCCAATGGGCGTGATTTTGAGGCAAGTGCAAAAGAAGGATTTAAGCGAGCTTGGGAATCAATTCGAGATTCTCATATATCTACTTTAATATCTGCTCTGATTCTGTTTTATTTAGCCTCTGGAGTAGTGAGGGGATTTGGAGTGACACTGACTATTGGAATAGGTGTGAGTCTCTTTACCGCTATTACCGTCAGTAGACTATTAATCATTTTACTTGGATATCAAGAATGGTTATTAAAGACAAAATTTGGTCGCTTTATTACCTTACAGAAATAATTATGTGGATTATACGACATACAAGAATATGGTTAATAATAGGGCTTGTGCTTGTAATGGCATCTTTCATTAGTATTGGGGTATTTGGGCTCCGATTAGGCCCTGATTTTATTGGGGGGAGAACAGTGGAATGGAAAATTACGAGCCAACCTAATTTAACATCTGATGAGTTAAAACAGGCTCTTACTGATAATGGTCAAAAGCCAAGAGTTGTGACAAAACAAGATAATGGAGTATTTCGCATTGATTTAGAACCAATAAATGATGAGCAATATGCTGCATTAAAACAGGCTATTGTTCTTAAATATGATACTGAGGAAATTCCAAAAGCTGATATTATCCAAGAGCAATCTAATTCACTTATTAGCTCTAGTATTGGAACAGAGCTGAAAAACCGAGCTTTAATTGCCATTGCTATTGTATTAATTGCAATTATAATCTTTATAACCTATGTATTCCGTGGGGTTTCATATCCAGTACCTTCTCGATATTATGGACTTACAGCTATTATTGCTCTTATTCATGATATTGCAATTCCAACAGGAGTATTTGCCTATCTTTCATATCTTGGGATATTACAAATTGATGTATTATTTGTGATCGCTTTATTATCAATATTAGGATCTTCCATCAATGATACCATTGTAGTTTTTGATAGAATTAGAGAAAATATTCGGCGCTATGGAGGAGATAATTTTGAAGAGACAGTAGGTAAAAGTATAGATCAAACCTTTACAAGATCTATTAATACCTCAGTTTCATTATTGGTAGTATTAGGAGCTATATTCCTATTTGGAGGAGCATCAGTTAAATATTTTGCCTTAGCCTTATTCCTTGGAACTTTTTTTGGGGCTTATTCTTCTATATTCATCGCCTCACCATTACTTGTAATAATATATAGAGCTTGGTATAAAAAGGCTTGACAAAATAGTAATTTGTACATAATATAGGGAGGCTCTACATACTTTTACTATGTCTGTTCCCTCTATTTCTATCCCTTCGGAATCTAAGCTGAGAGACTATTTTTTTGATGGGATGGATGGTCGAGAACTGGATCTCCTCATCGAATATGCAGATTTGTCTATGAGTGTGGAGGATCTTGGAGATAAGCTACAGAAGTCCTTTGGGGAAAAAAGCATCTGGATAAAAAATGGGATTATCTCTCTTTCATTGCTGACTCCTCTTCACACCCAATATGGGTAAAACATATCTCAACACAATATCGGCTTCTCAGGAGGCCGATTTTTATTTTGTGTGATAGGTGTATATGTAGGCTATTGACAAATATACAAGGTGTAGATATAATTTCCATATATAAGCTGTTCTTTTTATGTCCACCACCAAGTATATTCTTCCTCATAGGGATTTGCTTGTTGAGCATTTCCGAGTTGAATCTTTCTGGGATGAGGATTTTATCTCAATTCTTGAAAACCATTTTGTGGGGAAAGAGTTCTCTGAGAGCTCACTCGCCCATGAACTGGTAATCTGGTTTCCAAAAGAGTGGAGAGCAGTTCTCCATGAGTTGAAGAAATTGCTTTCTTCTCACGCTCCTATGCAAACTCATTGAGATCTCTTCTTATATCAGATGCTGTGCCATACAGCATCTTTTTTATTTGACAACTTTTGACATTTAATTTGTAGTATGTTGTTGACAAAACAATATAGATATGATACGATTAACAGTTCTCTAAGCTGTATAGCATGAGGACGCTTAATCATAAGCTTTTGAGACTATGGCAACAGCATTTATACAAGTATGGGCATTATCCCTGATATCAATCGCAATAACAAGTAGTATAGCTACTATGTTTGTGCTTGTGAGTACTGGATTTATTCAACAAATGTCACCCAATGAAAAAGGTGAGCTGAGAAGCTTTTCCTTTATTGTGATGGGAATATGGAGTATTGGGGCATCTCTGGTACTGACTCAAATTATATTTTTGTTAACATAATATGGCGGATAGATATAAACTCAATCAAGATTTCGAATATATTCATACAATGACATATTTACGTCGTGGGGATATTATTGAATATATGCGAGATTTGGATTCTTATGTAAAAATAAAGCCATATGGAATGATACAAATTCCCGCCTCTGTAGTAAAAAAACATACAGAAGTATTCGAATTATTACCTCCTCATGAAGAAAATGAATATACTCAGCCCTCAATGTTAGATCATTATGCCTATATGGACTCTAGAATTGAGCCAAATATTCGTAGTTATGCACATTCTGCTGGAGAAGAGAAATTAGTACAAAATGGGAATTATTTTATGGGTAAAACCAAAACTCGAGATGTTGGTATGGCTACTAGAATTATTAAAATGATTTTACTGGCTATCAAAACGCCTTTTATTCATACTATCCAAGTGGGGGACTCTTATTATGCCATACCATTATTCCAACAATCTGCAAAACCTGTTTTATATACCTATAGCAAAAGTTTACAAGATTATTCTTATCGCTTAATGGGGAATTGTTTCCCAGCTGATAGTGATGGTGAGTCTCAGGCTCGTGACTGGGCTGAGGCCTATCAGCCAGCCCTATATTATTTCCTTATTAGTAAATTCTAAACTATGAATTCAGCAAATCTCTCATTACAATACGGAGAAGCCTATAATCATAGTGATAGCTATGAGTTTATTGCACAAGAATTATTGCAATATGGATCTTTTATTATCAATTTTGTAGATAAACAAGATAACTATATACCTGTTTTGATATCATATCCTCGTGCATTATTTGTAAAAGAACGATATATATATATCACGATTAATAATCAATCAATAATACCAATTGCATTAGATTCAGAAAACACTATGCAAAATGTAAACTTAGATCAAGAATTATCTGAATTTATACAGGGTATAAGAAACTCATTGAGACAAGCTTAAAAGGAAAGGGTCTTTGACTATATCCGGGTATTTTGGTATAATAAGCCTTTATATAAGGATAGATTATGGCCGTATCAGATTTGACATTAATGCATGAGACATTACAAAATGCTCAATCAATTGTAATACCTATTCCAGAAATTCATGGAATACATATATTGGGTTCAGCCCTGGCTCTTGCTTCTGTATTACAAGCCGAGGGAAAACAAGTGAGCATCATATCATCATATTCTCATATACAACAAGTATTGACTATGATTGATACGAGTATGATAAATTCAATATTGCAAGGCTCAGTAGAGTCTATAATCTCTATTGATACCACTAAATACCCTATTGAATCGCTCAAATATGATAGAACAGATTCTGAACTGAGAATTTATCTTAATTCACCCTCAGAAAAATTCCAATCTGAATTAGTAACTATTACTCCAGGCAAATATCCTTATGATTTGGTTGTAACATTAGATACTCAAAACTGGACTCAATTAGGGCAATATTTTACTGATTATCCCCATATATTTATTGATACTCCCTCTCTGGCTATATCTTCTTTTGATATCAAGCATCCCTATTCTGAAAAGACTATATATCATTCAGCCTATAATTCGAATGCTGAAATTATTATGGATTATATTAAAACCTATTATCCCAATGCTTGGAATACTAATATCTGTAATACACTTCTTTTCTCTTTATTATTATCACCACGTACATTAGCAGTGGACAAGGCAATTATTGAGATACGTGAATTAGGAGGGGATTATAATGCAATTAATGATGCTCTTAATAGTCTTATTACCGATAGCCAAAGATTATTAATTGGCCGTATTTTAGCTCATTTAGAATGGATAGAAATTAGTATAGAGGGTATCAAACAACGCTATGCTTATTCTAAGCTTTTCCCTCATGATTTCTCCAAAACCCATACTAAGGCTCAGGATATTCCTTTTATATATCAGACAATATTATCCTATTTACCTCATGATACATTAGGGCTTCATATTCTTTTAGATAATGGGAATAGTACCAAACAAGGATATCTTGATTTTTCTAAGCTTGATATGGCAGAATTTATCTCAGATTTAGATGGGGAATATGATGAGGGCGTATTAGTATATAGTTATGCTTCGGACAAAGATATACATACTGCGGGTAAAGAGCTAAATACTAGACTTATACATTTACTAGAAAAGAAGATAAATAAGTAGACGAACAAAATATTTCCTGATATACTTGATATATATAATAGACACAAATGTATGCCTAATGGTATTTCATCATATGTAAACATAGATCAGGCATTTTTTATTTTTACATTTATTGCTACTTTTTGGTGGGTTTGGCTTCCAATTATACTTTGGACTATATTAAGAGCCTTTTATTTTGATTTTATACGGGGAAATTGGATTGGTAATAATTTACAATTTGTATTACTTGAAATTGTATTAGAAAAAGGTGAAGAAAAAACCCCAAAGTCTATGGAGCAGTTTTTGACTACCCTACATGGTGGGCAAACTTCATATTCTTGGTGGGAGAAAAATATAGAAGGGGCTCTTCCTGATATGTTTTCTCTTGAAATTGTATCTATTGGAGGAGATATTCACTTTCTGATTCGCACTCATATCAAATATCGTAAAATGGTAGAGAATGGTATATATGGTGCTTTTCCTGAGGTAGAAATTATAGAAGTTACTGATTATACCAAAGGATTTGGCAATGATACATTAGAAGTTGAATATGATCTTTTTGGAATAGATCTTGGTATGGCAAAAAATGATGCCTATCCCATTCGTACCTATCAACAATTCTTAGATCCTAGTATTGATACTAATATTAATGACCCCTTAGCTCAGGTATTAGAAGTAATGGCAGGTATAGAGCCAGATGAACAATTATGGATGCAATTACCAATAGTATCTCTGGAGGATACCTGGAGTAAAGTGAGTAAAAAAGAATTAGATAAGCTACTGGATCGTGACTTTGAAGATAAGAGAACATTCCTAGATATCTATATAGCTCCAATTATTGAATTTATCTCATTGGGCATCGTAAAGGCTCCATCGGCACCTACTCCTAAAGAGCAAAAGTTTGGCGTAGATCAAAATCTCACCCCAGGTAAAAAGAATACCATAGAAACTATTGAAATGAGTATGACTAAACCAGGATTCTTAACGGTATTAAGGGTAGTATATTTAGCCCCAAAAGCAAGATTTAACCCTAATCAACCAAAAGCATTGCTGGGTAGTTTAAAACAATTCAATGATTCTACCCTGAACTCATTTAAACCAAATGAAGATACTATAACCATTGTCAGTGATTTCTTTAATAAACCTATTCGTGGTAAAGAGCGTTTGCGTAAAATATTAATGCTCGATAATTATATTAAGCGTAAAATAGCAAGTACAAAATTTATTTTTAATACCGAGGAATTAACGACTCTATTTCACTTCCCAGGAGGTTCAATTACTACCTCAACTCTTAAAAGAGTACAAGCTAAAAAAGCCAATCCCCCTATGGGGCTGCCTATCATCAATGAGTAATCAAATAGTATGAGTGAAAATCAAACAAATAAAGATATCACCATTGTTGCCAAGACTAATTTTCATGGTCAGGGTAAACTTTTTGGTATTAAAAGAGATGATAGGAGACGCCATATGCATATTATTGGGAAAACAGGTATGGGGAAAACCTCCTTACTTCTCAATATGGCGGTATCTGATATACGTAGTGGAGCTGGATTTGCTTTTGTAGATCCTCATGGAGATATAGCAGATGCCTTGCTTGATTATATTCCAGAAAACCGTATTAAAGATGTTGTTTATTTTAACCCACAAGATTTAGAATTTCCTATTGCCTTTAATGTACTCGGGGATGTACCAGAAAATCAAAGGCATATTGTATCTGATGGTTTGGTAGGCGTATTTAAGAAAATTTGGGCAGATTCTTGGGGACCAAGATTGGAATATATCCTTCGTAATACCATATTAACCTTGCTCGAAAATGAAGAAAGTACCTTACTTGATATTATGCGTATTCTGGTGGATAAAAATTTCCGCGCTAATATTGTGTATAAAATGCATGATCCAGTATTAAAGCAATTTTGGTTAAATGAATTTGATGGATATACAGATAAATTATTAGTTGAGGCTATTGCTCCTATTCAAAATAAGGTTGGACAATTCACCTCTTCACCTCTTATTCGTAATATTATTGGGCAGGCAAAATCGTCTTTTAATTTGCGTGAAATTATGGATCAAAAGAAAATTTTGATTATGAATCTTTCTAAGGGAGCTGTAGGAGAGGGTGGAGCTCAATTACTGGGAGCTATGATGATTACGAAAATGCAATTAGCAGCTATGAGTCGTGTGGATATACCAGAAGAAGAGAGGCAAGATTTTTATGCCTATATTGATGAGTTTCAAAATTTCTCAACAGATTCTTTTGCAGAAATATTATCAGAAGCTCGCAAATATCGATTAAGTCTTATTTTGGCTCATCAATATGTAGAGCAATTATCTGAAATTGTAAGAGGTGCAGTATTTGGTAATGTGGGGACCACTATTGTATTTAGAATTGGGGCCGCTGATGCTGAATTTATGGAAAGAGAATTTACTCCAGTGCTTACCATTGAGGATTTGGTTAATCTTCCAAAATGGAAAATATATTTAAAGCTTATGATAGATGGAGCTACAAGTCAGCCTTTTAGTGCTGATACATTACCTAATCCTGAGCCAGAGCTTATATCTAATAGGGATAAAATTATTGAATTTTCTCGTCAAACATATGGGAATGTTAAATCTTCACTTAGGGGGGCTCATATTGAGAATACAGATATCAAAGTATCTCCAGAAAGTCAAGCAAAATCCTCAGCAGATAAAGATAATAAATCCAAGTCTTATTCTAAACCCTATCATGATAAATCAAAATCATATAATACATCGAATAAGACTGCCTCTATAATTTATCCCAAATTAGAAGCAACAGAAGAAAATCCTATTCCTAAAGCTGAGACTAATAGTTCAACATCATCGCAGTCTATAGATACTACTCCAAAAGTAGAGGAGCAAATAAAAAACCCTATACCTAAGGAGGAGATTATACTACCTAATCCTATTGATAATAAACTGACAACAGAAGACAAAAGAGAAGAATTTATTCCAGAAGTTAAACAAGATATCCCTGCTGCTGAGTCTGTAGAATATACTAATCCAATAATGGCAAAAAAATTAAAAGAGGTATTTAGTAGATCAACATCTTCTTATGGAGAATCAGAATATTTGATTAAAGAAAAATTCCTAAAAGATTTACATATGTCTAGTCAAGAAGAAAAATTAAGCGTGGATGGTCTTTTAGATGAATTATTATCTGAAGTAAAGTCAAATCTCATGGTACCTAAGGAACCTACAAAAAATAATATACCACAAGGAAGATCAATCAAGTTTCGGAGATAATATATGCAGTATGTGAAATGGTTACAACAAATAATATTCCAGAAAAATTTTTGGAATATTATATTGCTTATCGGATTTTTTCCAAGTTATTTATATATCATTAAAGCAAATCAATTATTATTTAGCTCATTTGGAATAATAGGTTTTTTGATATTAGTTGCGTATTTAGTATTTCTCTATCGATATAGAATACGCTCTTATCAAATTCCCTTGCATTTTATTCTTGCATCAATTCTATTTATGAGGGTTATAAAAGGAGATACAGTACCTATTGCTGCTATTGTAATTGTTCTTGGTCTGGGGCTATTTTTTGTACAAGATATTATTTCTCATAAAGAATATAGAAGTTCAGAATTTATGAGACAAATTATTATATCCGGTAGTATATTTGTATCTTTTTCCACCTATGCCTTTTTATTTGGATCTATATTTATAGGAACAACATCACCAATTATATTGAGTATTATTGCTTTTATTTCTACGCTCAATATCTCATTATATATTTTATGGATGTATGGGGTTGATCGTGAATTTTATCGTATTATGTCTTTTATACTTTCACTTGTAATAGTAGAATTATTTATTGGACTTAGAGTATTACCCTTAACTCATCTTACCCAGTCAATAATATTAACTACTTTTTTGATATTCTCATTATCCATATTTAGAGATATTTATTTGAGAGTCTTGAATACTAAAAAAATAATAGCTAGGACAGTATTGATTAGTATATTATTGGGACTACTTGTATTTACTTCCTTGGTATAATATACTATAATAGTAAGTATAAAATTAGCATATATATATGGACTCAGTAAAATTAGAACTCTATCGTAATAGACTTCTTGAAAAAAAGCAAAGAATTATCTCAGAACTTGATTCTGTGGCTACTAAAGAAAGTACAGGAACTGGCTATGAGGTTAAGTATCAGAATATCAGTGAGGATGAAGAAGATAATGTTCAGGAACAAGTTAATTATGAGCGAGATATACTTGTAGAAGAGACTTTAGAGGAAACACTATTAAAAATTGATAAGGCCTTGGCTCGAATTGAAGCTGGTATATATGGACGAGATATTCATACGGGAGAAGAGATAGATGTGAGAAGATTAGATATATTACCGGAGGCAGAAGAAGCAGTTTCATAAAAGTCTATATACTTTTAACATATAGCTATGAAAAAAAAGCATAAATCTCATGACCTTCAAAAGGCTATTCACAAAAAGCCATCATTTTGGAGTAAAAAATGGGTAAAAATCACCTATAGAATTCTATTAGGACTATTTATTTTTGGAATAGTAAGTTTTTTGATTGCCTATGCTTATGTAGCAAAAGATTTGCCAAGTGTAGTTAATCTTGATAATCGTAAAATTGTACAATCTACACAAATTTACGATAGAACAGGAGAGCAATTATTATATGAAATTTCAGGTAATGAAAATCGTACTATTATTCCTGCTGATCAAATACCAGATGTATTAAAACAGGCCTTTATATCTATTGAAGATCAAGAATTTTATAAGCATTTGGGTGTAAGGCCTACTGCTATTGTGAGAGCTGCTTTTCAAAATGCAACAGGAAGTGGTGTTGGTGGAGGAGGATCAACTATTACTCAACAATTTGTCAAAAATGCCTTATTAACAAATGACAGATCTCTTATTCGTAAAATTCGAGAGGCAATTTTGGCAATTCAAATTGAGCAAAAATATTCAAAAGATGAGATAATTGCATTTTATTTAAATGAAATTCCATTTGGAGGAAATATTTATGGAGTAGAGGCTGCTTCTCAGAATTTCTTTGGAAAAAAGCCAAGTGAATTAGAGCCTTATCAAGCCGCTATGATGGCAGCTATTATTCAGCGTCCAACTTATTATTCCCCATATGGATCAAATTTTGATAAATTAGAATCTCGGCAGAAATTGGTATTATTAAAGATGAAAGAACAAGGTTATATTACTGAGGAGGCATATAATCAGCAAAAAGAGCAGAAATTAGTGGTACAACCATTTGCTCAAAATATTAAAGCTCCTCATTTTGTATTCTATGTTCGTGAAAAATTAGCAGAACAATTTGGAGAAGATGTATTAGATCAGGGTGGGCTCAAAGTTCAAACTACACTTGATTGGAAATTACAGCAAATTGCTGAGAAGACGGTAAAAGAAGAAGTAGAGAAGACTCGGGGTAGATATGATACTCAAAATGCAGCTCTTGGTGCTATTGATCCAACCAATGGGGATATACTTGCTTTAGTAGGATCTAAAGATTATTTTGATACCAAGGCAGATGGGAATGTGAATGTACTTACAACTCCACAATCTCCAGGTTCATCTATTAAACCTTTGGTATATGCGGAAGCCTTTACTAAGGGTTATAACCCAGACTCATATTTATTTGATCTTCCTACTAATTTTGAGACAACACCAGGACTTCCAGCCTATGAGCCTAAAAACTTCAATTTACAATTTAATGGCCCAGTTAGTGTAAGAAGAGCTTTAGCAACTTCATTGAATGTACCTGCAGTAAAGATGTTGTATTTAGCGGGTATCAAAGATACTCTCAAATTAGGTGGTGAACTGGGAATTACAGATTATTCAGAATCAAAAAAATCTGGACTTGCAATGGCTCTTGGTGGAGCAGAGCTTAAACTATTAGAACATTTTGGATCATATTCAGCCTATGCCAATGATGGAAAATTTAATTCTATTACTCCACTTATGAAGGTTACCAATAATAGCGGAGAAACATTATATTCTTGGGAGAAAAAAGAAAAGCAAGGGCTAGACATAAATGTTGCAAGACAAATTACTGATATTCTCTCAGATAATAATGCAAGATCACCGGTATTTGGATTTACGAATAATCTTAGTATTCCTGGTATTGATATTGCCGCTAAAACTGGTACGAGTCAGGAATTTCGAGATGCTCTTACGGTTGGATATACTACAAATCTTGTTACAGGAGTATGGGTCGGTCGCAATGATAATAAACCAATGAAAAATGGTGCAGATGGCTCTGTAGTAGCTTCTCCAATATGGAATAGATTTATGAGAGAAGCTATTACCGCTGGAAGGACTCCTGGTAAATTTACGAAGCCAGAAATCAAGAAGGGGAATAAGCCAATGGTAAATACAGGTGGATTTGAATATAATCAGAAATTTAAAATTAATACTGCTACGGGTAAAATTGCAACAGATAGTACTCCTCCTGAACTGGTAGAAGAGCGAGAAGTGAAAACTGTTCACAGTGAATTATATTATGTAAAATTAGATGATATTCTTGGAGCTTGGCCCAAAAAACCACAAGAAGATCCTCAATTTGATAATTGGGAGGGACCAGTTTTAGCTTGGGCAAGATCAAAAGGATATATTACCAATATCCCAGACGATAAGGATACTGTATACACTGATGAGAATAAGCCTCAAATTAGTATTAATAGCCCAAGTAATGGTACGGTAATAACGGGTAATAGTGTCCCATTAGATATTCGTGTTACAGCTGCTCAAGGAGTCAAGCAAGTTGATGTATATTTGGATGATGTATCGGTATTATCTTCAGAATCAGCAACTATTAATCAAACGGTTATTGCTCCATCTGGAGGGGAAAAAACACTTACCGTACGTGCCTTTGATACCTATCTCAATAAATCAGAAGCAAGTGTTAAAATTACTATTAAATTAGATTCAGTGAGCCCAGTTGTAGAAAGTTTTAGTGTTACAGGAGACAAAGTATCTGGATTTGTATTATCTGCTAATATTACTGATACTCAGGGCGTAGCTCAAGTTGAATTTTGGGATGATACTATTGGTCAATTAAATCTTATCAAAAAACCAATTATAGCTCCTAAAACGTATTCCTATAACTATAAGCCACCCGTAGGAGCAGGACCATTCAATTTCTGGATTAAAACTACCGATACTTCTGGTAATGTGACTACTACTAATAAAATTGCCAAATAATGTTCGATACCCATTGTCATATTCATTCTCAAGAATTTGATGAGAATCGAGAAGAATTATTACAAGCATTGCAATTAAACTCAATACAAGCAATATTGGTAGGTACAAGTATTGAGGATAGTAAAAAAGCTATAGAATTAGCTTCACAATATTCCTTTTTGTACTCTTCAATTGGAGTACATCCCCATGAATATGACAGAATAGATATCCCTGCTATTCGAGAGGAGATGAATATACTCTTAAAAGCAAATGCTATTATTGCAATAGGGGAAACAGGCTTTGATTTTTATTATCATAAACCTGAAGAAGTTAGAGAGCAACAAGAGGCATTATTTCGACTACATATTGAATTTGCATTGGAATATAATAAGCCTCTTATTATTCATACTAGAGACTCATTTGAAGAGACATTTCAGGTATTATCAGAATATCAAGATTTGACGATTATATTACATTGTTTTACGGGAAATAGTGATTGGGTATATAAGTTTAATACATTATCCCATAGGATATATTTTTCTTTCTCAGGTATTATTACTTTTAATAATGCGGTATCTATACAAGAGTCAGTAAAAATAGTTCCTGAGAGTCAATTATTGAGTGAAACTGATGCCCCATATTTAGCCCCTATACCATATCGAGGTAAACAAAAT
>JBIIRM010000004.1:0-81460 GCA_044341565.1 Minisyncoccia bacterium | reverse complement strand
ACAAAATAGTCCATTATTTTTAATATATACGATAAATAAAATAGCAGAATTAAGAGAAGTTGATATACAAAAATTAACAGAAATTCTAGATTCTAATGCAAAAAAAGCTTTTTCAATAGCAATTTAGCACTCTTGACATTAGATTGCTAAAAGGTGTATAATAAAGAAGTAAAAATTAATATATTAATATATGAGTAAAATTATTGGTATTGATCTTGGAACAACCAATTCTGCAGTAGCAGTTATTGAGGGAGGATCACATAAAATTTTAGAAAATGCTGAGGGAAGTCGTACTACTCCTTCTATTGTAGCTGTATCCAAAAGTGGAGAGCGACTTGTGGGGATTGTAGCTAAAAGGCAAGGTGTAGTTAACCCTAAAAACACCATTTTTTCAGCTAAAAGACTTATTGGTCGTAAATTTTCTGATGAAGAGGTTCAAAGAGATAAAGCTTTATTGCCTTATGAAATCCGAGAGGCTTCTAATGGTGGAGTTGAAATTAAACTGGGAGAAGAGTGGAAGCAACCTGCTGAAATTGCAGCCATTGTATTGCAAAAATTAAAGGCTGATGCAGAGGCAAAACTAGGAGCTCCTGTTACTGAAGCAGTTATTACTGTCCCTGCATATTTTGATGATGCGCAAAGAAAGGCTACTAAAGATGCTGGAAAAATTGCTGGTCTTGATGTGAAGAGAATTATCAATGAACCTACAGCAGCAGCTTTAGCATATGGATTTGATAAGAAAAAAGATCAACAAATTGTAGTATATGACTTTGGAGGAGGAACATTTGACGTTTCTGTACTCGAGGTCTCACAAGATACTATCGAAGTAAGAGCAACCAATGGAGATACTCATTTAGGAGGAGATGATTTGGATCAACAAATTATGGATTATCTCTTAACTGAATTCAAAAAAGATCAAGGAATTGATTTGTCAGGTGATAGTTTAGCTATACAGAGATTAAAGGAATCTGCCGAAAAAGCAAAAATTGAATTATCTACTTCCGTACAAACAGAAATTAGTATTCCATTTATTGCTAATGATGAAACAGGACCAAAACATTTAAATATTACTCTTACCCGATCAAAACTAGAAGAATTAGTAAAAGATTTAATTGAGAGAACTAAAGCTCCTTGTGAAAAAGCTCTTGCTGATGCTGGATTCACTAAGGCTGATATTGATGAGGTTATTTTGGTAGGAGGACAAACTCGAATGCCTGCAATACAAGAATTTGTAAAAGAAATTTTTGGAAGAGAGGCTAATCAAAGTATTAATCCTGATGAGGTAGTTGCTATTGGGGCTGGTATTCAAGGAGGAATTCTACAAGGAGATGTCAAAGATGTGCTTCTCCTAGATGTTACTCCATTATCACTTGGAATTGAAACTATGGGAGGTGTTTCAACCAAAATTATTGAGCGAAATACCACAGTACCTGTTTCAAAATCACAAATATTCTCTACTGCTAGTGACAATCAGCCATCTGTAGATATTAATATTGTGCAGGGAGAGCGAGAATTTGCAAAAGACAATAAGCCTTTAGGGAGATTTATTCTTGATGGTATTCCTCCAGCACCAAGAGGTATTCCTCAAATTGAAGTTACTTTTGATATTGATGCTAATGGAATATTAAAAGTTACTGCTAAGGATAAAGCAACCAATAAAGAGCAATCTATTCGAATTGAGGCCTCATCTGGACTGTCTGATGCTGATATTGAGAAAATGACAAAAGATGCAGAACTTCATGCCGAGGAGGATAAGAAAGCTAAAGAATTAATTGAAATTCGAAATCAAGCTGATACTCTTATTTATGCTACTGAAAAAATGCAAAAAGAGAGTAAAGACAAGATTAAAGCTGAGGATGATACTACATTAACTGAAAAAGTATCTGCCCTAAAAGAAGTAAAAGATAAAGACTCTAAGGAGGATATTCAAAAGGCTTTAGATGAATTATCTACTATTTCTCAAAAAGTAGGAACTGAACTATATCAGGCAGAACAAGCAGCTCAACCACAAGGAGAGACTGATGCTCATTCAGGACATGATCATGGTCAAGCTGATGAAAAGCAAGAAGAAGCTGGATCTAATGCGGAAGCTCCAAAAGATGCAGAATTTGAAGAGAAGAAATAATCTATTTCTCTAAATAAAAAGGCTCCAATTAAATGGAGCTTTTTTATTTAGGATTATCTTTTTTATGTGAAATATATACCCAGAATACCCAAATAAGAATATAGGCAATTAAGAATCCTATAGCATCGAATAATAAATCAAGAGGTTTACCTTCTCTGCCTGGAACCCATGTTTGATGCCATTCATCAAGGAGAGTTGCAAGGAATGCTAGAATAAATGTTTTGATATGAATAAGACGTATTTCAGATATGGATAGATTAGAGAATTTTTGGGGTAAAAATGCCCAGAATAAGGCTAAATAAAGAATTAAATACTCTAGTATATGAGCTCCTTTGCGAAGAAAAAAGTCAATAATAGGCGTATAGTCAGATTGCAGGCCAGGTTGATCTGACCAATACCAAATAACTCCAAAGATAATAATAGCTGGTATAAAACGAATATATTTCATATGTGTCAGTATATCATAATGACAAAAATAGTAGAAATTATTGGAATAATATGATAGGATAAAAGAAAATAATATTATATTACCTATATGAAAAAAGTAGATGCACTTATCCTAATTGGTAAGCCTGGAGCTGGTAAAGGAACTCAAAGTGGTATTTTGAAGCAAAAACTTCGTATGGAAGCAATTCCTTATGGAGAATTTTTCCGTGGAATAGCAACTCATGATGGGTTTTTATCCCAAAAAGTAGGTTCTCTCATTGATAATGGAGAATTTTTACCCTATTGGATTCCAAGTTATGTATTAGTGGATTATATGATTAATGATTCTAATCCTAATCAAGGGATTATTTTGGATGGAGCTGCTCGTTCTAAAGAAGAAGCTATAATAGTACATAAGGTATTAACTTGGTTTGAAAGAGAATACTATGTGATATATATTGATGTTCCTGATGATGTGGCTACTGATAGACTATCAGAACGATTAGATTTACTACATCGTGAAGATGATAAACCAGAGCATATTCAAAAGCGTCTTGAAACACATCATGCATTAGTAGTTCCTGCAATTGAATATTTTAAAGAAAAGGGAAAACTTATTACAGTTAATGGAAATCAATCAATGGAATTAGTTTCAGCAGATATTCTCAAAGCTTTACAATAATATGTCACAATACCAGTCAAAAAATCCCATTGAAATAGAATTAATGAGGCAAGGAGGTAAAATTCTTGCTGAGACTTTGATATGGTTGCAGGAGGAAAAGGTAAAGCCTGGTATTAGTACTCATGAAATTGATATATATACCCGAGAATTTTTTGACAAAAAGAAAGTAGCACCAGTATTCCTAGGCTATCATGGATTTACCGGAGCTATTTGTGTATCCCTTAATGACGCGGTTATACATGGTGTTCCTAATACTGAAACTATTGTACAAGAGGGTGATATTGTGTCGCTAGATTGTGGGCTCAAACATCAAGGACTTATTGTAGATAGCGCTATTTCATTTGGTATAGGAGAATTACCAGAACAGTCAAGACTATTAATTGAGAGAACCAAAAAATCACTCAATAAAGCAATTAAGGCTGTGAAAGCTGGGACAACAACAGGAGATATTGGTTATGCAGTTGAATCTTATATTAACCAATTTGGATATGGGCTTGTGAGAGATTATGCAGGACATGGTGTAGGGTATAATCTTCATGAAAATCCTAATATCCCTAATTATGGAAAACCAGGAACAGGGGACAAATTAATATCAGGACTTACTATTGCAATTGAGCCAATGATTACTCTTGGATCAGATGATGTATTTACCGATGCCGATGATGGGTGGACAGTATATACTGATGATGGATCTTTGTCCGCTCATTTTGAACATACTGTTTTGGTTACTGATAATGGAGCAGAAATATTAACGCAACTATAATATGGCACAATTAACAGCAATTGAAGTAGAGCGCGAGAATCGTATACAGAAAGCTCAAGTATTGAGAGAAAAAGGACAAAATCCCTATACAGAAAAGGTATTGAGAGATATTACTCTTTTAGAATTAAAAAATACCTTTGATAACAAAAAGGGAGAGACTATTACAGTTGCGGGATATATCAAATCATTACGATTATCAGGGAAAATTGGATTTACTACCGTAGAAGATGATTCTTTAATCGAAGGATTTCAATTTATTTTTAAATCTGACTTATTAGAATCAAATCCACTGACATTTGAGGACTTTAAGGAATTAGTAGATCGGGGAGACTATATTCAAGTTACAGGAAAATTAGATATATCTCAAAGAGGGGAGCCTAGCGTTTTTGTATCTGAATATCGGGTATTAACGAAATCCTTACGATCTCTGCCTGAACAATTAGATGATATAGAAATCAAATATCGCAAAAGATATATTGATATGAAACTTCATCCTGAAGTAAGAGAGATATTCAGAATGAAAAGTAAATTCTGGCAAGCAACAAGAGACTTCATGATACGCTCAGAGTTTTTAGAATTACAAGCCCCAACCCTAGAACATACTACCGGAGGTGCTGAAGCCTCTCCATTTTCTACTCATCATAATGCTTTAGATGAAGATTTTTATCTCAGAATTAGTTCTGAATTATTCTTAAAACGCTATATTGCGGGAGGATTTGAAAAAGTATTCGATATAGATAAGAATTATCGTAATGAAGGTATAGATGATGAGCATTTACAAGAATACACTCAATTTGAATTTTATTGGGCTTATTCAGAATTTGATACTATGGTATCTTTTTCAGAAGAATTAATAAAATATGTAATTCAAAGTACGTTCTCCACTCTTTCTTTACCATATAAAGATAAAACTATTGATTGGAGTGGTAATTGGCCATGTTTATCCTATTATGAATTCGTAGAGAAATTTGCGAATATATCATTACAGGAATACGATACTATTGAAAAACTAAGATTATTGGCTGATGATTTAGGTTTACATTATAATGATACGGATGGATATGGGAGACTCGTCGATTTAATTTATAAAAAAACTGCTCGGCCTAATTGTATTGAACCTGTATGGCTTATTGATCATCCGGTAGCTTTATCCCCTCTAGCCAAGAGAAACCCAGATAATACTGATTTAACTCTAAGAGCTCAATTAATAGCCTATGGGTCTGAATTAACAAATGGATTTGCAGAGCTCAATGACCCAGTTGACCAATTAGCACGATTTGAGGAGCAACAGGCCCTGAGAGAACAGGGAGATGATGAGGCTATGATGATAGATAGAGATTTTGTAGAAGCTTTAGAATATGGAATTCCCCCAACTTGTGGGTTTGCTTATTCAGAAAGATTATTTAGTATATTGATGCAAAAGCCTATTCGTGAAACTACCGCTTTTCCATTAATGAAAAGAGAGAAATAATATGAGTAAAAAGGAGAATAAAGTAGCTTTAGTACATGAATATTTGACTCGTCTTGGAGGGGCGGAGCGAGTATTAAAACATATATCTGATATATACCCGGAAGCAGATATATACACCCTATTATATAATGAAGCTAAAGTAGGAGAAATATTTCCTACCAATAAAGTTCAGCCTAGTTTTGTCAACAATTTCCCTACTTGGCTAAAGTCTCGAGTTAAATTCCTCGCTCCTTTTTTCCCATCTGCTGTGGAGTCATTTGATTTAACTCAATATGATCTTATTATCTCAAGCTCTAATTCTTTTGCCAAAGGAGTAATTACTAAACCACAAACTATACATATTTCTTATTGTCATGCACCCTCCACCTTTATTTGGAATGCTTTTCATTCTTATCGTAGACAACAAAAAAGGGGGAATATTGGCAATTTCTTTATTCTCCTCTTAACTCATTATTTGCGTCAATGGGATAGACAGGCTGCAGATAGGGTAGATTATTTTATTGCAAATTCCAAACTTACACAATCTCGTATCAAAAAATATTATCGTAAAGACTCAGTAGTCATTTATCCCCCAGTAGATGTGAATAGAATAAGAGCAAAAAAGTCACATAAAGACTATTTTCTTATTGTATCTCAATTAACCCCCTATAAAAATATAGATATTGTCGTAGAGGCTTTTAATAAGCTTAATATACCGCTTATTATTATTGGAGATGGACCAGAACGCCAAAGACTAGAGAAATTAGCAGCCTCAAATGTAGAGATAAAAGGTTTTCTTGATGATGAAACAATAGTAGCATATTATGAGAATTGTCGAGGATTTATTTTCGCTGGATCGGATGATTTTGGAATTGCTCCAGTTGAGGCAATGGCAGCAGGAAAACCAGTATTAGCTCTGAGAGAAGGTGGAGCTTTAGAGACAATTATCGAAGGTAAGACAGGGGAGTTTTTTGATGCCCCAATAGTAGAATTATTAGCAGATGGTGTGAGGAGAATTACAGAAAAAACCTATGACACAGCTTTTATTCGCCGACATGCAGAGAAATTTAGTACTAAGCGATTTATTGAAGAAATAAAAACATATATTAATACGGTTACGACTTCTCATAATAATGATATATAATCAAGCTAAAAGTCTTATATTTGAGCATATTGATAATCATCATAGTCAAACTTTTTTGATTGAGGGAGGATATAAGTCTGGTCAAAAATCTTTAGCACAAGATATTATACAGCAGTATATTACTCTTAATTCTCCTGATATTACCTGGATTGCTAAATCTCCTGAAACATCAAGTTTGGGGCTTAAGGACATACAAGCTATTAAGCAGAATATTCATAATTCACCCTTATATCACCAATATAATTTTTGTATTATTGAAGATGCTGATTTTCTCAATAAAGAAGCACAAAATGCATTATTAAAATTAATTGAAGAGCCAGGAGAACATAGTATTATTATTCTCTTAGGTACATATCATCAATTATTACCCACCATATATTCTCGATGTTTATCTGTATATATAGATAATGAAAAAGCAAAAGATATCTATTTAGGACATAGGGATTTAATACGAGAAATAGAGCAAAATCCTGAATTAAAACAAATAATAGATAGTATATGGAAATCGTATAGTGAAATAATACAAAAAGAATCATTAGAAATATTTGCATTTACCCAAGAGATTGATAAGTATCCAATAGAACTAGTCTTATTTATATGGGAAAGTATACATTGGCTTTGTATACTTGCAACTACGGATAAGACACGATATACTAATATTAGCTTATCAGAACCTTTTAGAGAATTATTGGATGAATTGACTACAATAAACTCTATTGAATGGCATTATACGGCATTGAAGGAATTAGATAGATTGAAAAAAACATTATTATTCAGTAATCGGAAAAATACCCTTGCAATTGAGCAATTTCTATTATCTATACATCATTAATATATGAAAGTTTTAATTATCCCACTTACTATACTTATTGGAATATTAATTGTTGCAGGAATTATTTTAAATAATTCTTCACCTATTTCTATTCCATCTTCTAATAATTCACAAGCAAGAGTGACAGGGGCAGTTTGGAAATCTATTGATGGGGGGCGTACATTTGAGCCAATAGCTAAGGTGGGTGGAGATCAAAAAATTAATCTGAGCCGTAATGTTATCGAGTTAAAATATGGTGCTGGGAATGATATTTTTGCATTTACCAATACAGGAGGATTATTTAAAACTACTAATTGGGGAGGGGATTGGTCTATCGTATTTAATTCACCTGTTATTGGGAATACATTTGCAGTAAACCCTAATAATAGTAATGATATATATATTGGAGCCATTGCTTCAAAAAGAGCCCGATTATATCGAACTACAAATGGAGGTAATGATAATCGCTGGCCAGAAGCATATACCGAGCCTAAAAGTGGAACAGCTTTTGTATCAATTCGGGTAAATCCTAAAAATGATAGTATTGTGTATGGATTATTATCAAATGGAGTATTATTAAAATCATATAATAAAGGATTGGATTGGGTATTGGCATATGATTTCAAAACCACAACATTAGGGCTTTCCCTAGACAAGAGTAATCCAGATATTGTTTCAGCTATTGGGCTTTCTCAATTATTTGTAAGTCGAGATGGGGGATTCTCTTTTGAAGCCTCTACTCCGAAACTAAGAGAAAGAGCAGTAACAGGATCTCAAATCACCTCATTTGCAATAAATCAAAATGATTCTCAAGAAATATATGTGGGGAGTACGGGGGAGTTAATTAGAACCCGAGATTTTGGAAAAACATGGGAAAATATTCGTATACTTACCCCTAATTTAGCCTTACCCGTCAATAATCTATCAGTAAGTATTGCAAATCCTAATGTCATATATTATACGGTTGGATCCGTATTATATACATCCTCCAATAGAGGAGAGAGTTGGAATACGAGTGATTTGTCTTCTACCGTCAAGAATATATCTACACTCTTAATAGATAAAGAAAAAAGTGATATACTATATTTAGGAACTAATTAAGATATATATGCTAAATACTCTCGAGATTAAACAACAATTCCAAAAAACCATTGAAGCATTTCAAAAAGATATACAATCATTACGTACGGGAGAGGCTAGTATTGATTTGATTGCTGATATTACGGTTGATTATTATGGAACTCCTACTCCAATTAAACAAATTGCGTCAATCAGTATACCAGAACCAAGAGTTATTATGATTAGCCCATGGGATAAATCAAGTATTGCAGGAATTGAGAAGGCCATACAACAAGCGACACATTTGGGGCTTAATCCTATTTCTGAGAGTGCAGGAGTTAGGCTTGTGATACCTGTCCCGACCGAAGAAAGAAGACTTGCTCTTGTCAAAGAATTGAATCATAAGGCTGAAGAATTCAAAACTGCCCTAAGGCAAGTAAGAGATGAAGCTCGCAATACAGTCAAGAATCAACTCAAGAATAAAGAAATTTCAGAGGATGAACAATATAAAGACTTTGAACAAATTGATACATATACCAAAGAGTATCAAGCTGAATTAGAGTCAATATCTAAGAAAAAAGAACAAAATATCTTAACTATTTAATATGCTCACAACACTTTTATTATTTATTGGAATACTCGTAATTGTAGTCATTGGTCATGAATTTGGTCATTTTATTGTTGCTAGGTGGAATGGAGTAAAGGTAGAAGAATTTGGATTTGGACTTCCTCCTAAAATTTGGGGTTTCAAACCCAAAGGGAGTGACACCGAATATAATATTAATTTACTCCCAATAGGAGGTTATGTAAAACTATTAGGAGAAGAAGGGGACAATAGAGATAATCCAGAATCTTTTGCATCCAAAAAACCATGGCAAAGAATTGCTATACTCTCAGCAGGAGTAATAATGAATATTATTATTGCAGTTATAGCCTTTACTATTGTGGGAATGCTTGGAACACAAGTTCAAATTAATGAGTCAGATATTGATTCTGGGCAATATAGTAATGTTACAACCCTGATAACAAGTGTAGCAGAAGACTCACCAGCTAAAGCTGCAGATTTGAGATTCGGAGATGAAATTCAATCAATAGATGGAATCAAAGTTGTCACCCAATCAGAAGTTTCACAAGTGATTAATGAGAATGCAGGTAAATCTATAGATATTGTGGTGAATAGGGGAGATGAGACTATTACTAAGAATATTACACCTCGAGAAAATCCTCCAGAAGGACAAGGAGCTACGGGTATTACTACTGCGCTTACTGGACTGCAAAAATTATCATTTTTTGAATCATTCAAATTATCCTTTGAGAGAATTTATGTTATTGTCGTTACCACCCTTTCTATACTTGGGCAAATGATAGCAAGTATATTCACCAGAGCACCTCTTCCACCAGAAGCAGAGGTGACAGGTCCAGTGGGATTAGTACAAATTGTAGGAGATTTTCAAGATTTAGGATTGACATATACTATTACCTTTATAGGTCTTATTAGTACAAGTTTAGCATTATTTAATATATTACCTATACCAGCTCTTGATGGTGGGCGAATCGTATTCGTGATTATAGAATGGATTAAAAAATCTCCAGTTAGCCAGAAAGTTGAGAATAGATTTCATTTAGTCGGATATAGTATATTACTCTTATTAATGTTATTGGTTACAGCCAAAGATATTATCAAGCTATTTTAAGATATGCAGTTACAGAGGATTAGAGAGGATTTAGAGAAGCAAATCCGAGTATTTTTATCAATAGATGAGGCTCTCAGAATTGAGTTTGAATATCCTGAGTCTCAATTTGGACATTTAGCAATTCCTTGTTTTGCTTTTGCAAAAGTTCTTAAAAAATCTCCTCAGGATATAGCTGTTGAGTTACAAGAAAATCTCAAAGATATAGAGTATATAGAATCCATCACTATAGTAAATGCTTATGTCAATATTACTATTAAATTAGAGTATTTAGTGTGGCACATAGGAGATAGCTTACTTACACAATCAACTCATAAGAAAAAAATTGCTCTTGAATTTGCCTCACCTAATACCAATAAACCTCTTCATTTAGGACATATTCGTAATATTGCTTTAGGGGAATCATTATACAGAATTCTATCTTCCGAGGGACATCAAGTTATTAAAACCGAAGTGATTAATGATAGAGGTATTGCTGTTGCCAAGATGATGTTGATATACGATAAATTTCATAAGGATGAAATCCCCACTGGTAAATCTGATCATTATGCGGGAGACTTATATATTGAATTTGAGAATAAGTCACAAGAAAACCCTGAACTTATAGATGAAGCACAAGATATATTAACCAAATGGGAAGCAGGAGACAAATACTGGTATGATATTTGGCTTAAGCTCAGAAATTGGGTTATAGAAGGACAGCAAATCACCTATCGAAAATTAGGAACTTCTTTTGAGGAAGATATATATGAATCAGATATTTATCAAGAAGGGAAAAATATTGTGAAAGATGGACTTACTCGCGGTATATTCAAAAAACATCCGGAAGATAACTATATTTATGCAGATTTAGAAGAATTTGGATTGCCAAATAAAATTCTTTTACGCTCTCAGGGTACAGCTTTATATATCACTCAAGATTTAGCTTTATTACAATATAGACTTTCAGAAAAATCTAAATGTTATGGGGCTGATGAGATTATTTATATTACTGATTTTTCACAAAATCTGCAATTTCAACAAATCTTTGCAATAGCCAAACAACTTGGGATAAAACAAGCAGGGCTATATCATATTGGATATGGATTATTCAGGCTTCCAGAGGGTAAAATGAGCTCTAGAAAGGGAACTATTGTTAATGCAGACCCACTTATTGCTGAGATAGAAGAAAATGTAAAAGAAATTTATTTCAAAGATAGTCCATTATCTGATCAGGAGCAAACTCGTCGTATTGAACTTATTGCTCGGGCCAGTTATATTTATTATATTTTAGCTATATCATCCAAAAAAGATATAGTCTTTGATATTTCCTCTTCCATTAGCCTAACAGGTAAAACTGGACCTTATATTCTCTATACCTATGCTCGAATCAATTCTTTAGTACAAAAAGCCTCTCATATTCCTGAATCTTATGATGAGGGTATTGCCTTTAATGATACTGAGGGCCAAATTATTATCAAATTAGCTAAATTTAGTGAAATCAGAGATTATTCAGCTCGAGAATATGACCCATCTCATATTGCCCACTATCTGTATGAATTGGCAGAACTCATGAATTCTTATTATCACTCTACTCCAATTTTAAAAGAAAGTGATGAGAAAATAAAAAATAATCGTCTATATCTATTACAGCGAGTCAATGGTATATTAAAACAAGGACTAGGACTTTTGACAATAGAGCCTTTAGATGAAATGTAGGTATTATGGCAACCATACAGAAATCAGCCAAGAAATATGAAGACAAGAAGCCAGTACTTCATAATAAAATTCCTCCGCAGGCAGTGGATATGGAGGAATCTGTTTTGGGTGCAATTTTAATAGAATCAGATTCTCTTATCAAAATTGTAGATATTCTGGTTCAAGATGATTTTTATCATGAGAAAAATGGGATCATTTATCAAATGATGATTGAATTATTCAATCGCAAAGAACCTATAGATTTATTAACAGTAACTCATAAATTAGAATTAATTGGAGAATTAGATAAAGTTGGGGGAGAAGAATATCTAGCTCATCTTGTGGATTTAGTACCATCCTCAGCCCATATTGAACATTATGCCTATACCGTAAAACATAAATCAACCTTACGGCGTTTGATTGCAGTTGGTTCTTCCATTGTGGAACTTGGATTTGATGAAACACAAGAAATTGATCATGTATTAGATCAAGCAGAACAGGCAGTATTTAGTGTAGCGCAAAAAATTGTAAAGCAGGAATATGTCAAAATGAGTGATGCCCTTCACGATGCTTTTGACCGTATTGATGATGTACATAATAATGGGATTGGGATGAAAGGAGTTAAAACAGGCTTTGAAGCTCTGGATAATGCTCTTGGAGGATTGCAACCTTCTAATCTCGTAATTCTAGCCGCTAGACCATCGGTAGGAAAAACTTCTCTTGCTCTTGAGATTATCAAAAATGTAGCTATTACTTCTGGTAAAGGGGCAGTATTCTTTAGTCTTGAAATGTCAAAAGAAGAAGTAGTAGATAGACTTATTAGCTCTGAGGCTCGCGTAGATTTGTTCAAGATGAAAACAGGAAAACTTCATCCTCAGGATTTTGAACAATTAGCTCCGGCTCTTGACTCTTTATCAAAGTCTCAGCTATTCATAGAAGATAGCCCAGGAAGTAGTGTTATGAAAATGAGAGCTATATTGCGAAGAATTCTCGCCGAAGTAGATGAGTTAGGACTTGTCGTAGTAGATTATCTTCAATTGATGGAATCCAGTATCAAGAATGACAATATGGTACAACAGGTATCTGAAATATCTCGTTCCCTGAAATCTCTTGCCCGAGAATTCAATGTCCCCGTAGTAGCTTTATCACAGCTATCTCGTTCTGTAGAAAGTCGAACTCCACAAATCCCAAGATTATCTGATCTTAGGGAATCAGGATCTATTGAGCAAGATGCCGATGTCGTATTATTCATTTATCGTGAAGAGCGAGAAAACCCCGATACAGAACGTAAAGGTATAGCGGAAATTCATATAGCCAAACAACGAAATGGACCTATTGGGAAAGTAACCTTAGGATTCAAAAAAGAATATGCAACCTTTATTAATCTTGATTATCGCCATCAGCAAAACAACAATGAATAAATATGAATCGTAAAATAACACCTCCTGAATCAGTCAAGGAGTTAATAGAAGACATTCGTCAATTACCAGGAGTGGGGCGTAAAACAGCAACCCGCTATGCCTATTGGCTTATTAATCAAGAGCAGACTTATCTCACCAAATTAGCTAAAGAAATTCATGGTATTAAGTCATTGGTGAGACAATGCCAAATTTGTTTTAATACCTCAGAAGGGGATATATGTTCTATTTGTAGCAATAGTGTGAGGGATATAGGTAGTATTTGTGTCATAGAATATGCTGAAGATATATTACAAATAGAGAGGATTGAAGTATTTCATGGACGCTATCATGTACTCGGAGGAGTAATAGACCCCCTCAAAGGTTCTCAGCCAGAAGATTTGCATATTATAGAATTATTAAAAAGAATTAAAACCGAACATATACAAGATATTATTATCGCCACCAGCCCCACTGCACAAGGAGATAGAACAGCGCAATATATTCGCCAACAACTCAAATCATTCAAAGGCAATATTAGTAGCCTCGGTAGGGGACTCGCCAATGGCACCTTGCTCGAATATGTCGATCAAGACACCCTCGTCGCCGCCTTTCAGAATAGGAAATAGTTATAAAATTCCCCTCGTTGAGGGGTGGACAGCTTTGCTGGACGGGGTGGAGTATTTTGGTAACTTGATATTTTTGTCCTCCTTTGGAGGAGGTGGCACGAAGTACCAGAGGTGGATAAAGCTAAATTCCCCTCTTGAGGGGTGGCAGGTTTCCCTGACGGGGTGGAGTATTTTTGTATTTGTAGGGGCGACCTTTCAGTCGCCTGTATTTTGTTATTTTTGTAACTTGATATTTTTGTCCCCCTTTGCCTGCCTACGGTAGGCAGGGCGGAGGAGGACTAAGCTATTTTATCCATACCCACCACTTTGTGGTACTCCCTCGGCAAAGAGGGGCATAGTACAGGCGACTGAAAGGTCGCCCCTACAAAATCCATAATTTACAATTACTAACCAAACTCACACCCCAACTCTTGCATTATTTTTGAGAATATGTCATAATGGTAAAGCGTTATATAAATTCGCGGGATAGAGCAATGGTAGCTCGTCGGGCTCATAACCCGGAGGTTGTAGGTTCAAGTCCTGCTCCCGCCACAAAGATGTATCTTTCTCTTAATTGGCGATATAGCTCAGCTGGTTAGAGCGCGGGACTCATAAGCCCGAGGTCGGAGGTTCGATCCCTCCTATCGCTACCAAGATGAGCTTCGCTATAAGAAGATTCATTCCAATACTTGGGGCGATTGGCTCAGTTGGTTAGAGCATCTCGTTTACACCGAGAGGGTCGTAGGTTCGAATCCTACATCGCCCACCCCAACACATTATAGGGAGATTATATAAGACAATGATATGAGTACAGCAGCAACACCTACAGAATTACCATTTGAACCTATACAAATAGGAGATACTGTTCGAGTACATCAAAAAGTTATTGAAGGAACAAAAGAGCGAATTCAGATATTTGAAGGTATTGTAATTGCAAAACATCTTAAAACCAGTATTTCTGCTACTTTCACTGTAAGAAAAGTATCTCTTGGAATAGGTGTAGAGAGAATTTTCCCTATATATTCTCCTAATATTGCAAAAGTTGAAATCCTTAAGCATAATAAAGTTCGCCGAGCTAAACTCTTTTACTTGAGAGAAGCAGTAGGAAAGAAATATCGTCTAAAAGAGCGAGCAAAGAAAGTTATTACTACCGAGTCAACAAAATCAGCTCCAGTAGTAGAATCTACACCAGAACAAGAAATTACCTCAGCTGAATAATATCAGCTTCCAGAGAGTCTAAAACTCTCAAATGCGCAGGTGGTGGAATGGTAGACACGCAAGCTTGAGGTGCTTGTGGGAAAATACAAAGTACCGTGGAGGTTCAAGTCCTCTTCTGCGCACTATATAAAATATACTCTTAGGATTTATCCTTAAGAGTATATTTTTGTATTAGATGTATGTAAGAAAGGGGACTTGATGGGAAGGGGTCTCAATCCCCCTGGGCAGGAAGGCAGTGAGGAGTTTACTCCGAATGTCGGAAACCGTGGGTGTCCGAGATGGGGCGTGGGGGGATTGATGGAAATGGTAGTTTCCCGTGGCGGAGGTATTGGAACCGAAAGGTTTCAAGGAGCAAATCCTATTTGCGACTCAAGTCTCTCTTCTGCGTATAAATACGTATATACTCTTGTATACTATAAGATAAATCTGTATAATAAAACTATGAAAAAAATTTACATAATATCCTTATCAATTCTTTTAGCTATTATAGGTATTATTTTGTTTATTTATATTAATCAAAAAAATGTGGAGGATAATGTCTCTAATCAACAGACAACAATAGAACCAAAATCAAAAGCATATTATGAAAGTTTTAGAAAAAAATGTGAAGGATTAGAAGGATCAGGTTGTTGCTTATCTTCAGTCAATGATGCGGAACAAGCCAACTCACTTATTTATGAAAAGGGTACTCCTCTTAGTGAAAAGATTTGTCCTAATGACTCTGAACTCAATACCAATAGATGTATTGATAGTTATACATGGTGCTCTAAAAAATAGACATAAAAAATTTTTACAACAGATGGAGAAAAACAATATGTGACAGACATTGAAAGTTTCCTTAAATCTATATAAATAAAAACACCCCGTAATTTGCGGGGTGGAGGGAGTGGAGCATGGTTAATGCTTTGTGACGATTATCTCATAAGAAGATGGAGGAGGGATATAGATGGTAATTTCGGGGGGATAAGATGCAATCTTAGAACGATGTTGAGGCTCTTGTAATATGGAAAACATATCTAATAAACGATCTATCTCCGTATTGCCAACCAAGTTCTGACAGGGGTTAGTTTTACCAAGTGCCATATCTTTGATCCAGTTTATATGAAGATCTTTATTCCCCTCAAGTACTCGAATAAGTATATGCATAAAGAGAATTACTGATGCATAAGCATCAGAATTACCTGCTTTTACCCCTACCGAGTGAAGTGTTTTTTGCCCTCCTTGCTCTTTTGTCGCGATGTAAGCTGTTCTACTCGGTAAACTAATGAAGAATGTATAAGCTCTTAATTGCCGTATATTAATAGATCTTCTCCAAGTTGGACCACAAGTCTCTAGAATATTGTTGACATCAGAAAGCTCTGTGAGGGTATCAGAGTTAGGACCCGCTATCACCGTTACTAGTTGACGTAGACTTTTAAATCTATCCTCTATAGTAGGGAGATCAGAGCAAGATTTTAATGCTGTCCAAACCCTGCCCCCACCATTAGCCAGATTTGTGATAAATTCGATTGAATAATTCTTCATTTGTGAAAATGCAAGACAGAATTATATAATCATATATCAGGCATATAGTCAATATGATATACTATATATAATGTAAACTGACAATATATGAATTCTATACCTGAATATATATCACAATTCCCTGAATCAACACAAATTATTTTGAATAAACTTTATAATTTGGTCAAAACTTTAGCCCCAGAATCTGAAGAAAGTATTTCTTATGCAATGCCAGCTTTTAAGCTAAACAATAAGCCGCTGGTATATTTTGCTGCCTTTGAACATCATATTGGACTATATGCCACTCCTAAAGCTCATACAGAATTTGCGCAAGAATTATCTCACTATAAACAAGGTAAGGGGTCGGTACAATTTCCCCTTGATGAACCCATTCCTTATGATTTGATTGAGAAAATTATTGCTTTTAAAGTTAATCAAAATTACAACGAATAAAATCACTACTATATTATTTGTAAAAGTTTTTTTCTGAGAATATTTGCTTTCTCTAAATTTGAGATAATTTTCTAAATATATGCTATAATATATTTAGTATTAAACTACTAAATAAAAATATGCATAAAATAATTACAAAATCTATAGCTCTAGTACTAGTTTTAGGTCTGTTTTTAGCTAACTTTGGGGGGATTGTCTTAGCTCAAGAAGCTAATTCTGTGGCTCCAGATATAGCTCCTATTATACCTATACCCCCTGATACTTCCAACTCACTTTTATTTGGGCAAAAGCATTCCTATAGTGTGGTTTTTCGTGGTAATGGTGAGGCTATTACCTATGCTAAAATAGTTATCCCTAATCGAGAGGAGCAGGCTCTCAGTGAGTTTAGTTTTGAAATTCCAAAAGTTGATCCTTATGAGATGATAATGTATCAGATGAAATTACCTCCAGAATGTGTAAAATATGATTATAACACTCAACCTAATAAGTGTTTGGAATATAGAGAACCAGATTATGGACAAGATTATTATTACTATGGCTCAGGACAATCAGCAGAATATACTAAAATCAAATATACTAAAACGGGAAACACTTATAATTTGACTTTACCTAATTCAGTCGATCCTTCCAAATCTACTGCTCTTATTATCTCTTATGCTTCTAAGGGTTATGTAGATAATGCTTTTGGTTTATATAAATTTAATTTTGAGACTATCAAAGTCAACTCCAGAATACAATCAACTAAAGTAGCGGTAGATGTAGATAGTGATTTATTTATCAAAGGCAAACAATCATCGGTCAATTATAATGAAAGTGCTGGGACTATGCCGATGGCTAAATTAGGAGATTCATCAGCGATATCTAGTAGGGAATTGGACAGAGTAGTTAGTAATATTGGCTCTTATGGAGTAATTATCAAAGAAGGTAAAAGTTTAGCTCCTAATGAAAGTTTCAATGTAAAGGGGGAATATGCCAAGAATCGTTTTCTCCTATATGTAAATGAAATTATTATTACTCTTGTGATACTCGTTGCAATTGTCGTGTCGATTTATTTCTTGAGTAAATATATCAATTCTAAACATAAAAAGGGTTTAGATAATACTGTCAGCTCTCAAGATAAAGTTCGACCTATTGTCGATAATAAATCTATTAACTTATTTAATCTGACTAATGTTTTGATTAGTCTTGGATCAGTTATTCTAGTTATTATTGTAAGTATTGTGTTAAGAGTCTTGAGTTATAATAATATATGGCAATCTCTATCTTATGATCCTACATTTAGCTCACTGATTTCAGTCATCACAACTTTATTATATGCCTTTATTCTCTTGGCTCCAGCTATTATGGTTGGCTTGAGGAGAGGTTGGGGAAATGCATTATCTATTATAATTCTACAATTTGTCTGGTTTATATTACTATTCTCATTGTATCTAATCTTATTTCAAACTGGTATGACAGAAATCAACCCAATGCCAAGACCTATACCTATGTCTTCTTACAGATAGCTATATGAAATACACCCTCGAATTATTACAAAAAGTGATCACCGAAGGCTATGAAGATAATCATATAGACTTCAAGCAAGAATTCAATTGGCATACCTTTGATGAGTATCGCAAGGTGAAACTTGCCAAGCATATAGCAGCTATATCTAATATGCCGGATGGGGGAATGCTCATATTCGGAGTATCGGATAAAAAAGAAATAACTGGACTTAGTGCTGAGGATTTAGCAAGTGTAGATAGGACTTGGATTGATCAATATATAAGTAATTATCTTGACCCATTGCCTCGATATACTATCAAAACGGTAGAATATGAGAGTAAGCAACTGCTCATATTAGAAATTGAGGAATTTGAATCTGTACCTACGATTTGTACCAAAGATTTTCCTGATGTACTACGGGCTGGGGGTGTATATCACAGGCAACATGCAAGCTCAATGTTGATACAAGATGCTAATAGTATGCGAGACTTAATAGAACTTGCAGTTAAAAAGAAAAAAGAAGAGTTACTCAGTTCTATAGAAGATATATTAGAAGATAAAGATCATACAGAGGGGGCTTGGGGCTAATTTGTTCACAAGAATACAGTTATTTGGTATACTAGATACAACTACCTAATATATTATATTTTATGTCAACAAAACTGGATACAATTGTAAAATATGCTCATCGCAATGGGTTTGTGTTTCCTTCATCAGAAATTTATGGAGGATATTCAGCTGTTTATGATTTAGGACCTTTAGGAAAGCTCCTAAAAGACAATCTCGTACAGGCTTGGCGGGATTATATGGTGACTTATCGTGATGATGTAGTTGAGATTGAGGGAGCTATATTCCTTCATCCTAAAGTATGGGAGGCTAGTGGACATATTGGAGGATTTGCGGATCTCTTAGTAGAGGACACGGTAACTCATAAACGTTATCGGGCTGACCACCTCATTGAGGATGCTGGTATTATGAATAATGCAGATAGCCTTTCTCCGGAAGAGACAGATAACATTATTGCTGAGAATAAAATTCTATCTCCAGATGGCAATCCTCTTACTAAGGCAAAACAATTTAATCTTTTGGTACAGACACATCTTGGGGCAACGGTTGATGAATCTACTGTGGCTTATCTCAAAGGGGAGGCTTGCCAGAATATTTATGTAAATTGGAAATTAGTACAAGAGACCAGTCGACGTAAATTACCATTTGGTATTGCGCAACTTGGTAAAGCTTTTCGTAATGAGATTACCGTAAAACAATATATTTTCCGTACTCGTGAATTTGAGCAAATAGATTTACAATTCTTTGTAAAACCAGGAGAAGAAGATAATTGGTATGAATTCTGGAAAGATTATCGCTATACATTCTATACAGAGTATCTCGGGTATAATCCTGAACATCTCAAATTTAGACAACATGAAAAACTGGTATTCTATGCTAAAGATGCATGGGATATAGATTATGAATTTGGGGCTTTGGGATTTAAAGAAATGGAAGGTATACATAATCGTACAGATTATGATACAAAACAACATAGTGAATTTAGTGGTAAGGATTTACGCTATCGTGATCCTGAGACCAATGAGCAATATTTCCCTTATGTGATTGAGACTTCTCTCGGAGTAAATAGGCTTCTCTTATCTTCTCTCTTTGAATTCTATAATGAGGAGGCAATTGCAGGAACTGATGAGTCTCGTATTGTACTCAAATTCCCTTATCATATTGCTCCATATAAAATTGCTATACTCCCATTGATGAAAAAGGATGGTCTCGCTGAGAGTGCCAAAGAAATCTATATGAATCTTCGTAAAAAGGGGATACTTGCGGATATGGATATGGCCGGATCAATAGGGAAGAGATATCGCAGACAAGATGAAATTGGGACTCCTTGGTGTGTGACTGTGGATTATGAGACTTTATCTGAGGGTACAGTAACAATTCGGCATCGAGATACTATGGAGCAACTGAGAATAGATATTGAGGATATTGGAGCCTATCTCAATAGTGAAACTTTTGGAGAATTCTAATATATAAAAATATATGACAGTTATATTAAGTTTATATTATTTGGCACATTCTAAATCTGCCAAAAATATGTTTTGGTTTTTGGTGGGGTTATTCTTGATTCATTTTATAATTTCTGGAGTTATTATTTGGGGTTTGAAAGAGGAAATTGATGCTATAAAAAATCATATTAAGCTTATCAATAGTTATGTCTTGATTCTATTAGGTATAGTATTGATTATATATGTTCTAATTCCCAAAAAATCAAAATCTCAAAAGGTAAAAACTTATCCCAAATATTATGGGACATTACCTTTTTTAATGGGAATTATAGCTCCTTTTATAGATTTTCCAGCTCTAGTAGAATATGTATTCTTAGCTATTCAAATTAATATTTTATTCGATAAGACAATTTATAGAGTGATAGCTAATACCGGACTCAATATAGCTTTTCATATTCCTATTCTTATATTCTGGCTCATTGCAATTACCGAAAAACATGAAATTATAAGTAGTATAAAAGATAAATTACATAGATTGGGGGAAAAAATTGATGCCAAACAACCCTATGTTAATCTGGGTGTGGGATTTGTTTTGATTCTTATCGGAGTATTCTTACAATATTAAAATTATTCAAAATTCTCTAGGAATTTTTGTAATTCAGATAAAGCAATTTTGCTCTCACCGTTATGAGTACGGATACTTACTTGACTCGCCTCTATATCTTTTGGACCGACAATAATAATCACAGGGATTTTTTGTAATTCTGCATTACGAATTTTTTTACCTAAAGATTCAGAGCTATTATCTACAATATACCGTAGCTCATTATATTTGAGAGGGGAAGATAATACCACTTCATCTAATTGTTCAATAATATTCTTGGTATATTCAGACACCTCATCCGAATCATTTACGGTTAATACCGACACTTGAGTTGGAGCAAGCCAATACGGGAAGCGTCCTGCATAATGCTCAATCAGAATAGCCAGGAATCGTTCATATGATCCCAAGATAGCTCTGTGAATCATAACTGGAGTTTGTGCATTTCCTTCCTCATCAATATATTCGAGTTCAAATCGTTTAGGAGTTGCAAAGTCTAATTGAATTGTAGCTAATTGTCGCTTATTACCTAAAGCATCATAGAACATAAAGTCAAGCTTAGGACCATAAATAGCAGCCTCTCCTTCACATTTTTGGGCTTGTAGACCATTTTCCTCAGCAATAGACTCTAACATAGCTTCAGCCTTGTCCCAATCCTCTGGTACTCCCGTATATTTAGATAAATCACTATAATCTCTTACTGAAAGAGAAACCCATTTATTCTCCCATAATCCAAAACTGTTATAGAAGTCTGAAATAGTTTTGATAAGTAAATTCACCTCATCTTTAATCTGGCTGACAGCTAAGAAAGTATGTCCATCATCTACGGTAAATCCTCGAGTACGAGTAAGTCCTCCAATTTGTCCTGGCTTTTCATCTCGATATTGCATAGTGGATTCAATATACCGAATAGGCAAATCGCGATAACTACGAGGCTCAGAAGCAAATAGTTGTGTATGATGAGGACAATTTACGGGTTTTAATACAAAATCTTGCTGATAATGACTGTGTACCGTCAAGAGTTCTTCTGAAAACTTTTGGGCATGACCACTAATTTCATATAATTCTCTTTTGGCAATATGTGGAATAGATACTTCCTCAGCCCCATATTTTTTACTAATTTGCCTTAATAACCCAGCAATATTATTTTTGAGTGTTGTCCCAGCAGGAGTATAAAGGGGGAGACCCGAACCTACGAGTTCTGAGAACGTGAATAATCCTAAACTTTTCCCCAATACTCGATGATCTCGCTTTTTAGCTTCTTCTCGATTATGCAAAAATTCTTTTAATTCCTTTTTGGAGTGGAATAATATCCCATAAATTCTCTGCATACTCTCACGACTTTGATCGCCGCGGAAATAGGAAGCAGATATACTGTCCAAAGCAAAAGCAGTAATATCTAATTGTCCAGTAGTCTCAATATGAGGGCCACGACATAAATCTACAAAATTCCCAATTTTATATACACTTACTGTCGCCACTTCATTCTCGTGAGGTACAGATTCTCCTTCTCCATATATTTCAGAGAAGTTAGTAGTCCCATGAGTTTTGAGATCCTGTAATAATTCCACCTTCAATAATTGCCCAGCTTGTTGGAAATGAGCAATTGCATCATCAATAGCCATTTCTTCTCTCTCAACCGGTAAATTTGCCTTAATAATAGCCTTCATCTTGTCCTCTAGCAAAGGCAAATCTTCTGGGATAAGAGTACGAGGAAGTAGAATATCATAATAAAATCCATTCTCAGTAGTAGGACCAACGCCAAATTGAGCTTCTGGGAACATTTCATAAACTGCAGCTGCTAATATATGTGCACCGGTATGTCTTTTGGTATCTAGAGATAATTTTCCACTCATATAATGTATTGTAATATATGTATTATAGTATCATAAGAGGCTATAGAGGGCAAGATACGCTATTTTGTACCAATTGACATATTATGCTAGTATAATGATGCTCTTTTATACAAATTCCATGCTGATTTCCACTCCTAAAAGTGATCAGGTCTCTCAAGTGGAGTATTTGACAATGGCAAAAAAAATTGCAGATGCACATAAACTTTTGGTGCTTTCAGTAGTAGGGGGCGTTATTTATCTTCCCTTTGCTCCTTTCGGGTTTCTCATTTTTTATACTATTTTCTTTAGTGTAGTCGCAGTCACACCCTTTTTTTACAAAGGAAAGTGTCCTCTAACACTCTGGGAAAAAGCGTATATGTCTAAAGGAGGGCAAGAACCCTATGACACTTCTTTCATACCTCATTATTTCCCATGCATCACCCCTGTTCAGGTGTATATTGGGAAAGCCTTAATTGCTTTAGCACTAATCACGGTGTGGGTACTTCAATAAAGCCGTCCAACTTGGAGGGCTTTTTTCTTTATTACTCTTTATGAAATTGTTTAAAAGTAGCTACAATAGCCATAGCATGACCACGTCCTAAATCAAAATCTTCATGTAACCAATTAATAATGGCCGTAGCCTTGGAATGACATAAAAATATGAGTTTATACTATTTATATATCTTATCATTATCTTGAAATAATCACAAAAATAGACCATAATACATACTATTGGAGAGATCGCATAGTCCGGTTTATTGCGCTGCATTCGAAACGCAGTATAGGGTCAAACTTATCAAGGGTTCGAATCCCTTTCTCTCCGCAAAATCCCCCCGCTTTACTCCCCACAACCCAATATGCTACTATAGTAATAACTTACCCCAATACCCATACACATATGATTGAAAAAGAACATTCATTACAAGCAATTCTAGATAAAACCGTTGACAGGAAGAAAATATTTGGGGCTTCATTTGGTATAAAAAAGGGGGATTTTACATGGTTTGGAGCTTCGGGGAATCTTTCTATTGATCAAAGTTATTTTATTGCGAGTACAACAAAACTATTTACTACTGCTATTATCTTATATCTCAAGTCAGAGGGGAAATTGAAACTTGAAGACAAAATCAGTATATATCTGGATAAGTCTATTATGAATGGCTTACATATATATAAAGGGAATGATTATTCAGATGAAATCACTATCAAACATCTCTTATCTCATACATCTGGACTGGCTGATTATTTTCAAGGAAAGGGAAGAGAGGGGCAAAGTTTGGAAGATGATATCAAAAATGGGAATGACCAATTTTGGACTTTTGAGCAAGCTATTGAAAGAACAAAAGCAATGCCACCGCTTTTTCTTCCAGGGACAAAAAATAAAGCCAATTATTCTGATGCTAATTTTCAATTGCTGGGTAAAATTATTGAACTGATTACGAATAAAACCTATGCTACTAATTGTGATGAGCTGATAATTAAGCCTCTTAAATTATCTCATACCTACTTGTATACAGACGCAACTGATAAGACACCGAAAACACTGTATTATAAAGAGAATGAACTTGATATCCCGAAAGCTATGACCTCATTTGGTGCAGATGGTGGTATTGTATCAACATCAGCGGATATACTTATCTTTATTCAAGCCTTTTTTACGGGTTTATTATTCCCAAAAGAATATATAAATGATTTACAAGAATGGAATAATATCTTTTTCCCTATGCAATCAGGTATAGGTATTCACTTATTTAAACTTCCTTGGATTTTTAACCCGACAGGGGCTATGCCTTATTTTATAGGACATTCAGGACTTTCGGGTGCATTGGCGTATTATAGTCCAAAAGAAGATATGTTTATCGTTGGGACGGTAAATCAAGTTGCATCTCCTGATATTTCATTTAGGACAATGATTAAATTGGCACAAATAGTTATGAGGAAATAATTAATCTAAAATACCCCCTTCAAAAATCTCTTACGCTTATTCTCCTCTATACGCTCAATAGCATAGCGGAGAGTGGTGCGAGGGATATGGGGATAATTCTCTTGGAGGAAACCTTCTACTCGATGGGAGTCCTTTTTCCACGCTTCCCTGAGAGCCCAGCCTACAGCTTTATGCATCAAATCTTCCTTATCGGAGAGTAAAACTTTAGATAATCTCAAAGTCTCATCAATATTGCCTTTATGGATAAAGTAAAATGTAGTTATAATAGCAACTCTTCGCTCCCAGAGAATAGGGGAGGCGACTAGGGTATCGAGTATGGCTTTCTCCTGTATCCCATCATATATGGCTTTACCGAGTATATAATGAGCTGAGAGGTCCACAAGATCCCAATTATTGATATAATGCAAATTGACAATATACAAATTAACTATCTGTTTCTGAGCTTCTGAATAGGCTTTATCATTCTGATTGACGAGTATAATGAGAGCACATAATCTATCCTCATGAATAGGGGAATGGAGTAGTAATTCTATCTCATCTAAGGAGATATCTTTGTACTGCCTCGCGACTTTTCTGACATCGGGATTACTTACCCCAATGAACTCATCGCCCTCTCCATATTGCCCTTTTCCTGTCTTAAAAAATCTCTCTACATTGATTTTCCTCTCGGGAGAAGCATATTGACGAAGGGAGTCTTGTATATCTTTGATGATAGGATTCATAGATATTACTATAGTATCCTAATTGAACTCGGAAATTATAGTGAGTAAATCCAAAAATAAATTAATAATGTCTAAATAAAGATTAACTGAGATATCTATAGCAGTTGCCCAAGATTCATCTCCTGCCATCGCTTCTAGTCTATTAAAATCGAATAAGAGATATAGGGTAAAGATAACAGCCCCAAAATAAGAACTAATAAATGTGAACATATGGGAGCGGAATATGAATACATTTAAGAGCCCCATAATAAGTAAAATAATTAATGAAATAAATAAAAATCCATTCAAAAAACTAAAATCAATACTGGTTAAGAAAACAGTAGCTCCGGTGGCAAATACTGCTATTGCTGTAGCAAATAGTGCTTGGAATACCGTATTATTCCATTCTGATTGATATTTTGTACTATCAAAAGATGTAGCAAATTCTTCTCGTTGTTCTTTTGTAATATCTTGTCCTTTACCAATAATAATATTGTTATCCTTGAGATGTTTTCTAAACTTATATCGTTGGCCTAAACCTGATATTGTTGGACCAACTTGCCACCCTACAAGAGCGGAGAAAAGTCCAACAAGAATCAAATTAGTAGGAAAAACATCTGCATAAAAGAAAATAGCAATTAACAACCCAAGACCTGCAAAGAAGCTTAGCCACATTTCTGCTGCGGTCTCAAATCCTTTGTTAATAAGAGCGGTAATGGCGGTTATAACAAGCATACCTCCCACGATAAAGAATGTACGAGCAAATAGAATATCAAACATATTATTAATTAAAAATATATAATAAGATCATTTATATTATATACTTTCCTTTAATAATTGTATATGTGGATATCCTTATATGAGCTATATTTGATAAATAACGTATTTAAACTATGATACATACATAATAATATGATTCGCTATGACCACTACCCAACATCATGATGCACGAATGGCTAAAATGAGCTTTGGTTTAGTTTATCCTCTGTATATACAGAAAGTTGAGAAAAAAGGAAGAACTCAAAAAGTTTGATATTTAGATAAGCTAGTTGATGAACTCGCAAAAGGAAAATCTATGGATAAAATATTAAGGACATAATAACTTTAATTCTATGGCTGAAATTAAAACGAAAGTATCAAATGCAAGTGTATTAGATTTCCTTAATACCATTGAACCAGAAGCTAAAAGACAGCATGCTTTTACTTTACTTAAACTATTTGAAAAGATAACAGGGGAAAAAGCTAAACTCTGGGGAAGTAGTATTATTGGATTTGGTCAGTATCATTATGAATCTATGCGAAGTTCACAAAAGGGGGATTGGCCTCTTACGGGATTCTCACCTCGCAAAGCTAATCTTACTGTGTATATTATGCCTGGATTTAAACAATATCAAGATCTCCTAGCAAAGCTTGGAAAACATAAGACCAGTGTATCTTGTCTGTATATTAATAAATTATCTGATATAGATATTAATGTATTATCTGAGCTCATCAAAAAAGGATATAATGATATGAAAAAGAAATACCCAATATCTACATAGAATTTTACTTACTACACAATTTACGCTATACTTTATATAGTTAAATAAAATAAACATTATCTATATTCATATGACAATATTAAAACTATTAGCTGTATTCTTAGTCTTATATGGAGCTGCCAATATAGCTTGGTGGGGTTGGCAAGAATATATCAACTATGAGGATACTCAAACAGCTCGATCATTGGAAAATACCATTAATATAAACTATTCTGTAATTGAAGAGAAACAACAGGAATTAGAACAGAAAACACTTGGACTCAATAAAGAAAAAGAGACTTTGGATGAATTACTTTCTAATAAAAAAATAGCACAATATAATGAATTTGTACCAAAATATAATGAATCTGTTGATGATTTTAATGCAAAGAAAAGTACATATGATAAATTAGTTGAAACGCATAATATAGATATACGCCAATTTAATGATTTAATTAAGAGGACAGGTACCCGTACTTTTATTTTCCCTATTCAGCCCTATATACCAACTCTTATCCCTGAGTTAAAATAGTGAATATTTTACAAGTCCAAATTCAATTCCTATTAGAATATCTGGTTATTATTACAGGAACTATTATCCTGTTGTTTACTCCTCGTTATGCACGATTATTTTGGAATATTGATACCCAAAATAGTAAAATCACTCAAAAAAGAATCCCCGCTATTGATACCCTCAAGGGAATTGCTATTATTGGGGTAATAATTATCCATACCTGTTATTTTTTGATGCTTCAATACAATACTAATTTTGATATTATTGTATTAAGTGTTATCAATAATATATTCCGCTTTGCTATTCCTGTTTTTTTATTTATATCAGGATTATTATTAAATCCTTTTATATGGAATAGGGGAGCTATACTATACTTTTATGGCAGTAAAATTATTCGTATTGCAATACCCTATATTATGCTATCCATCATATTATGGAAAGTAGGGTATAGTGGGGATAGTAATCTTCCTAAATTACTAATATCTGGGGAGGCTGCCATACCATTTTATTTTATCCCGGTATTATTCCAATTATATCTCTTATACCCATTGCTCGATTATATTCGCAATAGAAGTCCCAAATATCTCCTCATAGGAGCTCTTATTATATCTCTTATATCTTTCCTTATCCCTGATACTTGGTATATATGGGGAATCCCCCTATGTGGACAATATCTTATATTCTTTATATATGGAATGGTAAGGAAAAATATTTTTACTGAAGCCCCATCCTCGATATGGAGAGAATTAATTTGGATATATCTTGGACTACAAGCTCTTATTATTATATTGCTCCCATATCTTAATCTTAGTGAAACAATAGTGAAATCTTTATCATTTTATAATGTTCAGATATTCTTTGGTTTTGCTGTTATATTTACATTATGGAATTATGTACACAAATCCAGTCCCATGAGTAAAATTCTCCAAAACATATTCACTCCTCTAGGGCGTATTAGCTTATGGATATTCTTATTTCATTTTCCTATACAACAAATTATGTTTATGTTACAGCCATTTCCTAATCAATTATTACTCGTACAAATTATTCTCTATACTCTTGTACCCTTAACTATAACTCTTCCAATTTCTTTTGGATTTGCCTATTTATATCGTAATATAGAGTTAATTATAATACCCTTATTGAAAAAGAATATATAAGTTGCAAAAAATAATCATTATGATATTATATAATCATAAGTTACTAATATAAATATTATCTTTATGGAACCGGAAATCACCCCTAATGCACCCGTAGAAAAAGAAGCCCCAAAAGCTTCAAAATTTACTATTATTCTTATTGTATTAATAGGTCTTTCTGCTGGATTTTTGGGATATCTTGTATATAAGTCAAATGCTGAATCAAATAAAACTGCTACTACAAGTGACTCTGCAAAAGTAGCAGAACCTGTTGTACCTAGTACAGATGCTCCCGGATCAATTACCCCTCCCACCCCAACAACTCCACCAGCTGGCTCTACTCCCGCACCTAATTTTATTCCAACGGGAACTACATATACTGTAGCCCAGGTTGCTGAGAAAAATACTAAATCTTCATGTTGGACTATTATTAATGGGGATGTATATGATATTACTTCATATGTACCTAATCATCCAGGTGGAGAGGCAGAAATTGTAAAAATTTGTGGAAAAGATGGAACTCAATTATTTGCAAAACCTATGGAACATAAAGAAGGTGGGGCAAGTGATGTATTAGCAGGATTTAAAATTGGTACATTAGCTAAATAATTAATATAAATACAATATGGCAGATACATTTGGCACACCAGAAGCATCCCCAGAAATAAGTTCATCCAAAAACAGTTCTAAGACTGTAATTATTCTCATAGTACTTATTATTTTTGCTAGTATTGGTTTAGGAATTACTATAGCAGTTCAGAATAAAAATAATAGTGCTAACCCTCCTGAAAAAGCTAATAAAGTAGCCCCAGCAAAATCTGACACAACTAATACTACAACAGCTCCTACAACACCTGTAGATAAAGAAACTTTAGCTAAAAGAAGAGCTGAAAGAGTACCTGACTTTACTATTACAAAAAAACAATTTGAGGATACTTCCAAAAGAGGTGGTTGCTGGACTATAATCAATGGAGCAGTATATGATACTTCTGATTTCATAAGAAGAGGGCAGCCATTAGGTATAAAAGCAGAAGATATTTGTGGAAAAGATGGAACTAAAATTTTGACTGAGGAGAGAAATGGCCAACCTCCTATTGAAGAGATTGGTCAATTCAGTCCTTATGCTCGACCCGTTGGTAAGATAGAACAATAATTAAATATATATTATGGCAGACACATTCGGAACACCTGAAATTTCTCAAGAACAAGCTCTACAACCTAGTGGTAATTCTAAAACTGTTATTATCCTTTTAATTCTTATTGTAATAGGAGGAGCTGTATTGGGATATCTTTTGTATAGACAAAGTAATGAACCAGCTCCTGTGCTAGAAGAGGTTATTCAAACTAATGAATTTCCAGTAAACCCTGCTGCGGGAATATCTGAACCAGCTCCAGATACAGGAACTCCTACCACTAATAATAGTGCCGGTGGAACTCTTCCTGAGAATACCCCTGGGACTGTCACAGACACTCCAAATCCAGCTCAATAATAGCTTGTCAAAACTTGATTTTTATGTCATAGTAGGAGACGAATATATTATATACTATGGCTAAAAAAGAACTTATTCGTATATATAACCTTGAGAAACATTATGGACTCAAGGTTATATTTAATACTGCTACTTGCTCTATTCATGAGGGAGAAATTTATGGTGTACTTGGACGTAATGGAGCGGGGAAAAGCACCTTATTCCGCATGGTTTTAGGATTAGAAGAGCCTGATGATGGGAGTATTACTCTCGATAAGTCTACTCGTATTGGCTATATTGCTCAAGAAGATGAATTTGATTTAGAGCAAACAGGAATTGATTATTTGATTGAGACCACTCAAAGTCAAGATTGGGAAATATTCAAACAAGCCCTGGAATTCGATATGCCAAAAGAAAAATTAGAGCTTCCTATTGGAGATATTTCTGGAGGATATCGTATGCGATTGAAGCTTATTCGAATGTTAATGGCAAAACCAAATCTTATCCTTTTGGATGAACCAACCAATTATCTTGATCTCTCCACTATTCTGTTATTAGAGCATTGGCTGATATCTTTTAAAGGTACAGTATTACTTATTACTCATGATAGAGAATTCTTGAGGCGTGTAATGACAAGTACTATAGAGGTTGATCAGGGTCAAATCTCTCTGTATCCTGGGAATGTAGATGATTATCTAGAATATAAGCAAACTGTACAAAATCAGATTATTCGTACCAATGCTAATATTGAGAAAAAACAAGCTCAATTACAAGAATTCATTGACCGCTTTGGAGCAAAGGCTAGTAAGGCTGCCCAGGCTAAATCAAAGCAAAAACATATTGAGAGATTATCTCAGGAGAAAAAGACTATATATACCCCTAGTTCAAAAGTAAGAATGCATTTACCTTTTATTGCAAAAAGCTCAGGTATGGGATTAGATATACCTCGTATTAGTATTGGATATGATCAAACTATAATTGCAGAGGGTCAAAATCTGTATGTAGAGAGAGGTCAAAAAATTGCGGTACTGGGAGATAATGGACAAGGTAAATCTACTTTACTCAAAACTTTATCTGGTGAATTACCATTATTAAATGGTGAATTTAAATTTGGTAATGGTCTTAAAATTGGATATTTTGCCCAAAGTGTAGAATTTGATACTCAAAATCAGTCTACTATTTATGATTATCTAAGAAAAGTTGCAGATATCAATATTAGTGATGATGATGTCAAAAAAACTCTGGGGAGTTTCTTATTCTCTAAAGCAGAACATGATAAACCTCTCACCGTATTATCAGGAGGGGAAAAAGCAAGATTGCGACTCGCAGCAGTATTCCTCGAAGGATATGATGTCTTGATTTTGGATGAACCTACAAACCATCTCGATATGGAAACCGTAGAAATTATGGGAAGTTCCCTAGCAGAATGGGGAGGAACTCTTATTTTTGTGAGCCATGATAGAAGTTTTGTCAATAATCTTGCAACTATGATTTGGCAGGTAAAAGATGGAGCTATCACCAAATATAATGGGAATTATGAGGAATATGTATGGAGTTTACAGCATCATGCTGATCAAACTAAAGAGCAGAATACTGAGGCCATTACGCAAACCATGTCTACCTATGCCGGAGATGAGAAAACTCGTAAAAGAGAATTATATCAAGCTCGCAAAGAATTAAATAAAATAGATAAGAAAATTGCTGATCTCAAAGAAGATGTGAGACTAGGTATTGCAGAAGCTCCTGAAAAACTCGTAGCTCAAGAGGCTCTCTGGATCAAAGTTATGGATTTGATAGAGCATTTAGAGTCTTAAATGATATGCAAGATTATAATAGTGAGAAGCGTAAGTCTTATTCTCAAAACTTTGTAAAAAATCCAAGTCTTATACGCTATATTATTGATTTTATTCCATTACCCCCCAATTCCCTAGTATTAGATCTTGGTGCAGGTGAGGGGATTATAACCAAGGAACTCGTAGCAAGAGGATATAGAGTACAGGCAATAGAACTTGATCCTGATTTATATAGCAAGCTACAAGATAATTTTGGAGATAAAGCAACTATTATCAATAAGGATATTCGCAAAATTGCCTATCCCAACGAAAGCTTTGCGATTATATCTAATCCGCCTTTTGCTATATTCTCTGAACTAATCAAAGGACTATATAGTGGTGAGAATAGCCCAGAATCTGCTCTCATATTCGGTCAAAAAGAGGCTATAGAGCGAGTAATTGGAACTACTGAACCAAGTATTATCTCTATAATACTCAACTCATTATATAATTGTGAAGTAGTATATACATTTGAAAAAACAGATTTCTCCCCAGCTCCTAGTGTTATCGTTGAATTACTGAGATTAGAGAGAATACCAACACCTATTTGGGATGTGAAACAGGATTATATCAAGTTTATAACCTATGCATTTGGACAGCAAAAGTCAAATTTAATGAAAAACCTCGAGCCCATATTTACTTATGAGCAATGGAAAAGACTTGCTAAAACTCATCAATTCCACATTAAAGCCAGACCTCAAGATTTATCTATTACTCAATGGAAAGGATTATTCCGATATTTTTATGAAAATGTAGATGATAAAAAGAAGAAATTGATATAGCGGTAGTTTTTACTTATTATTGCTCTTATGCTAATATATCGAATATATTGATTATATTTATGCAATCATTTTTGTCTAACTTAAAGAAACCATTTTTTGTATTAGCTCCTATGGAGGAGGTTACTGATACAGTTTTTCGCCTTATTATTAGCTCTTGTGGGCGTCCTGATGTGATGATAACTGAATTTACCAGTGTAGAGGGTTTAGCTTCTGAAATTGGAAGGTCTAAGATTATTCACCGTCTACAATATACTCCAGAAGAGCAACCTCTCATAGCTCAAATATGGGGTATTACTCCAGAACATTATTATCAGGCAGGATTATATGCCCGAGAACAGGGTTTTGCTGGACTTGATATTAATATGGGCTGCCCAGTCAAAAAAGTTATTAAACAAGGTGCTTGTTCTGCTCTTATCAAAAATCCTTCATTAGCCTCAGATATTATACAGGCTGCCAAGGAGGGAGCGGGGGATATACCCGTAAGTGTAAAAACTCGTATTGGGTTTAGTGAAATTCAAACAGAAGAATGGATAGGACATCTCTTACAGTCCCATCTCGATGCTATTACTATACATGGACGCACCGTAAAAGAATTATCTGATTATCCTGCTCATTGGGATGAAATTGGAAAAGCAGTAAAGCTAAGAGATTCAATAAATCCTCATACTCTGATTATTGGGAATGGGGATATTATGTCTTATCAACAAGGTCTAGATATGGCCAGTCAATATCATGTAGATGGTATTATGATTGGAAGAGGAGTATTTCATAATCCTTGGATATTTAATCCTCATATTAATCCTGAGAATATAGATACTCATACTAAAGTACAAAAACTGATAGAGCATATAGAATTATTTGATAAAACGTGGGGACAAGAGAAAAATTTTGCGGTAATGAAAAAATGTTTCAAGATGTATCTCAATAGCTTTGCTGGAGCGAGTGAAATCAGATCTCAGCTTATGAATTGTAATACTGCTGAGGAGTGTTTGGGAGTGCTTAAATCCCTATAATTGGTTATCACCCTTTGACAAATTATATAATCTATGATATACTTTTTTTCAATGTGGTCATAGATGGCGTTTATACAAGTATGTATATGATAGGTATCTATATTCCATATCATATTCATAATCATATTTTGTATGGCGTACTCTAATAATAGTAGTAGTCGATTTTCTAATCGCTCTAATTCTTCTTCTCGATATAATAATAATTCTTCTCGCGATTCTTTTGGCGGACGACCTCGCTATGGCGGAGGTGGTGGTGGCCGAAGATATGGTAAAAAGTCTGGTCCTAAACAATTAGACCATTCTTTATTTGTGAAAGTTGCTGAACCTCTTCCAGAGGCTGAGACCAAAATCACTCATACTTTTAAAGACTTTGGTTTTGCATCATGGATTGATGCTGCTCTTACTGAAAAGGGTATGATTAATCCTACTCCTATTCAAGATCAGGCTATTAAACCTGTAATGGAAGGAAATGATGTTATTGGACTTGCTGGAACTGGTACTGGTAAAACTTTAGCTTTTTTATTACCACTTCTTCACAATATGACTTTAGATCCTAAAAAATCAGCAGTTATATTAGCTCCAACTCGTGAATTAGCTCTTCAAATTGAGCAAGAGCTTCATAAAATCACCAATCGTGGGCAAGGTATTTATAGTACCGTATGTATTGGAGGAACTCCTATTCGAAAGCAAATGTTTCGATTATCTCGTCATAATCATTTTATCATTGCAACTCCTGGACGATTCAAAGATTTGATTAATCGAAAGGCTATTCATATGGATAGTTTCTCAACCATTGTATTAGATGAGGTTGATAGAATGCTTGATATGGGATTTATTGATGAAATTCGATATATTCTAGAATTACTTCCAAAAGATACTCAAAAATTATTCTTCTCAGCTACAACAGAAGGAAAAACCCGACAATTGATGGAAACTTTCCTTGTTAATCCAGTAAATATCTTATTATCTAGCAATGTATCAAGTAATAATGTTCATCAAGACATTGTACCTGTAACTCGTAATGATAATAAAATGGACTTATTAATGGATATCTTGAATAAAGATGAAGTGAAAAAAGTTCTTATTTTCTGTGAGACCAAAATGGCTGTAGAGAATTTGTACCGAGATTTACAACAACATGGTTTTGATGTGGAATCTATTCATGGTGACAAGACTCAAATGCATAGACAAATTGCGTTGAAGAAATTCAAGAGCAATGAGGCTTGGATTATGATTGGAACCGATGTGGCTTCTCGTGGAATTGATGTTGGGGATATTACTCATGTTATCAATTACGAATTACCTCGAACTGAAGAGGATTATATTCACCGTATTGGTAGAACTGGACGAGGTAATAAAATTGGTTGGGCTCTTACTTTTGTAAAAAAGTATTAATCCAAGATAATTAGCCTCTCTAGCAAAAGCTCCTAACAATTATATTGATAGGGGCTTTTGTGCTTATGTGAGCTCACTATTATTTCTACCCATCTCATATATTAATTCGCATTTACTCACTTACTATGCTATAATGATGATGTATATGCAAAATACACTTAATTTACTATCTCATAATATATTATATGACTACAATTTCATTATTGTGGTTGACTTCAAGCTTAATAATAGGTACTGGTATAGGATATGGTCTCAGATTAATAATTGTCAGAAGATCAATCAATTCAAAAGAAGCTAAAATTCAATCGCTACAAGCAATATTCGAAGAAGAATCTAAAAAACTCAAAAAAGAAGCCGAACAAGAGGCTGAAATACTAAAAGATAAGGCCAGAGCCGAAGCCTCAGAAATTAGGAAAACAGCGGTTCTCCTTGAGGAAAGTGTTTTGAGAAGGGAAAAGGATTTAGAACAACAAGTACAGGAATTAGAAGATCATAGATTGGAACTCAAGACAAAGGGGGAGAGAATTAAGGATTTGTATCAAGAGGTTGAAGGACTCAAACAAAAGCAAATCACTGAACTTGGGCATATTGCTGGGCTTAATACCGAACAAGCTAAGTCTGAGCTTCTCGAAAAGGTAGAAGAGACTTCTCATGAGGAATTATTATTACAAATAGAGCGATTAGAAGGAATACGGCATAATCAATTGGAGCAAAAAGCTAAGAATATTATGGTTCTTGCTATGCAAAAATATGCTCAGGGCCAATCTGCTGAATTTAATACCGCTACAGTGGCTATAGAAAGCGAAGAAGTAAAGGGTCGTATTATTGGAAAAGAAGGACGAAATATACGGGCTCTCGAGAATGCAACAGGAGTACAGGTTATTATTGATGATAGTCCTGATAGTATTGTATTATCTTGTTTTGACCCTATACGGAGGCATATTGCTAAGCTTGCTCTAGAGGCTTTGATTGAAGATGGTCGTATACAACCAGCTCGTATTGAAGAATTTGTCATTAAATCAAAAGAATTAGTACAACAAAAGATTAAAGAGGCTGGTGAAGCAGCTCTATATGATACCGGTATTACGGGTATAGATCCTAAACTCACCTATATACTCGGACGATTGCAATTCCGAACTAGTTATGGACAAAATGTACTTATGCATAGTGTGGAAGTTGCTCATTTGGCGGGAGCTATTGCGGCAGAACTCGGGGCTAATGTGATGATTGCAAAAATGGGAGGTCTTTTTCATGATATTGGGAAGGCTCTCGATCATGAAGTTGAGGGTACTCATGTGGAAATTGGACGCACCGTACTCAGTAAATATGGTATCAAAGAAGAGGTAATCAAGGCTATGCAGTCTCATCATGAGGAATATCCGTATGAGAGCCTAGAATCTCGCATTGTACAGGCAGCGGATGCCCTGTCAGCTTCTCGACCTGGGGCTCGACGTGATTCTGTGGATAATTATATCAAGAGACTGGGGGAATTGGAGGCTATTACTAATGCTTTTTATGGAGTAGATAAAAGTTATGCCATTAATGCTGGCCGTGAGATTCGCGTATTTGTGACACCATATAAAATCAATGATATACAAGCAAAAAAAATGGCTCGTAAAATCGCTCTCAAGATAGAAGAAGAGCTTAAATATCCTGGTGAAATTAAAGTAACTTTAATACGAGAAACCCGTATTATTGACTATGCAAGATAAAAAAGCTTTACAATTCCGCATATATACTATATGATGAAACAAGGATACAATTATCCAATCAAATACTAATGGAAAACAATATGAGAAAGGAGGTGTGTGTAGATGGCAACTAAAGCAGAACTAGTATCAGCAATCGCTGATGTAGCTGGAACCTCAAAGAAGGATTCTGAAGCAGTAATTCAAGCTTTCATTGATGTAGTGACCAAGACCCTTTCTAAAGGTGAAACCGTAACTCTAGCTGGATTTGGGACTTTCTCAGTAACCCAACGACAAGCGCGAGAAGGTGTTAACCCACGAACTCTAGAAAAGATCAAGATCGCTGCAACCAAAACTCCTAAATTCAAAGCAGGAAAGAAGTTGAAAGATGCAGTTAAATAATAATGATAACTTGCATTCATAAAAAAGCGTTGATAAGACGCTTTTTTATGTTGCTCAGATGGTTATTATTTGGTATATTATATAAGATCTTTTCTACTATCATCTCATGAGCTGTTCACCCCTTCATGATAAAGTCCATGAACTCCTTGGCGCTCTAACATTTCTTGTCAATCACCAAAATACCAATGATTTCCCAGAAGACATACAACAGGCTAAAGAAACTATTCAAAAGCTCTTAACTGAGCTCAGTCAACACCTGGAGCTTGGAATCAATATCTGCCAATTTCTAGACGAAAATCCAGGGCTTACTGAGTGAGATTACCTCCTTGATATCAACTTTCCTCCCAACGAATGGGGGGTTTTTTCTTTACTCCACCCCGCCCTGCTATGCAGTTCAAACCTCAAGAGGGGAATAAAAAATAGTTTGTCATCCCTTGGGGGAGCCTTTAAGTCCCTCCTATATTTATTTAGGAGGGGGTGTCGCCGAGGGTGACGGAGGAGGATTAAATTCAAAAAAACATAACTCGTCCACACCCACCGCTAACACGGTGCTTCCTCGCCAGCGAGGGACATATAATTTCCCATATACTATATATATGCTACAATAGCCTATATGATTATTCCTATTAATAAGCCAGCTGGAATGACCTCACATACGGTGGTTAATAAACTGCGCCGATTTTATGGTATCAAAAAAATTGGACATGCCGGAACCCTAGACCCCTTTGCCACTGGAGTATTAATTCTGCTTGTGGGACGTGAGTCTACCAAAAGAAGCGACGAGTTTATGAAACAAGATAAAATATACCGCACAAAGCTAAAATTAGGCTTTATAAGTGATACTTATGATAAAGATGGAGCAATACAAGAGTATAATACGGATATTATCCCTACTCAAGAACAAATAGAATTAGTAGTCAATCAATTCATTGGGGAAATTGAGCAAATACCTCCTATGTATTCTGCTATCAAAATCAATGGTAATAAAATGTATGAATTAGCCCGTAAAGGTGAGTATATAGATATACCCCCTCGTCAAGTAACTATTACTCGTATTGATATATTGGAATATGCGTACCCCTATCTCATATTAGAGATCTATTGTGCTAGTGGTACTTATATCAGGTCCCTTGGGTATGATATTGGTATTAAACTCGAAACAGGGGTTTATCTTGAAGAGTTAGAACGTAGACAATCTGGAGAATTTCATATTGATAATTGCTATACTCTGGATACTTTACCAGAATTAGAATAATTATATTTACTTTTTAAGGGGATGAAAATTCTCATGTGTTTCCTCGGCAAAGGTATCAGAGGCATGTACATATTTGGTTGTGGTCTCGAGGGATTCATGTCCGAGTAATACTTTGATAGCGGCGGGGTTGGCTCCTGATTCAGCTAAATATGTCGCAAATCCATGCCTAAGGGTATGGGCGGAGATAGGGTAGGGGATATTGAGTAATAGACGATAGGATTTGATTTTAGATTGGAGATAATTCTCAGATATATGGGAATTCAATAGAGAAGAGGGGAGACTATGATCTTTTATATTCCCTTTGAGTGTATCAAAACTCTTTTTGGTGATAAATACATAGGCAAATTGATTGATATACTCCCCCATTTGATATTGAGAGGGGAGGACTTGCTTGATAATTTGATATCTTTCTTGCAAATACTCATTTAATATAGTATGAGCTCGCGGGGTTAGGTAGACAAATCTTTGCTTATTCCCCTTGCCTCTTATCAAAATTTTGGAATCATCTTGATGAATTTGATCAATAGTTAAATGGGTAACTTCAGAAATTCGCATTCCTGAGGTAAAAATTAATTCTAATATAGTTTGATTCCTAAGTCCAATAAATGCATTGGATTCTAATTGTTTTGGTGATTCTATGAATTTTATTAAGGTTTCTAGCTCGGGTAAATGTAATTTGTACTTCCCTAGCTTCATTAATTTGATTTGCTGAGGTAATAAGGGACAGGGATGTTCATTATCTATCAGATATACAAAATATGAACGAATGCTTGTCAGCATACGATTTATGGTTTTAGGCTCTAATGGTTTTGCTTTTTGCTTTTGTGATGTGGATTTGAATACTTGTCTATCCTCAGCTAATAAATCTGCTTGATATATGGTTATGGTTTTCTTGGTAATACTATTAAAGTCAAAATCATTGTCACTCAGGAATTTCTCAAAAATCAATAAATCTCGCTCATAATTACGAATAGTAGCTTTTGAGTAGTTACTAGTAGTTAAAAAAAGTAAAAAGTCTTCTAATAAGGGCAATTTTTGGCTTCTTGACATATATATGCGGTTATTATGTGTGTTGTATCAGAATAGTCCCAGAATTGGGTTATGTATATATTCAGTATATAGGAAAAGCTATGATTGGGGAAATACTCTAGAATTTGTCCTCCCTTGGAGGAGCCTTTAAGTCCCTCCTATATTTATTTAGGAGGGAGTGTCGCCGAAGGTGACTTATAGTTTAGATATAACTAAGTCCACACCCACCCTTACGGGCAACCTCGCCAGCGAGGGACAGTTAGTTATGTGTATTTATTATCTTTTTGTATAATCACAAAAAGGGGAGTGGTAATTATATAAAATGAACTGTATATCTTTATTTCTGTATACCCAACAGAGTATAATAATGATTATACTCTGTTGTAATTCTATTGTCAACTAGTATAAAACGAATATCTTAGTCCTATTCCCTATTCTTTCTTACCATAATACTATTATATAGAGCTAATAATAATATTATTATAAATAATATCCCACAAATAAATGGCATGGTAATGAATCCGAAATAATTAACTGGAGCATCTGCACAGCTAATTCCATTAGGATCACATAATAAAGGTTTTGCTATCCATCCCATCTGCAAACTATAATGATATACATCGAGTATAATTCCAAGTATAGCTAATGGAATTATATAATCAGTAAATTTATTATCATTTTTGAATATTCCTACAAACGCAATAGGGAAAATAGGGAACATTAACACTCTTGCATACCAACATAAATTACAAGCTGGAATACCTAGCTCAGGATTAAACCACTCCCCTTGTCCTGCTAAATGTAAAAAAAAGTCTCCATAGTATAAATAATAGCTCGCAAGTAAAATTGCTAATAAAGATATCACAAATATACTATATTGTGCAATATTACTTAATTTTTTATTATACTTCATATATTTATGATTTATTGTTCATTTCATTTCTCCAAACGACTTCTGGTATAGCAGCTATAAGACCAAATATTAACCAAGTGAATCCCATGAGGAAATTATCATTAAACATTCCTGTTATAAGGGTTACTAATAATACTCCCAATAATATTGTCGCTAATTTGGAGTCGAGTTTAAAAATAAGAAATCCTTGTTTGGTAATAATATATAAAAATGAAAGGAATAAGGAAATTGTAATAATTCCACCAGATACTGCTACCGCCAAAAGGATATTGTTCGTATTATATCCTTCCCCTACTCTATTCTCATATCCAGTAAGACCAACCCCTGTGAAAATATATTTATATATAATAACTCCAGCACTAATATATCCATCTTTACGACTTAATACATTCACATCTGCCTCTTTGCGGACTTTAACATTATCTAGATTTTTATCGCCCTCTTTTCGGACTTTGACATTATCTAGATTTTTATCGCCCTCTTTGGGGTCAACTGCGACTTCTTTACCTGTTTTTTCATCAATTGTATAGTAGTAAGTGGTCTCTTGGGTAATAATGGAATTAACACGATCTTTAAGGCTAAAGTCTGTCAGCCCCAATTCAGCCATACCAGCAGCCCCGAATATCACTGCAAACAGAATAATACTAAATTTCCCTAATTGTATATATTTTCTTACAAAAATAGCCTGATACAATATATATAAACCGGTTACTATAATAATTGCAAGCCAGCTTGCCCGAGTTACTGAGAGAATACTCATCAAAACAGTTCCAAATATCAAAAACCATAATGCAAATTGTTCTTTAGATTTTTTAGCATAAAAAGCTAGAGGTACGCTAATTGCATATATTGTAGCTAGCCACATACCAAACCAATTTGGTTCCGGTAAAAGACTATCTACTCTTCCAGGAAATACCTGCCAACTATTCCATCCCAATTGAAAAGCAATTGCTTCATAGAGTCCAATGAGAATGAGAATACCTGTACTGATGAATAGTAAATTAAAAGCTTTATACAGTCTTTCTTTGGTATTAATATAACGATATATAATATAAAATACTAGAATATATCCTAATAATACTATATTACGAATCATTACCGTCTTCAAATCTCCTTCTCCCCTATTCACAATACCCCCTATCAAAATCATTAGCCACATTCCTGATAATAAAATAAGATGAATATTATCATAATACCAATCTAATGACTTTATATTATCCCAAATCGTAACAAGTGGATCTTTTTTAAAAAAGCGAGGAATTAGAGTTATCACAATTAAAGCTAAAAGAATTTGATGCACTCTAATATCGAGACTACCAAATGAGATTTTTAAGATTTCAAATGGAAGAGTAAATATAAGTAATGATATCAGTATATTGAGCATATATTTAGATTAATGATTTGATAATGGTATAGGCTTTTTCTATTTCTTCTTCGGTAGTATATTGAGAAAATGAAATGCGTATACTTTGAGTTGAGGCATGAGAATCAGGTGGACTAATTGCCTGAATAACATAGGATTCTTGAGTGGCTCCACTATGACAAGCTGATCCTGCAGAGATAGCAAGCCCTTCTAAATCAGCTGTAATTACAAGACTATCTGATTTTTTTGTGGTTGCTATATTAATATTTTGAGGTAATCGATTTTCTCTATCTCCATTTAATTGTATAGCTTCAAGAGCTAATAATTTATCTAAGAGAGTATCTCTCAAAAGCCTCACTTTATCTAATGATTCTTTATGCTCTGGAATAGTGAGTAGACTGAATGCCTCTCCGAGCCCTGCAATAAGGGGAGTATTAAGTGTACCTGGTCGCATAGAATATTCTTGCCCACCCCCATAGGTAATTGCTTGTATAGGGGTATCTTTTTTGATAAATAAGGCTCCTATACCTTTGGGGGCATACATTTTATGTCCCGATATACTATATAGGTCAAGATTAGCATAATGTAAATTGATGTCTTCTGACCAAATTGCTTGAGCTCCATCGGAATGAAAAAGTGGATATACTGATTCAGGATTATATTTTTTTAGCATTCTTCCAATATTTCTAATTGGCTGTATGGTTCCTATTTCATTATTGGCATGAATAATGCTAACTAATACTGTCTTATCAGTTAGTAAATTTTGTATATCTTCTACTTTTACAATACCGGTCTCATCAATAGGAATTAGTTTGATATGTATTCTTTCTGGATATTCATCTCTGAGAGCCTCTATGGTATTTATTACCGAACTATGCTCTATTGGGGTTGTAATTATTTCAATTTGCTCTCTTGTCTGTAAAGCTTTTAAGATTACTCCCTGTATTGCAATATTATTACTTTCCGTAGCCCCACTGGTAAAAATAAATTCTGAGAATTGTATACCTAAATAATCAGTGATAATGCGTCGAGCTGTATCAATAATATGCATAGATTGTTGCCCTCCTGAATGCTGGCTATGAGGATTAGCAAAATTATCCTGCATAACTTGAGTCACTACTTTTAATACTTCAGGATGAATTGGAGTACTCGATTGATTATCTAGATATATCATAAACTTGCAAGTATATTCTCTAATTTTGTATTCTCAGAAGCCGAAATATCCCCAATCAAAGCTAAATTGAGATATTGTGATTGAGCATATTGCTGTAGAAAATCAAGAATTTGCTGTTTGGTAACAGCTCCATATAATTCCATTTCTTTGTCTAAATCAAATGGTTGTTTTAATAATAATTCATTCATCCCAATAATAGCTGCTATCTCATCACTGGACTCAAATTCCATAACAGTTTGACCCTTTATATGTTCTTTTGCTATCAATAATTCTTTATCTGATACCGGTAAATTTTTCATATGTTGTAATTCCTGTACTATTCGCTTTACCGTCTCAATAACTTTGGTATTCTGAACACCAGTATTAATACTAAATACGCCGGTATCATCAAAATGATGACTATCAGCTCGAATATAATAGGATAATCCCCTCTTTTCTCGAATTTCAGTAAATAGGCGTGAACTCATATATCCTCCTAATATAGTGCTTGCTATTGTAGCAATATATCTCTCCTCATTATGAATAGATGGAATATGAAATCCGAGCATTAAATGAGTTTGATCTGTTTTCTTAGTCCTAATTGCAACTTGTGGAGCTTTTTGATTGATAGTAATAATATCTCTTGTCGGTATATCTTTTTGATTGCGAGCATGCCGAAAGGAGTCCTCTACCCTATCAATAATAGCAGTATCTACTTCACCCGCAATAATAATATAGGTATTCCCTATTACATATTTTTGAGAAACATATTCAATAAAATCTGGTCTGGTAAATGAATGAATTGATTCTCGAGTCCCAATAATTGATCTCCCGAGAGGGGTATCTCCATACAAGAGAGACTGAAAATCACTATGTATTTGCCTTGTTGGCATATCTAAATACATATTAAGCTCTTCGGTAATAGCTCCTCGCTCTACTTTGATATCGCTTTCTTGTAAAAGAGAATTTTGGAAAATATCCGCAATAATATCAAGAGCTATATATTTTTTTTGATTTCTTACTTTTACCCAATATCCGGTATATTCATAGCTAGTAAAAGCATTATATGAAGCTCCAAGTCCATCTAATTCTTGAGCAATAATTTTTGCATTAGGTCTTTTTTGTGTACCTTTGAACATCATATGTTCTAGAAAATGAGATAAACCTTTCTCTTGATCAGATTCATATCTAGATCCAACACCTACCAAGGTTAATACCGTAGTAGTTTTAGAATCTTTTAATGGAATACCAATTATAGTAAGCCCATTATCTAATTTGCGAGTTTTATACATACACTATCTCCTCTATCTTGCTACAAATGAATCCAATATTCTTTGATATAATTCTTGATATTGTTCATTTCTATTATATCATAAATATAGAGATTTAACATTTATATTTATAGTATAAGTAGACTTGCTTTTAAATTTAATAATTAGATCTAAAAGGTTGTATTTAAAATCGATTTTTTAGTATTTATACATCAAAATTTATTTTAACTTTTTGGCAATGATATTTGCTTGTCTTTCGCCTGACTCAAGCGCTCCCTCTACGTATCCTCTCCACTGTCTTGCAGATTCTGTTCCGGCAAAGAAAATCCTTGCTTGTGGCTGCGCTAGAATATCTCCGTACAAAGACCAATCTCCTATTTTTCGACGAGAAGAATAACCACCTAAAGTAAATTTTTCATTTATCCAATTCATGCAATGAATCTCTAGTGGTTGGTACGAAGCCCTATGTGTTCTATTTACCTGTTCGATAAATTTTTCTTTTATTTCAGAGTCAGATAAGTTTTCGAGTTTCTTTGCATAGGTACTTACAGCAAGCCCCACTAAAACCCCTTCTTGTAAATTTGGAAAAGACGAGTCGATGATAAAATCAAAAGGACCAACCTGCGACTGTATTAGTCCAGAATTCCCCATATCTCTCCACCAAGGTTCTTTATAAAATGCGACAACTTTTACGACATTACCTTGTTGAAAAGAATGAATTACTTTATCTAAATCTTCAGATAGTTTTGGTTCAAATGAAATCCGAGAAAAAACCTGCGGGGGAACAGCGACTAATGCAAATTTTGACTTTATCTCACCAAAACTTCCGCGCAAAGTAACGGAATCTTGACCCTGATTGATATGAGTGATTTCAGAGTTATAGCGAACTTCTATATCATTATCTTTAACTATCTTGGAAAAAAGGTTTGAAAGACCCTTATTAAAATAAAAGTGGTCAGCTTTTTCAAGTAAATCAAAATCTCCGATAGTGCTTAAATTCAATAAACCCTCAAGGACAGATACATTACTAATCTCACAACATAGTGCCTGCTCAAAAAGAATTCTCCAATATTCTCTTGAATCTTTAGTCCATAGATTATTATTCAACCAACTCTGAATATCTATCTGATCAAGTTCCTTATGTTCTTCTATAGTTTCAAGATTTACATCTTTAATCTTTCTTGAAAGATAATATCTAAACCGCAAAGAATCAATTTTTCCAACAAAAGATAAAGGAATAGAGCCTTTTGGAAGCTTTTGTAAACCATTCAAATCTTCTGAAAAAACATATCCTTTTGTTGAATTAATAAAATGTTCATATTTATATTTTTTTACAAGTGCTTCGAGTCGCTTTTGCCCTGACATCGCAAGCCACTGACCACCTAGCTCAACAAATGCACCAGAATTAGTTTTGACACTTTTTAAGCGCCCCCCAATTCTATCACGAGCCTCTAAAACACAAACTTTTAGACCTTTCTTAACTAGAACTTCAGCCGCAATTATCCCAGCCGCTCCTGCACCAACGATAGCAACATCATATAACTCTAACTTACGAGTTTTATACATATACTATCTCCTCTATCTTGCTACAAATGAATCCAATATTCTTTGATATAATTCTTGATATGCTTTAGTTTTATTATAGCACAAATATACTCCCAATGCATCTACATCTGCTTTTTTATCACAAGTACCAGCAGCATATTGGGGAGCCTTGCTATCTACATAAATCACAAATTCAAATCCATCTTCATTACTGAATTTTACAGGATATCCATTTTGATTAGCTACATCTACAAAATCAGGATATTGCAATTCAAAGTTTGGATCAGTAAAGTTGAGCCAATTTTTTACTGTAGTGAATGATTTCACTTCAGGATTTGTATTACTAGAATTCTCATTAGGCTGATTTGTTGTTATAAGCCATGGTTTATCAGGATATTTTTGTACTAAATAATCATATAATTTGATATAAGTACCTTTAGCTTCATCAAAAAGTGGAGTACCTCCTAAATATACCGTATCTGTCTTATCTCCATATTGATTATAGTTATTCTTCTCAAGCCAAGCTTCAATTTGAGCTTTTTCATTTTCTGGTAAATCTAGATTAATACCTTCACCATTTGGATTAATGTCATTCGGTTGTGTAACAATTTCTTCGGTATATGTCACTCCATTATATACACATTGAGCTGGATAAATTTCTCTAATAATACCTTTACTGGATTCTGTACAAGATTTAAAATCAGTAACTTTAGTATCTGGCTTCTCGAGGAGAATAAAATATATATATGAGCCCCCTATTGCGAGGAATAAGAATAATCCTATTGGGAATACGAGCTTTGGGTTTTTATTTATCCAGTTTTTCATATTTATGATTTTATATTATTTACCATGACATTTTTTATACTTTTTTCCACTTCCACAAGGACAAGGGTCATTCCGGCCTACTCGAGGGACAGATTCTCCTATAGGGCTTGGGACAGTAATATTTTGAGCTATTTGAGGAGTTGGCTCAATTCTTAGAATGGTATTAATATAATTATCTCGAATTGAGGTTAATAATTTTTCAAATAGCATAAATGCCTCATTTTTATACTCAATAAGTGGGTCTCGCTGAGCATAACCACGAAGCCGAATTCCCGTTTTTAAATAATCAATTACCTCTAAATGTTCCATCCAAAGATTATCTATAGTCTGAATATATACTGAATTCAATACTCCTTGATACTGCTCATCAGTTACTGATTCAAATCGTTTAGAAAGAATACCTTCAATAATTTCCACTAAAGTTTCAATCATAGATTGCTTTTTCGTCTCTATAGTACCCTCTTGATCTCGAATATTCTCTAAAGTAGAATTGAAGTCAATAGTATTACCAATAAGTCCTTGAATATCCTCTCCGATTGACTTCAAATCCCATTCTCGAGTACTTTCAATAGTCGTATAGAACGATACAATTCTATAGATATTTTCTCGAATTAACTCTGAAGTTTGTGATTTAATATCAATTTGATTCAAGAGAATATCTCGTCTTTTTTTATAAATAATTTCACGCTGTTTATTGATAACATCATCATATTCAAGTAAATGTTTACGGGAGTCAAAATGGAATCCTTCAATTTTGGTCTGAGCACCTTCTATTGACTTTGCAATAAGCACATTTTCAATTGGCTCATCCTCAGGAAAATTAAATCGCTCCATCAAAGATTTAATTCTCTCTCCACCAAAAATTCGCATAATCTCATCGTCTAGAGAAAGATAAAATTGAGTAATACCAGCCTCACCTTGCCGACCAGAGCGACCTCTTAACTGATTATCAATACGACGAGCTTCATGTCTCTCACTTCCAATAACATATAATCCTCCAAGCTCTAATACTTCTTGTTTTTGCTCTTCTGTAGCATTAGCTCCTCCAAGCTTAATATCTACACCTCTTCCTGCCATATTGGTGGCAATGGTAATAGCTCCTTTTTTCCCAGCATCTGCAATAATAAGTCCCTCAGCCTCATGCTGTTTTGCATTCAAAATAGTATATTTAAGCTTAAATTTATCAAATACCTTACCAAGCTCCTCACTTTTTTCAATAGAAGCTGTACCAAGCAATACTGGTTGACCTAGTTCAGAAACCTCTTTGACTTTTTTTGCAATTGCAGTAAATTTTGCCTTTTCATTTTTATATACTACATCAGCTAAATCCTGCCTTTTGATTTCCTTATTAGTAGGCATTATTACCACATCTAATTTATATACTTTATGTAATTCCTCAGCACTGGTAACAGCTGTTCCTGTCATACCAGCTAACTTATCATACATACGGAAATAATTCTGTAAAGTAATTGTTGCTAATGTTTTAGATTCTTGTTGTATAGCAACTCCTTCCTTTGCTTCAAGTGCCTGATGTAATCCCTCAGAATAACGTCTCCCCGGAGTCATACGACCCGTGAATTGATCCACAATGATAATTTCTCCATCTTTGACTACATATTCTTTATCAAGATGAAATAAAGCTTGAGCCTTGAGAGCCTGTTCCAAATGATGAACAAAAGCTAACCCTTTTTCCTCATAGATATTGGTAATATTAAGAGATTTTTCAACTTTATCTATACCTGATTCGGTAATATTAACGGTACGCATTTTTTCATCTACCGTATAATCTTTTTCTGGCTTGAGATTAGGTACTAAGCTAGCAAATGTTTTATATAAAGCTGGAGACTCAGCATCAGGAGCTGAGATAATAAGTGGAGTTCGAGCCTCATCAATCAAAACACTATCAACCTCATCAACTATAGCAAAATAATATTCTCGCTGTACCATATTAGCCTCAGAAGTTGACATATTATCTCTCAGATAGTCAAAACCAAATTCATTATTGGTTCCATAAGTAATATCAGCAGCATAGGCTTCTTTTCGACCTACCTTAATCAAAAACTCCTGTCCCACCTCATAAGAACCTTTTTCATCTCTTTCTTTATCCTCTGAAGGAACTTCGGTATAGAGATATGCTCCCTCTCCTGTAACAATACCAAGAGATAACCCTAAAAAATGATAAATTTGTCCCATCCAAACAGCATCTCGCTTTGCAAGATAATCATTTACTGTTACAACATGAACTCCTCGTCCTGTAAGAGCATTCAATACCGTTGGTAAAGTTGCTACCAAGGTTTTACCCTCTCCTGTTCTCATCTCAGCAATTTTACCTTGATGTAATACAATACCTCCAATTAACTGTACATCAAAATGTCTTTGTCCAAGAGTACGACGAGAAGCTTCTCTCACAAGAGCAAAAGTAGGAGCAAGCACTTCATCAAGATGAATACCCTTCTCCTGTACTTCTGATTTAAGCCTTGTTATTTCAGCCCGTATTTCCTCATCAGACTTATCTTTATAGGTATTTTCTAGAGAATTAATTTGGTCTACAATTGGTTGGATTTTGGATAATGTTTTCGCATTTGGATCTCCGAATATTTTTTGTAAAAAAGTCATATATACTATTTTCTATCATTTAATCTATTTTTATAGTATACGCTGATTTTGGTGAAAATTCAAATATAATGTGTTATAGTCCTGCACATCCAGATTTAGGACTACCTGTAGTTTTAACCTTAGAAGGATCTGGATTTTTAGAACTCCCTAATAAAATGTTAGCTGGATTCACTGTAGATCCATTTATAAACACATCTAAATGTAAATGTGGTGCCCCTTCTGCTCCTTTTTCACCCAATCTAGCAATCTCTTGCCCTGCTTTGACCTCCTGACCTGCAGAGACTAAAATTCTACTGTTATGACTATATCTAGTTTCAACCCCATCAGCATGCCTAATTCTAACATCATTTAATCCTCTTTCATTAATCTGAGTTACAGTACCATCTCTAAAAGCTAATATAGGTAAACTTTCCCATCCTGCTCTCGTATATGGAGATCCCCCGGGAGAATCCCAACAAGGAGTAAAGTCTATCCCAGAATGTGGGCCATATCTTCTTGGTGCTCCATAGGCTTGTCCTCCAGAAGGCCCTTGATAAGAAAACGTAACAGGAAAAACACTTTCTCCTGGCTTTGGTTGAATATTAGATGTCCCTGATGGCCCTCCTAGAGTTTGCCCTCCTGCTCCAGGAGATGGGACACTACAATTCCCTTGTAATAATCCTGGATTAATAATATTAATAATAATAAATATGGAAAGTCCAATAATCAGACCTATGATGGTATTGGTAAATATTTCTTTCGCCTGATTAACTTTCCCTGCATTCACTCCCGCAGTCACATACATATATCCTCCATATATAAACATACCGAGTACCGCAGTAAAGAGAGTTGCAAATCCAAGATACCAGAGAGCAGTAATAAGTTGGCACAAATTACCTATTCGCCCCACTCCAGGAAAATTAGTATAAGATTGATAAGTTACTTGACCTCCTCCAGTACTAGTAGGCTGGGTTACTGTTGATTGAGGAACTGGTTGCCCTGGTATTGGCGTATTAGGAGTTATCGGAGGTGTTGCAGTTCTTTGATTTTCAGCTGTGGTATTAGTCCCAGCATTAGGTAAAGTGGTAGGTGGGGCTATAATTATTGGCGCAGCATCAGGAATTCCAGCCTTATTATCAAACCTACCGTCTAATGCTGTAGATGTATTAAATGAAATAAAATATCCTATTATAATAAATATTCCTACTATTGTATATTTATATCTCATTTTTATTTTCATTTTTATCTTTATAATTGGAGCGGGTAGAGGGAATCGAACCCTCATCATCTGCTTGGAAGGCAGAGATAATTAGCCTTTATACGATACCCGCTTTATATATAACTACTATCTAATAGTATCAAATATCTGTTTTGATGTCAACAATATTACTTGTCAAAAGTATATTTTACTGATAAACTAAGATAACTTAGGCGCATAGTTAAATGGTATAACAATGGTCTCCAAAACCATCGTCGTAGGTTCGATTCCTACTGTGCCTGCCAATAATTTCACTCTATGTCTATTAATGACAAGGTATATACCTATATTCAAAAATCTCATATTCGCTTAACACAGCATATGAGGGTTGTAATTGATACTATTATTGAGACCAAAACTCCTATAGAAGCAAAGTCTATTTATACTCAATTAAAAGACAATCATAATTCAATTGACTTATCCACAATTCATCGTATTTTAGAAAAACTTCATAGTATTCAATTAATAGATGCTATTTATAGAGAAAAAGCGACCTCTTATGAATTATCTTCTCAATTCCTACCCCATCATCATCATTTTACTTGCTCTGAGTGTAATAGAATAATTGATATTGATGAATGTCTTATTGATCCGTTATTACATTCAATTTCCCATATTGGAAAACCTATATCACATTCCTTTGAAATACAAGGTATATGTAAATCTTGTCAAAAATAAAAAGGAGCTTATTAGGCTCATTTTTATTAAAAATCTAGGTATATTATTTCTTCATTTCTCGATGAAGAGTATGTCGACGTAAATCAGGATTAAATTTCTTTAACTCTAATTTCTCAGTATTTTTCTTCTTATTCTTACGCGTATAATAACCGATTCTACCAGTTTCTGTACATTGTAATTTGATTAAATTATCTTGACTCATAGTAATATCATTATATAATTTAGGGAGCCGATAATCAGGATTGAACTGATGACCTCACCCTTACCATGGGTGCGCTCTACCAACTGAGCTATATCGGCGCACAGTCTTGTAGAATTATATACTAGAATAGTGTTTTTGTCAAAGATTATTCTACAACTACAGACTGATACCAAAATTTACCATCCCCAGTACCATCATAAGTGAGCTCTTTATCCCCAGCTGATACAAATACTAATTTATTGGTTGCAGTCCCCTCTTCTTGCGGCTTAATGAAGAATCTATTATTCCCTTTAGCATATTTACCACAAATTACTGTTGAATCTTTTACATTACTATCTTTAGCTATAATGCTATATTTGGCATCTTTTTCTATTATTTGACAATTTGTATTCTGTGCTGGGGTCAATAATTGAGTACTAATAATATCTAGAATACTATTAAATCTCTTATCTGAATCTATCGTAATAATTTCTATTGATTGCCCTGAGTCTTTTGGAGTTTCAAAAATATGTAAATATATCGTATTAGCTTCAGGAGATACAGTAACATATTTGTCTGACCCTATAGCAATCACTTCATAAGAAAACGCTATCCCTAAATCTTGAGAATAAAAATAATCTAAAAGTCCAGATTCTCGAGGATTTCTCAATTGAGATTGTAATTTGGTTGGCATAATAGACCAATAATAATAATCACCACTACCCTGTCTTCCCTCAATTGATTCAATCTCAGATTCATTTGGTAATACAGTATTTTCGTCTGTATTACTATTGGTTATATTGTCCTGATTCCCAGTATTTACAGTATCAGAAGAACCATTATTACGTAGAAGAATATAGGTTAATATAATACCAATAATGGCTATTAACCCTACAATCCCCCAAATAATAATGGCTTTTCGATTCATACTCTTTTTATTTTAATGATATGTATAGTATTAGTATACATCAGAAAACATATTCTGCAAAGACTATCTCTCGGATTCAAATCCAGTTCCAGCTGGTATAAGTCTTCCAATAATGACATTTTCTTTCAGTCCTCTCAAGTGATCTTCTTTTCCGAATAAGGCAGCATCAATTAATACCTTGGTGGTATTTTGGAAAGATGCAGCTGATAAGAAACTCTCAGTATTAAGAGCAACTTTAGTAATACCTTGTAATAGTGGATCTACTTGTATTAAATCATCTTTACTCTCAGTGAATCGATTGAATTCAAGAAGTTGATCACGAGTAATGGTTTGTCCCTTTAAGTAAGTAGATTTTCCTGGTTCCGTCACCATATAACGTGAAGTCATTTGCCTTACAATCATCTCAACATGTTTGATAGCAATTCCAGCTCCTTGAGAATTATAAATTTCAAGAATTTGCTGAATTATATATCGAGTTAAGGTATCAATACCTGCATGCTTATAGAGTTTTTCAAGATCAAGATGTCCCTCTGTAATTGGTTGTCCTACTTCAATACTATCACCTACTTTAACAAGTACAATATCTACTACAGGGTCAGCAACAAGTTCCTTGATATCAGCTTTTGACTTTTTAGCTTCTTTAGCCTCATTGGTCTTAATCTTAATTCGAATTTCTCCAGCTGTTTCAATCACATCTACTACAGTTCCTGCCACAGTTGACATCATAGCTTGAGTTTTTGGATTACGGGCTTCGAATACTTCTTCTACTCGTGGAAGTCCCTTAGTTACATCGGCAGCTCCAGCTGAACCTCCTTGATGGAAAGTACGCATAGTTAACTGTGTTGCAGGTTCTCCAATAGCTTGAGCAGTAACAATTCCTACTGCTTCTCCAATTTTTACAATTGCATTACGCCCGAGGTCAATTCCATAACAAGATTGACATACTCCTCGAATGGTTTTACAACTTACCAAGCTTCGAATTCTTACATTATCAATACCAAGTGAATCAATAGTCTCAGCTTCTGCATGAGTAATGAATTCTCCTGCCTTTACAATTGTCTTCTTAGTCTCGGGATTTACAATATCATCAACGGTTTTTCGTCCGAATATGAAATTAGTAAAGCTATCCCCTGCTTCTTCAGCATCAAGTCGAGATAATACCAATCCAGTTGTATCTCCACAATCAGCTTCTTTAACCACAATATCTTGATTTACATCAACTAATCGTCGAGTAAGATATCCAGATGTAGCTGTTTTCAAAGCAGTATCTACCAGTCCTTTTCGAGCTCCATGAGTAGAAATGAAATATTCTAATTCAGTAAGACCCTTGAGGAAACTGGATGTAATTGGAGTTTCAATAATTTTTCCTGATGGAGATACCACTAGTCCTTTCATTCCTGCCATCTGATTTAATTGTCCCCAAGATCCTCGAGCTCCAGAGTCAATCATAGAGAATACCGGTCCTTTTACATCAACTTCTGATCGTACTAATGCTCCAATTTCGATAGAAGCCTTGCTCCATACATCTACAATTTGAGCATATCGTTCTTTTTCAGTCAATAATCCATCTTCGAATTGATTGGTTACTTCCTCAACACTATTTTGTGCATTGGTAATAAGCTTATCTTTTTTATCAGACACAGTGAAGTCACTAATAGCCCAAGATAATCCTGATCGAGTCATTTCAGCAAATCCAAATTTCTTAATTCTATCTAAGAATTCCCCTACTTGTGGTTGAGTAAATTCATATAAAGCTTTATTCAAGAGATTCTTAAGCTGTTTTTTCCCAACTACTTCATTTACATATTCAAATCCTTCTGGCAATATTTCATTAAATGAAATTCGTCCAACTGTGGTCTTAATTGGAGTATTTCCAACTTTTGATTCATTGCGAATTTCTACCAATTCTCTTAGCGTAATTTGCTTATGATCATAAGCAGTTACAGCCTCATCAAAGTTTCTGAATACTTGAACAGGTTTATCACTCTCATCAGCAACAGTAGTATAATAAATTCCCAATACCATATCTTGTGATGGTGCTGAAGAAGGACTTCCATCTGAAGGTTTAATCAAGTTATGATCAGATATCATTAATTCTCCTGCTTCACGTACAGCTTCCTCAGATAGAGGTACATGTACTGCCATTTGATCTCCATCGAAATCAGCATTAAATGGGCTACATACCATAGGATTTAATTGAATAGCTTTCCCTTCAATCAAAACTGGTTTGAAAGCTTGAATACTTAATCTATGTAAGGTAGGTGCTCGGTTCAATAATACATATCGATGTTCAATAACATCATCAAGAATATCCCAAACAACATCTAATCCTTGCTCTATTAATCGTGTAGCACTTCGAATATTATGAGCATATTCATCCTCTATTAATCGATTAATGATAAATGGTTTGAATAATTCAAGAGCCATTGTTTTTGGAATTCCACATTCATTAATCTTAAGATTAGGTCCTACCACAATTACTGATCGAGCAGAATAATCTACACGCTTTCCAAGAAGATTTTGTCGGAATCGTCCCTGCTTTCCTTTAAGAGAATCCGCAAGAGATTTCAATACTCTCTTTTGTCCTGTTGAAGCCACTGTAGTCGATTGACCCTTTCGCATTGAATTATCAATAAGGGCATCTACTGCTTCTTGCAACATTCTCTTTTCATTTCGTACAATTACTTCAGGAGCTCTTTGTGCCATTAATTTCTTTAATCGATTATTTCGATTAATTACACGTCGATACAAATCATTAAGATCTGAAGTTGCAAATCGTCCTCCATCAAGAGCCACCATTGGCCTTAGATCTGGTGGGATAACAGGAAGATGGGTAAGGAACATCCACTCAGGTCGAACATGAGCTTGATGTAATCCTCCTAAGAATCGGATTTTCTTGATAATTTTCTGAGCTTTGATACCATCAGCAACTTCTAATTCTTTGTCTAAATTCTTAAGCTCAGTCTCAAGGTCAATTCCAGCAAAAATAGTACGAAGTACTGCAGAACCTGTCTCAGCCTTGAATACAGGAGCAAATTTCATTGACATCAATCGATAATCAATTTCTGAAATAATATTCCATTTCTCAAGAGTAGCAAGAAAATCTAAATTCTGTTGCTTGGAGTCCAGTAATTCTTGAAGAGCTTGATCACTATCATTACCACCAGTACCTAAATCATTAAGCTTATGCTTATATTCTGCTTCAACTTGTTTGATATAATCTTTTTTTAGATTCTCATCAACTTCGGTAATGATATAGCTAGAATAATACACTACCTTTTCAACATCAGATAATGTTTGATTTAAGATTAAAGCAATTCGGCTTGGAATATTTCGTAAAAACCAAATATGAGCAACGGGAATAGCAAGTTCAATATGAGCCATTCTCTCTCTTCGAACTGAAGATTTGGTAACTTCAACTCCACATTTGTCACAAATAATTCCCTTATATCGAATTCGTCGATATTTTCCACAAGAACATTCATAATCTCTTACTGGTCCGAAGATTTTTTCTGAAAACAAACCATCTTTCTCAGCTTTCTGAGTTCGATAATTAATAGTTTCAGGTTTTGTAACCTCTCCAGATGACCATGCAAGAATATCTTCAGGAGAAGCCAGGGTTAATTGTATAGAATCGAAGTCAACTACATTCATAGATATAGTCTCTTTCTCATTGTTTGGGGTGATTTGATTATTCATAGAGATATCGTATTAAATGATGATTATTCTTCGTCTGACTCAACTATTGTCTTGGCATTCTTGAGAGCAACATTAATTCCAAGTCCCTTTAATTCATTTACCAATACATGGAATGATGAAGGAATATACGGAGCTTGAATTTTTTCTCCCTTAATGATTGACTCATAGGCACGAGATCGTCCAATCACATCATCAGATTTAATGGTCAACATTTCTTGAAGCATATGAGAAGCCCCATATCCTTCGAATGCCCATACTTCCATTTCTCCCAGTCTCTGTCCTCCCATTTGAGCTTTTCCTCCTAGAGGTTGCTGTGTAATAAGAGAATAAGGACCAGTGGATCGCATATGAAGCTTATCTTCAATTAAATGGTTTAATTTCATCACATACATAACTCCAACTGTAGTCTTTTCAAGATAAGCATCTCCAGTTTTTCCATCAAATAATTGAATTTTTCCATCTTCAGGAAGATTTGCTTCTCGAAGTAATTCTTTAATCTTATCAAGACTAACTCCATCAAGAGCAGGGCTTGCAACTTTGAGTCCTAAAGCAGATACTGCAAGTCCAAGATGAGTTTCATATACTTGACCAAGATTCATACGAGATGCAATACCAAGTGGTGTTAACAAAATATCAAGTGAAGTTCCATCAGCTGAGAAGGGCATATCTTCTTGTGGAAGAATTTTTGCAATAACTCCCTTATTTCCATGTCGTCCTGCTAATTTATCTCCAACACTTACTTTTCTGAGATGAGCTATACTTACTTGAACTCTCTTGATAACTCCACTAGGAAGTTTATCTCCATTTGCTCGAGTAAATATTCTTACTTCAACAACTTTTCCTTGATGACCATTTGGCATCTTAAGAGAAGAATCTTTTACTTCTCGAGATTTTTCACCAAAAATTACTCGGAGTAATCGCTCTTCTGCTGTTAAATCAGTTTCTCCCTTAGGACTAATTTTTCCAACAAGAATACTTCCTGGCTTTACCGTTGCTCCAATTCTTACAATACCTTCAGCATCTAAATCTTGGAGTCTCTCTTCTGAAACATTAGGAATATCTCGAGTAACTTGCTCTTCTCCCAGTCTTGTATCTGATACATCTACTGAGAAATCTTCAATATGTACTGAGGTAAATACATCTTCTTTTACAAGGCGGTCTGAGAGAATAATAGCATCCTCAAAGTTATTCCCCTCATAGGACATAAATCCTACTCTTAAGTTTTGCCCAAGAGCTAATTCTCCATTTTGCATAGATGAACCATCAGCAAGAAGATCACCTCTTTTTACTTTTTGTCCAGGAATACATCGGATTTTTTGATTAACACTGGTATATGCATTAGATTTTAAGAATTTGGTCAATTCAAATAAAGTTCTCTTCTTTGATTTAGTTGCTTCAAAGAGAATATGTGCAGCATCAGCTTCAATAATATTTCCGTCTTCTGGCGCTACAATAATTTGACCACTATATCGAGCAGCTTCTCGCTCCATACCAGTTCCTACAATTGGAGAGTCACTTTTAATAGAAGGAACTCCCTGCTTCTGCATGTTTGAACCCATCAAGGCTCGAGCTGAGTCATTATGCTCCACAAATGGAATAAGAGATGTAGATACAGAAATTAATTGTTTTGGGGATACATTGATAAATTCAATTTCATCTCGCTCAACAATAATCACATTACTATCTTTACGTGCAATAACACGATCATTGATAATAAGACCCTTATCATCCAAGTCTACTACTGCGGAGGCAATAATATATTTTTTCTCCTCAGCTGCATCAAAGAATATAACTTCATCAGTAACTTTTCCTTTTACTACTTTTCTGAATGGAGTTTCTAAGAATCCATATTCATTAATATGTGCATAGGTAGCTAATTGACCAATAAGTCCAATATTAGGTCCTTCCGGTGTAGCAATAGGACAAATACGCCCGAAATGGGTAGGATGCACATCTCGAACCTCGAATCCAGCTCGGTCTCGAGCAAGTCCATTTGGTCCCAAAGCAGATACTCTTCGCTTATGCTCTAATTCTGATAAGGTATTAATCTGATCCATGTATTGAGACAATTGACTTGAAGAGAAGAATTCATGAATAGCAGCAACAAGAGGGCGTGCATTAATTACACTAGTAGGGGTAATAGTTTGTGGATCTGCAGTACTCATTCTATCTTTTACAATTTTCTCCATTCGAGCAAATCCAACTCGAGCTCGTTCTTGTACTAATTCTCCAATTAATCGAATACGTCGATTGCTCAGATTATCAATATCATCAGGCATAGCCTGTGGGTCATTATTAAGACGAATAATTTCTTTTACGATTTTAATAAAATCATCAATTTGTAAAATTCTATGCTTTGGATCTTCAGTTAAATCAACACCTATTCGATTATTCACTTTATATCGTCCAACCTTACCAAGATCATAACGACTAAAATTAAAGAACATACCTTCAATCAATTGCTTCGCATTATCATCTGTAGCTAAATCTCCTGGTCGAATTCTTCGATACACTTCTACAAATCCTGACTTTTGATCACGAGCACCATCTTTTGTAATAGTTTCTTTGATAAATTTTATTTTACCTGTATCAACATCAGCAAAAGTTGAGATAAGATCATTATCTTTCCCAAGACCAAAGGCACGTAAAAGAGAAGTAAGAGCAACTTTACGCTTACGGTCAATTTTTACCCACATTACTCCAGCTCCATCGGTTTCAATTTCAATCCAAGCTCCACGAGTCGGAATAAGCTTAGCCCCAAAATATCTCTTATCTCGAGAAATATTCTCCGTAAAGAATACTCCAGGTGAACGCAAAATTTGAGCAATAATAACTCGCTCTGTACCATTAATAATAAAGGTTCCTCTCTCAGTCATCAAAGGAACATCTCCTAGAAAAACTTCTTGAGTAACTTTTTTATTCGTTGTATTATTAATCAGAGTAATTTTAGCTCTAAGTGGAGCTTCAAAAGTGATATTCTTTACACGAGATTGTACTTCAGAAAGTTTTGGCTCATCCAATCGATATCCTACAAATTCTAATCGATATTCAGTACCTGTCCAGTCAAGTACTGGATAATGCTCTTCAAAAAGGTCGCGAAGCCCCTCTTGTAAAAACCATTTATATGAAGCTAATTGTGGCTCTATAAGATTTGGTAATTCGAGATCAATAGTGGGCTTGAAGAAAACTCTCTGATTTTTTGCCATATGCATATACTTAATCTAATAGTGCTTTGATGAGGACTTATTCGGGCTTACTTATAAACGCATAAAATAAGCAATGGAAAATCCATTACTCTCTTTTTTACTAAGCAATATGTATCTGTATCATCATTATTTGATAGCCAATCCAATAAAGTCTCACGCGTCATCACTCATCCATTCTTTTAATAATACTATAAAAATAAAATATAGTCAATACTTGGATTATACACACCCGTTTAGAGCCGTCGATATTATGATAACTGAGATGGTATTTTTATAAAATGTTTGTTAAAAAGAGAGTTTAGTATTAATGATTGGATATAAAATTATTCAATTCAGATTTTGCATTTTCACTCGCAAATATTGCCCCATGTTTACCCCCAGGTACTTCAACAAATTTACTAGCCATACAATTACCACAATTTCTTATCTCATTTTTAAATGTTGGCCAAGAATGCAGCTGAATCGCTGAATCAGCTAATCCTTGTACAAACAATATATCTGATTTAAAACTATCATTATAATTTAATAATGATCTCTGAGAATATGCATTTGGATTTGCGGATGTAGATCCATATTCATTTCTCAAGTTATCACAACTATAACTTGCTTTTTCTTGTCCAGTCTCCTCTAACCGACATCTATAAAGTAAATCTAAAGGTCCTGGTGCATTTGCAATTACCCCGTTTGTTTGATGCATTGTGTTAAGACGAGTAACTAAATATCCCCCTTGTGAATGTCCTGCTAAAAATATTTTGTTAACTGTAATTCCTAAGTCTTGACTTGCTTGATTCTTTACCCATAGAAAAGCAGCTTCTGCTTGCTTTATATTATCACCAAAAAGAATATTCTGTTGAGGATGGGCTACACTAACAAGCATCATATTTTGACTATCTAGCAGGTTTTTAAATTCAGTAAGAGTTCTGTCAGCAGCAGTCAATATAGCATCATCGCTTTCTACAGTCCCATGATAAGTAATCAGTACATCCACTTCATTAATACTTGGTTTATCAATAATAACATCCACATTGACTCCATTATAATTAATAGACCTTGTTGTTTTATAAGCTGTAGAGTCATTGGTTACGGGAGTCCCTGCACCTGTCCCTCCTGTCCCTCCCGTCCCTGTTGAAGTAGAAGCTCCTCCTCCACTATTGATAAGAGCACTTGTCACATAATTAGTAATAAGGAAAGCCCCCATAATTATTAGTAAGCCTATAACGGCATTACCAATAGCTCCGATAGCAGAAGCAGTTTTGCTTGAATCTCCTCCTGCAGTCATATAGATATATCCTTGTAATACTATTATTACAAAGAATACTGTACCCAAAAGCCCTAATACCCATCTAATGATATTAGCTATATATCCAATTAAAGTTCCTCCTGTATTAAGCCCTGAAGGAGCGTTTTGAAATGCAGTTAATCCCTCTGCCAATCCTGTGGGATTGCTAGTTCCTGTAGCAGATGTGGGGGTTTCTCCTATACTTATATTAGGAATAAATAGCGTAAAAATAAATACTCCTATCAATATAGTTGCTATGTATAAGATAAGTTTTTTCATATTGTTAATTTATTATATTTATTATATCATCTTTTTCTTGATTTAATTAATTGAATGTTGCTTGAAAAATTCCCATATTATATCAGTGGCTACTATGTCCTCACTTTTTATCCCATTTGTTACTTCTGAGTATTTTCTGCCGCTGGTTCCGGGCCAAGTATGGCCTCCTCCTTCAATAGTGTATAAAATAACCTCATATCCATCCTTACAATTCCCATACTCTTTCTTTTGTATTGTTGTCCCATCATCTGGAGCTATATCCGGTTCTTGGGTAATAATTGGGGATAATGAACAACCATTATGATTTGCCCAAAATTCAATTGTATCAGAGGCCGATAGACCTTCCCTAATTTCCTATTCCCAAAAGGCCCTACAATATCCCCTCCTTTATAAGGCATTATAGAGTCATACAACCCATTAATTGCTAATACTAAAATTGGTTGTGTTGGCAAACATCCTGGATAAAAATTTTGAGAGATATTACCGGTAACAGGAGCCACTGCAGCTATTTTAGTAGATAATTCACATGCAAGACGATAAGACATCATTGCCCCATTTGACATCCCTGTCACATAAACACGATTTGAGTCTACGTTGAATGTATTTGTGGCATAATCAATTAGTGCAGATATAAAGCCGACATCATTAATATTTTCTGTGTGAGCACGATACCTAGTTTCTGCGCCATCTCTTCCATCATTCCAATTATTCTCAACCCCTTCTGGATAAATTACAATAAATCCTTCACTATTGGATAAAGTATTGAGCTGTGTCAGTTCCATCATCCCTTTACTTGTTCCCTCACCACCATGTAATGCAATTATAAGAGGCGATAAGGTATTGGTATCATATGAGGTTGGTATATGGATTGTATAAGTCCTTACTAAACCATCATATTGAAAAGTGAGGTCATGATCTCCTGAACCTAATGTATCAACTGTAGAGGGTGAATTCAAAGTAGATTTATTATTAATCACAGCCAATAAAATAGTTATACCCAGCAGTATTACTACCCATATTAATATTTTTTTATATGCATATGATTAGAATTAAAAATTTCTAAACTAAGACAATAATAACATTTACATATTATCATGTCTATGATTAAAATATAATATATATTTTATAATAAATCTAGGGAAATTACTTGTGACCGAACCCCTTGAGTAATATGCCTCAATGGCATATTACTACAATCTGTGCTCCCGCAGGGGTTCGAACCCCGAATGACGGTTCCGAAGACCGTAGTGATATCCAGTTTCACCACAGGAGCAGTAAAGTAATTGGTAGCCTCGACGGGATTCGAACCCGTGTTACCAGGATGAAAACCTGGCGTCCTGACCGGACTAGACGACAAGGCCAACTAAAAAATAGTATAGCAAGATTTTGCAACTCGGTCAATATGTTGTGTTACCCCTAATAATAATCTATTACATCACTTGATGGAATAAGATTGGCCGTTTTCAAAAATCCATACAATAATCCCTGTGTAATACCTGACATCCAACCAGCTGATAAAATACAAATCACTATACCAACCAATTTAATTTTATCATCTCCTCTAAAAGATGAATTACTCCCTCCACCAGTTGCTAAAATTCTATGTATCGGTTCTGAGAAAAACATAATCAAAAATCCCAAAACTATACCAATAAATCCTATAATAAGCTGACTTTTACCTGTTGCAAATATAAGGAATATTACAATACCTAATAATAAAAATCCTCTTACAATATTGACTTTAGCAATTTCACTTCTTTGAAGTCCTAACTTTAATAATCCTTTTTCCTCTAGAATATCTTTTACAAACCCAGCATATATAAGACCTGCGGTCAGAGGAATAATAGGGATAAGCCAAAAGTACAGCATATTTATTTGATAATAATACGGATACGTGATGTGAGGGCTGGCAATACAGGACTAAATCCTGGAATTAATTTAAGATCAGCTGAATCTACATTATCGAGACCCTTGAGATAATCCTGTGCTTGAGATATGGTTTTAAACCTTATATTGCGAGATATATCCCCCTCATCAAATTTTGGTTGTAGAGAATAGTCTACATATACTCTTGCTTTTGCTGCTTGTTTATTTGGAAATTCCTGTGGAGGGTCAAAGTTAATTTTAATATCAGATCCCAATTCTCTTGAATCAATAACTTGTGAGGCCAATAAAGATTTTATTAATTTGTCTAAATCTTCTTCTTTATAGAATACTCCCTGCAGATTACCCGAGGCTTTTACCGTAAAGCTTCTTACTCTATCTCCAACATTTGGTAATCCCGTATATTGTATATCATTGAGTTTAGTCTGTATCACCAAGGCCCTAGTATCTTGTCTTTCACTAACTTGTTTATTAACTACTTCCGTAAGCTTTTTTTGTAAATCTAATCTGGCCTTTTCTATATCTTGTTCTGTAACAATAATTCCATCTTCACTAGCTCCATTATTAATGGCCACGCCTAATTCCCCATAAATGGCTGCTAATTTAGTTGGATTATCATCAAATCCTGGAATAGTTAATTTTCCTGCTGGTATATTATATTCTTCTCCTGGATTATCAGCTATAATTTTCCCTGATACAGAACCTTTTGCAGGAACTGTAACGGCATCTACAAGCCGGAATTGTTTTCCTTTTGCTGAAAGAAATCGAGTATTTGCAACCAATGATTGTGAGGCAGAAGTTTCATTTTTAATGGTAATAGTCCCATTTGCTTTTGTACCTCCAGCTTGTGACCCAGTTCCTTCATATGTTCCTTCTACAGAAGCACTAATAGTATCTGTAATGGATGGTATAGCTTTATTCTCAATACTCATATCAGTAATACCAGGATCAAAAGTAATATCAAAATCTTTAGATAATGATTCCAGTTTTGTAGTAATAGTAATATCTGCTCTTGGAATAAGTATAGCTGCTACGGCCACAAGAATTATTGTCACGACAATCATTCCTGCCAATAAAAATTTCCAGGAAGGTCCATCTGATTTTTTCTTTGGTAATGGTTGTGGATTGGCAGGTTCCGGATGAAATACTGCTTCAGTACTTGATTCAGGTATAGAGTTTTGGTTTTTTTGATTCAATTGATATCCAAAAAAATCAGTATAGGGGTCATTTTCTATACCTGTCCTTTGTGATGTAGTATTAGGAATAGTATCAGAAGTAGTAATAGGTATATTGCTTGTAGTTAATAGAGATACTAATTCATTATCTGCACTAAATAATTCTATATCATATTGAGCAATTAATTGCTTAATGGTATGTACAAATAACCCCCTATTTACAGGATTATATAATATATCCATATTATCTGGTATATAAATCAAAACTTTTCCGCCTTTTACTGCATCACTTTTAATTTGATATACAATATCTGAAATACCGTCTTTTGGATTTAATATAAGTGGTTTTGAAGCTGTGTTTTTCATAGTGATTTATTCACTTAAACGATATGGGAGATGAATATCTGTAGGAATATTGGCGGCATGTATAAGGCCAAGAATATCAATATAGCGGGCATTTTCTATTTTACTTGTCATATCAATAATATGAGGGAATTGCTTTGGTGTAAGAATTGACACTCCTGGCTTAACAGTACTATTAAGTGATTTATACCAATTACTATATTCAAGAGCCTCTTTTATACCTAATAATTGAGCTCCCTCGCCATATAATAATACATATGGTGGGAGATTTTCTAGTTGAGCTTCCTGTAGGCTTAAAATAATTCCCTGCAACCAAAGAGATATTTCTGGTTCAAGAGCATCCGTAATACGACGAGACATATCTCTTGGTAATTGTAATCGGCTATATTCCTGACGAACAGTTTCTGCCTCATCAATAGTGATTTGGAAGGTATTGGCAATAGCTTGAGTAAAACTATGACTCCCCATACTAAATGACTGTATATATTTGATTTTTTGATTCTGAACAATACTAATAGTAGTATGTCCAAATCGAATATCTACTAATATAACCGCTATATCTCTACTTCTATTATAATCTAATATAAGCTGCCCTACGGCATATCCATGCTGATATACTCCTTCAATAGTTAATCCAATACTTTTTTCTATATTGACTAATGATTGTTTATAGGAAGTTGGAATATAGGTGTTCAGTGTCTCTAAAGTTATCGTTTGAGCCTTTTCATCAATTGGGGATAAAGTCTCAACACCGTCTAGCCTAATATCATTTAATGAAATCTGTACCAAAGATAAAGGAAGCTTATGTCCCTGAGAAGTGGCATAAGACTCTGCATCAAATTGAACATATATATCATCAATGGTATTAATCCATTCTTTTGACTTAATACTTTTGTTAGGTTTATCACGATTTATCTCAGCAATACGGTCTTTAATTTCTACCAATGGTCCTGAAACCCCCAATATTGTTCCTGTTTTTATCTCATCATTACTTGTCTCAGCTTCAAGTCGAGCATTTTCTATTGCTTGTATTAATACTGTTTCTTGTTCAATAATATTGGTATTCACTACTCCAAAAGGTAATTGAGTTTGGCCAATACCATGAATCAAAGTATTTCCTGTCTTGTCATCAACAGTATAATCAATTACCGTCACTCTATTCTCAGAGATATCTATGATAAGAGGTTCAGATGCTGTTTTTTTACCAAACATGGTATTATTATTTATTTTGGATAATATTGTACTATAAGCCAAATCACTTGTCCTACGAATCCCACTCCCAAGGGAATTGCCAAATTATCATCGAGCTTAGAGGCAAAGGTTTCAATAATTACCCCAGTTAAAGCTAATATAAGTGAAATAATACTAAATCCCCAAATACTACTTGCTATTGCAAAATTTGCAATAAGAGCTAATAATATACCTTCCCAAGTGGTTTTATTTTCTGTCTCTGGGAATACTCTCATTGTACCATAAATTCCTCCAATTGTAGAAAATGTATCCCCAATAATGGCAATTAATATTGCGGTGAGAGAAACTCTCGGATCAAAAAGGGCTGTCGCCACAATAGCGGCTAAAACCAAATTCAGCCCATCTACATTGGTATTTTGCTCTTTTGGCTTTACTAAACTCGCAAATGGAACCCAAAATCGAGTATCTAGTCGCAAATATTCATATATCAAGAATCCTATTACAAAGACAGCTAAAAATCCTTTAGCATATAACTCTGCATCGATAAAAGTCTGAGCAGATATATACCAATACACAGCAAAAGGAAGTATAAGTCCTAGATGGAGAGATTTGCGAAGTAATATATCTCGTTTTGTTTTCATATTATTCTATTATACCACGAATACGGCGTATGCCTCGAGCAACAGCCTCTTCTTTTTTAATTTTAAATTGACCTATTTCTCGAGTATTATGAATATGTGGGCCCCCACATAATTCTTTTGAAATATCCCCAAAACTATATACATCTACCTGTTCTGGATAATTACGATTACTTAAGTATAAAGCTCCAGACTTTTTTGCCTCATCAAGAGACATAGGAGTAATACTGACATCCACTCCAGTTTGAATATATTCATTCACTTTATTTTCTACAGCCTGTATTTCCTCAGGAGTTAATTTTCTCTCAAAACTAAAATCAAATCGTGTACGCTCAGCCGTAATATCTGAACCTCGCTGTTCTACTCCCTCCCCCAATATATCTCGCAAAGCCTTATTCAAAAGATGGGTAGCACTATGCAGACGGGTTACAATAGCTAATTCTTCGTCATTGGCGGCTTTAATCTCCCCATTATCGAGAATTAATCCATGCCCACCAAATTTTTTGGTAGCTCCAGCTCGAGAAATATTCTGATGTTCTGCTTTATAATTCTCAAAATCTTGCTCATCAAAAGACAAGCCTTGTAATTTTAATACTTCTGGAGATAAACCATATGTCGAAGCTAATAGAAAAGCCTCTTCTCCTGACATATGAGGAATACGTTTTTTCTTTAATATTTTATCGGCATATCGCATACCTCTTGATACTGATTCACTAAATAATGCATATTCCCCTTGAATACTATGAATAATACTATCCTTTGCAATAATAAGCTCAGGATATCTTTCTTGATAAACTACAATAATATCCTCAATAGTATTAAATACTAATTCTAGAGGTTTATCATAAGATGAAATAAGACTTAATACTTTGCGTAATAATCGTCTCAATATATATCCTTGTTCTTTATTGGATGGCACCACTCCTTCAGCTAAAAGGAAAATACTGGCTCGAATATGATCAAATAATATACGATATATTTCTTCTGATTGATGAGGAAATTGATTCCGAATATTCTCCAGAATTAGAGCAAATACTTGGGTCTCATATACTGATTTAACCCCTTCACTTTGAGTAATTATACGCTCCAAGCCACCACCGGTATCTACACCTTGCTGTTCTAATTCTTTTAGGCTTCCATCTATTCCTGCATAATATTGATTAAATACAATATTCCATACCTCTACACCATTTACAAAAATCTCCGTAGTAGGACCACAAGGTCCCTCAGCACCCGTAGGTCCCCAAAAATTATCCCCTCTTCCAAGTTCCTTAATCTCTAATGTTATTCCCTTATCCTCAGCTAATTGTTTCCATATAGCAAGAGCCTCGGTATCTTTTGAGCTTTTCTCGTCCCCTGTAAAAATCGTTACATAGTCAATTGCCATCCCTAATTCCTCGGCAATAAACTCATATCCTAATTTGATAGCCTCTTGCTTAAAATAACTCCCCTCCCCATTCGGATAATGAAAAGAAAAATTCCCTAACATTTCAAAAAAGGTATTATGCGTATCATCCCCCACCTCATCAATATCATCTACTCTCAAACATTTTTGTACACTAATCACCCTATTTCCATAAGGAGATAATCTCCCAAGATAATAGGGTTTAAATTGTTGCATACCAGCTGTAGTAAATAAAACTGAATTATCCCCTTCCGGTAATAATGATGATGATTGTACCCTTATATGTCCTTTGGCCTCAAAATATTCAAAAAACTGCTGAATAATTTTCATAGTGAATACTATATTTAACCTTAGCATTAGAATACCATAATACTGATTATTAGGCAATATATGATATACTAATCTATATGAAAATATCTCTTATTGTATATTGGGCTCGGCGTGATTTGCGGCTTACTGATAATTCTGCATTATATCACGCTATTAATACTGCAAAAGAACATAATATTCTTTTTGCTCCTATTTTTATATTGGAAAACTATATGCTGGAAGCTAAAACCCAAGCTCAATTTGGCTATGCACAAAGACATATATTAAGTCAGGCTTTACCCCAATTCATACAACGATTCCCTCAATTTCATTTAATTAAGGGTAAAGGTGCGCAGTCCATTATTGAGCTTAGCAAATCCTATGATATTCAAGTATATGTCAATCATGATATATATCCTGATTTTACTAAGCAATTACAAAAGATTAAAGATGCTGGAATTACTATACACCTCTATTCAGATAGACTAAGTATTGATAGTAATACTCGTAGTCAAAATGGGAATTTGTATTCTGTATTCACCCCTTTTAAAAAATCTATTTGGCAAGAATTCTTGAATACTGAAGCCTATCCCAAACCTGACCTTCAATCTGTATCATATCAAGATAGTATACCTGGCTGGAATTATATAGAATCTAATACCAATGCTATACAGCAAGAATTCTCATCCAATAGAGATATATTAATTGGTGATACAGTATATGATTTGACTCAATATATACCGACCCCTGATTTATCCCTTTGGTATTATTCTGAAGCTGAGGCTTTAAAGTCATTCCAAATTTTTCTTGAGTCAGGGTATCTAGATAATTATCATCTCAATCGTGATTCTCTGGAACTTGACACCATTGATAATGGCAAAACCTCCAAAATGAGTTTAGCTCTTGCCTGGGGATTTGTCTCCGGTAGAATACTCAGACAAATGATACAAAAACATATTAATAATAGCCTAGAATCTGCCCTAATAGATAATCAATTTCCAGGAGCTACTATATATATCTCCGAGCTTATTTGGAGAGAATTTTATGCCTATTTACTCTATCATCAACCCGAATTACTTAATACAGAATTTCAGTCACAATTTCGTAATACTATTGATTGGATATCAGGAGAAAAAGCTCAGCAAAGATTCCTTTCTTGGATTAAAGGAGAAACCGGTTACTCCATTGTAGATGCTGCTATGAGGCAATTAACTCAAACTGGATGGATGCATAATCGATCTCGTATGATTGTAGCGAGTATATTAACCAAACATCTTGGAATTGATTGGCGATGGGGACAAGAATATTTCCGAGCAACTCTCATAGACTTAGATGAGGCTTCTAATAATGGAGGTTGGCAATGGGGAGCTTCAGTTGGAGCTGATCCCAAACCAATACGAATTTTTAATCCTTATCTTCAAGCTGAGAATTATGATCCTAAGGGAAGATATCAGTCAAAATGGCTTGGAGAAAATTATATTCCCCCACTCATACCAATTATTGAACATAGTAAGGCTAGACAATTAGCAATATTACGCTATAAGCAAGCTAAATATTTATACTCTCAGCAAAAATAAAGAGGCCTACTTGAAATTCAAGAGACCTCCAAATGATTGACTTGTTTGTGTATTCGATGGCATTGAAGAGATTCCTCAAATGGAATACCTACTCCTGAGACTAGCAGCCACAAGGTAGGGGCCTGCAAACTTGTATAGCAGCAGGTAGGCGAAATAGAATCCTCCCATCCACAGAAAGAGACGAGCATCTTTCCGAAGCAAGAGAATTAAATTACGTATAACCATAGCATAGGCCCCAAAAAGAGCAGCTATGATTTCGAGTGCTGTTTTTACGAAGTTTACAACAGGAGCAAAGAACTTGCCCCAGGCAACACTGTTACCTATTTTTCTATTTATAACTACACCCGTTGCTGTCACATGGCCCTCCAAGATAAAATGTACTTATATAGTATATCAAAGACTTATAATATATTCTATATATTATGTCAATAATAGTTATCCACAAAAAAAGAGGGGCTCTGGGGAGCTCCTCAATATAATGCTGGGATCAATATATCACCAAATCCCTTTTTGTAATAGTCTGAGAAAGATCAATAGCGATATTCCAAATAGGAATCCAATGAGAACCCAAGCTACTTGATAATCACTAGACTGAGTGTTCTTTGTTTTGTCCATACAAATCTCCACAGAGATGTATATATTTAGTATACATAGAATAATTTATATTTGTCAAATTATATCAAAATTTACCAGTACTTCCAAAACCACCCTCTCCTCGAGAAGAATCAATTAAGGTATCCGTGAATTCAATATCACAATATTCCACTCTTTGTACTAACAATTGAGCACATTTTGCTCCTTTTTCTATTATTTGTACTTCTTGAGATAAATTAATGAGGGATATTTTTATTTCCCCTATATACCCAGCATCAAAAACTCCACCTAGACTTTTTAGCCCCTTATTAAAACCAATACTTCCTTTATCCCAAACCAAAGCCGCATATCCTACCGGTAAATTCATAGCAAGACCCGTCGGAATAATTTTTTGCTCTCCTGGTTGAAATATTATTTCCTCAAGCGTATACAAATCCATACCTGCATCTGTGTTATGCCCATAGCTTGGCAATTTTGCATCAGGATGAAGTTGTTTGAATTCTAATTTCATATATATTAGTATATCATATTATGCTATACTGAATAAAATAGATTTACCTGTATGCCTCACATATTCCTCGCAAAAACCGAACCTTCAACCTTTTCTATTACTGATTTTGAAAAAGAGCATATTACTCTTTGGGATGGGGTACATAATTATCAAGCTATTAATGTAATTAAAACTTGGCAAGTGGGAGATTATGTATTAATTTATCATTCAGTTAAAGAACGCCGTATTGTTGGAATTGGTCAGGTAAAAGAAGAACCTTATCAAAATCTTGCCGATAGTCGCTTTAGTTGGGCTGCCAAATTAGAGTTTATTACCAAATTCAATCCTGAGGAGCAAATTAGCCTTGATACCATTAAACAATCTCATCTTTTTGATGATTTCCTTTTGGTCAAACATAGTCGCCTTTCTGTAATGCCTTGCCCAGATAATTTTATTGCCTGGTTACAAGAGCACATACCTCGCATTATATTGACTTAATATGATGAATCTGATCCATGAAATAGTTCTCAAAAATCAAGAATTGGAGCCAAGATTACAATCTCAATTAATTGATTTAGACATTGCCACTATATCTCTGCCCAATAAATCCAAGAGTATATCTATATTAGATACTATTAATCAAATTCAGAGTATTAACCCCAAGCTCACCATTATCCCCTATTATTCTCTCAAATTTCATCAAGCAAAAACTCTTGATGAGACAGCCCAGGAATTCTTATCTCTCTTAGAACAATTAGAATCCTTACATATACCTGAAACTTTACTTATTAGTGGAGTCCCCAAACCCAAATATACCACTCTTGATATATTATCATATATACAAAACCATTATCAGGATAATTATCCTCATATTGCTATTGCCTATAATCCATTCCTCTCGGGTGAAGAATTAGAGCAAGAAAATCAATTGCTCCAAGATAAAATTAAAACCGGTCTCATATCTAGCGTCTATTTACAAATTGGTATAGATATACCGACTATACAAAAGGCTGTCACATTCATACAATCATTACAAGCAGATATTGTGGTATATATTAGTCTTATGAATCCTACTCCCCTTCGCTTAGCGCAATTCAAATATCGCCCTTGGAAAGGGGTTATGGTATCTCAAGAATATTTAGCCTCTTCTCAAAGAGCACAAGAAATAAATCAAAATTTATATGATTTAGCAAAAAAACTCAATATTGGAATTATTCAAGGTCAATAAATTATACTTGATCTAAATATTCTCCATAACCTTCACGCTCCATATCTTCTTTTGGAATAAATCGTAGAGAGGCGGAATTGAGACAATATCTCTTTCCCCCTTTATCTTGAGGACCATCATCGAATACATGTCCAAGATGAGAATTAGCATTTTTTGATCTCACCTCAATTCTTGTTTGGAATAATTTGTTATCCTCTTTGGTAATCACCGCATTATCTTTAATTGGCTTGGTATAAGATGGCCAACCTGTACCTGAATCATATTTATCTCGAGAAGAGAATAAAGGTTCCCCAGAGACAATATCTACATAAATACCATCTCTTTTATTATTATAATATTCATTCTCAAATGGAGCTTCTGTACCATCCTCTTGAGTGACCGTATATTGTATTGGAGTTAATTTTGCTTTCAAATCATCTGATGTCATATATGTATAGAATTAATTAGTAACTCTTTGAATCAAATTTTCTTCAAATTGAATGGTAGCACCATATCCAGAGTCAAGAATCCAAGTTTCAAACTTTTTATCATAGCCAGTCATAATCATAACACCTACAATAATAAATAATATCCCAAAAACTTTCTTTATTCTATCTGTAGCTTTTTGATTAGTAGAAACTTTATTGGTAATTTGTTGCCCTAAATATGCAATTACTAAGAGAGATAATGCTAGCCCAGCCGTAAATCCAATCAAATAAAATAATCCCTCACCCAAGCTGGCTGGTAATACCGTCGCCAAAATAAATAAATATGTTGGACTACAAGTACTAAATACCGGTCCTAGAGAAAACCCTACAATAAAATCTCCCCAAGCATTATTTTTAGTATACCCTGAACCAAGAGTTTTATTAGAGCTTGTATGTAACTTTTCTATTAATGGAATTTTAGCCCAAATATCTGGGAATACCGTAACAATACCGAGAATAATTAGGACAATTCCTGAAAAATAATTCCAAAAACTCTGTGGGATATCAATTAATAATGTACTTGCCTTTAAAATAAGAGTAAAGATTATTATCGATATTGAAAGTGACCCAATAACTCTCAAAGCACGCCTTGAAATATAATGCTTACTTTCATCAGAAGCCCCAATAATAATTGGTAATAATGGCAATATACATGGTGCCAATACCGTTAATATCCCCGCGATAAAGGATATAAAGAAAAATATCATATTAAATTTGTTTAAGAATTGTTTCTAAAGTATTACCTCCACTCCATTTTTTGATCAATTCACCCTTTGAGTCAACCTTTACCAAAGTATGTTGTACAGTTACTCCATACTTTTTACGGAGTTCAGTTGAATCATCATAATTCACATTCAGAATAGTAAGTCCGTCGGGAATTTGATTTGCCTTAATATCAGTATCAAGTGCTCTACAGGTTGGGCACCAACTTGCTCGGAAGAACAATACTATATCCCCATTATCAGCTTTTGCTAATAATGAACTATCATATGTAGTATATATTCCAGAATTTTGTTTATTACTATCATTTGTACTATCTGAATTCTGCTCAATTATAGGAGATGCATTCTCTTGTACTTTATCCATAGCTATATTAGAAATATCTGACTTACCGATATCTTTTGCTGTCTCAGATGACTGATTTTGTATTATAAGCCATATTACTATCCCAACGATAGCGATAAGACTTATAATAATGAGTTTCTTTTTCATGACTTTATCTTATATTAGTATATTATCATCATAGCATATAGTATTCTATAAATACAGCTATATACTTTATAAAATCAACTTATCCCCAATTAATTATTTGAAAAAATCCGTAAAATTATTTATACTAAAGGAGTCCACCCTACCCCCTCCTTCCAATGTGCGAATACACAAGTATTCGGTCCGAAGTAAAGGAGCTGCATGATCACACATGCCAACACTGTTTCGAACAATTTCATCCAAGCAAACTTCAAGTTCATCATATTATCCCCAAGAGGGAGGGCAGAGATGACAGTTTTGATAACCTAATCCCATTCTGTGCAGATTGTCACACAGAAGTAGAGGCAAAATTAATACCTACAAATAGGTATGGTCGGGTTATTTATAACTGTAAAGAAATTCGAGAACGTAATAAACTTGAACTCCTTTTCCCTCGACTTGAGGAGAAAATTCTCATGTTAGCAGCTTGAAACCAAATCTGAGAGGAGCAATGCTCCTCTTTTTTCTCCAATACACGTCGTATTTGTTATAAGTTGACAAATATATTTTATGTATGTATACTAGATGTGATGAAGCTGGGTTCATCAATCCCCAAGGAGTTATTATTAACTTCGCTGCAGCCTGAGCACAAAATCAGGCAAGTTGATCAAACTCCCATCCCCAGATTATGCCCCACCTGTTGTGATGCTGGTGGGGACTTTTCTTTTTATGACAATACTTTGATTTCTTCTAGGATAATATCTACTCCCTCGTCAACGGTAATATTATTGGTATCAATTTCAATAGCATCATCAGCTTTTTTGAGAGGAGCATGTTCTCGCTCAATATCTTGTCTATCCCTCTCAGCTATTGAAATTTTAATATGTTCTAAATCTCCCTCTATACCTGCTTTTTGTAATTGTCTATATCTACGTTGAGCCCGTATATCGAGTGAAGCGGTAAAATAGAATTTATAATCAGCTTCAGGAAATACCCTAGTCCCAATATCTCTACCTTCAACTACAATATTTTTATCCTTTGCAAATTTACGTTGAATATCTAAAACCTTATCTCGAATTTCTGGAATTTTTGCAATTGTTGCTACATTATCTGAGACATCTTGATTTTGGAGCACATTATAATCAATACTATTATAGTCTAAGCCCTCAGCTAATGTTATCAAAACATCTGAGTCTCTAAGATTTAGATGTTGACTGAGAGCATTATAGGTAATCCATCGATATAAATTACCAGAATTGAGATGAAAATATCCTAATCGTTTTGCCAGTGATTCAGCGGTACTACTTTTTCCAGTTCCTCCTGGCCCATCGATTGTGATAATCATACTACTTTCATATTAATTTCTACACATTTCATATAGAATATCATAAAATAAATACCTTGTCTAAAGTTTATACCCTTGTTTATAGCGGAACTTCTATCAATATAAACTCAGCATTTTGAATTGCCTCAATATGAATTTCCTCCTCAGTATCCCATATGCCGACTGCATCTCTTGTATGTAATTCTTGATTATTCACTTTAATTCCACCTGATATCACAAAAATATATATCCTATTTCCTAATTTTTTGAGCGTATAATCTAGTATTTTATCCTTTTCTACATAGGCTCTTTGAAACCAGGCATCCTGATATATACCTATTCCCTCTTCTCCCCTCTCAATAGGTGAGATAATTTGGTGGAATATATTAGGCTGACTATATATATCAAAATATCTCTGCTCATAGCGCGGTACTATATTCATTGTATTTGGGATAACCCAAATTTGGAGTAAGCTTACAGCCTCATCAGTATGAGCATTGAATTCACTATGGAATACCCCACTCCCAGCACTCATAACCTGTATATCCCCAGGCTTTGACACTGCCACATTACCCATATTATCTTTATGCTCTAATCCCCCCGATAGAGGTATAGTGATAATTTCCATATTATTATGAGGATGAGCTCCAAATCCTTTACCTCCTGATATACTATCATCATTGAGCACGCGTAAAGCCCCGAACCCCATACAAGTTTCGTCATAATATTCAGCAAAACTAAAACTATAATTGGTTTTAAGCCAATCATAGTCAGCCTTACCACGGGAATCAGATGTATATACTAATGATTTCATATATGTATTATAGCATAAAGAAAAAAGGAGATATCATTGATATCTCCCAAAGTAAATCGTATTTCACCTCAGGGCTTCAAACCCAGGATGTGTTGTGATCAGAGTATTAGCTTCTTCATAACTCATAAACCCAAACACATTGCTACGGCCAACTTGAAGAACTTCACGCAGATCCAATATAGAGTGAATATGGTCCATAAATGGTGGAACAAATCCTCCTGTTCCTGCAAAAAAATTCATTAAATTAATGTAGACTATTCCCTGAGCCTCAGACCAATCATCTTGCCTCTCCACAATAGCTTTTGCTGTAGGAACAACTTGAGCTTTGTTGGTAATTTCAATAATCATTAGCTTTACAAGAACACCCTATAAAAATACTCTATTTTAACTATTTTGTCAATACATACCGGCAAAGAAAAAGGGAAGCCTATATGGCCTCCCTGTCGCAAACATATTCATGTAGAGGACTTGGTTGTCTGTGTTGTAGCATTAACTCAGCCGCAATTATATCTTCATGACAATCGCCCTTAAATCTACATTGCTTATATACAGCTGCATGCTCTTGAGTAATAGAGCCATAGCAATCTGTTTTCAATAAAGTGACAGCTTCATCAAAAGAAAGACATCCAGGCTGGGCAATAGCAAGAATCTTATTGAGACCTACATAAGTGCGCATTGTATCAATGACTTTATATCGTCGTGTTGGTTTTTCAACTGCAAATAAAACTAAGCTAGCAAATGCTTGATGATGTGCTTCTGGACTATCAGGGTAATTGAATTTTCCCCAAGCCAAGGCTTTTTTATGGTTTCCTGTTTCAGTCATTGATTTGAATGCAACAACTTTTTAAGAATATCCTAATACCAAATTGATGTCAATTCTATATTGATAAATCGCTCAATATTCTATATACTAATACTATATTTATATATTTTTATGAATGCAAAAACAATAGCGCCAGGAATAGTACATGATATACCTGATGATTTGAGAGAATTATTATTGAATAATGATGTGGTACTTGAAAAATGGAATAATCTTACTGACCTTGCCCGTAATGAATGGATTTGTTATGTCACTATAGTCAAAAAGGCCGAGACTAGAGCTAATCATCTTGTCCGTCTATCCGAGGAATTACTTATGGGAGAAAAGAGACCTTGTTGTTGGCCTGGTTGCCCACATCGCAGAGAAAGTGCTAAAAAATGGTTTAAGAATTTAAAATAGTATTATATTTCCTCTGGAATAATAACACTATTTTTACCTAATTTTTTATTTTCGGATTCAAGATTATTTAAAGTAATATAGCCTTCTTTTCCTTCCTTTTTAATTCTTTCAAAAGTAGTATTATCTACAAAATAAACCTGCACACCATAATCTATCATAGTATCTAGAGCTGACTCTACTATTTTTTCATCCAGAGTATTCACAGGTTCAGAACTCGTCCACTCATCAGGATGGTCTGGATTTGTGATAGAAAAAGTGTCTGATGATAATCGATAAATAGCCCCTCCTTTATCTAATTCTCTAAAGCGATGCTCATCACTAATAACTATTGTTGGGATATTCTTATAAGTTGCAATTAATGTCCAGCTATCATCTACTGGTACGAGGAATCTTGAGACTTCTGCCAAATTAGCTCCTGCAAAAACAACTTCACCCTCATTCTCATCTCTTGTAGTCTCATTAGCAGGCTTTAATTGATCAATATTTTTGATAGGAGAAGCATGATACAGTATTGCTGGTTTTTCTATTTCACTTTCCTCTATATTAATTTCTTTTGGATTAGGGACCATAGCCAAATGAGCTTCTGGAATATCATAATGATATAATCCATCTTCAGATTGATAAAATTTTGCTCTCTCAATAGTCTCTTTATCTGGATTATTCCAAAACTCTTTTATACCATGATTATAATACTGTCCTAAGCGATATTCAATTTTTCCTGATGATAATTCTGGGATTTGATTTTTTATATTCTCCCCCATTGGATGATGCAATTCTGTTTCATTGCTAAAAGTAAAGGGCTCTACTTTTGCATGGAGATTACCTGCAATCACCAGAGTTTTCTCATCAATTTCATCAGCTAAAATAGTATCTGCCATAGATTTATCCCTATCATCCCAACTCTCTTCATTGGCATCAAATAAAATAATATCCTCTAACAACCCCTCTTCTTTTAATCTTCTTAATAATGCAAAATGTCCCGCAGTAATTCTCCCATCACCACTATCTTTATCTTTGATAGCCTCGGGATCTAAATGTCCTGTAGCTAAGAACTTGTCTACCAGATCTTGTAATTCTTGTCCATCCCATTCCAAAGCCAGTCTTTTGAATCCAAATTTCTTGAATAAGGTATAGATAATATTGGGGTTTTCTGCCACCCCATGCATTTCACCCAAGAGAAATAATTTTGTTTGGTCTAATGATTCTTGTAATCTCGCAACAGCCTGCTCATCAAAATCTGTCTCAATCTCACCTACCGCGTATTGCTCTATTGCTTGAGTAAAAATATTTTCCTCAATTTCTGTCTCTGGTATTCGTCTTGATTCAAAGTTTTCCATAATTAAGCGAGATATTTCATAATTCTTATATTGACTCTCTTAATTTCTCTAATATATTTCTTATTTCAGGAGAAATTTGTTCATGAGATAATACTTTTTGCATATATTGAGGAATTTGTTTTTGATAAGCAGGAGAAGTATCTGTATCATTAAATTGATTATGTATATTTTGCATTGCATCCTCATAATTGACTAATATCTCCCGAGTAATAGTTTCTATTTCTTCTTCTGTATACATATCCCCTAATGCTCCGAATAATTTCCCAAAATCAGAATTAAACTTCTCTGGCTTCTGTTCATAGCTTTGGAGAATATGCAATATTTTATATGCAAGCATAGTATCTGGTCTTGCAATATAATAATCTTTATCCTCAACCTTAATTTTAGCAATTTTCTTTACCTCATATGACTCAACCGGATCGCACATAATTTTGAATTGATTCTCCCCTCTTTTCAAAGCCCTAAGCCCCTCTTCAGGCACTTCATCAAAAGAAGGTCCTCCTCCACCCTTTTTTAATCTCATAGGATTATCTCTATAATGCGCAGTAGGTACATAATCTAAATCCCCAATTTGTCGAGAAAAAGAAGTTAATATATCTTGGGTAGATTCTGGTACTTCTCTTATACTTAATTCAGTCAGTTTTTCATCTACCTCAATACATGTCTCTGCTTGAGATAAAAGCATAGTAGCTAAAGAACCTGAAAGATAATAGTTAATTTGAGGCTCAATACCCTCTGTATTATCAACTTGTGGATAGCGATTAGTCAGATATTTTGCAAATTTTGTTGCTGATTCCAGAATTTCCTTTTGCTCTGGGGTTATTTCTATCTCTTTCTCTTCAACTTCTTCTGAGAATCTTGATGAATAATTTTCAAAATTTTCCATATTATTTCTTCATTTATATACTTTTATCTATTCAAATAGGTTATGCTCACTTGTAATATAGTTGCAAAGGAAACCCAAAGCAAATATGGAATACTAATATAAGTCACCCAACGCATATATGGCCAAATAGCAATCATAGCCCAGATAAGGGTAATCAATAATAAGATAATATCTATAGAGGCTAATAGATTATTCCTGAGCCCAAATTGCAGTGGTGAGAAGGCTGCATTGAATACAAGATTGAGTATAAAAGGCAAAGACACTATCCAGGGAATTCTCCCTATGGCCGCTTGATAGAATACTGCACCGAAACTGGCAAATATAATCAGATACAATATAGACCATACCGATCCAAATAAATAAGAAGGAGGAGCCCAGGACGGTTTGATGAGATTAGCGTACCAATTATATGTGTTCATAGTATTTTATTATGTAAATCTGCTTACCCTACCTTCGTACACAATTCCACCAAAAATCCATTGATATCTCGGACATAGCCAACTATTTGTCCCCAAGGTTTTGAGGCTGGTTCTTTAACCACTATTGCTCCCGCTTCAATAGCTTGTTTAAATGCAGTATCAATATCATCAGTAACAAAGGTGATTTCAAAAGCTGGGGGTGTTATGGACTTATCAGATTTAGCTATAGTAATACCATTATATTCAGCCACACTATAATCGGCGAATGCTAATGTAGTTCCTCCCGTTTCTAGCTCAGCATAATCTTTTTCAGGAGTTATGAGTTTTTGGCTAAATCCAAATGCTTTGATATAAAAATCTATTGTCTCCTCAACATTGTCAACATATAAAATGGTATAGCTATAAGTTATCATAGAAAATTCTCTTTAGTGTATATTTCTATTATAGCATAAACAGAGAATTTATACTTTTTGTAAGAACAACTCAATATCTTCCTTTATATCCATAGGACTAGTAGTAGGTGCATAGCGATTAATAGTGAGGCCGTCTGCGGAAACTAAAAATTTAGTAAAATTCCACTTTATATCATCCCCTAAAATCCCAGAATTTGCATTATCTTTGAGATATGTGAATACAGGATGAGTATTCTCTCCATTTACATCAATTTTTTCTGAAAGTAAAAAAGTAACCCCATAATTGATCTGACATACATTGACTACGGTTTCATTAGTCTCAGGTTCTTGCCCTGCAAATTGATTACAGGGAAAGCCAATCACCACCAATCCCCTATCCTTATACTCTTGATGAAGTTTCTCTAAATCAACAAATTGAGGAGCTAGCCCACATTTGGTTGCCGTATTGACGAGCAATAGGACTTTACCTTGAAATTGTTGCATAGGAACTATATTCCCTGCAGTATCGTTAAAGGAGAGATCATAGAATGACATAGTATTGAGTTTAAATATTATATACTTGCATTATAGCATATAATGGGGATGGTGGGGATTTACTCCAGTTATAGTATCTCTATTAAGTATAAGTGCAACTATTGATAACCCTACTTCAAATATAGCAACTATATTGTCTATGATACCATTCATATCTCCTATAAATATAATGGCTAGAATTATAATATTTCTCGCTAGGAAATAATACTGTCTTTGATAATTCTAATACTAACATCTATTTAAAATAACATACTAAAATCTTATACGATTATTGATTGACAAAATAATTTAAATTAGTATTATATAAATATAATATAATCTAACAATTTATAATATGGCAAAGACTTGGCAAGAGAAATTTGAATCTAAAAAAGAAGAGCAAATAAAAAGATTAGACATTAATTTTGCTGATATGAAAGCTGGTGATTTAATGTTGATCTCAACTCCTCAAAAAATAGTAGATTATATAAACTCAATCCCGAAAAATGAGAATAGAGATCTCTCACAAATGCGAATTGATCTTGCGAAGCAAGCTAAAGCAGATGTTACTTGCCCCGTTACTAGTGGGATATTTACTAGGATAATAGCAGAAAGAAGTCTAGAATTAATGGCAGAAGACAAAGATCCAATTACTCCTTTTTGGAAAGTAATAGATCCAAAAAGCTCACTAGCAAAAAAACTTTCTTGTGGTCCTGAATTTATTGAGAATTTAAGAAATATTAAAGACTAGTTATTTCAGCAGAGAGTAAGAGATTCCAAACTCGTCGCAAATAGGATTAAACAATTAATCCAGCAAAAAAGAATATGCTATCTATGAATAAAAAAGCTCCTATTAGAATACTTGTCCAAATAATTAACTGGTGTGACCATCTATCAATATAGCTTCCTATTTTCCATAATAGTGAAGAACTATGACGGAATGCTAATAATGATGTCAGGATAATCAATGGCAGCACATATATAAACACATAAAATAATAATGCTATTATGGTGTTAGCATCAAGGGCATTAAAACCCATATTTTTCACGATACCAAGAGCAATAAAAAATGGGAATGCTGTCGGAATATCTGCAATTGTTGAGAAAAAACCGAGAAATAGACAATAAATTGGGTTTATTGGAATATTTTTAGAAATATTAGTTTGATGAAATCCTGTTTTGTATTTTTTGTATCCAAAAAAAATGATACCAATACCAAGGAGAAC
>JBIIRM010000013.1:0-5676 GCA_044341565.1 Minisyncoccia bacterium | reverse complement strand
CTATTAAACAGGGGGAATTTTATGCCCTGATTGGACCTAATGGTGCGGGTAAAAGTACTCTTATCAAATTATTGACAGGATTATTGAAGCCTACCAAGGGGGATATTCTTCTTGATGGCGTAAGTATTGTGGACGAACCTCAGAATGCTAAATCTTTTATTGGATATATTCCCGATGAGCCTACTGTTTGGGATGGTATGACAGGGTTTGAATTCCTCAATTTTGTGGGAGCTCTATATAATCTTCCTGTTGATGAGAGAATTCGTAATATTCGTAAATTATTAAAACTGTATAAACTTACTGGTACTGAACATCAGTTATATCAGGATTATTCTCGTGGATATAAACAAAAATATTCTATTATCGCAGCCCTATTACATGATCCCACTATTCTATTCATTGATGAACCTATTGTAGGGCTTGATCCTATTAGTATTGATCTTACTAAGCAGATTTTTGAAATATTTGTAAAGGAAGGTGGTACTATTTTGATGGTTACTCATACTTTATTCGTAGCTCAGGAATTGGCTAGTCGTATTGGTATATTTGAAAAGGGTAAAATCATAGCAGAAGGTACATATAAAGAATTAGCTAATAAGGCTCATCTTCCTACCAAAACATCTCTTGATGCAGTATACAAAAATTATTTAGCTAAATAAAGAATATGTCGGATTCATTTAGATTATTCTTGTCTTATCCTGGACAAGTTATCAAAAGATACTTATCCCGTGAGCGATTTACTCGAGTTTTTATTATTAGTATCTTTTTGATTATTATTGCTTTGGTAGCAGCTGCAATTTATGCGATTACTTTTGGTGGTTTGAATTTTATTCAAACCAATCCAGAATTGAGAGAAGGTTTACAATTCTATATTATTCAATTATTTGGTATATTGGTCTTCACTCTTGCTTTTGGGAATAGTATTCTTGTGGTTGCCTCTGGTTTTGCGAGGCGTAATTATCAGTGGATTGCAGCTACTCCTTCTTATGCTATCTTAGCTTTTATTCAATTATTCCAACTTTTGGCTTCTAGTCTTTGGATTTTTCTCGCTATTATTACCCCAGTTTTACTTGCTATTGGGAGTTTTACTGGAATTAGCTGGTTTGGATTTGTATTAAGTTTTCTCTTGACTGTTGCTTTGATTATTGTGGCTAGTGTAAGCGGTACTTTTGCCTATCTTGTAAGTATATATATATTGCAGGGATTATCTCATCTCTTGAAGCGAAATATTGTAACTCAATCTCGAGCCATATTGATTCTGATTATATTCTCTATTATTGCTGCTATTGGATTATGGCGTATTGCTATTCCTCAAGATTTTGTACAATTTTTTGATGGGAGTTCTACGGTTCAGCTAGACACTGTTAGGGAACAGCTAATCTATTTACCTACTTTTGGATTCTCTCACATTCTTCATAATATATTATTCCAGGGAGCTTCATTTGGAATTAGATATGTCGCGATATTGGTTACACTTTCTATTACTGCTCTTATTACTCTGTATGCCCTTTTGCGTATACAATATCTTTCTATTTGGCAATTATTACAAGAGGGTAATTATGTAGCTGATAAAAGTATTGCCTATCGTAATTATAAACCGTATAATTTCCCATCCTCAAGTATTGTACACACTATTATTGATAAAGAATTACTTCTTATTTGGCGGGATAAAAAGAATCTTCTCTGGTTATTAATTGTGATTACTCTTTGGGGAGCACAAACTGCTGTGAGCTGGCGAGTTACCGCTAATGCAGCTGTTTATGGGTCTGTTGATACTATTCCTAATTTTGTCTATCCTCTGATTCTCGCTATTGGATTATACTTTATTAGTGCTCTTGCCCTCAGATTTGTATTCCCTACTTTTAGCGCCGAGAGAAAAGTTGCCTGGATATTAGGTGTTGCTCCGATATCTCTTTGGAATATTGCTGTTGGTAAATTATTAATATATGCAGGATTATTTACTTTGATTGGCACTCCTCTGCTGATTACAAATTTTGCTCTTTTGAATTTTGACTTTTTCCCTGCTGTTATCTATTGGCTTGTCTTCTGTCTATCTATTATATTAATTGTTCTCCTCGCTATATTCCTCTCTGTACGATACCCTAATCGATTCTCTAGCGATCCTGAGACATTATCTACTACATTACCAGGTCTTGCCTTTACAAGCCTTGCTCTTGGAGGAAGCTTGATTATATCTAATATTATGTATTTGACTCTCGAGAAGGTAGATTTAGCAGTATTATTGATGCTCTTGATCACTCTTCTTAATCTCTTACTTACCAGTTTGATTTATCGTGCTACTGAGAAATTTGAATATTCTGGTGAGATTATTGCTTAGAGTTTATACAATGTTTTATCTTTGGATAAGTATATATTAATATGAGCAATACTATCCACCCCAATAAGCCTCCAAGAGTAAATATATTCAACTTATTATAATAGGGGTCTATTTGATGGAAAAAGAATGATCCCAATAATCCTATTATGCCTATCATTGCAATATTTTTTTCATATGTATACCCATCATGCCACCACAATTCAATTGCATAAGGAATATACCATATTAATGCAAATATCCCATTACGATATAAAAAGTTTGACTTAATTCCATCATAGGGGTCTCCAATTGTAAGAATTTGATATGTGGCAATACTTATTGAAATTATACAAAGTATTGCCATAATATGGATAAGAATATTACGAATACTAAAATCCTTATTCTTAATTTTAGGGATATTAATTAAAATCCCAAGCATTAACCACCCTATCATTCCTAATAAAGTTCCATAGTCGGGGGGAATAGGGTTAAATCCTCCCAATAAAGAACCTCTTATACTAAAGTAGCTAAGATTAATAATCCCTATCAAAGCAATGATTTTTTCATATATATAGCCTCCACGCATCCACACCCATAAAATATAAGGGATATACCCTAGGGTAAGAATCATACCCGTACCAGCAAAGAGAATATATATACCCTTTAATGTAAATCCATCAGCCTCTGAAATAGGCTTAATCCAAAGATATATGATACCTATAAACCATATTATTGTTAGTGTAAATATTATATTAATAAACCACTTTCTCATATATGATGACTGTTATTGAGTTTTTATGGGATACCTTACCAGCTTCCTCAACCGTCGCAAATAGGATTTACTCCTGTGAAACCTCTCGGTTTCCCAACCTTCCTATACGGGGAAACTCCCGTTTTCCCGACCCCTTTCCCGGAGGCAGAAGCTTACCAGCTTCCTCCTCCACCTCCACCGGATCCACCACCAACTGATCCTCCTCCAGATGAAGATGATGAGACAGATGAAAGTGAGCTATCTATACTACTAACAAAGTCAGTTGGGATAAATATAACTCCATTATTGGAATGATACCAATCGGGATTAGCGGTAATAAGTCCCTCAAATGCTTTTGCCCATACTGTTGCAAGTCCAAGTGCAATAGCATAGGGTAATATTTCAAAGAATATATATTCTTTTTCTTGGAATTGTAATCTGTCTTTTTCTGCAATTTTGATATATTCCTCTAGCCCTAGAATATGCTCTAATACTCTTGTACCCTCTTCTGTTCGCTTTGGGGCATAAGATGCTGAGATAACAGTGAATATTGCTAATATGAATAATGATACTGCAATCCATATTGAAGTTGATACTCCCAAAACAAAGGTTAATATTAATAACAAAGCTGCCATTGTTCCCAATATACTTCTCAGTATAATTGGATTTGTGACATAATATTGTTTTACTTCATCCTGATATATACTATTATAAATAGCACTAAATTTATCTCCCACATGCTCATCTGTTAAATCTTTTGTGGTGACAGTTTTCCTATTATCTTTGAATAATATATTTACTAATTCTTGCTCAAATGGCTTTAATTTTTTCCCTGTTGGTATATCTTTGAGGTCAAATTGATATATCCCCTTACTAAACCATTTTTTCTCTTCTATTTGAGTTATATTGAGTATTCCTTGTTGCGCAAGAGATATAATAGTAGCAGATATCTCTACTGGTGTAGAATAGGTATTCTTGAGCCGTATAATTCCAGCTGGGCTCATACCCTTTGGAGCATCATATTGCCTCACTATAGGTGTACGGATTTTAGGATCACGCCCCCAAGTATTCCAGACAAAATAGAGTATTAGACTTCCTATGATAAGAATTCCTGCTGCAATAATCCTATATATCAGCTCTTGATTCTCTTCCCACCAAGTTAGAGGGGTAAGTGTACCAAATGGAAATCCTATTGCAAAGGTTAGTCCCTCTCCTGCTGCAAGTGATTGATTTGCTGTTATCTCAATAGTACGAGCATTAGCCCAAGTAATACTACAGTCTTGTGCGGTAGATGAAGATATACCAGTATAACAATATAATGTATCTCCTACTTTGTCTTGTAAATCCCCAGGCAAGAGAATTGTTGCGGAAGCTTGCTCTATTGGAACTTCCCATTCAGTTCCTGTTATTTGCCAATATAATTCATCTCTATCTTGGAGTTTTTCGATCACTCCCTTTACTTGATAGGTAATATTATATTTATTCAGTCCTGTGATATATGTATCCTCATCTCCTATTTTGATAGTAATATCTCCACCTCGACTAATATCTTGTGTTGCTGTCTTACCATTTTGTAATGTCTGTATATCCCCTTTTATATTAATTCCCCTCAGTGGAATGGTACGATAAATTCCACGCCTCTCATTTTCTCCAAAATCATAGGATATATTCTCCTCTACTTGTATGCTCCTATCGGTATTGATGGTGACAATACTATCAAAATTTTTCACTACCTCAGCAAATGTATAGGTAGGAATAAAACTTATTATTAATATCGCTAGATAGTGTATTCTCATAGAGAGATTCTTATATCCTTAGTATATCACGATATGATTAATTTGATAGTTCAGTCGTAGGAGGTATAAAGTTATTTGTATATCGAGCAACTCCTTTGGTGATACGCAGATCATCGATATAGCTACCATTCCCAATTGTACCAAAAATAGAACCTATTTTTCTTATTCTAAAATTTGGTGCATTTATAAAAGATAAGACTTCTTGCCCATTAACAAATACCTTCGACTCTGCCCCTGACCTAGTCATTGCAAGATGTTGCCATTGATTAGGAGATATAATATTAGTATTAGTTGCAAAATTTTGTCCATTTGGAAAGAAAAAGAAAAGACTACCTACGCCAGAATAACTAACCCGAAATAACTGAGTATTTTCTACTGAATCACTACCTAAAACTATTTGATCTGATAAACCTAATAAGTAAATCCAGAACTCTATAGTAAAATCTTCATCCATTAGTAGTACTGGATTATTCATAGAATCAGATAAGTATGATGAGCTTGAATTAATAATCAAACTACTACCTCCGAATCTACTTTGAACTGTACTAATCTGAGCATTGCCAAAACTTGTAAGAGAAAGATTATTACTGCTGCTATCAGTAAAGGTTGTACCTCCATTTGCCCCATCAAAATTAAATAGCAAAGAAACATTCTCAAAATAAGGATCACTTGGTCCTGTACTGGTTACTACATTCCCCCCACTTCCACTTATTGCTATTGTTGATCCTAATTCTGCTTCTGATGCTCTTACTCTTACTCTACTATCTACTATTCCTATCTTATAACTTATTCCACTTGGATCTTTTGGTATA
>JBIIRM010000008.1:0-47688 GCA_044341565.1 Minisyncoccia bacterium | reverse complement strand
CCTAAAAATATTAAAATACCACCTATCAAATACATTAAATAGATACCAATAATATGAAAAATTGCCTTTGGCAAAGGATTCTTTGTGGTTAATAAAAAAACATGTGTTGCAATAGTAAAGGGATTTAAGCTATCTACTATCGCCAATGGTAATATTAAAAACAATATATTCAACATAAAATTATTTTTAGATTAACTGATATACCACCTAATAAATAGAATACCAACTAAAATTTATTTAGTCCAATTAAAAATGAAGTTTGAATCTAAATAACTCCTTCAGGATTTCATACATCGTATGTATGAAGGCAAAATCCCCCGTGCAGGAAGGCAGCGAGGGATTTATTCCCGAGTGTCGGAATATAGATAGTAAGAGATTCCGAACTCGTCGCAAATGGGATTTGCTCTTTGAAACCCCCTCAGTTCCCTCAATACCCCTACAACCCCATCTCGGACACCCACGGTTTCCGACATTCGGAGCAAGCTCCTCATTGCCTTCCTATCTAGGGGTATTGATTACTTCCGCCACAGGAAACTTCCGTTTCCCGACCCCTTCCCGAGTTCGAATTTCTCTTTACTAACTCACGGAAATTAAAAATAGGGGCAAAAACCCCTATTTTTAATTTTTGCGGAGAGTAAGAGATTCGAACTCTTGATACCTTGCGGTATACACGCTTTCCAAGCGTGCGCACTAGACCAACTATGCGAACTCTCCATTATCTTGATTATTTTATCAGATATTTGATTTATTGACTAGAGTTATATATCGGTTTACTATACATATATACTAAATTATTTTATGAATATACAAGATATTGTTATTACTATTGCGAGCATTATTATTTCCCTATCTCTGATACCTCAGGTTGTATTGGGCTTTAAGACCAAAATAGGACCAGTTCGCTATTGGACTTCTATTCCTTATGCTCTGTCTTTAACTGCAATTGGTTTATCTTTTGCTTCTCTCGAACTTTGGTTATCTACTGCTGTGACCGTGATATCAGTTATACTTTGGTCGACTCTTGCTATCCAGAGATTTATATATACAAAATAATAAATTGTTTATACATATTGACATTTTTGCAAAAATATGGTATGGTTATTTTTGTAAACTCGACTTTCTGTCATGTCATTTCTTGATCGGATTCTTGATTATGTACTCAATGCCCCATGTGCAACGCCTAATTGCACAAATCAAGTCTCACGCTGGGTAGGCGCAGATATCCACATTCGAGTTCATGGAGAAGTGCGGGTATTCGAACAAAATGGAAGATTCTGTAGCTGTTGTCGCACACGGCAATTGAACTCCATGTCTCGAAAAGAGGCATTCAACCTTACTGAAGCCCTCCCCTACTCCAGTGCATTCTATGAGCCTGACTGAATAAGGATGCGCTCTACCCCCCTCTCACCAAGGAGCTCAATATGAGCTCCTCTTTTTCATTTAGCAATCTATTATTTTGTTTGCTAGAAACCTATATATCGTATATACTGAATGCAGCAACTCTATGTAGTAATTAATTATCAGTATGGATACATCCAATAAACCAGATGCATTAACAAAAATTGCCTTATTCTTCCTGAATAAATGGCGAATTACTGTTCTTTTATTAGTGGGTATTCTTGCAATTGGAACTGCGGCTTATACCACATTCCTTAAACGAGAAGGCTTCCCTACTATTGAGGTTCCGGTTGCCCTTATTCAAACGCCTTATTTTGTTAATGACAAAGGGCTTGTAGATAAAGATGTTACCGGCCCAATTAAATCGGCTATTGGAAGTATACAGGAGATTAAAGCTATTACCTCTACCAGCACTGATAATTTCTCTAATATTACAGTCGAGTTCAAAGAAGGTACAACTTCTAAGGCTGGGGCTAAATTATTAGAGGATGCAGTTAATGGCGCTACCCTACCCAAGGATACCAAGCCTTCTTTTGTCACTATTAATGCTGCTTCTTTTGATGGAGAAAATGACCTTGTATTCAGTTTGATTAGCAATGGGAAATCTACTCAAGAATTACAAGATAAAGCTAATTTTGTAGCAAAGGAAATAGATGCTGTTAATTCAGTTATTCGAACAAATGTAATTGATTTACAAGAAGTTCAAACGAATCCTATTACGGGAGAATCTAATTTAGAGCAAATTAAATTTGGAAGATCTGCTCATCGTAATGCTGATAATAAATTAGTATTTACTGATGCCATTCTTATTGGTGCTGTCAGAGACACTAATGTTGGTACTATTGAATTCTCACAGGCTATTCAAGATAAAGTTCAAAAGCTCAAAGATTCAGGGGATTTAGATGGATATGATGTGATATTTGGGGGTGGAGATGCTTCTAATTCACTCAAAGCTCAATTATCTTTACTCCAGGAAAGTGCTATATCTGGGCTTCTTGCAGTAATGATTATTATGATATTAATTGTTAACTGGAGAGCTTCTATTGTAATTGCGGTGTTTATCCCTGTCTCTATTGCACTTACTTCTTTAGGATTATATCTGATTGGATATTCTCTTAATACCCTGACTTTATTTGGACTGATTCTGGTGATTGGATTAATCGCCGATGATGCTATTCTTGTGATTGATGCTATTGATAATGCCCGTAAAGCGGGACACCGAGGTAAACAAGCGGTTATAAAGGCCATTAATACTGTTGGGCTAGCTGATATATCAGGAACTGTTACTACCATTCTAGCCTTTATTCCTATTGCTCTTGTATCTGGTACTTTAGGAGAATTTATTAAGCTTATTCCTATTACCGTTATCTTGACTTTAGCTTTATCTCTTATTGTAAGTCTTACTCTGATTCCTTTCTTTGCAAATCTGGTATTACCTCATTATGAGGCTGAGACTGGAGTTAAAGTAAAAAGAAAAGGTATTAGTAAAGCATTATATAATGTTCTCTATTTTGTTCCTGGTATTATTGATTGGATTAATATTAAGGTGTATCAGTATACCAATTGGTATCTTAATAATATATGGCGTAGTACGATAATATTTGTTTTGACGATAGCACTTATCGGAGGAGGAATATTTACTGCAAGTAAGCTCAAATTTGCTATTTTTGCTCCAGCCAAAGACACCAATGAGATTACGGTTACTTCTATATTAAAAGATAATCGTGATCTTCAGAAATCTATTGATACCACTAAGGAAATTGAGAAAATCATAAAGGATACCAATGCAGATTATATTGATGATATTACCTACTTTAATGCAGATGCATCTGGTGTATTGATGTATATTACTCTTACTCCTCTTGGAGAAAGAGAGAAAACTTCTGCAACTATGGTAGCAGAAATTAATGATAAAATTGCAGATAATGTAAAGCTTAAGGATTTGAAAGTAAAGGCTGGTATATCTGGAGCTGGGCCTCCAACCGATGATTATCAAATTACTTTCCAAGTATTCTCAGATGACCAAAAAACTCTTGAGAATTCAACCAAAGAAATTCGAGACTTTACTCAAGATATCAAATTAGATGGTGGTGAAATCAAAGATGTCATTATCAATAATATTGATACTATTACCCGAAAAGATGGCCGACGTTATGCTTCTGTACAAGTTGCAGTATCTGACCCTGAGAATACTAATTTGGTATTAGAAGCTCAAACTGCTATCAAAGAAAAATTTGATACTGATGAATTCCGTGCTAAATATGATTTAGCTAAAGATGGAGTTGCATTTGATCTAGGACAACAAGGAGAAAATCTTGACTCCTTCCAATCAGCAATATTTGCTCTTATTGCGGCTATTATCATTATGTATATACTCTTGGTATTGCAATTCAATTCCTTGAGTCAACCATTCCTTATCTTAATGGCCGTACCATTCTCATTCCCTGGATTATTCTTTGGACTCTATTTGACCAATAATCCTCTGAGCTTCTTTGCCTTAATTGGTATTACGGGGCTTGTCGGTATTGTAGTTAATAATACTATTCTCTTACTCGACTATTCTAATACAGTCTTAGCAGAAACGGGATCTATTCGAGAATCAATTTCTGGGGCAATCAAATATCGTTTCCGAGCTTTGATTACTACTTCTCTCTCAACTATTGTTGGTATACTGCCTCTCGCCTTTGCTGACCCGTTCTGGGAAGGGCTTGCCTATGCATTGGTATTCGGACTCGCATCTAGTACCCTATTGGTAATATTTGCCTATCCGGTATTCTATGTTGCCTTGGCTCATACTCGACGATTTGTATGGAGAAAAATATTCCGTAAAAAAGACTTCAATTAAATCTTGAGAATATCAAAAAGAAAAAAGGGAGCCGATAAACTCTCTTTTTTATTTACTTCTCTTTTTTAGATTTTTTCCAAAAAGCTTTATTCTGTATTTTTTCTGGGAGATAACTTTCTGTATCATACAATTCATACTCTTTGCCATAGCCCAAATCTTTCATCAAATTAGTAGGAGCATTGCGAATATTTAATGGTATTGTAAGGTTCCCTGACTGTTTCACTTCTCTTTGAGCATCTTTAATAGCATCATATACTCGTCTATCCTTGGGGGCTTGAGCTAAATATACTACTCCATGCGCGAGATTAATAGAAGCCTCCGGTAATCCCACTACTTCTACTGTTCGGAATACTTCATTGGCAATCACAAGAGCTGTGGGAAGAGCCATACCAATATCCTCACTTGCAAATATAATCATTCTACGTGCAATAAATTTAGGGTCTTCGCCCCCTTCTAACATACGAGCAAGATAATATAAAGCTGCATCCACTTGGCTGGCTCTCATACTTTTGATAAAAGCACTAATAACATCATAATGCTCCTCCCCTGCCCTATCATATCTAAGATTGGTATCCTTCAAAATAGCTTCAATATTCTCAATACTTAGAGTATCTGAATACATAGATTTAGCTCTCTCATAAATTCCCAAAGCCTTGCGGGCATCTCCATTAGTATATTGAGCAATATACTCACTTATAGCAGTATCCTTTAATCCCGCCTGAGCTAATATATCTTGTATTTCCTCTACGGTGAGTGCTATAAGGGTATAAATAATACAACGAGATTGTAGGGCGGCTATAATTTCAAAACTTGGATTCTCTGTGGTAGCTCCAATCAAAATCAAAGTCCCGTCTTCCACAAAAGGAAGTAAATAATCTTGCTGAGCTTTATTAAAACGATGTATCTCATCCAGGAATAAAATCTTTTGCTGTTCCGTATTATCTTTGATAATTGCTTCTATATCTTTTTTCCCTGCTCTGACCGCTGAGACTTCATATAATTTACCATCAATTGCATTACTGTATATACGGGCTAAAGTGGTTTTACCCACTCCAGGGGGACCCCACAAAATAAAAGATTGTGGTAATTGCTGTGTAATACACAGGTAGAGGGGTTTACCTTCTCCTACAAGGTGTTTTTGCCCTATAAAGGTATTCAGATCGATGGGCCTGACTCTATCTGCAAGTGGCATAAAGGATAATTATAGTAATACTTACAGTATAGCATAAACGTATTATTGTCCCTCGCTGGCGAGGGACAAAATTTCTGTCCTCCCTTGGGGGGAGGTGTTCCTCCTATTATATATAGGAGGAACGGAGGAGGATTACCTATAGTGAGTATATACCAAAAAACCTGAGTTTTTATTCTCAGGCTTTTTAGGTTTATAGATTTACACTATTATTTCGCTGTTCTCTTGGCAATAATATCTTGTTGTACATTGCTAGGAACTGGCTGATAATCATTGAATTCCATCACTGCATTTCCTCGTCCTTGTGTCATAGACCGAAGTGTAGTCACATATCCGAACATTGAAGATAGAGGTACTTTTGCTGATACAACTTTAAGTCCACCAGTTCTATCATTCATTTCTTCAATAAGTCCTCGTCGTGAATTCAAATCTCCTACTACATCTCCCATATATTGTTCTGGGATAGTTACTTCGACAGCCATAATTGGCTCAAGAATAATAGGATTTGCTTTTTTTACAGCGGCTGAAAGAGCCATAGAACCTGCAATTTTGAAAGCTGATTCAGAGGAGTCAACATCATGATATGATCCATCATATACGGTTGCCTTGATATTAATCAATGGATATCCAGCTATAACACCACGATCTATAGATTCTTTTACTCCCTTTTCAATAGCAGGCACATATTCAGATGGAATAGATCCTCCCTTTAATTCATTTCCAAAAATATAATGTTGTGGTTTCTTTGGATCAATTTCAGTTGTTTCAGGATCAAATGACTCAACTCGAAGATATACATCTCCATATTGTCCTTTTCCTCCTGATTGTTTGATATATTTCCCTTGTGCTTCAGCAGAACTTTGAATAGTTTCTTTATAGGCTACTTGTGGTTGTCCTACATTTACTTCTACACCAAATTCTCGCTTCATACGATCCACAATAATATCAAGATGAAGCTCTCCCATTCCTGCAATAAGGGTATCTCCTGTCACTTCATCAGAGCTAACTTTAAGAGTTGGATCTTCATCAGATAATTTGTGAAGAGCTAAACTCATTTTTTCTTGATCTACCTTAGTCTTTGGCTCAAGTTTAATCTGAATAACAGGTTCTGGGATAACAATTTTCTCCAAAATAATAGGATCTTTCTCATCACAAAGAGTATCTCCAGTAGTAGTATTCTTAAGTCCTACAATAGCTCCAATTTCTCCTGCAGATAATTCATCTACTTCGGTTCGAGAATTAGCATGCATCAAAACAAGTCGAGAAATTCGCTCTTTCTCCCCCTTGGTTGAATTATACACATAACTTCCACTCTTAAGAGTTCCAGAATATACACGGAAAAATACTAATTGTCCAATATAAGGGTCAGTTGCAATTTTGAAAGCAAGTCCTGCAAATGGCTCATTCTTGTCTGCCTTTCTTTCTAATTCTTTTTCCTCATCATTAACATCAGTACCCTTAGCGGCATCAATATCTAATGGGGATGGAAGATAATCAATAACAGCATCAAGAAGTTTTCGTACAATAGCAGTTCGAGAATCTCCTCCAAGTACGGGGAAAATCTTTGATTCTAGAGTTCCTCGTCGAATAGCATATTTCATCTCTTCAGTTGAGAGCACACCATCATTCAAGAATAATTCAATAAGTCTATCATCTACTTCTGAGACTTTCTCCATTAATACTTGTCGATATTCTTCTACTTGCTCGAGCATATCTGCGGGGATTTCAGCCTCAACAATTTCAGTCATACCAGCTTCATCAGCATAGACATAAGCTTTATTCTCTACCAAATCTACAAGCCCTCGTATACCTTGCTCAAATCCAATAGGAAGAGCAATAACTACTGCATCCTTAGATAGTCGCTCTTGAATAGATGCAAATGATTTATAAAAATCCCCTCCCGTTTGATTAATTTTATTCACAAAACAAATTCGCGGTACATTATATCGATCAGCTTGTCGCCAAACTGTCTCAGATTGTGGTTCTACACCGGATTTTCCATCGAATACAGTAACAGCACCATCAAGTACACGAAGAGATCGCTCCACTTCCATAGTAAAATCAACATGGCCAGGAGTATCAATAATATTAATTCTATGATCTTTCCAAAAACACGTAGTAGCTGCTGAGGTAATAGTAATTCCTCGCTCTCGCTCTTGTGCCATCCAATCCATTTCAGCCGCACCATCATGAACCTCACCAATTTTATGCTTTAATCCAGTGAAATACAAAATTCGCTCCGTAGTAGTAGTTTTACCTGCATCAATATGCGCAATAATTCCAATATTACGAACATCATCAAGAGGAATATCTTTGTGATCTTTGGCCATGGTATTTGATTATTAATTACTAATTAGTATACTCACCGCTCAAATCCTGACCATGATATTCATAGGCAGGATTCTTAGCAGTATTTCAATTATCTCAAATGAGCAAAAGCTCGGTTTGCTTCCGCCATTCTCTGGGTATCATCTTTTTTCTTGATAACAGAACCAGTTTTATTGAAAGCATCCATTAACTCTTCAGCTAATTTTTTATCAGTTGACTTACCTTTTTTCTTACGTACAGCATCCAGAATCCATCGAAAAGCAAGAGAAGTTTTTCGTTCTGGTCGAACTTCTACCGGTACTTGATAATTAGCACCCCCAACTCTTCGAGATTTTACCTCAACGGCAGGAGATACATTCTTTACCGCAGTATTGAATACATTTAATGGTTCTTGTGAATAATCTTTCTCAATAATATCCATAGCTCCATAAAATACATTTCGAGCTACTGACTTTTTACCATCCAACATAATATAGTTGATGAATTGAGAAACCAAAAGATTCTTGTATCGTGGATCAAGTTCGATTTCTCTGGTATAATTGCGCTTTCTTCTAGCCATAATATTACAATATCTTAATTAACCTTATTTCTTCGGCTTTTTTACCCCATATTTACTTCGCTCTTGAGATCGTCCATCTACTCCAGCAGTATCTAATACTCCTCGAACAATATGATATCGTACTCCAGGCAAATCTTTTACTCGCCCTCCTCTTAGCATTACTACTGAATGCTCTTGAAGATTATGTCCCATTCCTGGAATATACGCAGTAACTTCTTGTCCATTAGATAATCGAACTCTTGCAATTTTACGTAAAGCTGAGTTAGGTTTTTTTGGAGTGGTAGTAGTAACTTTCACACATACTCCTCTTTTGAAAGGAGAATTACTCTCCATAGGCTTGTTTTTGAGAACATTAAAAGTTCTAGCCAATGCTGGGGACTTGGTTTTCTTTACTCCGGTCTTACGACCTTTTCGTACTAATTGTTGTATAGTAGGCATAAATAATAATTATAATTAGCGGGGTGAGCATCTTTACACCTAAAGACACTCAAAAGCACACCTCTTTTGGGAACTTGTTCTATTGTAGTATATATAGTGCTATTTGTCAATACAAGGTTGAGATGAAGTAATAGTTGTGAATTATCAATTTTGTAGGGGCGACCTTTCAGTCGCCTGTACTATTTTATCCTCCCCCGGGGGAGGATATTAAATCTGTCACTCGCTGGCGAGGGGGTACCGCGTTAGCGGTGGGTGTGGACTTTTTGAATTATCCTCCTCCGTCGCAAATAAAATTTGCTCCTGTGAAACCTCTCGTTTTCCCGACCCCTTTCCCCACCTCCCCCAAGGGAGGACATTATAAGTACTCATTGACCTGAGTCGGAATAATTTTATGTATATACACCTGTTATTATGAGTTGACAAATTTATGATTTTGTGTTATGAATAAGAAGTCCCTCGTTCATTCACAAAATGGCCTTTGATTCTTTCTTTATCCCCCCTATCTGGATTGTACCTGATGATGAAGTTCATGTGATTTCATGGTTAGGAAGCCGTCCAAATCATAATGGGAGTGGAATTCTTTCCAAAATTGCTACTCCGGGACCTCATCTGATTGTACCGGGATCAAAATTAGCTGGATGGTATGAAACCAACCAGTTTCCTGTCTATCTTTTTAGACATGACGGGCCTAGAAAAGTAGCCCCTCAGGATAGATCTGATGCTCCTAGTACTGATGACTTTGCCAAATTAGAATTGGCTGATGTTACTCTAGAAGCAAGAGTTAGCGTAATTGCTCAAATTAAAGGAAATACTCTGCAGGAAAAAATAAAGCATGTTTATAACTTGCACTATAATGCAGAGGATCAGGATGAACGTCAGGCAACTGAACGCATCTTGAACCCTTATATTCGTCTAGTACTGCAACAACATACCTATCAAGAATACTCCAAGCATATAGCTGCGGGTAAAGAGGTTCAGGATATTCAAATATCTACAATGACTCCTGATCAATTACTTCAAGCTCTTGGTCTGGAGCAAGATGGATCTCGTATTAAGGGTATGGATACTACAGAGGATATTGAAGCTCTTGCTCTTGGTAAGACCATTCTGAAGAAACTAGATAATATTGGTATTGAGCTATCTGCAATAAATATAGATGATTTAGAGTTACCGTCCGAGGTCAATGATGCCAAGAATAAATCTGCCATAGCAAAAGCTGAGCAAAAAGCTGATCTCGATCGCGAGACAGCCCGTGGTCTGGTTATTAAGCAACAGAATGAGAATCTATTGGCTGAAACCAAAGGATTCACAGCTGCAATTAAAGCTGGAGCAATGGGCTCTGATATCTCAGAGCAACAGCTTTTTGCTAAACTCGCCCAATATCCTATTTTGGAAAAAACTCTTGGTACCAATGCCAAAGTTATTTTCCATGGAGGGGGTAAAGGGCAAGATATAGCAAATCAAGTCCTGGGAGCTCTCGAAGCTTCCAAAGACTGATCAGCAGCATATTACCAAGCCGTGACAATGTCACGGCTTTTTTATTGTCTATAAATATTGACATTTTACCTAAAATATGCTATATATAGAAAGTAATTCGTTCATTTTATCATGACAAATCGTCAATACGGGTCCCGTGGATCTAGAGGCTCAAACACCTCATCATCCACAAACTCCTCCCCATCTCCGGCAAGTTCTGGGAATTTGTGGAGTAAAGCTCGCGGACTGAACTGGTCAGTTTTACTGATTAGTTTGGCTGGTCTTTGGTTGGGGGCCAAAATGATTCTCATCGGAGGAAGTATTTCTGATGGTGAGATATTCTTTTTGATGGCCATTACTATAATTGCAGCGGTACTCAATAGCAAGCTCAGGTTTGCTGCTACTGTGATTGGAGTAATTCTCCTCTTGAACTATTGCTCAGCTAACTTCAACCAGAGCATACATAGTGCAAGGCAGGCACAACTCAATCCCCCCGGGGAAATGACTCCCATCGTGATCAATCGTGATGGTGAGTATGATCTCCCAGCACGACCTCTCAAGGTCTGCTTCAAACAGACTGGCCATCCAGAGAAACACTGGATAAATCAAGAGGTTACCATTGGTGACAATTGGAGGGTTATTGAGCCTTACGCTAAATGCCACGATTTACCTTCATCACTTTCTGGGAAAAGGATCAAAATATCCCTAGGAGTATTTGGTAAACAATATACTCCCGATATTAAAAGGAAATTTAATATCGGAGCAGATGTTAATAATGATTATGAATATTACCAGAAGATGCCAGGTGGGCAATCTGGATACCCAGTGATACAAGCTCGCTGAGTATAGATACATAGCACCCTTTACGAAAGTACAGGGTGTTTTTCTTTATCTAATATTTACACCAAAGCAGATATAATATATTGTGTGATGAGAAAAGCCCCCATAATAATCATAAGTCCTACAATTGCATTCCTAATACCATCTAAAGCTTGCCCTACTGCTCCTGGATTAGAAGCTGTCATATATTTAAATCCTGACATCACTAATATTGCCACAGTAATAGCTCCGAGTATACCCAAGAGAGCATTGATAATACCTGCTATAAGCTCAGGGATAGAATTAAATCGAATTGGATTCACAAATCCTACACTTTGAGCAGAAGTATTGTCAGTTGGGGTTGTGGGAGTACCACCCGTAGCTGGAGTAGTTCCTCCCCCTGATGGAGTACCACCCGTAGCTGGAGTAGTTCCTCCCCCTGATGGGGTACCTGCAAAGCTAATAAAAGGATTACTCATTAGTATCATTATTGCAATTATTACTATTGATAGATATTTCATACTAATTTACATTTAATGGCATATTAGGATCATCTACTGTATCGTCTGGAGGAAATACAAAGCTTAATACTGCATTCGACAATACAAATGCAAAGAATATAATAATCAGTCCTATGATTGCATTTACCATTCTTTTTTGAGCTGATTCAGCCTGCTTCTCATCCCCTCCTGCTGTTGCATATTCAAATCCTGCATATAGGAATATAATAAATATTATAATTCCAATAAATCCTAATATCCACCTTATAATAATAGACACTGTTTCTATCAAGCTTGGTCCCTCAGCTATTCCGGTATTAATTGGGATTGTTCCTGGACCAGGGAGAGTGGCATCAGGGGCTCTTTGAGCTAGAGATATATTAGAACTTAATACAAATACCCCCATCAATAAAGCTATTATAATCAATAAGACTCTCATATCTATTTTACTATTCTATATATTACAAGTATATCAAGTATTCTATTATCTGACAAGAAGATTATACTATTTGAATATGTATTCTCTAAACAATAAAAAGGGATATAATCCCTTTTTATTGTTTCATAGTATCTATCAATTTGATTAATTTCCTGGGAATACGAATGACAATATTGCATTTGAAGCTACAAAGGCAAAGAATATAATAATAAGTCCAATTACCGCGTTAATCATTCGAGACTGTGCAGTTTTTGCTTTTCCTTCATCTCCTCCTGCTGTTGCATATTCAAATCCTGCAAATAAGAAAATAATGAATATTACAATTCCGATAAATCCTAATGCCCATTGAATAACCACTTGTACTGTAGCCACAAGGTCAGTAGATTGATTAGTACCAGCTACTTGAGGTATTTCACCTATGACTCTAGTATCTTTTATGGGAGTTGCAGCTCCAGCTAAAGTAGGAGCTAATACTAATACAGGTAATAATGCTCTTGTTGCTATTGATTTTATCTGGGAAGTATTCATAAGAATATCTTAATAATTATTGAATAATATGTTCTATGTTTTTATACTATCATATCTTATATTACTATGCAAGTGATACTATTGTGGATAAGTCAGTATATTAAGATCCTAGACTAAAAACAAATCCTAATACTGCATTGGATAGTATAAAAGCCACCCCTACAATGAATACTCCGATTACTGCAGAAGTAATTCTACTAATAGCTTCTTCAGTTTTTTTAGAGTCGCCCCCTGCTGTTGCATATTGGAATCCAGAAAAGAGTATAAGTACAAATAATACTATCCCTATTAATCCCAATCCCCATTGCACAATAGCTGACACAAAAGTAAACAGATCTCCTTGCTCCCCCACTCCTGTTCCTGTAGGTATAGCTAATATAGGAGGAGGCGATGTCTCCTGGGCTTTAGCTGTTACTATGATGAAATTGGATATAAATGCTTCTATCATATATAAGATATTAAGACCCAGCGGCAATCAAACCACTTGTCACAAAATTAGTAATGAGGAAAGCTCCCATAATAATCAGTAGTCCTATTACTGCATTAGTAATAGCCCCCGTAGCTGCTGCTGTTTTACTCGCATCTCCTGAAGATGTCATATAAAGATACCCTTGTAAAACTATGATTACAAAGAACACAGTTCCAAGAAGTCCTAATATCCAACGAATAATATTAGAAATAAACCCAATGAGAGTTCCCTCTGTATTAAGTCCAGAATCTGCACTACCAAAAGCATTGAGACCTTCTAATAAGCCACCACCACTTCCTCCTGAAGATCCATTCCCTCCAGCACCATTACCACCAGCTCCTCCAGCAGCTTGAGTAGGCGCATTATCTACACAAGTTCCAGTAGTTGCTGTTGGCGTTGCTTTAACACACACCTTACCTGTTGTACAAGCAGGAGTACAATTTGTAGCGGCGGATCTACATACGAGTGGTCCTGCTGCACTCTTAATACATGTTTCACCAGATTTACAGGTTGGACAAGTTGTTGTACTTCCAGAACCTGGTAAATTTGTATTAGCTGATGATCCCGCTAAAGGGGCACATACAATTTCTGTTGCATTATTTTGAATACAAGCTTGATTTGCTGAACATTTCACAGAAGAGTCGCCCTCACATAAACCATTATTACTAACCTGATTTAGCAAACATTTAGGAGTACCATCTGCGTTCACACAAACAAAATTCCCTGTACAGCTTGGACCACTTCCACATTGAGCAAGTGTTATATTAGAATTACTAAAGAATACTAGTGCAAAGACAATTCCAAATGCTGTAGATATGATTAATTTCATAGTATCTGTATTTAATTATTTTTAATTATATCATCTTTTTCTTAATTTCCAAATAAATAGCCCCAGTCCCCCAGCAAGGAATACTATTCCTCCTATTAAAATAGCAATATTCCCTAATGTGTTGGATTGTTCTGTCTCTGAATTTGTGTCAGTATTAGGAGTAGGAGTATTGGTGGATAATAGGATGGTTCCCTGCTCTTTTTTTAATAAATTATAAGTACGTATTTGATTATTTTGATTAATTAATAGTTCATTTCCAGATTGATCAACCGAATATATATCAGTAACTATTGGATTTAATGATACATTTGATTGCTCCTGCCCTTGTAAATTATATTGTATCAAATTACCATTTGTAGCCAATATAGCTATAGTATCATTATTCAGTAACAAAGCTTTCCTGTTACTGATATTAATAATACTACCTACTTGCTTACTATCCCAATCAAAAACTTTTATCTGACTATTATTATATTCCAAAAAATAATTCAATTTTGGATTGGCTGAAATTTGATAATTAGTACTTTTTTGATATACAAAGTTTTTCTTATTTCCCACAAGATAACCATCAACTAATGGAATTATTTGATGGTTATCATTTGCTATAATTTGTTTATTAATATCCACATTAGATGGTATATTAGAGTATAGAATATTAAATTTAGATAGGTCATTGGTTGGGGCAACTGTGATATCTTTATTATTAAATACATATATAATTTCATTATCAGAATACCAGCCAACTAAATTAATTTTATCATCTAGTAGTATTTTATTTGTTGTATTAAAATCATATACCCACCATTGATTATCGGGAGATTTTCTTGAACTATCAAAAAATGGTGCTTGATATTTTGGAAATGATATATTAGGAGGATAAAGTAATATTTTAGATTGTTCAGGAGAAATTGATACTAAGTTAGTAGCAGAAGGTATTAAATCAAATATCTCTGACTTCTCACCAGTAATAACATTTTGTTTCACAATAGCTCCTGCATATTGATCAAAATATAAAATTTCATTATTTACAGCAAAACTTGGATATAAGAAACTTGAGTATATACTAGTATCTGCATATACTGGAGAAATAGAATAGAAAGATGCTATTAGTAAAAATAGACTGAAGATTTTATTCATATTATTATTTACATGTTTTAAATTTTTGATAGTTACTCCACACCCCATCACAATAATTACCTCCACAAGCTGATGAACCTGAACATGCACCACAATAATCTCCTGCCACACAATCAGAACAAGCTCTGGATGAAAAATTAGAATATCCATTACATTGACTAGAACATTTATTATACCGTTTTAAATGTTTCCCCATACAAACAAGGGCATCTCTTCGATTCGTTCTACTTCCACTACATCCCAGCTCATTCCAGCTACTTTGTAAAAATTGACCTGCTCCAGCTGCTCCAGAGCCATTTTCATTTGGACAAGCATTAGCATTATTAAAGGCTGCAGGACATTCTCTTTGCATAATTCCAGCCAATAGTTCAGAAGGAACACCCGTCTGAGAACTAGCATTATTTAAATCCGCCTTAACCGAATCATTTAAACTCGCACAACTTATAGTTGATGAGTTACTCCCACCATTACCCAGTACAGCAGACCCTCCTCCATTTGATCCATTATCATTAAAAGTACTAGCATTATCACATTTTACCTCGAATACTTTACCTGGTTGAAAAGTAAGTACAGCTGAGAAATTTTGTTCTTGAAATCCAAGCCCCACAAGAAGGAAACTAAATAAGAGAAAGCTTGCCATTACGAGTAATAGTCCAATTACTGCATTGGTAATAATGCCATATCCTGTACTTACCGCTCCAGGATTACCTGCTGAAGTCAACACATAGACCCCACCAATAACAACACTTAATACCGCGAGTGAGGCTAGTAGCCCTAAAGCAAAATTAAAGATATCTCGAATTAAGATAAATATATCACAAATAGTACAATCTCGACTCACTCCACATTTAACAAGGCCTGTTTCTGCCCCTGTTGAGCCTCCAGGGGTACCGACTTGACCACCTCCAGTTTGCCCAGACCCTCCACCAGTAATGGCAGCTTCTTTTGTACATATAAAATTTCTACATTCAAGACCTGCAATACATTCATTTCCATTCCCTGAACAAGATTGACCTTGAGTTTTAGCCCCTCTTGGACTGGAACAAACCTGATTAATACAGGCTAATCCATTTTGACAAGTATCACCTGAGCAGGATGATCCTAAGCTAGTACGACAAGTTAATCCTAAACCTGGATTATTTTTATCTTTAACCTGGCATTTTCCATTTAAACGAGAGCTTCCATTTTGAAAAGTACAGTTTTGCTCTAATGATGTTGCCCCTGCACTACAAGCTCCATCTGCACTCTGTGCATTAGTATAGTTAATACTAAAAAATGAAACTACTAAGAATATTATACCAAAAACTATACTGAACTTTATATATTTCATTTTTTCACATTATCAGCTAATGTCTGTATTTCTGTTTGAGCTTGCGAAATAGCTTTACTATAGTCAAGTAATCCTGAATTTACTCCATTAATAGCATTGATAAATATTTTATCTACTGAATTATTATCGGGTTGTCTCCAGGTTTTAGCTTGTAATATTTGTTTTACAAATACTCCATAATCAATGTCTTGTGATTGTGTATCTACTAAATCTCTTCTGGCTGTTGGGCGCTTGGTTTTCAAGAAATACTCTTGAGCATTTTCCTTTTCAGTGGCTGATTTGAGGAATGCAAAGGCTTCTTTTGGGTATTTAGATTGACCACTTACTCCATATCCCCAATAATTTGCAAAATTAGCAAGGCCAGAATCTGTAGATACCTGAGGGAGAGGAGCTACTGCAAAATTAAGTCTTGGGGCTTTTGCTTTAATTGCTTCTACCTGATATGAATATCCAAATATCATAGCAACTTCTCTTTCATAAAAAGCATCTATTGAATTATTTAAGGTTGAATTCCAGGTATATACTCCTTTTCGAGGATTAGCAAAATCGGTATAATAAGCTAAAGATAATTGAGCAGGATTTATATTTTGTCCATTGACATTTTTACTTTGAGAAAAAGTAATTCTACTAGTATCTTTAGGGTCAGTAAATTGAGCTCCAGACTGTAACATTAATGCCATCAAAACATCTGGTGAACGATTTATATTATCTCCTGTACCTAATGCAACTCCCGCCTGTTTAATCTCACCAAATTGATCTATTTTAGTTAATTTGGGTACTATACTTTGTAATTCTTCCCAAGTTACTGGTGGATTTGCAATTCCAGCATCATTAAAAGCATCTTTGTTATATAATAATGCTAAAGTATCGGTGTATAGAGAGAATCCATATATTTTACCCTCATCAATAAAATCTTGATTAACCACATCTACAAAAGTATCTTGATACTCTTTGAGTGTCATAATTTCTTCTGGCATTGGGGCTAACTTATTCTTATGTTTACCAAGCCAAGTTCTCTCCATTGCCAATATATCTGGACCTCGTCCCTCAGCTAAAGCATTAATAAGTTCTGTCTCATAATCTTGTGGCTTGAATTTACGATATTCTATACTTACATTAGGATATATTTTACGAAAATCACTTCCCAATTTCGTCATTGTCTCACTTTCATCCCAGACTCCCCATACTACCAAATTTGCTTTTTGTACTTTTTTCTCACCTCCAATTTTGAATCCAAGCGCATTACCAAGCATCAATATAACAATAGCTAATATAGCGACACCAGCAATAATAATTACGTTGCGATTTTTGGTAAATGAATCAAGAGAATTATTCCCTGCCATATTTATGATTTATTAAATATATATCCATAATGGTATTTTCCTGAGTCAATTTTATGATCAATTTCAAAACCATTATTCTGTATCAGGGACACTAATTCTCTCTCTGGAATTCTTGATGATTTAAGAGGTCCTATTGGACTTGAAATATCCCATTCTATTACAACTAATTTTCCTTTATCTTTTAAGATTTTATGAGCTTCTTTGAGCAAATGTTTTTTATCATTTACTTGAAATAAAATATTATGTATCATTACTCTATCTACTGATTCTTTTGGTAAAGTAGAACCTGTTTCAGTCTCTAGATTAGTCAAAATCAGTTCAATATTCGTAATTCCTTGAATTTTATATTTACTTCTAAGAGATTGATGAGCTGATTCCATCACATCAATTGCAAAGACTTTCCCTGTAGGCTGAATATATTGAGCAATGGCAATAGAAAAATCTCCTGCCCCTGATCCAAAATCAGCAATTTTCATACCAACTTCTAAATCAAATTGCTGTACTATTTCACGAGGTGATAGAAATCGAGTAGTGGTTTCTAACATAATGAGATTTTATTTTATACCTGTATCTAGTATATAGTTATTCCTATAAATCGTCAACTATTTCTATGATTCTATTTCTTCTTCTTTTTCATCTTCCGTAGTAACAGCGATTGAAGCAATAGTATCATCTTTATTAAGTCTCATAATTTTTACCCCTTGTGTATCTCTGGAAAGGGTCGGAATATCTTTTTGAATATTAAGCTTAATAATATTCCCCCCTAGAGAAATAGCGATCAATTCCTTACTATCTGGGGTTACTACTTGAGCTCCCATAACAAGACCAGTTTTAGTGGTAATTTTAGAAACCTTTACTCCTCCCCCACCTCGTCTTTGTACTTTATAATGACTTAATTTACTTTTTTTACCATATCCTTGGGCTGTTGCAATCACAAGCCATCCTTGCTCATCTCCAGAACGAATTGTTTGCATAGATAATACTGAGTCATCAGGTTTTAATGTAATTGCTTTTACTCCAGATGCAGTTCTTCCCATTGGTCTTAATTCTTCTTGAGAAAATCGTATAGCTTTTCCTTGAGCTGTAAATAAAATCACATCATCATCAGGATGAGTAATAGTTGCCTGTATAAGACTATCTTTGTCCTTGAGATTAATAGCAATAATTCCACCCTTTCTCACATTGGAATATACTGACATTGCACTTTTCTTGATAATACCAAATTTGGTAACAATGGATACAAAGCTATCTGAAGCATCCTCAGTTGGTAAAATGGATTGAATTTGCTCATCTTTCGTAAGTTCCAAGAAATTCACAATAGATTGACCTTTGGCAATACGAGATCCTTGTGGGATTTCATAAGCCTTCAATTTCAATACTCTTCCATCATTAGTAAAGAATAATAATTTTGCATGGGTAATGGTATGGAGGAAAATTGATACCGAATCATCTTCTCGAGTTTTAACTCCAGAAATTCCAACCCCACCTCGTCTTTGAGAACGATATTCTTTAGGGTCTACTCGCTTAATATATCCATCCTTAGTCAAAATAATAATAGTATCCTCATTAGGAATAAAGTCTGTTTCTTTAAAATCTCCTAACTCTTCTTGGAATACACGAGTTTTTCGCTCATCACCATATTGCTCGGATACTTGTTTCAAATCATCTTTAATAATTTGGGAAATTCTTTCTTCTGAACCAAGAATTGATTCCAGTTCTTTGATAAGGATTAATAATTCTGCTAATTCATCAAGGATTTTTTGTCGCTCTAATCCAGCCAGAGTTTGTAATCTCATATCGAGAATAGCTTGAACTTGTAATGTGCTGAATTCAAAACGCTTAATCAAATTTACTTTAGCAAGTTCTTTACTCTCAGATCCTCGAATAATTGTAATAACTTCATCAATAAAATCAAGAGCTTTTTTGAGTCCTTCCAAAATATGAGCTCTATCTTTAGCCTGTTGTAATTCGAATTCAGTTTTTCGGGTTACAACTTCTTTACGATGAATAATATAATATTGTAGGGCTTGCTTTAATGATAAGGTTTTAGGTTCAATACCATCACAAAGAGCCAACATATTCACATGATAGGTTTTTTGTAAATCAGTTAATTTGTATAATTTATTGAGAACTTTTTGTGGATAAGCATCAGATTTAAGCTCAATTACTACTCTTACTCCATCTCTATCAGATTCATCTCGAATATCCTTAATACCATCAAGTTTTTTATCCCTGACCATATTAGCCATTTTCTCAATCAAAGTAGATTTATTGGTTTGATATGTCATTTCTGAGACAATAATATCAAAAGCATTTCCCTTTTTGGTTCGCTCTACAATTTCAGCTTTAGCTCGAGTAACAAGAGGTCCTCTTCCAGTAGCATATACTTGCCGAATATTTTCAATATTATATAATTCTCCTCCAGTTGGGAAATCTGGTCCCTTAACAAAATGTAATAATTCTTCAATAGTAATTTCTGGATTTTCAATCAAAGCAATAGTTGCTCCTACAATTTCTTTTAAATTATGAGGTGGAATATTAGTTGCCATACCTACAGCAATTCCTGTTCCTCCATTAATAAGAAGATTAGGAACTCTCGCTGGTAATACTGTTGGCTCTTCTATACTTCCATCATAATTAGGAATAAAATTGACAGTTTTCTTATCAATATCGACAAGCATTTCTCGAGCAATTTTGTCCATTTTAGCCTCAGTATATCGCATAGCTGCAGCTGAGTCACCATCCATAGATCCAAAGTTTCCCTGTCCTTTTACCAAGGTATATCTCAAAGAGAAATCTTGTGCCATACGAACCAAAGAATCATATACAGCAGTATCTCCATGAGGATGGTATTTTCCGAGTACTTCTCCAACTATGGTAGCTGATTTACGGAATTTTGCTTCTGGCCTCAAACCAAGTTCATGCATAGCATACAAAATTCTTCTGTGCACTGGTTTTAATCCATCTCTTACATCAGGAAGAGCTCTATCTACAATTACGCTCATTGAATAATCAATATAGGCGCGCTCCATCTCAGCCACAATATCTGTAAGCTCAATAGTTCCTATATTCTCAATTGTTGAAATTTTGGTATCGTCTGCCATAGTCTTTAAGATTTAATCTGCTGTATAAGAGGTTTTATTTCGACAGTATCGAATGGAAGCTCTGATTTTTTGATACTAAAATCATCTTGAGGCTCTTGTTTTACCCCATATTCACTCACTAATCCCTGTAATTGTGAATCCTGTGTATATACCGGGATTACAATACGAGGCTCAATAGCATTAATAAGATGGAGAGATTTCTCTGATCCAAATGATTCACTCAATGATAATACAAGAATATCTGGGCTCCCTATGAATTCTAAATCCTCTGAAGTTAATTCTTTTTTGATACCAAATACTATTGCCACTAATATATTTTCTACGGAAAGAGAAATAAGATTAATTTTATCTTCATCTTCAATTTGCCGAATTGCAGCAGCTCTGACTGTAACTCCCTGATAAGAATATTCTCCAGCCCCATTAATATGAAATCCCTTCACATCAGCTATTGTCACAGCTTTCGTAGAAATCAATAAATCATTTTCTTTTTGAGGTATAATAAATTTCCCCTCCTCAGCCTCAATAGGATTGATAATCACCCGATAATCTTTTCCTTTTATTGTAATTGTCGTATTATTTTGCCATTGAATCTGCATATCTGATTATTTATTCTGAGTAATAGTATCGTGAAGAATTTGTCTTGCAATTTGTGGATTAGCACTACCCTTAGAATAGCGCATTACCTGCCCTATTAAGAATTGTAACACATTTTCATTCCCATTCTGATAGTCTAGCACTACTTTGGGGTTTTCGGTAATGACTTGATCTACAATTCCCTGCAGAGCATTCGTATCATTTACTTGCTTTAATCCTTGAGATTCCACAATATCACTAGGGTCTGAACCCGTCTCAATCATTTGGAATAATAATGTCTGTGCTCCTGTAGATGATACCTCTCCACTAAATACAATTTTGATAAATTCAGCATAATTCTCAGGACTAATAGGAGAATTATCAAATGTCAAACCTTTCTCAGAATAATGCTTAATTAGCTCAGTCAGAAGATAATTAGCAGATAATTTGATTAATTTAGCAGTCTCTTCAGCAGTAAATTCTTTAGTCTCAGCTTCTGTCCAAGCTTTTAATTCAGATATTGTCTGTTCAAAATAATCAGCTAGAGCCTTATTACGGACTAAAATCTCAACCTGCTGTATAGCTAATTGATATTCATCCATGAATCGCTTTCTCTTTGCAATAGGAAGTTCAGCAGTAATAGAGGCTGCATCAGTCACAATATCTGCCGTCTCAAAAGGAGGAATATCAGGCTCTACAAAGTATCGATAATCATGTGCATTTTCTTTTTTACGCTGACTAAAGGTAATAGATTTAGCATCATCCCAACCTCTGGTTTCCTGCACTATTTCTCCACCCTGTGATATAACCTCAGTTTGACGGATAATTTCATATTCAATAGCTTGCTCTACTACACGAAATGAATTTAAATTTTTAATTTCCACCTTAGTTCCAAAAGCTTCAGTCCCCTTTTCTCGAAGAGAAATATTGACCTCACAGCGCATTTGTCCTTTATCCATATCTCCATCTGAGATATCAAGATAACGCAATATTAATTGCAATTCTTCACAGAATATTTTTGCCTCCTCGGCATTTCGAATATCAGGCTCAGTCACAAGTTCCATCAAAGGAAGTCCCGCTCTATTATAATCCACAACGGTTTTCCCATTAATATGAGATAATTTACCCGTATCCTCTTCCATATGAATTCGGGTAATACGAATATGCTTTGGACCTTTTGAGGTTAATATTTCAATATCACCCTCATAACAAATAGGTCTTTCATATTGGGTAATCTGATAACCCTTTGGCAAATCGGGATAAAAATAACTTTTACGTTCAAACCAAGTATAATCAGAAATTTGACAATTTAAAGCTTGCCCAAATCGAGTTATTTTAACCAAAGCCTCACGATTAGGAACTGGTAGTGTCCCAGGATGCCCAGTACAAATAGGACAAATATTGATATTAGGCTTATCTTCTAATCCTCTCCCATTTATACAGGAGCAGAACATTTTAGAATTTGTTTTGGACTCGACATGTACTTCCATCCCGATCACTGCTTCGTATTCTCTCATATAAACACTGTATAGGTATTATTTTATACCTCATTATACCATATATTCTATAATTTTGCTAGAAGTTGTATGAGATGAGAAGCCTTTTACTTCGATTTATTTTTTAAGAAATTCCATACCTCACACACCATCTATATATATACTTTTATCTTTTTTATTAATATCAGGGAAATTAGTAATTATTGGTATTTGAGTCGTTCGATTCCTTTTTACCCAATAATTAATAGGTTCTTCTATTGAGAATCCCTCTCATGTACCCCCATTATATGGAACAAAAGGAGCTTCTGTTCTTTTAGTATATATTACTGAGAGTAATATATACTAAAATCAAGATAGTAATTATCTACGAGTAGATATAAATGTATTAAACTCTTGTATTGAAATAGGATTGACGAATAATGATGCGTGTTTTCCCTGCACTTCTACAAATTTTGTCTCTTTACAGGTTGTGCAATCTTTCACCTGTTGTTTGAATCCTGGCCAAAGATAAATCTGAATTTCATCATCTTGCATTCCTTGATTCAATAATATATCAGATTTAAAATTATTAGTAAAACCAGAGAGAGATCTATCTTTGTATGGATTGGGATTAGTAGATACCGAACCATACTCATTATATAAATTGACACAAGTCTTACTAGACTTCCCATTTTTAGTAGCCTCATCAAGACCACATCGATATACTAAATCAATAGGTCCGGGTGCATTTGCAATTACTCCTGCTGTTTCTCTAAGACTATTCAAACGAACCACAGTATATCCACCTTGCGAGTGTCCAGCAATAAATACCTTATTAATATTCACCCCTAATGTTTTACTAGCACCATTAACTCCAGTTTTATCCAAAGCCCAATCTAATGCAGCTAATGAAGCTGTAACATTATCCCCCATTAATAAATCCCCTTCAGGGTAAGCAACACTTATTATAAGCATATCTTTATTTTGGGAACTTAATATATTTTTAAACTGTGCCAAAGTTTGTTTTGCAGCCCCTTCAATTTTATCATTGGTATCCACTGTTCCATGATATACCACTAAAACATCAACTAAATCTACTGGGGAAGGAGTAGTTAGTTTATCCGAAAAAACAACCACATTAACTGGTTTATTATTAATATCATTATAAGCAATATTGGTACACACAAAACCACCTGTACATGTATTAGTATAATTAGTAGCACCCGTATAAGTATATGTCCCTGTCTGAGCAACTTCTATTTTTTTAATATTACCTCCTCTCAGTAATACAATACATCCCAAAATCAAGATAATGATTATCCCTATTTTGAATATTACTGTTTGTCTTCGAAACCAATTCATACTTTTTACTTTTCTATGCGTGGGAATATGTGAATACTCTCTCCTGCAAGTAGCTTCTTCATCAAATTTGCGGTTGATGGCATTATTGGTTCAATTATCTCTGTAATTTGATGAAGAGACTTTAGCCAATTCTGCATAAGAGTAAATAATTCCTCAGTTTTTCCCTCTTTATATAATTCCCAGGGTTTATGAGACTCTATTTCTTGACCAATGATATTGATCTGCTCAAATATACTATGTATTGTACCATAAATATCATATTTTTGAAAAGCATTATGATAATCTTGAAAGACTGCACTTGATTCAGGCTGTACTTGCACGTCATATTTCTTTGCCATTCCAATTACACGACTAAAAGTATTGCCAAATTTATTGACAAGTTCCGATTGATAAATTCCAATAATTTTCTCCTTGGTAATATCTCCATCATTCCCAATTCGCATTTCTCTCAGGATCACATATCTCAAAATATCATTCCCAAGTCCATCCGTTATCTCATCAAAATATGTAATAATATCTTGAGGAACTATTACATTTCCAATACTTTTACTCATTTTACGCCCATCAGAGAGGAAAAATCCTGTGATGAGAATTGTCTTCGGTAAATTCTCTTCTGGTATTCCGAAGGCCAAAAGGAAGGCTGGCCAATATACTGCATGGAATTTCAAAATATCCTTACCAATAATATGCAAATCTGGTGGCCAAATATCTCCAATTTTAGCTAAAATCTCTCCTATAGATAAATCCTTAATATCTATATTTTGACTCGCCAATATTCCAGACATATAATTAAATAAAGCATCAATCCAAACATATAATGTTTGACTAGTATCAAATGGCACTGGTATACCCCAGCTTACTTTTTCTCGGGTTACCGAAAAATCTCCCACTTCTGGATTTTTCAATAGCTCAATTGCCTCATTGCGTCGAGATTCTGGTACAATATTAATCTTACCATCATCTATAAGCTGTAAAACTCTATCCTTATACTTATTTAATCGGAAAAAGTAATTCTTTTCTAATACAATTTGTGGCTTCTCATCATGATCAGGACATAATCCCCCCACTCTCAATTCAGATTGAGTGACAAAAGACTCAGCTCCTACACAATATAATGCCTCATATTCTTGTGGGTATATATCATCAGTTTCTAATAATGTTTGAATAACAAATTGACATAAAGCCTTATGAGTAGGATTAGTGGTGCGAATAAAATAATCATAGCTAATATCCAAATCTTTCCAAACTCCTTCCCAAATAGCAGATAATTTATCGGTATATTCTTGGGGAGTTATATTATCTTTGTTTGCTGCTTCGGCTACTTTTTGTCCATGTTCATCGGTTCCAGTTAAGAAAAAAGCCCCCTCTCCAAATTTACGATTATAGCGTGCTAATACATCAGCAATAGTGGTTGCATAATAATGCCCGAGATGAGGTTCCCCATTCAGATAATAAATTGGTGTGGTAACAAAAAATGATTTACTCATATTATTGTTATAATACCAAATACTATCTATTTGTGCAAACGAATCAGGACTAAATTATGCGATTTCAATAATAGTATATTGTTGATTTCCAGCAGGAGTTGCTACTTCTACTTCTTCTCCAACACTGCGATGTATAAAAGCAGATCCAAGTGGAGATTCATCTGAAATTTTACTCTCAGCTGGATTAGCTTCAGAAGCTCCTACAATAAGGAATTCTCTTTCTCCTCTTTTCCCTTTTACTTTGATACGAGACCCTATTGATACAAATTGAGATTGCTTTGGAGCCTCAATAATTTCTGCATTTCGAATCAAATCTTCTAACTCTAGAATCTTAGATTCATTAAAAGCCATATCATTTTTAGCTTCATGATACTCTGAATTCTCTTTCAAATCCCCTTGTTCCTTAGCAAATTTAATTTTTTCAACAATTTCCTTGCGTCGTACCAAAAGAGCCTCAAGTTCTACTTGTGCCTTTTCTAGCCCTGATTGGGTCATATGATACTTCTTCATAATATATAAATGATTAATTAGATAACAGTAAATGACAGGCATTATATCTGTTAGAGATTAATTCTGTTCTTTTGTGTGAATGTATAAATTGTATATTCACTTTTACTGTTAATAGAGTATACTATATGTATGTATATTTTGCAAGTTGTCCCTCTTATCAAACTTCCTGGTCAAATAAGCCAAACTTTGACCTATTATGCTTCCGAGAATATTCTCCCCGGAACATTGATTGTTGTGGAAGTTCGTAACACAGATATTACCGCAATAGTTTACTTTTGTCAAGAGCTGACAAATGCTAAACAAGATTTAAAGAAATTTGCAAGCTTTAGTCCCAAGCCAATTCGTAAGCGATTTTCTGATAATAGCCTATTAACAAGCCAACAATTAAACTTAGCCCAATGGATGAGTAATTATTATGCCCATGCTCTTGGCAATATTATTAAATTATTCCTGCCAAAATTATCAAACAAAATAAAACGTTATCCAAATATACTCAATGTAGCCTCTCCAGAGATAGAGTTAGGGCCTCATTATATCCCAAAAGTATTCCTCGGGACCCTCTCCAAAAGAATCAAACACTATCATACTATTCTCAAATCAACTATAGGCCAAATACTGATATTAGTACCCGATACTATTAGCCTCGAGAGTTTTGCTCTTGAATTTGCGGACTTCAATCCCCTACTCATCAGCTCACAACTTGGCATTACCGCCCATAGAGCCGCTTGGTCTCAAGTTAAATCAGGAGAAGCTAAGATTATTATTGGTACCAGAAGTAGTATATTCTTACCCTTTCAGCATTTAACTCATATTATTATAGAAGATGAGTCATCTGAAGCCTATTATTCTTTTGATACCAAACCTCATTATCATACAACCAGTATCGCCTTAGAAGTTGCTAAATTATATCAAGCCAATATTACTCTTGCTTCTACTATTCCGAGCATTAGTACACTTGCAATCCTAGAGTCTCATAATCTTAGCCTCCCTACTGAGTTATATCCCCATATCCCTAAATCCAAAATCAATTTGATTGAAATGCAAACCGAATTCTATAAGGGAAATAGAGATTTATTATCAATACCAGCCCAAAAAGCTATACAGAAGTCTCTACAAAATAATCAATCCGCCATTATATATGTCAATCGCCGAGGAGAATCCCTGTATGTATCTTGCCGAGATTGTGGATATCACCTCAGAGACCCCAAAACAGGAACTTTACTCACAGTACATCGTGTAGACACTTTACCAAAAGCCATACCCAATTATACCGAGAATCAAGTATTATTATCCCATAGCTCACATAAATGGTTTAAGATGATACATATTTGCCCACAATGCAAATCCCTCAATTTACATCAAGGAGGAATTGGAATTGAGAAAATTGAAGATTTTAGTAAATCCTTATTCCCCAACACCCCCCATTTTGTACTTTCTAGTGATACCGCCAGTAACTTGGAACATCAGCAAAGTATTATAGATAATTTTAATCAGGTGAAACCCGCAATTCTCCTCACCACGCGTATGATACATAAATTTCTAGATATAATACCGAAAACTCTCACCATTATTCCCTCAGCTGAATCCCTGGTCAATTTCCCTGATTATACTATTCGAGAAAAGTCAATACAGGTTTTATCCGAGCTCATAATGCATAGTGATAAAACTCTAATACAGACATTTACCGCTTGGAATCGTGATGAGGAAAGCCCCTCACATATTCATACCATACTCAATCACCCCATTGCCGAGTTATGGGAACAAGAATATGAGAATCGCAATCTCTATCATTATCCCCCGCAATATGAGATTATCGCCATACATTCACAACATCATATCAGATCCAAATCTCTCGCACAGGCTCTCCGCATCAAAGAGGCTTTGTCTAGTATACATATACGAGCTCTTGGACCTTTAGAAAAATATATTGCTCGAGGCAAGGGTCTGTATCGCTTTACCCTCACTATACAAACCTCACCCAAACAAGCCACCTCTATCAAACGCAAATTAGTACCCATATTAGAATATGGGCAGGAAATTGAAATCAATCCCCCGAATTTGGTATAGCATCTTGCTTTTTTGCCTCATTTATGCTATAATATAGTAACAAATTGTTATAGCATTATATGATTCTTGATATTGAAACAGGGCTTAAAAATCCTATTCTCCGTACCAAATCTGAACCTATTGATTCTATTACTCGAGATATTCATAAATTAGCTCGAGATATGAAATCTAGTATTAGACCTCATCATGGTATGGGGCTTGCTGCTCCACAAGTCGGACATAATGTGCGATTGATTTTGATTAATGTCCCAGGAGATCATTTTGAAGAGTCAGGATTTGAGGATTGTGCTCTGGATCAACATTATGTAATTATTAATCCTGAATTAACCGCTTTAAGTAAGGATACTGCTACTATGGAAGAGGGGTGTTTGTCTTTACCTGAATATTTTGCTGATGTGATTCGTCCTACGAGTATTGAATTTACGGGGCTTAATCTAAAAGGTGAGAAAATTGCTGGTAAGGCTTTTGGAATTTTTGCTCGAATTCTGCAACATGAAATTGATCATCTTGATGGCGTATTATTCGCAGATAAGGCTCTTCCTGTAAAGCTAAAACAAAGTGGGAAAATGTATGTCTAAACCCCGTATTGTAGTTTGGGGTACTCCTCAGCTTACGGTTGCTATTGCTGAGTCTCTACTCGATTGGGCTGATATTGTGGCTATTATTACTACTCCTGATACTCCGCAGGGGCGTAAAAGAATATTAACTCCTAGTCCTCTCAAAGTATTTGGGGAAAGTCATTCTATTCCCGTGTATAGTCCTCATTCTCTCAAAGCTCCTGAGACTAGTGAATTATTGCGAGGATTATCTGCTGATATTTGGCTAATTATTGCCTATGGTAAAATTATTCCGCAAGCTATATTAGATATTATGCCTCATCGAGTGTTGAATATTCATCCTTCAAGACTACCTCAGTATCGTGGGCCATCTCCTATACAGGCGAGCCTCCGTAATGGAGACAAGAGTACTGCTGTTAGTTTGATGGAAATTGATCATTTGATGGATCATGGACCTATTATTGCTCAAGAGGAAATCACTATATCTCCTACCGATACCTATATTGAACTTGAGGCAAAAATTATCACTGTTGCGGCTGATATATTGAGACAAAATCTTATTCCTTTTATGAATGGAGAAATTACTCCCTGGGTTCAAGATGATGCTAAAGCTAGTTTTGTGAAAATGGTTCAAAAAATGGATGGGCTTATTGATTGGGAGAGTCAATCAGCCGAGGACATTAATAATGCCTATAGAGCTTATACTATTTGGCCACAAGTATATACCTATCTCAATACGGACAAAAAAGTAGTATTGGATAGATTAGATCTTGAGCATATATCTGATATTAAACTTAAGCCAGGATATTGGCAATTAGATTCTGTCAGTCACAATCTGATTATTGGGACAAAAATAGGTAATATTGCGGTCAAAGAATTAACTGTAGAGGGGAAAAATACTATTACTGCTGATAGCTTTGCGAATGGATATGCAGGGGTGTATTTTGTGAATAGAGAGTTATTGTAATACTTTCCACCCCGCCGTCTAGCGACGGCACCCCTCAAGAGGGGAATTTTTCGGACAAAGCACTTTGTTATATACTGACTCCTATCTACTCACAACCCATGAGGGGAATTTTTAGGACAGTACATTGTATATATTCCCCTCTTGAGGGGTGGACAGCTTTGCTGGACGGGGTGGATAAAATACAAACTTAAACTCTATCCTCCCTCCCCCGTCGCAAATGGGATTTGCTCCTGTGAAACCTCACGGTTTCCCAACCTTCCTCCACGGGAAAACTTCTGTTTTCCCGACCCCTTTCCCAGACCTTCAGTCTATTACGGGCACCCCCTCCTAAACAAATATAGGAGGAACCAAAGCTCCCCCAAGGGAGGACAATAAAACTGTCCCTGCCTACCGCAGGCAGGCCTCGCCGGCGAGGGTGTCGACAAAGTCGACGGGTGTGGACTTAGCTAATTCCCCTCTCTCCCTACGGGAGATAAATTGAGGGGTAGCAGGGAAAGGGGTGGAAAAATAATATCAGAAATTGACAAAACTGCTATTTTATGCTATAGTTTTTGTCTGTAGAACTAATATCCCATATGGTCATAGCATTTGTTGGTACCAGAGGAATTCCTTATCAAAATACTCGAGATAGAAATGAGTATAATTGTGAAATTGTAGCGACTCAATTGGCAAGACGAGGACATTCTGTATATGTGCTCTCAGACCCTAATTACACCCAATTAACGGAATATAAGAATATTCATATTATTCCCAGTCAACCTAAAGTTAAGTCCATTATTCGTGAGCTCCGGAAAATAGAAAATCTTGATATTGTACATATTAGATCGCTAGAATATGCTTGGGTGGCTTTTTGGGTATCATTACAAATGCCTCAAGTAAGGGTTATTTTTGATTATCATCAATATACTTTTGTCAATAGCAAAAAGAATAGACGACGCTATATGCTACTCTCTTATATATCTGCTCAGTTTTCTGATTCTTTGATTATAGATAATCCAGAATTACAAACTCTCCTAAACGCTTCTTTTAAATCAAAAGTATATAGTATACCAACAGGAATTGATACTGCTTCTATTGTAAATTCTCAAAATAATTTCAAAGATTTATATCCTCAAGAATATATTCTGGTTCATAATGGGCAATATAGAGATTCTGAAAGTTTAGAATTATGGTTAAAGGCATATCGCAAACATAATCTGAATCTTCCTGTTATTGTACTGGGTAAAGTAAAGCCATCTATACGTGAGTCTTATCAAAATGATACTATGCTTTTTGTAGGAGAATTAAGCGGGAATACCGAACAGTCTCTGATTCAAAATGCTCATATATTTGTAGAAATTTCTCCGAATAATGAAGATAAATATCCTCTATCCCTAGCTCTAATTGCTGGGATTCCTGTTCTTGCTTCAAAAGGAGAATATAATCAAGAATTAATAAAAGCAAATGGAATATTCTTTACTCCTTATAATTATAGCTCTATTGTAACCGGGCTCAATATTATTGAGGATATGTATCCTATTCTCAAGCGCATAGCCTCAGAATATATGCCAATAATTCAAGATATATTATCTATTGAAGGACAAGTACATAAATATCACTATGCTTATCTCAATACATTTGAAGCCAAAAAATCTCGTAAATCAAGCCCCGAACCTAGATTCTCTATACCAGTAATTGGATAATTATTCTGTAGGATTTTCGTCACCTGATTCTGTGTGAATATGATCTTCTCCATGTTCATGAGTATGTCCATCATCTTCATCGTGATTATGCTCAAGTTCTAATTCTTGTGTCAAATTCTTGGTGATTTTCTCTTTATGTTGTACTAATTCCTCTTTTAATACTTCTATTTGATTGGCAAATATATCACTAAGAGTTGGAACATTTTCTTGAATATAGGTAGTGACTACTTCTGGATTATTCTCATTAAGTAGTGTATCTAAATGTTTTGCCTGATCTTCACTCAATGTATCATAAGCGGCACTGAGTACACGAACTTCAAGAATTTGGGTTAATTCATCCACTAATTGAGCTCTATTCTCAACAGGTAAATCTTCTAGTCCTAATAATGCGATAATATTGTCTTCTGGATTTGCCATATTATTGTTTTAATGTTAATACTTGCTCAAGTGCTTTCTTGATACCTGGCATTGTACCTGGTTTCAAAAGAGTAGATAATGGTGGGATTTTTCTTCCTCCTGTCAAAGAGGTCTCTCTCCAGAAAATTGAGGTGGGATTTTTTTTATCTCCACTTAAGAGTGTCCAATCAATATCTGTTCCCTGTTGTATACCCTTTTGTCGGAAATATTCTTTTGCAATTTGAATACCTTGATTTCCATTTAATGTATCTGGATTATTTACAATAGCATCATATAGCCAATCTTTTCCTTCTGGGGTATTCAAATATGTAGTTAATACTTCTTGTCCCAAAGTAGAATTATATGGCAATGCTCCCGCATACAAATCAATATACTGGTTTACTTGGGATAAAGCTCCGGTTCCTTTTATCAATGGAATGGAGTTTGGAGCATCTTCAAATCGAGATAAGATAATATTATTGAAATTAAATCCTTCAAGCTTGTTTAAATCAATACTCTGGGAAAGCTCATATAATTGATCCTCTGATAGATTTGAAAAATCTTCTATAGTCTTAATACCTAAATTAGATAAATAGGTATCTCCTTCAGGAGCGGATAATATTAATTCATACATAGAATTACGTCCCTGCTCAGTGGAATGATATGCTTCCAAAATATCTTTAACTTGATTATCATCGAGAGAGGTATTCTCTAAACGCAATGTATGAGATACTTCTCGAGCAAAAGTATTAGTATCAGTTGGAGGAATAGACTCGGCTCCAGGTCCAGGAGGAGTTACTCCAGAACTAGGACTTTCAGGAGGAGTTAATCCTGTAGGAGTTGATACCTCATCAAGAGGAGGGAGATTAGTAATATCTAATGTATCTAACCCCTTTAATTGTCCTACTCCTAGATGACGAGATAATTCATATAAATCTGTTTTTGATACTTGTGATAGTTCTCCTGCATTATCAATCCCCCATTGAGATAATAAAGCTCTTCCCCCCTCAGTTTGATTTGCTAAATTAAATATAGTTTCTGAACCTTGTGTTGATTGCATATATGTTTCTACTCCTTGTTGAATTTGGGCTTCACTGGCATTCGCTCCTAATTTTTTAGCTATTTCTCCCCATAAAGTCTCTCCCTTACTTAATTCAGAGATATCTTGTAATTGTTCTGTTGATAATTGCTGAGTAGCTTCTTTTGCAACCTCATTCATAGATTCAGCTCCTTCTGAAGATGGAATATCAGGTTTAACTGGAGATATTTCTGTAGGATTTGGAGTAGCAGTCTCTGGACTTGTCCCAACAGACAGATTATCAGGAGTATCTGCAATATCTGGTTTATCAAGTTTAATAGCATGTGCCGCTAAATTGACTAATAGTGATCCCGCTACAACTGTTCCTGCTACATTTGCAATAGTTCTATTCCTTTGTAGTCTTTGTAATTCTGTAATACGCTTTTCTGATACTGTCTCTAATAAGCTATTAACATAGTTTGGATTTTGTTCTATAGGATTATCTTTTAAATTAATATTATAATCTAATCCTGTGTTAGCTGTAGTCTCTTGCTCTTCAGGTTGCTCTATATCTGGTTTAACATCATCAATTTTTTGATTTTCTACTCTCTGCCCTAATTCAGTTAATATCAACTCATAAGCTTTTTGCTGAGACAATTCAGTAAATTTACCTCCATTAAGCCGATAATAAGACTCCAGGGTACTAAGTTTTGCAGTAAGTTCAGTATCTTGAGCTTCCTGAATATAATTTCCTTGTAGAGACTCCCCTACTAGTTTAGTAATTCCCCCTTTATATTTAATAATATTAAGTATATTAACATCCCCATCTTCAAATTTTGACCTTATAAGTTCTCTACTTGATACTCCAGAAGCAAAAGCCATAGGATATGCTATTGTACGCCTTACAGCCTCTAATGCTCCTGCTACAGGTAGTCCAGCTCCAGTTAATGCTAGTGTTGTACTTGTTGCAAATAATGCAAGATTAACTTTACCAATAGTATTTTTATGTTTAATATACCAGTTGAATAGTTTTTCTTTAGTTGAATTAGCTATTTTTTCAAGTCCTGTTTGATCCCATTCTTGTAATTCCTGAGATTGTACTATTCTTTCATCTCGCAAACGCTGTACTTCAGTTGCAAATAATGTTTGTATTTCTGATTCTAATCCAATAGCTGATTCAGTTCTAATTAATTCTTGTAAAGCTTGATTATATTCATTTCTAGCCTTAAGTTCCTGATCTTTAGGACTTAATTCTTCTGTATCTGATACATCTTCTCTTGAGAATTTATCACGAATTTTCTCTAATAAACCTTTATCTCTACCATATTTATTATTTTGCTCTTCAGTATATGCACTCTCTGTACGCAAATCAAGAAATTGGACAAAACGTCTTCCCAATTCACTTCCCCATAATGTGTTTATAAAACTTTGATAATCTGACTCGGCTTTTTCAATTTGTGTATCAATATCTTCTTCTTTAGCTTCTTTTTGCTCTCTTCGCTCTTTTAATGCTTGAATATTATTCCATAATTGAATTTCTTGATAATATAAACTTCCCAAATCTGGATTTATTGGTGCTTGTTCTATTTCTGGACTTATCACAACTTCAAGCGTAGAGTTTTCTACTTCAAGATTAACTTCTGGTACTGGGGTGATTGGTAATTGTTCTGCCGTTGGCTCGGGCGGAAATAAAACACTAGAAGCTTGTATCTCTGGATTAGCTTCAGGTGTTACTACTTGTTCGGGAACAATATCATCAACAATCACTCCTTGTATAAATTCATCTTTGCTGAGTGTACTCACAATAAAGTCTGGGGTTTGGGGATTCAAACCCGGTAATACATATCCTATACGATGTAGATCTGTATCGATATTATCTAAATTAATATCAGTAAGTATTTGTGCTGGTCGAGCTTTATCTATCAAATTTGCCACACTATAAGGTCGATTCAATTCTATATTTTTATTATGATGTTTAATGGTAATAATATTACCCTTCTCATCAAATCCATATTCTAATGATTCCAGATAGTCTTTTGTGTCTTTTGCTTCTGGATGTGATAATTCTATATCTCTTTTTTGTGGTAAAGCAAAAATTTCTCCCCCATTCATATGAGCAAGTCTATTCTGAGCTCCCCAAGCTTCAGCTTCTAATTGACGATATCGCTCTTGCGTTGCCTGATCTCTTGTAAAAATAGGATGCTCTTGTCCAAATTTTTGATATATAGCAATAGTTTCACGAGCTTCTTGTGTTAATCTTTCAGTCTCTTCTCCTTTATTTTCTCCTCCTTCAGGTACATCTAATTTTTCTTCCTCCTGTTGTTCCGCCTCTACAATAGCTGTGACCTCAGCCAACATTCCCTGTACATCTGGATTTTCAGAAGTCAATTCTTCTTTTGGAGCAACTTGCTCAGGATTTTGAAGAATTGATTCTTCCGCAATAGGGGTAATTTGATCTTGTTGGTCCTGTATGGGTGACAATACTTCTGATACCAATTCTTGCTCAGCTGGTATTTCAGGAGTTATTCCTGTTTCCTCTTCTACTATTTGAGTTTGTTCTGAATTTAGGGAGTTAAGACTAATTTTTTCTTCTGGAGCTAACTGTTCAACACTATTTTCAACTTCCTGTGTCTGGCTTTGCTGTACCTCATATTCTTCTTGTCCTAAAGCATCAAAACCATAACGATTACGTAAAAAATTTACTGTTTCTAAATCTAATGTATTACCATTTAACTGTGGGATTGTCAATTCTTCTTGAAGTTTACGTCTTAATTTAGCCAAATTATCTGTGTCCGTAATACCAATGACTGGCCCTAATTCCTTATTAAATCTATTCCTTTTTTTGACTGAAGCAGAAACAAATTCTATAAGTCCTTGACCATTTTCTAAACCTCTATCATGTTCATTAGGCTCTCTATAATCTTCGGGTATTTGTCTAAATGATTCTCCCATAATATCTATTTATTTTACATTATTTTTATTATATCATATTGATATATAATTCTCAATTTTTTAATCAGCTTTGCGGGGAGCTATGATTGCCCAAGGCGTTTTGAGTAGTATAATAATATCCAGCCATATACTCCAATTCTCTATATAAAAGGTATCATATAATACTTCTTCTTCAAAACTCAAGTCTGAGCGGCCATTAACTTGCGCCATACCGGTTATTCCAGGTTTGATTGTGAGTACTTTTTTATGATGTTGTTTATATTTATCTACTTCTCGTGGTTGATGAGGGCGAGGACCTACAAGACTCATACTTCCTACGAGTACATTAAAGAATTGCGGTAATTCATCTATACTGGTTTTACGAATAAATTTCCCTAATTTAGTAACACGAGGGTCATCTTTAATTTTATTGACGGGACCTTTTTTGATACCTTTTTCTGCTAATATTTTCTGCTCTAAGGCAATAGATTCTGCATTATCTTCATCCGTACATAATTCCTCATACATACTCCGGAATTTGTATACATCAAATGGTTTTTTTGCTACTCCCACTCTACGACTTTTATAGAGAATTGGTCCTGGTGAATCAAGTTTTATTGCAATAATGGTAATAAGATAAATTGGGGAGAGGATAATAATAGCTAATGTAGCAACAATAATATCGAATAATCTCTTCCAGATACTTCCCCATCCTTCTAAGGTTGTACGCTTTACTCTAAATAATAATACTCCTGAGAGATTTTTTACCTCTACCTGTGTATATATATCGAATATATTGGGGATATATTGAAAATCAATTTTATATTCCTCACACAGATAATTTACTGTAATTAATTGATCTTGTGGTAATTTGGTATCTGCTAAAATTACTTCGTCAATTTGTTTAGTCAATGCTAAATGCCTTAAGCCTTTCAGATTCAATACTTTTTGTGTTTCTACTATTTGATATCCTATACCGTCTTTAGTATTAAGTGCATCAAGTACTAATTTACCAGCTATATCTTCTCCTGTAATAATAACAACTCTATGTATTCCCCATTTATAATGCCTTACAATAGCATCCTGTATGCTATGTACTAATAATCTTCCAATTAATAATAAGATAATAGCTAATGCCCAAAGGGAAATAATCAAAAATCTTGATGAGAATAAATCACGAGAATAAAAGAAATAATATAAAATAATAATTAAAATTGTGATTGATACAGAACTCAAAATACGATAAAATTCGCTCACAATTCCTGGAGTTTTCCTGACACTATACATTCCTGATATTGCAAGGATAATTACGGTTACTAATGCAAATACAATAACAAATCCATTATACCAGTCACTACTGAAATCATATGGTATGGGACGAACCTCTATTGCAAATTCAGATATACGTAATTGATAAGATAATATTCCTGCCAAAAGAATGACAAAAAAATCTATGGGTACTCGTATAGCACTAAATAATAACTCGAATCTATTCATATATAGTAATTGTTTATAGAATTATCCAAGAAGAATATAAGCTGGATTCTGTTATGCATACTTGCAAGCAAATATACATAGGTAATCATTTATCTTGATATACTGTTACCAGCATATTCTTGGCGGCACTCTTTTCAATACAGAAAAGCACGGCCTTGCACCTGATAGGGTTTATCTCTTTTCACCTTAGATGAGATATACTCAAATGTCTTGTTTCTGCGATACTATCCCGATTGAGCAAGCTCAATGGTGGGTATTACCCACTATCATTTATTACAAAGTAATAGGTGTCCAGACTTTCCTCACTCACCATATATATGGATATGCGCGATTACCATTCTCCTTGGATACTCTTTATTATAAGGGTTTTTGACAAAAGAGCAACTGTATTCTTATTCGCTAGAAGCCAAATCAATAATATGAAGTTGCAATTCTCTATTGCCTCCCCATTCATTGATTTCTAGACGAAATACAAGATCAATAATATCATTACGATGCAGTTTATCCAAAACATAAGCAAAATTAAATCCAATGGCAGAAATAGTTAATGGCCTTCCTGCTTGAGCTTCTGATATCAATTGTAATTTGACATGATTTTGTTCTTTTCCAAGTGGTTTAATATCAGTTATTCTTAATTTACGCACCAAAAATACTGGATTTGGATTTTGCATACCAAATGGAGCCAATTTATAAAAGGTATCATATAAATCCCAGTCTACAGCTTCGGCTGATAATTCTATATCTACTTTTTTATAGGGGGATAAACTATTAATATCAACTTGCTTACGAATTTGACTTTGCAATGATTCTTTGACAGCATCAGTTTGATGAGTATCAAATGATAATCCTGCTGCTTGACTATGTCCTCCTCCTGAAATAATAATATCTTGCATATTTTGTACCGCATCAGCAATATTAAATTCTGGAATACTTCGAGCTGAGGCGACATTATGATGGGGCTGTTCCTGATACAAAATCACTGGCCTATAATATTTTTCTACTAATCTTGAAGCAACTATCCCCAATACACCAATTGACCAATTTTTATCTCCTTCAAAAATAACTGCTAATTGAGAAATATCATCATATTGGGCTAATTTTGCTTCCACTTCTTTGAGAACTGTATCAGTAAGACTTTTTCTATGATCATTGAGCTTTTGTAATTCTTGAGCCAAATGTTGTGCCTCAGTTATATCCTGCGTAGTAAAAAGTTTAAAAGCTTGATTAGCATGTGCAATTCTTCCCGCAGCATTAATACGAGGAGCTATTTGAAATCCTACTGAATATACACTAATATTAGCTGACTCCACACCATCTATTTCATCAACTTCAGGCATAATACCTGTTTCTTCAATCAAGGCTTGTAGCCCTATATTTCGAGTCTTAGCGAGCACATAAAGCCCATATCTAACGAGAATTCTATTCTCCCCCACAAGTGGTACCATATCAGCAATAGTTCCAATAGCAGCTAAATCTAAAAGCCATTTTTCATATCCCAATGGTATACTGTCATATCCTATTTTGGTTCTGACCTCACTCAAAAGAGCAGTAATAACCTTAAAGGCGAGTCCAGCTCCACATAATTCTTTAAAGGGATAAGGATCTCCTTTTCGTTTTGGTACAATAATTCCAAATGCTGGAGGCATTTCTTCGGGTACCGAATGATGATCTACTACAATGACATCAATTCCTGATTCTTGTATTATTTCAATTTCCTTAGCACTTCTTACTCCACAATCAACGGTAATAACTATATTGGGCTTTTGAGACAAAATATAGGCCACTCCCTCATCTTTTAATCCATATCCTTCTTTATGTCTATCTGGAATATATACCTCAACATATGTATCAAATTCTGTAATATCTTTATCTCCTAATTGGAATCCACCTTTTTGATTCAAAGCAAAATATACTGTTTTTAGCCCCTGATACAAAATAGTACTTCCTGTTACTCCATCGGCATCATAATCTCCAAAAATAATAATTTTTTCTTTTTTCTGTAAAGCTTCAATAATTCTATCTATGCTTTTTTGCATATCCAATATCAAAAATGGATTCAATAAATCTTGATAATCAGAATTAATAAAATTATCTATATCCTTGGTAGCCTGAATATCTCTATTCCATAATAATTGTAAAATAATAGGATTTAATTCTGGATAGCTATTGATGATATCTTTTGTAATAGCTGGCTTTATATGCCATTTATATTTTGATTGCATATAATTTTATTTGGGGTTTTTACAATTCAATTCTATAGTAAATATATAGGGTTCTGATGATTGTTGTAGAGTAATAGTAATAGGAGTTGTATCCATATCTTGATATTCTACACAATCTACTCCAAAAAATAACTTGATGAATTCTGCATAATCAGGAGAATTCTTACTAATACTCAAATTATAATTCTTATCTTTAACATCAAGAATATCCTGTATTTTATTTACCACATCATTTGGGGTAGTTTCTCCTCTCACAATGACATGTTTTACCCCTAATCTATGTGCATTTTCAATATCTTCTATTCTTCCTAAATGACTAAATAGTACTACTGGGATTTTTTTGTATTTTTCATCTTGTTGTAGGACTTCGAATAATTGAAATCCTGTAAGATTCGGCATTTGTATTCCTGAAAATATCAAATCATATACATTTTGCTTGATTTTAGCTAAAGCATCTGCCCCATCCACAGCAGAGTCAACCATAAAATTTGATTCTGCCTGAAATCGTCCAATATAAGTTGAGAGTATAATTGGATCATCTTCTACAATGAGTATATGTGATCGGGTAATAGCTCCTATTTTCAACTCCTCACTTTCAACGAGAATATCTCGAATTTTTTGCGTAATATCATTAGGGGTTGCCTGTCCTCTCACAATAAAATGCTGTACACCTAAATCATGAGCTCTTTGAACATCTTCTATTCTTCCTAAATGGCTAAATATTATAAATGGAATTGTTATCCATTCTGCATTCCCTTGTAATTTTTCAAATAATTCAAATCCTGTGAGATTTGGCATTTGTATTCCTGAGAATATTAAATCATAATCATTTTCTTGTATTTTAGTAAGCCCATCAGCCCCATCTATTGCAGTATCAATTACAAAATCAGGTTCTTGAGCTAATCTTTCTGAGTATATACTCCGAACTAGTTCATCATCATCTACAAGTAAAATCCTATATGCTTTTCTTGCTATCATATTAATAAGATATTTCTAATAATCGATTATATTTACTTACCCTTTCGGCTCTGGCTGGAGCTCCAGCCTTCATATAGGCTGAGCGACTTGCAACTGCTAAATCTGATATAAAGGTATCAATAGTCTCCCCACTACGATGTGATATCATGGTGGTGAATTGATTTTGATGTGCTAATTGAATAGCATCAATTACTTCAGTCAAAGTCCCAATTTGATTTGGTTTAATGAGAACAGAATTACATAATTGCTTATCAATAGCTTCTTGAATACGCTGAGTATTCGTCACTAATAAATCATCCCCTACTAATCGAAGTTCCGGACTCATTTTTTGCCTAAATGCTTGCCAAGAAGCAAAATCATCTTCTGCAAAAGGATCTTCTAGGGAGACAATAGGATATTGTTGTATCCAATTATGATATATTTCTGCCAGTTCTGAAGCTGTATGCTGTTTTTTATCAAGAGTATACAAATTGCTGTCAGCTGAGAAAAACTCAGTAGCAGCAGCATCTAGGGCAATACTACAATCTGTTCCTGGAATATATCCTGCTTCTGTAATGGCTTGTACTAATAATTTGAGACCCTCTTCATTATTATCTAAATGAGGTGCAAAACCACCTTCATCACCAACAGCTGTTACTTGTCCTTGTTTTGCCAAAATCTTTTTGAGAGTATGATAAATTTCAGAGGCAACACGAATATTCTCAGCTATTGAATCTTTTTGAGGTATTATCATATATTCTTGGATATCTAGACCTGAATCAGCATGTTTACCTCCATTCAATACATTAAATCCAATTTGTGGGAATACCTTATCTACCCCCATATCATTACCATATAATTCTCGAATATATTGATATAATTCTTTTTTTTGGGAAATTGCTGTAGCACGAGCAAGAGCTAGGGATACAGCTAATATAGCATTAGCACCGAGTTTCGCCTTATTTGGAGTACCATCTAATGCTATTAAAAGATTATCTAATTCTCTTTGCTTTGAATTATCTTTACCGATGAGAGCTGTTGCAATTTCTGTATTAATATTATGTACTGCTCGCAATACTCCCTGACCCTGATATCGTTTTTCATCTCCATCTCGAAGTTCAACTGCCTCATGAGCTCCGGTTGATGCTCCTGAAGGCACATAGGCTATCGCCTTGCTCCCATCTTCTAATTCTACTAAACTCGCAGTAGTAGGATTTCCCCTTGAGTCTAATATTTCATAGCCAAAAATATGCTTGATTGACATAGTATTTATTGTTTATACACAATTTTTTGTGTTGTTTTTAATGGTTTATTATCTTTTGAAACTTGTAATTCTAATCTATTTTCTCCATCTCTTAGGGATAATATAACTTCAAATTTCCCATCTTCTTTAAGTGTAACCTTTTGTCCATTTAAAGTCAATTGTCCCGCTCTTGATATATCTCCTGTCAAAGTATATTCTGTATTATTATTAATTTCATAGCTATCTTTATTATTAAGTGTTAATACCGGAGTATATCCTAATTGATATACTTGTATTCCTAAATATATTACGACAATCAATCCTATAGTAATACCTATAAACATTCTCATCATAGTATGACTAATAATCAGTTTAGGTTTTGCTTTTTTTTGATCTAATTGATGTATATAAATTTCATATTCTTGATGATATAATTCGATTAAAACATTATATTTAAGTCCAAATACATAACTTAGCCTCTTAATAATGGGAAAGGGTTGATTTAATGAAGTAAATTCATGATAATCTCCTTTTTCAAGAGCAATTAGATATTTTTCTTCAATAGATAATTTATCAGCTAATTGTTCCGTGGTTAAATTCGACTTTAGCCGATATTTTGTAAGGACATATCCTAATGTAATTTTCTCTTTACTCATTTTCTTCAATATGTCCATCTGAAAATACTTCTCGAGGTTTTGAACCTTCAGCCGGACCAACTATTCCTGCTTCTTCTAATTCATCTAATAATCGGGCGGCCCTGGCATATCCAACCTTTAATCTTCTTTGTAATAATGAGGCTGAACCTTTGCCTGTTTGTAATACTAAATCTTTTGCCTGTTCGAATAATTGATCTGTTCCCTCCCCATAATCAACTCCCCCATCATGATATATTTGTTTTGGAGTATCAGTTTCTGTAATAGCTAGATTATATTCGTTTTCCCCTTGACTTTTTAGCCATTCTACCACTGCCTTTACTTCATGCTCTGGTACAAAAGCCCCTTGTATACGCTGCGGCTTACCAAGATCTCCCCCTAGGAATAGCATATCCCCCATTCCTAATAATTTTTCTGCTCCCATCATATCCAAAACAGTTCTTGAATCAATTTGGGAAGCTACTTGAAAACTTACTCGAGAAGGTAAATTAGCTTTAATTAGACCCGTAATAACATCAGTTGATGGTCTTTGTGTAGCAAGAATAAGATGTATTCCGACTGCTCTTGCCATTTGTGCAATACGCACAATAGAGCCCTCAACTTCTTTTTTATGACTACTCATCAAATCAGCAAGTTCATCAATTACTACTACAATAAATGGCATAATTTCATATTCTTGTTCATCTTCTCCAGCTTTAATAGTTCCTGAGGCAATTTTTTCATTATAGGTAAAAATATTACGAGAACCCATACGAGCCAATACTTCATATCGTCTTTCCATTTCTGTTACACACCAATTAAGAGCATTCATTGCCTTTTCAGGACTCACAATAGCAGGGGTTAGGAGATGAGGAATACCATTATATGTAGATAATTCTACTCGTTTTGGATCAATAAAAATAAATTTAAGCTTGGATGGAGGATTTTTGTATAGCATACTCAATATCATAGCATTCAATCCCATAGATTTACCTGCTCCTGTTGCTCCTGCAATTAATAAATGAGGCATTTTCTCTAGCGGAAATACAATAACTTTATTCATAACATCAAGTCCAAGTGCAAGTGGCAAATGGAAATCATTTTCATTAAATTCTTTTGATTCAAAAATATTGCGAATTCTGACAGTAGCCCGCTTAGCATTTGGAGTTTCTACCCCAACATATGACATTCCCGGAATAGGTGCTTCTATACGAATAGCCTGTGCTGCCATTGCAAGAGCCAAATCACTTTGTAATGATGTAATACGAGATAATTTAATTCCATTGGAAGGGCGTAACATAAATCGAGTTACTGATGGACCCACATCAATTTTCCCCATTTCCACCTCAATACCAAATGTGGATAAAGTACTTTTAATAATTTCTGAGCTTTTTTTGGTATCTCCACTTTGGGCAATATCATCTGTTTTTCCTTTTTCTAGTAAGTCAACTGTGGGTAAATTAAATAAACTTTCTGTCATCCATTCAGGAGTTTTTGGAATAATATTCCCCTTATCAGCAACTTTTTTGTTATCTAATTTATCCTCATCTTCTGCATCTTGATGAAATATTCGAGTATTTTCTGCCTTTACCTCTGATGTATCTGTGGGAGCAATAGCAATAGTATTTTCGCTATTATTAGGAGCAAATACTTCTTTTATCCAATCTACTATACCGTCAAGATGAATAGATTGATTCATCACAATAATACCTGCTGTAATAAATCCTGTGATTAATGCTACAAAAGCGCCCCAATACCCAAATATATATTGCGTTCCTACACTTACATAATGACCTATATAGCCACCCCCAAGCCCTTTTTGGGCCTCAGCTAATGATTCTTTTGCATCTGAGAATTGTATTAATTGTATTAATCCTAAGAATAATAATAGTCCCATAATTAATACGAATAGTTGAAAATAATATAATCCCCTATCCTTTGGCCGAGCTAATAATGTAAGCCCTATATAAAGTAATGCAAATGGTAATATGAATTTACCTACACCAAAAAGAAATCCAATACCCCCATTAAGTCCCTTCCCGAATACTCCCGCTGATGAGAAGAATGACAAAAAACTCAGTAAAGCAATGGCAATTAATATAACTCCTACAATGGAACGCTTTGCTTCTGATTTGATTTTTGGTTTATTGGCTGTTGTTTTCTTTTTTGGCATATTATTGTTTGAATTGTTGGTATAATTGCTGTATATTCTCTTCACTAATTTGAGTAGAATTTTCTAAATCCCCTGCCTGATTAATAGGGATAAGATGAATATGTGTGTGAGCTACCTCTAATCCCTCTACTCTAATTCCTATTTTTTTAGCTCCTGTAATATTTTGTAATCGAGTTGCTATTTGCTTTACATAATCCCATAATTTATGGTAAGAATCTGTCTCTAAATCAAAAATATAATCTATTTCTTGATAAGGAATTACGAGTAAATGTCCCAATTGAGCAGGATTATTACTATGTATTACAAAAAAATCACCATTATCATCAAATATAATTCCTGGGATTTCTTTATTTCTTATTTTCGTAAATACACTTATCATATAGTATCTATTCAATAGATATAGTATATCATACTGAGTAGATTGACTCAATGCATATTTAATTATTTGCAAATGGAGCTATAGGAGGTACAAATGGAGCAGTATATCGTGCAACTCCTTTTGTAAATCTAAATTCATCCAAATTACCGTTAAACAATGAGCTACCGTCAAAAAATGCTCCAATATAGAGAGGATGTGCTCCTGATAAATTTATATTATCAGTATATAAATTAGATGATGAGATACCATCTAACCATACTCTTAACAAACTATTACTATCTCTTGTAATAGCAATATGATACCATTGATTAGTAACAAGCGTTTGCGGTAATGTAAAACTTCTTAGTTGCATCCAGGATCCTCTGAGTCCATAATACAAATTAACATTTGTAGGAGATGTGAGGTAAAAAGCTGACTCTATAGGAATACCCCATGTTGATTGCGCCCGAGAATAAAGTATCATACTACCAGGTAAACTCGATAATCTAAAGTATCCTTCAAAAGTGAAGGCTCCATCAAAATCTAAAGTAGAACTATATGGAGCTTGAATCCATGCATTTGTACCATTTAGAAGTCCACTAGCTCCACCTAATTGACTTTGTGCAGTACTAATAGAGGCTCCCCCAGCTGGAGTAAATGTCATAGCTGTATTCCCTGAATTCGTAAATGTAGTACTCCCATTACTTCCATCAAAATGAAGTAATGTAGGAGTATTAGCATAATATGTGTCCAGTTCAGGTAAGGTATAGGCACTAGTTGGAGCACTATATGAACCAGTTCCATTGGCATTCACCCCTGCTACTCTAAACAAATATGTAGACCCGTTTATTAATCCCTGTACTGTTTTTCGAGGTAAACTTGAAACTGGGTTTGTGGAAGTAGTCCATGTTGCACCATTATCACTACTATATTGTATTACATAATTGGTTATCTCTGAATTCAATGAAGAGTTCCACGTTAAAGTAATCTGATTATTATCTATATTATTGACAGCTAATCCAGTTGGAGCTGTTGGAGGTGAGCTTGAAAAAGAGTCAGGAAATTGTGCTGTTGGAGGTGTAAAATTAGATGTATATCGAGCTACTCCTTTTGTAAATCGAATTTCATCCACAATAGTTCCATTGGCTGATCTAAATGGACCAGGGTTTAGACCTGCAGTTGTCTGATTAGAAGCTGTGGTATTAGAAGTCGTTGTTGAAACTAAAACCCCATCAACAAATAATCGCATCGTACCAGAAGATTTCGTAGTAACAATATGATACCATTGTCCCACAACAAAACTACCTCCCTCTAATCCAAAATTACCTCCATTTTGTTCAACACGAATCCCACCTGAGTTATTAAATATTACTAGTGATCCATAACAATATACCAAATATTGAAAGCCTCCTGTACTACTTGGTTTTAGCCAAAATTCTATTGTATAATCTTCATTTGCTGTAACTGCAAATGCTGTTGGATGTGTTGCTACAAAAGCATCTGTTGTATTATTCAAAACAACTGATCCTGCACCAAATTTATAATATGGATCATATGCAAAAGTAGTTGGAGTACCCGGAGTAACAGAAATATTATTGGGGCTAGAATCAGTATACCCATTTTCCATATGCAATAATAGTGATACATTATTATAATACACATCACCACCACTACCTATACTCTGTCCTGTATCATTAATAGCAAGCGATTGAGACAGTTCTGCATTTGTACTCTTTATACTTATTCTATTATTATTACTATTTCTTGCTACATAATATCCTGTACTAGAACCTGTAGATTGAGGGTCTCTTGGTATTGCTGCTATATATGTTGGGATTAATGATCTTAAGTCTAGTTTCCCCGCACAATCTACACTCGGGGCATCTGTTAAGGGAGTTGTACTACTTTTATTTCCTGTCGCACATACTTCTTGATAACTATCTGTTATTCCTGCAGGATATGAACCCGTATCGATTAATATTTGTTCTAATCCTTTATTTAATGTATTGAGATCTACTCTTCTCTCTGCATTCCTTGCTTGGGCTAATTGTCGATTTGGATTTATGGCTATCAATACTATTGCTGCCAATATCCCTATTACAGCTATTACTAATAGTATTTCTAATAATGTAAATCCTTTTATCCGCTTTTGCATCTTTTTATTGTACTTCTTTATTTAGTATGAAATATTATTTTTGTATCGTATATAAGGTATCAATAATCGTATTATTATCACCTATAACTCCAATATAAAATCCTCCTTTTAATTCCTGCTTCCCTTCACTTTTGTATTCCCATTCTTCATATCCTGAAGATTTTAATTCTTCCATAAATACTATTGGGGTTCTTCCTTCTTGTTTCCATATACCATACTTTTTATCTTTCTCGGTTGGAATTCCTACTCTTACTAACCATTCTTTATTGTTAGCTTCATTGATAGTTAATTTTCCTTTATATATTGGGCTATTCCTATTTATGAGTTCTTCTTCTTTTTGTTTCTCATATACTAAAGGTATCTCTTGTTTGGGCTGCTCTACCATTCCTTTCTCTAAATTTATCCCTGCCTCTTCTGACATTTTCTTTAATTCTTCACTTTTATACTGGTAATTATCTTTTGCTATATTAGGAATAATAGAGTTAAAATATCCTTGACTATATCCTAAATACAAACCTCCCCCTAATACTAGGATAATGATTATTCCGATGATTAGCTTCTTTTTCATATTATTATTCTTATTATTGATATATTGTTCCTGCTCCTGCTCCTCCAACTCCTCCATTTGCAGTGAGGGTTCCACTAAAGATATTACTTCCATAATATAAGGCTATTCTCCCTCCAGAGGACCCTGG
>JBIIRM010000007.1:0-48236 GCA_044341565.1 Minisyncoccia bacterium | reverse complement strand
AAGTGATAGTACAACACAAAAATTCACTCTAGATTATACAGGATTAGGACTAGGGAAATACAATCCAGTCATAGAAGCAAAAGGATCATTAGGAAGAACAGCAAAGAAAACCTGTCCTGGAGATATAACTAATTTTGGGGATAGATCTATTAGAGAAGTGGCGAAATAACATATTAAATTGGGAAAAGGAGGAATATCTCTATAGGATATTCCTCCTTTATGATATACTAAATATATATAATAATAGTATATGAAAAATAAGATATTAGTAACAGGAGGAGCAGGATTCATGGGATCATATTTTATCAAATATTTGATTGATAAACACCCTTATATTGAAATTGTAAATGTAGATTCCCTTACCTATGCGGGGAATGTACATAATCTTGATAGTATTATAGATAATGAACGATATACCTTTATAGAAGGAGATATTACTGATATTACAAAATTAGACTCTATCGTAAAAGAGCATCAAATTGAGTTGATTGTGAATTTTGCTGCTGAGACTCATGTAGATAATTCTATTCAATCTCCTCTCAAAGCCATTAATACCAATGTAATTGGGGTAGCTTCAATTTTAGAAATTGTACGCAAATATGATATTGAATTATTACAAATAAGTACGGATGAGGTTTTTGGTACTACGGATACAGGAGCTTTTACTGAAGAATCTACATTTGCCCCTAATAGTCCCTATTCAGCAGGAAAAGCAGGGGGAGATTTATTATGCCGAGCTTATCATGAAACATATGATACTAAGGTGATAGTAACACATAGCTGTAATGTATTAGGGCCCAATCAATATCCTGAAAAATTAATTCCTTTGGCTATTACCAATATATTGGAGAATAAAAAAATCCCATTATATGGAGATGGATTAAATATAAGGGAATGGATTTATGTAGAAGATCATTCTCGAGCTATTGAATTCATTATTGAGTATGGCATATCAGGAGAAGTATATAATATTGGTACTGGTTTTGAGCTTACTAATCTTGATTTAATAACTCGATTATTACAACAATTAGGAAAAGATGAGAATGCTATTGAATATGTAACAGATAGACCTGGTCATGATAGACGATATGCAATTGATTCTACTAAATTAAGGCAATTAGGATGGAGTCCATCTTTTGACTTTGATACAGCACTTCGTAAAACGATTAACTGGTATCAGGCGAACAAAGACTGGTGGGAGCCATTAAAGTATAATAAGGAAGCAAAATAAGTATGAAGGGATTGATAGCAGCAGGAGGACGTGGTACCAGATTGAGGCCAATTACAACTAATCGGAATAAACATAGTATACCTCTTGCTAATAAAAGTATGATTGAACTTGCTGTAGAAAAATTAGCTGCAGCAGGTATATCAGAAATTGGTATTGTCATTAATGAGGGGGACACAGAAATGTCAGATATATTGGGGAATGGTTCACAGTATGGAGTGAATATTACTTATATACAGCAAAATGGAGGAGCTTTGGGAGTTGCCCATGTGATAAATAGTGGCAAAGAATTCCTCGGAGATGATGACTTTGTATTTTATCTTGGAGATAATATTATTTTAGGAGAAGTAAAGGGATTTATTGATGCTTTTTATGAGCAAAAATTAAATGCATTATTAGCTCTGTCTCTCGTCAAAGATCCAGAACGATTTGGAGTTCCGCGTATTGAAAATAATCGTATTATAGAGGTAATAGAAAAGCCTCAGAATCCTCCTAGCCAATATGCAGTAGCAGGAATATATGTATATGATAAGAATATTCATACTATTATTGATACCCTTTCTCCAAGCCCAAGAGGAGAATATGAAATATCAGATGCTCATACGGAACTTATTCGTAAAGGTTTTGCTATTGGTTATTCAGAGATTACAGGATGGTGGAAAGATACCGGTAAACCTCAGGATTTATTGGAGGGTAATCAATTATTATTATCTCAGATTGATAAGTCAGATATAAGAGGAGATATAGAAGATACCGTCACTATAGAAGGAATTGTCATAATAGAGGTAGGAGCTCAGATTAAAGGTAAAAGTTTTATACGAGGACCTATTATTATTGGTAAGAATTCAATTATTGAGAATAGCTATATTGGGCCTTTTACTTCACTGGGAGAAAATTGTCATATTGAGAATGCTGAAATAGAACATTCTCTTTTGATGAATACTATTACCATTAGTAGTTCTAAGCGTATAGTAGATAGTATTTTAGGCAATAGTGTTATTATTACCGATAAAGAAGAAACTTTCCCTAAGGGACATAAATTAGTAATTGGAGACAATTCACAAGTAGAATTATAAAGAAATTATTATGAAAATACGAAAAGCTATTATCACTGTTGCTGGATTTGGAACCAGATTCTTACCTGTAACCAAGGCTCAGCCAAAATCGATGTTACCTCTTGTAGATAAACCCATTGTACAGTATTTGGTAGAAGAGGCAGTTCAAGCAGGAATTGAGCAAATCATTTTTGTGACAGGTAAGGGAAAACGATCTATTGAGGATCATTTTGATTCTCATTTTGAATTAGAGTATCTCCTGGAGCAAAAAGGGAAAGAAGAGGCTTTGGCCCAAGTTCGTGGCATATCTGATATGGCGGAATTTTTCTTTGTAAGACAGCGCTATGCACGAGGTAATGGAGACGCAGTACTTGCGACCAGAAGTTTTATTGGGGATGAGCCATGTGTGGTATTATTCGAAGATGATATTGTGGATTCTGAAGTGCCTGCAATACAGCAATTAATAGATGTATATGATAAATATCAAGATCCCGTTATTGCTCTTACTCGAGTTCCTCATGATGAGGTTTCAAAATATGGAATTATTGAGGGAACACAAGTAGGGACACGATTATTTGACATTAATCAATTTGTCGAAAAGCCCAAACCTACAGAAACTGCATCCGATCTTGCAGTAATTGGAAAATATATTATTACCCCCGCTATATTCGATGAATTAGAGAGATTAAAGGGTTCGGTAAAGGGGGAATTGGGTCTTGATAATGCTTTTATTGAATTATTAAAGACAAAATCATTATATGGATATGAAATTGAAGGGAAACGATATGATTGTGGGGATAAACTTGGATATATACAGGCAATGATTGATTTTAGCCTCAAACATCCTGAAATAGGGGAGGGAGTAAAGAAGCATATTCAACAAATATAGCTTGAATATTTGCTCTTTTGATGCTATAATTATACACATTATGTTATAAACAGCTATTATTATGAAAATTACTCGAAAAAATCTTCCTAAATCACAAGTAGAACTTAATGTCACTATAGAGCAAGCTGAAATGGTTACCTATATTGATAAAACAACAGCTCGACTTGCCAAACAAATTACTATTCCTGGATTTCGAAAAGGTGAAGCTCCAAAAGAATTAGTAGCTAAGCAAATTAGTGGACCAGAGCTATTAAATGAAACCATTGAATATGCTGTCAATGAATCCTATAAGAGCGCAATAAAAGATGAGAAATTATCCCCGCTCGCTAATCCGGAAATCAAATTATCTGAGAAAGAATCAAAAGATGGATTAGAATATACTGCTACTATTAGCATTATGCCAGAAATTGAGCTACCAGATTACAAAAAATTGGCAAGTAAAATTACCAAAGAAGCAGAAGATATTACCGATAAAGATATAGAAGAGGCTAAAAAGTATTTACAAAAATCTCGTGGTACTCAAACTATTGTAGAGAGAAAAGCCAAAAAAGGAGATACTGTATCTATCAGCTATACATTAATAGTTGAGGGAAAAGAATTTGATAAATCCGAGGCAATGCCAGTAGAAATTGGTGCAGGGAAATTCATTCCTGGATTTGAAGATGAGGTAATTGGACTGATAGCGGGGGACAAAAAAGAATTTGATATTCCCTTTCCAAAAGATTATCATAATGCTGAATTAGCAGGAAAATCAGGGCATTTTGCTATTGAAATCAAAGATATACAAGAAATTGTATTACCTGATTGGGATGAAACTTTTGCCAAAGAACTCAGCAATGGGGAGAAAACTATTGCGGATTTAGAACAAAGCCTTAAAGATGGACTTATTGCAGAGCGTAAGCAAGAAGTTCAAACTACTTATACTCAAGCTATAGTTGATGCTATTTTAGCTAAGATACAAGTTGAGCTACCAGATGTATTAGTGCTTGCTGAACGCGATCAAATTATTCAAGAAATGGAGCAAAGAGCTCTTTATTCAGGACATAGTCTGGATGATGCGCTGGCTCAGGCTGGGAAAACCCGAGAAGCATTATTAGAAGAAGCTCTGCCACAAGCTGAATCAAGAGTAAAATTAATGCTTATTTTGAAAGAAATTACTGGAGAGCAAAAATTCATTGCCGATGAAAAAGAAGTAAAACATCGTATACATCATATTCTTGAGAAATATTCAGAAAAAGAACAACAGCAAATTGATATGGAGCGACTTCGTATTATGATATCAGCGGAAATAACCGATAAAATGGCTTTAGAGTATTTAGGGAATATATAATATAATTAGGTATAAAAGAGATAATGAGCGTATTATCTCTTTTATACTATACATTTATTGATAAATTCATTATAATAAATGTATATACGCGCGTATAGCTCAGCTGGTTAGAGCGCATCCTTGACGTGGATGAGGTCAATGGTTCGAATCCATTTATGCGCACTATGAAATATATTATCCCGAATACCAGTTTGGCGATACAATTAGGTATATTGAGCGGAGCCTTGCTGGGCTCTTTTTTTGTATTACAATCAATATGGATATTATTGACTATTCCTTTTGTAATAGGAGTATATTGGCTTTATTCAGATATACGACTTATACTACTCGCTGCAACTCTGATTGGGTTTATTGGGGCTGGATATTATATCAATAATATTATTGATAATTATCATACAATTCAAGATAGTATCCCTAATCGTATAGAGAATACAGAAATCATTGTTGAGTCAAGTCCACGCCTACAGGCTTTTGGCTATCAATATAGGGTATATATACCCAAATATAAGGCCAAGGTCTTTATGACTATTACAGATGATAATTTGATATATGGTAAGCGAATTATCGTAAAGGGAAAAACTTCAATCCCAGAAGAAGAGGGGATTAGGAGATTTTTATTGGGAAGAGGAATTCACAGGTATATGACTATTTCAGATTATACAATACAAGCTAATAATAGCTGTAATATACAATGCCATATAATGCGAAATATTATACAAATGCAAAAGGGAATTATTAATAAAATTGATTCAGCTTATCCCAATCAAGTAGGAGAATTCTTAAAAGGTATTCTTATAGGCTATACAGATACATTACCAACTGAGATAAAGGAATCATTCAAAAAGACTGGAGTAAGCCATATTTTGGCTGTTTCAGGATATAATATGGCAATTATTATAGTACTTGTATATCAGCAGCTCATTAATAGACAAATATATAGGCCATTTTCATTTTGGATTACTATTGCAGTTATGATAGTATTCACTCTTTTAACCGGGGCTGAGGCTTCTATTATGCGGGCGGGTATATTTGCTGTAATTATACTCTTAGCCGAACAATTACAAAGATATGTAGGAGGTATGAGACCCCTGATATTATGTGCTACTATGTTAGTATTAATAAATCCTCTGTATATTGGCTATGATATTGGATTCCAATTATCATTCCTGGCAGTAATAGGACTTATAGTATATGGGCAATTATTTAAAACATATACCGAAGGAATACCGAGCCTTGGAATATTACCAATGATAGGGGAGACATTATTTGCACAAATTTTAGTATTACCATTACTCATATATTATTTTGGACAAATATCCCTTATATCTATTCTAGCCAATATTCTTATTGTCCCCATTATACCTTTTGCTATGGCTTGGGGTAGTATAACGGCTTTAATTTTACCATGGAGGATTTTTACCTATCCTCTTGTGATTATTATTCAATTAGTGCTCGCGATGAATCATTATTTAGCCTCTCTATCATGGGCTAGCATAACAGTTCCTCATATAACAGGCTATATGCTAATTATAATATACGCTATAATGGGATTAGGATATTGGATTTATATACATAAAAGGAAAATATGAAAATTAAAATACTGATATGTATTATTAGTAGTATCATACTCATATATAGCTATCAGGAATATAGAAGATTAGTAAATCCAGAAGACCAAATATCATTTTTGAATATTGGACAAGGAGATGCAAGCTTAATTCAATCTAAAAGAGGGGATAGAATTGTAATAGACTGTGGACCAAATTCAAAGGTTATTGATCAATTAGAAGCGAAATTAGGATATTGGGCGCATCGTATTGATATGATTATTATTACTCATGGGGATAAGGATCATTTTGGTGGATGTAGGGATATTATTGATAGGTTTACAGTAGGCAAGGTGATGATAAATGGGGTATTCGATGAAAAGAATAAAAGTTATCAAGAATTACTGCAATATATCAAACAAAAAGATATCCCTATTTTACCCTCAATAGAAAATACTACGATTACCTTGTCAGACAGTATAGAATTAACTTTATTAAATCCTCAGGAAAATCTTTGGGGGCAAAATATTACCAATGATAATCCTGAATCAATTGTTATGCTGCTGAGAAGCCAAAAACATTCAGTATTACTCACGGGAGACGCTGATGAGAATACAGAGAAAAAGATAATAGCTCAATACCCTCAATTGGACATAGATATCTTGAAAGCCGGTCATCATGGGAGCAAAAGCTCCACATCAGAGCAATTCTTAGATGCTATTACTCCCCGACAAGTTATTATATCAGCAGGAGTTAACAATAGATATAATCATCCAAACCCAGATACAATAAAAAGGCTTGAGAATAGAAATTTTGAAATTAAAGAAGTGAAGAATTTTATGACAGGTATTGACATTTTATTATAAAGAGGTTATAATGATATAATATATTAACACTTATTTTTCATAGTATGGATGAACAACTCTTAGCCAAACTTCGCTCTCTTGGATTCTCAGACAAAGAATCTAAAGTTTATGTCGCTTCTCTTAAATTAGGATCTGCTCCTATTCAAAAAATTGCTAAATTAGCAACAGTAAATAGAGCTACTACCTATGTATTAGTAGAAGGGTTCATGAAAAAAGGACTTATGAGTTCTTATACTCAAGGGAAAAAGAGATTATTTACTCCGGAATCTCCAGAAACCTTATCTGTATTGATTCGACAAGATAAAGCTGAAGTTCAGGTAAAAGAGGATACTATAAATGAAATATTACCTACACTTGCAAGTATTTATGATACTACACAAGGTGGAGTACGACCACAAGTACGATTTTATGAAGGAAAATTAGGTCTTAATAGTGTTCGTGAAGAAATGCTTAAGACTAAAGAAAAAGAAATTTTCAGTATTTTTGATCTTGATGCAACTGAGGGAATTTTTACTTCTGAGGAAAGCGCTAATTTTTATAAAAAGCGATTAACTAAAAAAGTAAATGTACATGCAATTTATTCTTCATCAAAGGGAGATATTTTGAAGGATTCAAAATTAGAAAAGGTATTATATCGCTATATCGATAAGTCTAAATATAATTCTCCTATTGATATATCGGTATTTGATGACAATGTAGCTATTACTTCATTCAAAGAGCCTATAATGTCAGTTATTATACAAAATGAGCCAATTGCTGAAGCTATAAAGCAAATATTAACTTTGGTTGAAAAATCAGATACGAAATAATAAATTGAAGAGAGGAAGCCGCTTTGCGACTTCCTCTACGGAGAGTATTCAGTTGGAGTGTGATTGTCAGATGACACCCACTTTATCCTCCGCTAGCAAAGCTAGCATAATGGAACACCTCTATATTATCATGAATATAGGTAATTGTCAAGATTATACAACTAAAAACCCATTCAAACATTGAATGGGTTTTTAGTTTAGGTCAAATATATAAGATTATTTGGTATTCTCTACAATATGAGCAAATACTTCTGGTTTATGTTCAGCTAAATAAGCTAAGCTTTTACGATCGAGTTCAATATTAGCTTTATTTAAATTATTAATAAGTCGGCTATATTGTACGCCTAGATTTCGGCTGGCAGCATTAATTTTAGCTTGCCATAATACTCTCTTATCTCGCTTTTTATTACGTCGATCTCGATATGCATAAGTCCAAGCATGTAATAGGGCTTCTTTTGCAGCTCGAAAATTAGTTTTTCTTCGCCATTGAAAACCCTTGGCATGTTGCAAGAGATTCTTTCTTCTTTTACTAGCGGTAACTCCTCGTTTAATTCTCATACTATTATCTTAACAATCTTATTGATTCAATACTCTTTTTAGCTTTTTGACTGGAGTATCAATAATTTGGGTTTTTCGCTTTGATCGCCCTGAATCACCAGATTTTTTAGCTAAGAAATGGTTCTGAGCTACTTTAAGAGCTACAACCTTATCATTCTTAGTAAGGGTAATGCGCTTGGATAATGATTTACGGGTCTTTAGCTTAGGCATATGTTCAAATTATCAATTATATACTCAATTCTATCTATCTTATCATAATTAAATCTTTTTTGCAAGTATAGCACTAAAACCTTGAGGTGAGCGCTTTAATTCTTGATCAAAGCGTATAGTATCAGGAAGATTATCGAGTATATTTTTCATCTTAATACCCGCTTGTTCAGCAAAAGATTTTTCTCTTCCTCTCAAATACATATCAAATTTTACCTTATGCCCTTGCTCCAGGAATTTATAGGCTTGTTTTAATTTTACCTCTAAATCATGGGATTCTATCTTGAATCCAATACGAAGTACTTTGAGCTCTACTTTCTTTTGCTTTGCCTTATGTAATCTCTGTTGTTTAGATTGAGTATAGAGGAATTTCCCATAATTCATGATTTTACATACAGGGGGGCGGGGATCAGATGCTATTTCAACCAAATCTAAATCAGCTTCACGTGCTTGCCTGAGAGCTTCTTCTAGAGAAACCGTCCCAATCATTTTTCCTGTGACATCAATAAGACGTACATCAGGACCAATAATATTTTCATTAATACGCTGATTTGTTTTTGATGAGCTCTTCGGCTGTTGTGACATTGAGTAATACTTATTAATAGGGTGGAGATGATGGGAATTGAACCCATGTATAGCCCAGCATCCGTATACAATTACTTAGAGAAATAGGAAATTGCGGGTCTTTTTTATGATATATTCTTAATTAATTTCCAAAGATAGAATACATCAGTGCCACAAAAAAGTTTTGGCAAATGGTCTTTGTGGATGACTATTTCCCTATCAACATGTATATAACACCAATATTCTTGTATGTTGACTAAAAGAATATGATGGCAGTCGCGAAATTACTTAGGCAACTGCATACCCAAATCCGTAAGAGGATCGGGCTGCAAAAGGTTTTGCATTTGGGTTTGTCCGTCTTTGGTCTCGTGACAGACATACGAGTTCTCATTGTATATAGATGTGAATGAACTAGCAAAGCGAAACATCCCCGATTGAGTTATTTGATTCGCAATATTCTTTGAATAGATCGTTGTTCTTCTCTATCTCGAATACTATGGCGCTTATCAATCTTTTTCTTGCCTTTTGCAAGGACAATTTCAATCTTAATAAGTCCACATATTAAGTATAGCTTAATTGGGATAATTGTCAAGCCTGAAGCTGATTTTTTGGCAATTAATGAATCGATTTCAGAACGCTTCAAAAGTATTTTTCGAGGGCGCTCGGTATCAAAATGGGTATCAGCATGATTTTGATAATGGGGGATATGACAATGAATCAAAAATAATTCATTATTTTCAATAGTGATATAAGAACCCTTGAGGCTGGCATGACTTAATTTCACTGACTTCACCTCATTTCCAAATAACTGAAGACCAGCTTGATAGGTATCAAGAATGGTATAGTCAAAAGTAGCTCGAATATTTTGGGCAAGAGGCTTCATAAAAATAGTCTCAATAAAGAATATAATATATCCTAGTATAGCATGGATAAGTACTCATATGCTATACTAAATGATATAAAATCTATACTCTATGAAACTTATAATAAATGGAGATTTTCTTGCTAAACCCAAAACAGGGATGGGGCAATATTTATTACAAATACTTGAACATCAAAAATGGAATTATGAAATTATCATTTTAATACCAGAATATCTCAAGTCTTCAGTCAAGAATATCCCTAAACCTATTAAAAAAAATCTTCAATATATTCCCACTTGGTATACACGCAATGATCTTATTGCTCAGGTATTATGGGAGCAAACTATATTCCCAAAAGCAGTATTACAGCTAAAAGCTGATATAGTCTGGAGCCCCCATCCAAGTCTTTCTTATATACCACAAATCCCTCATACTATGACAATACATGATGTGATTTATTGGCGATTACCTGCATATATCCCAAATTGGAAAATGAGTATTTATGTAAAGCTATTAAAATCATCTATTCAAAAAGTTAAACAAATTGTGACTATATCAGCTTTCTCAGCTCAAGAAATAGCAGATATATTTAAGCTTGAGGCAAAAAACATCCCTATTATATATCCTGCCTCTCCCCGCATTGCAACAAAAGAACTATTGCCCATACAAGAAAAATATATTTTTTATGAAGGGGGACTTGATATACGGAAAAATGTTCCACAACTCATTGAAGCCTTTGCCATTATAGCTCCCAAATTCCCTCATTTAAGTCTGTATATAGCGGGTAATTATTTTGAAAGTCCTCTTATTCCAAATATTCCTCAATTAATTAATACACATAATCTAGAAGATAGGGTGAAATTGTTAGGATATATATCAGATGAGGATATGATTAAATATATACAGCAAGCTGAAATATTGGTGTATCCATCCCTTTATGAAGGATTTGGTATTCCAATAATAGAAGGTTTGAGTTTGGGAACCCCAGTTATTACTTCCAATATTGGGGCTATGAAGGAGGTCGGAGCAGATGCTGCAGTGCTCGCAAATCCCGACTCAGCTAAATCCATTGCAAAGGGCATACAAAGTATATTACAAGATGATCTCTTGAAGCAATCACTTATATATAAAGGTTATGAGAGAGCAAAAGAATTTGATTGGAAGATGAGTGCTCAGCAATTAGGAAAAATACTAGATAATCAACAATAATCAAAAGTCAAGCTTTGACTTTTGGCCACAAATAGGCTATACTATCAAAAGTATTGAATAGATATTCAACATATATGGCAAGAATTAATCCTGAGATAGAAGCATTCGCAAAAATTAAAGTTGTAGGAGTTGGAGGAGCTGGAGGTAATGCCTTAAAGAGAATGATAGACTCAGATATTAAAGGAGTCGAATTTGTAGCAGTAAACACGGATGCACAAGATTTACATCATTCACAAGCAGAACATAAAGTGCATTTAGGTAAAAATCTTACACGGGGACTTGGAGCTGGTATGAATCCAGAAGTTGGACGTAAGGCTGCGGAGGAAAGTAAAGAAGAAGTATATCAGGCAGTAAATGGGTCCCATATGATTTTTATTACTGCTGGAATGGGTGGAGGCACAGGATCTGGAGCATCTCCTGTAATAGCACAAGCTGCAAAAGAAAGCGGAGCTCTAACTGTAGCGGTAGTTACAAAGCCATTTATGTTTGAAGGTATACAGCGTAAGCGTATTGCAGATGCTGCTTTTGAGGAATTAAAGAAAAATGTTGATACTATTATCACTATTCCTAATGATAAGATCTTAAATATTATTGATCGCAATACCCCAGTTCTGGATGCTTTTTCTATGATTGATGATGTATTAAGACAGGGAGTTCAAGGTATTTCTGATCTTATTACTACTCCAGGACTTGTTAATGTAGATTTTGCCGATGTGAGTGCCATTATGAAAAATGCAGGATCTGCCTTGATGGGAATTGGTAGTGCCTCAGGTGAAAATAGAGCAGTAACTGCTGCTAAAATTGCTATTAATAGTCCACTTTTAGATATTTCAATTAAGGGAGCTAAGGGAGTATTATTTAATGTTACGGGTGGTAAAGATTTATCAATGGCAGAAATCAATGATGCTGCTAATGTGATTATTGAATCTATTGATCCAGATGCCCAAGTAATTTTTGGAGCTGTTATTAATGAAAAATTAACTGATGGGGAAGTACAAGTAACAGTAATTGCAACTGGATTTGATCAAAAAGATCCAAAACCACCCATTAAACCATTCAAAACTGAAGAAGTTAAAGAACCAACTTTAGAAGAATTACAAAAACACGCTGAAGCTGAAAAAGCAAAGCAAAAAGAAGAGGAGGAGCGACAAAAAGCAGTAGAGGTAAAAAAAGATGAATTTATTAAAACGGTAGAATCAGATGGGGAAGATGAATTTGAGCTTCCAACTTTTATTCGAAACAAATTAAATAAAAAGTAAATCTCTTGCCAAATAAATCTAAAATCTGTATACTGTACAGATATTGGCCACATCGTCTAGCCCGGTCTAGGACATCCCCCTCTCACGGGGAAAACAGGGGTTCGAATCCCCTTGCGGCTACCAAGGTTTTTTAATTAAAGGGAGATATAGTATATCTCCCGTGGGGATGAGAAGGTCAGAGCCTGGTGTGAGTTTGCGCTAAGCGCAAGGCGAACACGGCGAGACGGGGTAGCGAGAATTTCTCGTCAGAGAAATTACTTGTGACCGAATCCCCTTGCGGCTACCAAGGTTTTATGTCCCTCGCTGGCGAGGGTGGCGGGCATTGCCTGACGGGTGTGGATAAAATGTGAACTTTGAGATTATATCCTCCTCCGCCCTACGGGCACCTCCTCCAAAGGAGGACAATGGGCCCAACTAAGTTTTTTTAGCAAAAAGGGAGATATAGCATATCTCCACCCAACTTTATTCTGGTAACTTTTCTCTCAATTCGCGATGATATGTAACAGCAAAACGATGAGATTCATCTCGAACTTGTTGTAATAATTGAAGAGCTTTAGATGAGCGGGGCAATAATCTGGGTTGATCTTGACCTGGAATATATATTTCTTCTAATCTTTTTGCAAGAGATATAATGGGTATAGAGCGATATTCAATATTACCATTTCTCTGAGCTTCTAAGGCTTTTGATAATTGCCCCTTTCCTCCATCAATTAAAATCAAATCTGGAATAGGCCAATCATTATGCTTAAATCTTCGAGTAAGAGCTTGGTGTAAATTATAAAAATCATCTCCACCTTCAGGGGGTTTTTGTATACGGAATTTACGATATTCAGCCTTATTGGCTTTCCCATCTTCGAATACGACCATAGATACTACAGCTTTATCTCCATGAAAATGAGAGGAATCATAACCTTCAATTCTTTTAGGTGACTTATCTAGATTAAGGACTTTCTGTAATTCATCAGTATATTTGATATTTCGGCTTTTATCAGTTGTGATAATTCCTTTATGTAATGATATTTTCTCTAAAGCTTCAATTTGTTGTCTTATCTCAAGAGCTTTTTCAAACTCTTGTAATGCGGAATAACTTTGCATTTGTATCGTTAAATCTCTTAATAGGGATTTGGTTTTACCCTTCATAATCTCAAGTATGGTGGTCAGATGTTTTTGATAATTAGCCTTATCGATATTTTGTATACAAGGAGCCTCACATTTACCAAGACGATAATAAATACAAGGATGTTTTGGCATTATTTTACAAGACCTATAAGGAAAGCTTTTCCGTAAAATACGTAATGTTTTACGGAGGGCATCTCCATTAACAAAAGGACCAAGATAATTCAATTTTTCTGTATGAGAATCTAAATAGGTTTTATGAGTTACAAATATGCGGGGAAAATTCTCTTTAGTCCACACAAGATAGGCATAACTTTTATCATCTTTTAAAAGTATATTATATTTTGGATTATATTTTTTGATTAAATTAGATTCAAGAATTAAAGCTTCGATTTCGCTATCACAGGGCTTGATTTCAATATGATGAATATCTTTTATCATTGCTCTTTTAGGGGCATTGAGAGAGGCGTTAGCCCTAAAGTAACTTTGTACTCGGCTTTTGAGCTTAATAGCTTTACCAATATAAATAATAGTATTATCAGAATTATAAAAAAGATATATTCCTGGAATTTGAGGGATATCTTGAATTATTTGAGTTAGGGGATGAGACATAAGTATAAAACAGTTATCCACTATTATCAGAAAGGATAAAATTATGATATACTACTAGTATATCATAATTTTAATATTAGTTATGGCGATTAAAACAAAAAAGCGGTTATATAAATCGACAAATTATAGGGTTTTTACAGGCGTAGCAGCGGGCCTCGCTGATTATTTGGATGCACCCCATTCTTCTATTAGAATACTATTTATTTTATTAACCCTTGCTAGCGGTATAGGTTTAGTATTCTACTTAGCTTTATCAGTACTTTTACCTACTGAACAGGAGGTGGTAGAACAAGAAGATCTTGAATTTTATCAAACAGCTGTGCAGGGTTTACAAAGTAAGGAGGGAAATACAATAGCAAGAAAGTCTACATTTTTAGATGAACTCATTACTCCTCAAAATATTATGGCTATAAGTATTTTATTTTTCGGCGGATTTATCTTACAATTTGATATTGTTCCTTGGGCTCTTATTCCAGATACATGGAGATATCCAGCTTTAATTATCACAGTAGGAATAGCTTTCATATTAAAAAGTCTTACCGTTAAAAAATCTAATATTGTATAAATATGTCAGGAATTATTATTGAACCAGAAGAAAAAAAAACAAATTCTTTTATAGGAATATTTTCTCATTTAGGTATACTATATGTTCTCATTTTAGGTATTAGCTTAGGGATTGTATATTATCAAGGAGTATTTCAAGATAATTATCTTTCCATATATATACCTTTTAGCCATATTTGGCCACTTGCTTTGATTGCAGTGGGATTATCCATATTTCGAGTAAAAAGTTCAGCATCATTAAGTGTGGGTTTGTTTTTGATGGTATTGGCCACTGCTATTACTATGTTCTCAGTATTTATAAGAGCAGATGCTATTGATACTAATACTCAAATAATATCAGGTTCAGTAAATAATGTGAAAAGTATTTATGCTGATATATCAACAACATCTACAAATATATCAGTTAAAGGGGGAGGTACTGGTATTGATGGGCAGTACACAGCTAATTATGGGGTATTAATAAATACTATTACAACTGATACAGATGCTGTTCAAACTATTAATCTTAGACAATTAGATATTCAACCAGGTTTTGGTTCATATAGTAAAAAATTAGATATAATATTGCCCAATAATATCCCAACTATATTTGATATTACCGCTAATATTTCACCACTCTCATTAGATTTAAAGGGGATGGTATTAAAATCTGCTAATATTACTCTTAGAGGTTCTGAAGCTAATATTGTCATAGATCAAATCGAGACAACCACAAATCTCAATATTACTTCTACTGCAAGTCAAGTCACAATTAGTATTCCACGTAATATAAAGGTATTATTATCTACGTCTCACAGTTTTACCTCCAATGATTTTATTGGGCTTACTCAAAAAGGAGTAGATTCAAAAGTATATGAAAGTCAAAATTATCAGGTCTCAAGTGACAATGAGGAGAAAACCATAACATTAAATCTTAATTCCACATCTTCTCAAATAAAGGTGATACAAAAATAATATGATTATAGAAACTGCAGAATATAATGCAAAATTAATAGGCATATTCATTAAATGGTATTGGGTGGAAATGCCATATAGAATTATTCGTAAAACAATACAATATATTGTAGTATTAGGCAAAATTTTCTCTTTTGCTTTTCTTATTAAAACATTTTTTGCCCCTTGGAAAAATCAATTATATGCCTATCCAAGCAAGGGGTTTGATATAAAGCATATATTTGAGGTATGGACTTCTAATATGATATCAAGAATAGTAGGAGCTTTTGTAAGAGGATTTACGATATTATTTGGTATCCTTACTGTTATTGTGTCAGCTTTTGTAGGATCTGTAGGACTAGTAATATGGGTGTTATATCCTGTATTATTTATCTTTTTTATTATACAAAGTCTTTCATAATATGAAGTATTTTTATTCTATATATCATACCCGAACATTCTTTAGTAATATATTAGAGAAAATTATATTTAATTGGCTGAGCTATATTATCTGGCTTGTTTTTATTGGTATTGTCACCTTAATTACCTATAATACAGCAAATTATCAATTAGCTATAATTCTTATCGGAACCAGTATTTATATATATGTAGTTGCCTATTTATTTATTATTCTGAAATTACGATCAGATAAAGATGTTTTTATATTCCCCAATAATTATGCTGAAATATTTGATTATGATTTAGCACAATATTTAGTAAGATATTTCCCAAAGGAATTAAGTTATAGTCAGCTTATACATGCGGTTACGAGGAGTAAGAGGGGACAGGATATATTATCATATATGGGATTAGTACCAGATACTTTTTATACAAAATTAAAAGATTTAGGCTTGGACACGGATCCGAATCTTCCTCCAATAGATGAATTACTCGCAAGAATACAATATGTAAAAGATTCATGGGAAGAATATCGAATAGGGGGGCATATTATTCTGTATGTCTTGTTTGAACAGGAAGGAATATTTACCACCATATTAAATCAATTAGATTTATCTAAAGAAGACTTTTTACAAATTATTTCTTGGGAAGCTTTGCATTATCATAATACTATTCCTATATCAATATGGAGTCCCGAGGGAGTTGAGAAGAATTTTGGGGCGCTGGGAAGATCATGGACAATTGGCTATACCAATGATTTAGATAGAATTACTGAGGATATATCAGAGAAAATTATATATCGTGATCCCCATCGGGTTATTATCCATCAAGATATTTTACGACGCATATTAACAAGCCTTTCTAAATCAACTCGACATAATATTCTCCTATTGGGAAATATTGGGGTTGGGAAAAAATCACTGATTGAGAATTTAGCCTTCACTATAAGGCAATATCAAATTCAGCATAATGATAATCTTACTCGTATTCTCAAATTACAAACAACAGATTTACTATCTGGTACTGCAGATGCTCCACAATATTTATTGAAGGCTTTAAATTATGCTGAACATTCAGGAAATATTATTCTTGTTATTGAGAATATATCCGAATTATTTATATCTGCTGATGATGCTATACGCAATATTATTGTAAAATTCTTAAATTCACGACATATTAATGTTATTGGTATTGATAATCCAGAAGGATATCATAGCGGAGTAAAAAGTTTTCCTATTATTGATAGCTTATTTGAATCTATGCCCGTGGAAGACGCCTCTCCTGAGGATACAATGAATGTATTAATGATGACATCATTTGATTTAACACGGCAATATCATAAATATATTACCTATCAATCTCTAAGAGCTGTTATGAGTTTTTCGGAGCGGTATATTAGTAAGGGAGGATTTCCTGGTAAATCAGTAGAAATTTTATCAGATGCAGTGAATCAAGCCAATATAGAAGATAGCCCATTTGTATTAGAACATCATATCCGCACTGTGGTATCCGAGAGAACCAATATGAATATTAATGAATTACAGAATACCGAAAAAGATGCCTTATTATCTCTAGAAGAAAAATTACAAGCTGAAATAAAGGGACAACCAGAAGGGCTAACCGCTCTTACCAATGCTTTAAAAAGAGCTCAATTGGATGTAAAATCACGCAATAAACCAGTGGGAACATTTCTTTTCCTAGGACCTACTGGAGTTGGAAAAACAGAAACCGCTAAGGCTCTAGCTAAACATTATTTTGGATCAAAGGATAGAATGATTCGTATGGATATGAATGAATTTGGAAGACCAGATTCAGTATATGGAATATTGGGTAGCCCAGCTGGAGAAGATACTAGTTTCCAAGAAGGATTCTTGACAAAACGGGTTCAAGATAAGCCATTTTCATTGATATTATTAGATGAAATTGAAAAAGCTCATCCTCAGGTTTTGAATATATTCTTGCAAATTTTAGATGAAGGATTCTTGACTGATAATAGAGGTATACGTACAGATTTTAGAAATACTATTATTATTGCTACTTCTAATGCTGGAGCCTTATTCTTGCGTAATTTTGTAAGAGAAAATCCCACCTTTGATAAAGCAGCCTTTAAACAGGAGTTAATAGATACTATTATTCAAGGAAAAGAATTTGCCCCTGAATTTATTAATCGTTTTACGGAAGTTATTGTCTATTATCCATTACAACTTGAAACAGTAGCTGAAATTGCTGCTAAAATGATAGAAAATCTCTCTGAGAGATTTGATCAAGAAAGAGGTGTGAAATTAGAAATTGAGCCAGATGCAATTGCCTATCTTGCTGAGCAAGGATATAGTCCAGATTTTGGAGCAAGAGAATTAGAACGTACAGTATCATCTATACTAGAAACATATTTAGCTAATTATCTTCTTATTAATCAGGTTAAAAGAGGGAATCATATTATTATTACCAGAGATAATATTACAAAATAAAATATATCTATGAAATAATGAGATATCTTGAAAAAGTCCTTATTTTATGCTACAATAAGCATATGGATGAGAGAAAACAGCAATTTTTAGAATATGTCATACTTGATCATATAGATACTGCCCAGCCGGTATCTTCTTTGAGTATTCAAAAAAAATATCAATTGCCATATTCGAGTGCTACGATTAGAAATGAATTAGCTGAATTAGAGGATGAGGGTTATTTGATGCAAGTTCACACTTCATCAGGGCGAATTCCTACAGATAAGGGATATCGATATTATGTTAATCGACTTTTAGGGAGACAGGAAATTTTACGGCAATATGCTTCAGTAACTCATAAATTTTTGAATGATATGAATACAATGAATGAAATTCACCTAAAGCTCAAAAATGTATTATTATCATTTGCTCAGGAGTCAGGGAATGTCGCTATGGGCAAATTATCCTCGAATATGATATTCGAAGAAGGAGTTGCTACTTTTTTGACTCAACCTGGGTTTTCATCAGTAGAATTTATTCATAATGCCTTAGAAGATTTAGAGGAAATTAAATCTCATATTGATGAAATAGGTCGTGATGTCAGCCAAGGTTCTTATAAATTATATATTGGGGAAGAAAGCCCCCATACTTCTATGCATAATTATTCCGTTATTGTAGGTAAATTCTCAATTGACTCAGATGATGGTACAATAGTGGTAGTGGGACCTAAAGGTATGCAATATGCAAAAAATATAGCCCTCGTTGAATATATGCTTAATAATGATACATATGAAGAAGAATAAATCAGATCAAGATAATACCGTAATAGAAGAAGTGAATATTCAAGAACTTCAAGATACTATTACTCGCCTAGAACAAGAATCAGGATATAATTTGGCAGGCTGGCAAAGAGCTCAGGCTGATTATCAGAATTTAAAAAGAGAATCTGATAGATTGAGAGTAGAAAGTATACAGCTTGCAAATAAAAATCTTATTGAGACATTAATTCCCGTTTTTGATAATTTTGCATTAGCCCTAAAGCATCTCCCAACTGAATTAGCTGATAATACATGGGTTCAAGGTATTACCTATATACATAAGCAATTACAAGATATTCTATTAGCAGAAGGGGTGGAAATTATTAATCCATTAGGACAGGAATTCAATCCGCATATTCATGAGGCAGTTGACAGTGAGGGAGAAGGGAACACAATTACTGAAGTATTGCAGGTAGGATATACATTGCATGGAGCATTAATTCGCTCAGCTCGAGTAAAGGTATCTTCATAAGTATGAATTCTCCGGAATGGATATATTTTTGGATAATAGGTATTGTATATATTATCACAAGAGCTCTGTTTTATATTTTAATTAAGCAAAAATGGACAAAATATATTTTTGATCAATCTATACGAGGCCGTGATATTCATACCGGAATAAAGCCTAAAATTGGAGGATTAATTATTATTCCATTATTCATATTATTTTTTCTTTTAGGTATTTGGGGAGATTTGATTATATGGCAAAAAGAGTTTTGGGGATTATTATTGGGAGCAATAGCGATATTAATATATGGCTATATTGATGAGAAATATGATTTATCCTGGAAAATGCAATTTATTTGGCAATTTGGTATTGCTGCTATTGTAATTATATCCGGTATTGGAATACAGGCTTTGAGTTTACCTAATGGGGGATTATGGTTTATTGACACCTGGAATTTGGGACCTATGGTATTCCCAAGAGATATTATCACCGCTTTATGGATTGTGGGGCTTATGAATGTAGTGAATTGGCTTGATGGGGTTGATGGTCTTGCTGGAGGGGTGGGAGTGATTGGATTTGCTACTTTAGCCATTTTGTCATTAACCCCTTTTGTCAATCAGCCGCATATTGCTTTTATTGCAACTATATTGATTGGATTATATTTAGGATTTTTACGATTTAATTGGTATCCATCTAAAATATTTTTAGGTACATATGGCAGTATGTTTTTAGGATATATGTTGGCAGTTTTAGCTCTTATTAGTGGAGGTAAAATTGCAACATCTGCTCTGGTGTTAGCCTTTCCTATTATTGATGCTATTGTAGTTATTTCCCAGCGCATTTGGAATAAAAAATCAATATTTAGAGCTGATAATAGGCATTTCCATCATAAATTATTGCAAATTGGTTTGAGACAAAGATTCGCGGTAGGAATTATGTATGCTATTAGTATTTTATTTGGAATATCTGCTCTTATATTGGAGACTCGTGGTAAAATAGCTATATTTATCATGGGGGCTGGAATATTAATTATTATATCCCTATTATTAACTCAAATTATTGTAAAGAAAGCGAATAAATGATAAAATAGTATTAGGTTTCAATTCAAAATACATATGAGATATAAAAAGGGGTATAGTGTGATTGAAGTATTATTGGCAGGCTCAATTTTAGCTTTAGCAGTAGCTGGAATAGTCAGTGCCATTCTTATTGCACAAAGAAATAATCAAGCGAGCATTGCCCAAAGTCAAGCCTTAGAAATGGCTCAAGAAGGAATAGAGGCATTAAGATCAATTCGAAATAGAGATTATAGATTATTAGTAAATACTACTACTCCAGCAGCTTTATCAAAAACTGGTAGTGATTGGAGTATTATTACAAGTCCAGCTTCAACTGATGATCGATTAACGAGTCCTTTAAGAACAAGGCGAATTACTATTGCAAATGATACAACAGCTCTTGACTCAAAGTTAATAACAGTGACAGTAACCTATCAAATTAATCCAGAAGGGGATACTAAAACAATTAGTTTGTCTGAAACTCTTGCTAATATTTTAACCAATAAACCTTCAGGGACTACTGCTGCAAGTCAAAATTATCAATTAAGAGATGATAATTTTGGGAATGCACAAAGTACATTTAAAGACCCAACACCATAATGCTTAAAAGAGGATTTACCCTATTAGAAATTTTATTAGTAATAACCTTAATAGGTATATTATTAGCTACAGTTCTGCGTCTTATAAATCCTCAGAAACGGTTTGGAGATGTGAATAATCTTCAGCGTAAATCAGATGTTCTTAGTATTTATACTGCTATTAATCAATATCGTGAAGATAATAGAGGTAATCTCCCAGCAGGTATTACGACCACAGATATAGATATCTGTCAGCCTGGTTGTGTTGAAGATTCTACTCAAATTGATATTACAACAGAAATATCTAAATATATTCGTCTTGGTAAGCCTCCAGTTGATCCCTCACAAACGGGGACTATATTAACAGGATATACCGTATACGCTAATGCCCAGGGGAAAATTGTGGTATCAGCACCACTTGCAGAAAATGAAGTTACTATTAATACTATAGAATAAAAATATGTCAATATCAATGCAGCAAAAACCACTTATAAAATCAGCAATGTTTCGTATTTTTACGGCATTGATATTCTTGTTCACCGCAATGATTTATGTGTTTGTTGCAGGATTATGGTATTTACAATATTCAGGCAGTATTGATATTATTTATACCGCCCAAGTCACTAATGTATTAATGGGAATTATCTTAGCTTTATTTGTAGTAGGTTGGTTTTTCTCTTATGGTATTTATGCGGGAATTATTAAACCAAGTTATGAAACATTTAATATTATTGCACAAATTGTAGATGGTATTGCAAAGGGTGGAGATATTGACCGTGACCAAGTAGCCTATTTGCAGGAATTTATGCAAAGTTCTTTGTCTCAATTAAAGAAAAGCTCTATTACTCGTAAAATAGATATGTCTAAGGGGACAGAAGAATATATTAAAAAATTAGAATCCCTTACTAAACAAAATACTGAATTAGCAAAATCTAAAGAAGAATTATCACAATTAGTATTAAAGTTAGAAAAACAACAAAAATTATTACAATTGGAACAGGCTAAAACAACCGCTATTATTAATGCTATCCCAAATGGATTATTAGCCTCTAGTCGAGATGGTAATATTTTCTTAGTCAATAAAGAGACTGAAAAACTATTAGGACTAGATTCCGATAAATTATTGGGGAGATTTATTAGTCAGGTATTACCATCTCAAGAAAATAGTTCTACAGATTCTAATCCCAATACATCATTATCAAAAGCTATTGAAGGGGAGCGTATTACAAGAGTATTTACTTATGAATCTCCTATTGATAAACAAAAAGTTACTATAGAGGATACTGCCAATCCCATTAAGGTAGATAATGATATTGTGGGTATTGTTAATATTATTCGAGATAAGACGCAAGAGCAAGAAACAGAAAGAGCACAAAAAGAATTTGTATCTATTGCATCACATCAATTAAGAACCCCAATAACCTCTATAAAGTGGAATGCTGAATTATTATTATCCGCAGATAATTTGAGTCAGGATTTAAAGGATGCGGCTGATGATATTTACAAAGAGAATAATAGAATGGAAAAATTGGTCAATGCCTTATTAAATCTCTCCCGAATTGATTTGGGGACAATTAAATTTGTGACTAAAGAAATTAATATTATTGAATATATAGACACTTTATTAAAGACATTAAATTCAGAAATTGTTAAAAAGAATCTGAACATTCAAAAAGATATCAGTATTAATACCCCTATTATTAATGATCCAGTATATACAGATATTATTATTGGAAATATATTATATAATGCGGTTAAATATACTCCTCCAAATAGAAATATATCTATTAAGGCCTATACCATTACCGAGAAGAATAGTGTACATATAGAAATAGCTGATAATGGACTTGGCATACCAGCATCACAACAAGCTCAAATTTTTGGTAGATTATTCCGAGCAGATAATGCCAAAAATAGTCAGACAGATGGAAATGGACTCGGGTTATATGTCGTGAAAAAATTAGTAGAAGCTATGAGTGGAAATGTCTGGTTTCAATCTGAAGAAAATAAAGGCACCACATTCTTTATAGAGCTTCCACTTGTCGTGGATAATCACAATGTGATATAATAAATTGTATAAAGAATAAAATGGCATATAGTATACTTATTGTTGAGGATGAACAAGCAATAGCACGTGTGCTTGATTTAAAATTAAAGCAGGCGGGTATTGTTACTACTGTTACTAATACAGGCAATCAGGCTTTAGAATTGGTTAAAACGCAAAATTATGATTGTATTCTCTTAGACCTAATTTTACCAGAGGTGGATGGATTTACTATATTAGAAGCTATTAGAGCAAAAAATCAAGCCACAAAGGTTATTGTAATGACAAATTTAGGACAACCAGAAGACAGAAAAAGAGTGCAGGATTTAGTTGTATCCGGTTATTATGTAAAATCAGAAATGTCAATTTCAAGTTTGATAGAAAATGTAAAACAAATACTAGAGACATAATCTATAATCTCTGATATAATAAAGAAAGTGAAATAAATATCATATGGAACCACAGGCAATACTTGAGTTATTAGTCAATACACAGTATATTACGGATGAAGACCGTAAATTGGCATTATCTAGTACTAATAATGATTTTGCTATAGCCGTAGATTATTTGGTACAAACCAATTTAATCACCTATGATATTATAGGACAGGCTTTAGCTGAATCTTGGGGTGTTCCATATCTTGATTTGAATACCTTTATTCCTCCAAAACAAGATGTGACTAAAATTCCAGAAGCGGTAGCTCGGGAACTCAGATTAGTCTATTTTAAAGATTTACCAGATAAAATTCAAATTGCTTCAGATAATGATTTGGTATTAAAAGGAAATGCTAAGCTTATTATTCGTAAAGAAGAGAAGGCGGGTATAATGGGAGGTAAAAAAGAGGTAAAGGAGGAAAGAGATTTGAGAGGGGAATTAGTAAAATTATTCAAAAAACCGGTAGAATTTGGATATTCTCTTACACAAGATGTAGATAAATTACTTTTGAGTTATAAAGCTCCATTGGCATCAAGATTTGTATCTATAATGCAAAAATTTGATACAGTTGCCCCGGAAATTGTAGAGGAAATTGTACAAGAAGCGGTAGAGGAGAAAGTATCAGATATTCACTTTGAAGCTCAATATGATAAAACAGTAAGAATTAGGTTCCGTATTGATGGTATGTTGCAAGAAGTGGGAAGAATTCCATTTTCATATTATGAAAATGTATTAAATTTAATTAAAGTAAAATCTCAGTTAAGAACTGATGAACATTTTATTCCACAAGATGGTGCTCTTCGATTTGAAAAAGATAATAAGGTATCAGATGTACGTGTATCTATAGTCCCGACCGTATATGGAGAGAAAATTGTTTTAAGAGTGCTCACTAATACCTTATCAAATATCACTCTTGAAACATTAGGATTGAATGAGAAAAATATTAAAATTTTAAGAAAGGCAGCTCAAAAACCATTTGGTATGGTATTGGTAACAGGACCTACTGGATCAGGAAAATCAACTACTTTATATTCTATTCTAAAGACCATTAATGATGAGGGACGCAATATTACCACAATTGAGGATCCAGTAGAATATAAAATTGAAGGGGTAAATCATATTCAAGTTAATAAAGAAACAGATTTGACTTTTGCTCGTGGACTTAGATCTATTTTGCGACAAGATCCTGATATTGTATTGGTAGGGGAGATTCGAGATGATGAGACAGCCCAAATTTCTATTAATGCTGCCCTAACAGGACATTTACTTTTTTCTACGGTTCACGCCAATGATGGAGAAAGTACTTTACCGCGATTATTGAACATGGATATTGACCCATTTCTTTTGTCCTCTACATTACAATTAATTATTGCTCAAAGATTAATTCGTAAAATCTGCTCAGCTTGTGTATATACCTATACAGTCAGTAGAGTTGAATTAGAAAAGACAATAGGAGAGCCCCTAGTGCGATTTTTCCCTGAGGATACATTAACATTATATCGGGGAAAAGGATGTTCAAATTGTGGCTTTACCGGATATAAAGGAAGAAGTGGAGTATATCAATGTATTGAAATGACAGAAGAATTAAGAGAGGCTACCCTTCATAATCCAACTGCAGATATCGTAGCAAAAATAGCTCGTAAGCAGGGGAGTCAATCATTATTTGAAGATGGTATAGAAAAAGTACGATTGGGAGTAACTACACTTGATGAAGTAATGCGTGTAGCTCAAATACCAGAAGAAGATTAATTATTATGGCATTTTTACAGAAATCAAATACAACAGAACAAGAAGCCTCAGTATTGCATACGGTTAAAACAGGTGAATTTGATGTAAAAAGCTCTATTTTTGATGAAATTGACGAAGCTTATCCAGACAAGGCTCCACAACCAAATCCTCAGGCTATAAAAAATACAAATAAATTAAATCGTAAAAAAAGAGGAAGCAGTAAAGTTACTAAGGCAAAAAGAACTTTCCTCGATAATCTTGCTCTTTTAGTAAGTTCAGGAATGGGTGTTAATACTTCACTTCGTATATTAGAAAAAAACACTCAAGATAAAGCTCTCAAAAAGACCTTATATTCTATGTTAGTTAGTGTTGAAAGTGGAAGTAGTTTATCTCAAACAATGGATGAACATAACTTTCTTCCTAAATTTTTGATTTCTCTTATTAGAATTGGAGAAGAATCTGGTAATTTAGCTGATAAAATTCGAAAAACAGTTATTTCTCTGGATAAAGATAAGAAGCGTAAGGATCAATTAAGAACGGCCCTATTTTATCCACTTTTTGTTATGAGTTTGGTTATTATATTGGGAGTTGGGGTTACAACATTTATTTTACCTCGTATTGGTCAAGTATTTGAAAATGTAAATGTTAAATTACCATTAATGACAAAAATTCTCATTCAAGTAGGAAATTTTCTGGGAACATATTGGTATATTATGGTCCCTGCTATATTTGGAACATTTATCTTAACAATACTAGTATTATTTGTATTTCCTGGTACCAAAAAATCAGGGCAATGGTTAATGTTCCATTTACCCGTATTTAAAGATTTAATTCAAATGAGTGAAGTCTCCCGATTTTCATATAATCTTGCTATGTTATTAAATTCTGGTATACCTATTACCAAGGCACTTTTATCTTTAGCGGAAATCCATGATTATTATATGTATAAGGAATATACTAAATCAGTAGCAGCCTATATTCAAGATGGAAAAAGTTTTCATAATAGCTTTGGGGTTAATCAAAAAGAGACTAATAAGCTATTTGATTTTGCTGTTCAAGAAATTATCACTGCAGGAGAGGAGTCAGGAAAATTACCCGAAGTATTAGAACAAATTGGAGAGCGATATGAGGAAGAAGCAGAGCAAATTTCCAAAAATATTGCGGTATTATTAGAGCCAGCTTTATTAATTATTGTTTGGTTAGGAGTTGTATTTTTAGCTGTTTCTATTCTGCTCCCAATTTATAGTCTTGTTGGTAATTTCGAGGTATAATATGAAAAGACAATATAAATCAGGGTTTACATTAGTAGAAATAGTTCTGGTATTTGTATTAGTAGGAATTCTTATTTCGATAACCACACCTCTTGTAGTAGAGACAGTACAAAGAGCTGATTTAACCTCTGCACATGAATCTTTGTATAATGCCTTAACTCGAGCACAAAAATTATCACAAAGCCAAACTAATGGACAAGTATGGGGTGTTTGTCTTGATAATACCAATCATCGTTATATAATTGTTGCAGGAACAGGAACCTGTAGCTCAAATGATAGGAATACTATATATGATGAAATCATAACTATTGCTCCTACTATCAGTATAGTAGGAAATGGTGGGAATAATATAGACTTTTCTCCTGTATCGGGATATAGCGATCCCAATGGTATTACTTTAACAAATGGGAGATTTAGTAAATTAATAAATGTAGACGGACAATTAATAGATAAAGACCCTATATCATTAGTCACTGCAGAAAGCTAATATAAGTTTATAATCCATAATAATTCTTAATATTAATACGAATTGAATCAGAATTAGGGCTATTATTATATTCTAGTATTTCAGAGTAATACCCATTGAGATTAATAGAAGCTCCCGCTCCTCTTCCAATAACAAATTGACTAGGAGTAGTAATTGCATTACCAGATGCATAATAGAGATTCAAATTACTAAGACTGTCTGATGAACTAGCAGCATTGTTAGTAGATTCATTAAGATAATAGGTAGTAAATAAATCACTTCCCAAGTTTAATGTAGCATAAGTAGTATCTCTTGCAAGAAATGATTGATTATATCCAGATCGTCTTCCTACCCAAAATGTAGCAGGATCCCCACTACTAAAAGCATTTATTGATGCTAATTCATCCCCCCCATCAAACTGTAAGGATGGTCTATTATTCTGTATAACTATACCATTAACCCCATCAATAATTTTAGGTTGTGCTGAGGTTGTAGTCTGAATAGCATTATTACTATTCCCCGATTGATCATACCATATGGATACATAAGCATCCCCTGTATTGGCATCAGCCACAGTTTGCTGATAGGTTTTAGGAGTATTGGTAAGAGATGTGTTGATATGCCTCTGCCCTCCCCAGACAAATATGGAATCAGCAGCAGTAATTACATTGACTGTCTCTAATCTTGCAGAGGAGCTAGAATTAACTATAGCAAGAGTAATATTTCCAGCTCCATTAGCAGTAGCGGTAGCAGAGAGGGATATTCTATACCATCCATTTCCAACTGAGGTTATAGTAGACTGACCTGTAATAATTCCAGAAGAAGAACCTAAAGTGCCATTACTGAGATTATAATTTTGATAAGAGGTATTCCCGGTAAAGCCAGCCCCAGTAGGTGCTAACTGTACAAAATTATAGCTATTATTTGCCTTGACATAATAGGAATCAGTATAAATTGTACCATTTGTTAAAGTGGTATCTTTACTAATAGTTCTGGCAACATTTCCAATATTTAAATTTACTTTCTCAGCAGTATTTGTTCCATTAGGTGCAACTGTATTATCGGCTACTGTTGTGAGATTAGGGAACACCCATCCTAATGGAGTAGTAATATTTTCAGATTGAGTAAGGAAATTCTGATATCCTACAAAATTCTGAAGGGAGACACTATCAAAATCTCCAGATTTAGTAAAGCCAATATCACTTTCTGCTTGATCGGCCCCCCTATCTCGTCTTACTTTAACCGCTGCTCCCGTGTACCCATCAGAGAATTTATTAGAGCTACTATTCACACCAGATAATTTGCGTAAACTATATGCTACACCATAATTATTATTAGGACTCTGCCCAGCTGGAATAATTGGATTATCATTAAGAATAGGATTAAATGATGTCTGTTTAGCTTGTTCAATAGGAATAACTGTTTCAAAAGCTTTTTCAGCATCATATTCATTCCCACTGAGTATCGGCTTTTTATATACGAGAGTAAATTTTACTTTGATCGCTTGCATTATTCCATTTTGGCTACTCTGATCCTGATTATTAATTTGTTCAAATGATAAACTAGAAGCTAAAACTTGAATATTAGTAGGATTGATTTTTTTATCAGGAACACTACTAGCAGTATATATAATATCAGTAGCATTTTGAGTAATACTAGATGGTTCTACTATAAGATACCTATTGTCTTGCATAATAAGTGAAGGGGATGTTCCACCACCTACAATTGGTGTTATAATAGAACGTTGATTAGTTATATTACTATTAATATAACTCTGAATTTGACGAATAATATTTTCTCCTGTTTGATTGAGTTCATTATTTACTCTAAAGGTAGTGGAAAGACGAGTAATTTGAATAAAAGAAAAAGCCACAATAACCAAAGTTATACCACCAACAACAACATATAATAATATTTCTAAAAGAGTGAATCCTGAGTATTTTTTCATATTAATAAGCGCCATATTTAGTATTGAGATATATATTAATTTTATCTAAGTCTGTATCACTTAATTTTTTACTAAAAACAAGAATTTCCGCAATATCACCAGAGAAAAATCCATTTACCCCACTTTGTTGAGCCCCCACAATAATAGGGGTGTCAGTAGAAGTGATATCAGTAAAAGATGTAAGAGCATTTGTCGGGGGGAGTATATTATTGATATTAAGGCTACTTGCTGTTGATGGAACCCAGCGAGCTGTAATAATACGAAGATTCGTATTATTGGCAAATGATACTGTTTCATTTACTTGTTCTGCTGTTGCAAGATCAGTTGCAATAAAGTCATCATTTTGTAAACGCCATTCCCTTTTATTGTCTGTAGTATTAAATTTTGAAATATAGGTTTGATTGGTTGAAGCTGAATTAGATTTTCCCGCAACAATTACAGTAAGTCCACCCGTACTAGCTGTATTATTATGTATAGAAGTTGCAGTTCCTGTCAAAAAATCATCTATTCCATCAAATCGTAAGGCAGGTCTATTATTAATAGCATTAGTAACTAGGGTCGGTGCAAGAGTAGGGCTTGTTGCTACTTGAGCAAAAGTAATAAGATCATCAGTTGCATTTTTGATACTAGTAACGGGCTGTCCATTATTACTCTCTGCTCTATCAGCTTTCAGCCATAATCTTAATGCCAAAGGATCTATTGTATAGGGGTTATCAGAAGGGGCTGATTCAATAAACTTTTGATATTCAATTACAATTTTTGGATTAATTTGTGCTATTTTGGTCTCAAGAATTTTATTACCTCTTTTTACTTGAATTAACCTCTCCCCATTACCAGTCCCCGTAACAGTATATACTCGACATTTTTCAGTTGGAAATGTTTCATCCCCCCCATAAAACTTATATAATTTAAGTTTTGCTAATACTTTTTCTGTACAATTACGAGCTTGAGACTCATCTTGGGCAGCATCAGCTACATCAATATTTGTTTTAGCAACTTGTGTACTAGAACTAAGCGCACTAAGAGCTAAAGCTAATCCTACAGCACAAACTATAATAGTTAATAATAATACACTAAATCCAGAACGATACATATATACTTTTGTTTATCATATAGTTATTATACCATAATAATGAAATATTTGATATACTAAATAAAGTAAAAATATACTATATGACTTCACAACAAAGACAAGTAAAACAAATTCTCATTGCGACTGCCTATGCTATTATTTTCTCCAGCATAGTATTCTTGATTATGATTACTTTTTTCCCGAAAAAACCAGCTCCTATTATTGTAGAACAGCCAAAGCCACAAGCATTACAAATTACTCAGTATAATAGTATTCCTCTTGGCAATGGATATTCAGATTATTGGGCTGAAATTAATAATCCTAATGATAATTTTGGAGCCAAAAGTCTTGACTACACCTTTATACTCAAAAATTCAGCAGGAGATATTCAGCGTAAAACAGGGACTACCTTTATTTTGCCGGGGGATAAAAAACGTTATATTCTCTTATTAAATTATCCAGGGAATTATACATTACAAGGATTTGAACTATCTGATAAACCAATATGGGCTCAATTATCAAGATTTAATTTACCAGAATTAAGCAAAAAAAATATAACAGTAGGGATATCAGATAAAGCCGGAAAAGCTTTTACTGTAGGAGGAGTATTAACCAATACCAGTGAATTTAATCTCAAAAATATTCAGGTTATAGCTATATTAACAGATGATACTAATACTATTATAGGAGTCAATGAGACATTAATAAGAGATGTTTTGAAAACTGAATCAAGAGATTTTGAATTAACGTGGGATTCTAATATTTCTAATGCCTCAGCTGCTAATACCACAATATTAACACAAAGTAATGTGCTTGATACAGAAGAGTTATTAATACAATTACAACAAAAGCCAGTATTTGATAGATAAGATATGTTGAGATTATTATACCGCATAGACTGGGTGCTTGTCATACCAACTATACTTGTTTCAATAATGGGGATAATTACCTTGGTAAGTTTTTATATACATTCAGTTGAAATTGTAACTGTGGGACTTATCATTAAACACAGTATTTCAATTATATTGGGTCTTGTCATTGCTTTTATATTATCAAATATTGATTATAGGGGCTTGTCATCACTTATAAGGCCATTATTTTTTACCATTACGGGATTATTGGTACTGGTATTATTAATTGGTAATACCGTAAATGGAGCAAAAAGTTGGTTTTCTTTAGGTGGTTTTAATATTCAACCTGCAGAACTTGCAAAAATTGTGGTAATTATTATTATTGCTCAATATTTTAATAGATATCATTATAGACTTAATAATTTTTGGACTATTATTGCTTCATTATTACCAATTAGTATTATTGGAGCATTAATTTTGATACAGCCAGATTTTGGAACCTTTTCTATTATTGGTTCTATTTGGCTTGGTATGATAGTATTCGGGGGAGTGCGTTTTCAACATATTATGATATTATTCTCAGTAGGTATTATCTCATTAATGAGTTTATGGATTTGGGTTTTGGAAGAATATCAAAAGCAAAGGATTTTAACATTTTTTGATCCAACATTAGATCCTTTGGGTAGTGGATATAATACATTGCAGGTAATTAAATCGGTGAGTGCCGGAGGATGGCTCGGGAATGCAAGTCAACTAATTACCGTACCTGAAATTCATACCGATTTTATTTTTGCAGGTTTTGCACAGCAATGGGGATTTATTGGTATATCGGTATATTTTATTCTCATGATATGTATATTGGGAAGAATGATATATATCGGACTGAAAACTCAGGATGGTTTTGCTCGAATGATTATATTGGGAGTGATATTGTGTTTTTTGATACAAATACTCATTAATATCGGTATGAATGTTGGTATATTACCAATTACCGGTATTACCTTGCCCTTTATGAGTTATGGAGGAAGTTCAATGATAGTTTCTTGGATATTAATAGGATTATTATTATCAATCAAAAATAATCAGGAGGCAAAGGGAACTATTTTTATGAGGGATAATCAAGATATGTATTTGATACCGTGATACCCCGTAATGTAAGTCTTTCAGAGGCTCCAAGTTTTGGAAAAGCAATTCATGATTATGCACCATTGTCTAAAGGAGCATTTGCCTATCGTAAATTAGCTCAAGAGCTTATTAATATTACCTCAAAAGGATAATACTCTAAAAAAGTATAGGAACAACCTGAATAAAAATAAAAAACTGAATAAGATACCCCCCCCTATACAAAGATAGAAAAGAGTGATAGTCTTAAAAAAAGTAAATGTAAAATAAAAAAGATATACTATGGGATGTATAGCCTTTAATATAGAGCAAGATCCTGTTATAGGATTTCAAATTGATAAACAAAAAAAACAAGAATCTAAGAGAAGAAACAGAATAATTGTTATTATTGCTACTCTTCTTGTTGTATTATTGATGGTGGGGAGTTTTAATGGAATTATACCATCCTTATTTAAGGGACAGAGTAATAAAGTACCTCTAGTAGATAATTCTAGACCACCTAAGGTTTTGTCGCCTACAAAACCTGATTCTCCTGTATTTAATACTCAAGATACTGCTATACAACAGTCTTTATCTGAACTTGCTATAAATGATAATATATCACCCGTAAAGAAATTAACAAGTTTACCAAAGTACAAATCAGTAGTAAACCCTAGTATAGTAATTCCTACTATACCGAATACTCCAACAATCCCGAATACTCCAACAATCCCAATTATCCCACCAGATACAGATAATGGAGAAGATGATGATATAGATAATCCCTTGAACACAGCTACAGGAATACGAGATAGAGATTTTTATACAGGAGGACAGAGTGTTGAATTAGTTTCGAATCCAAATATTTACATTGATATTGAAAACTTTGATTTTCAAATATCACAAACCACTTTTTTAGCAATACAGAGTGACGGTAATATATTAGTAAATACATTTAATACTGAGTCTTATATCAATAATATATTTAAAATGAATCAGGATGGGGATATAGATGAAAGTTTTGATTCAGGGGATATAAGTTGTTGTGTATTTGATATAAAGGAACAGTCAGATGGAAAGATATTAGTCGGAGGAGATTTTAATGAGTATCGAGGAGAATCAACTAATGGGATAGTTAGACTCAATAGTGATGGAAGTAGAGATACAAGTTTTAATATAGGGACAGGATTTGGTGGGAATGTAAATAATGGCGACTCTGTCAATACTTTAGCCATACAGGAAGATGGCAAGATAATAGTAGGGGGTAATTTTACCAGCTATAATGGTGTGGAGGCAAATAAGATTATACGACTCAATAGTGATGGAAGTAGAGATCTTAGTTTTGATATAGGGACAGGATTTAATAGTGGTGATAGTAGGATCTTCGAATTAGCTATTCAAACAGATGGAAAGATACTGATAGGAGGAGAGTTTTGGAATTATAAAGGACAGTCTGCAAATGGAATAATAAGACTCAATTCAGATGGAAGTAGAGATCTTAGCTTTGATATGGGATCAGGATTTGGGGGAGATGCAGTAACAAGTATAGTAGTACAAAGTGATGGAAATATATTGGTAGGAGGAGATTTTCGAGCATATAAAAATAATTCAGTAAACAGATTGATTAGGTTAACAAGTGATGGTGAAACAGATCTCTCATTTAATGCAGATATGTCTTTCCCAAATATAAATGAATATTTTTATATACAAGATATTTATGAACAAAATGATGGCACATTATTTATCTCATTTCAGGGTGCCGTTGATACTATTCAGGATTTTGGAAGTGGTTTTGTAAAACTAAATAGTAATGGAAGTAGAGATGCAAGTTTTAGTTTAGATTCAGCAAGAGTACGTCCTTTTGGTTTCCCTAACATTCCTAATAAAATTTTACTAGTTAATAACACTATTTTTACAGGAGGATTCATTGTAACAGTTGATAATTTATATAATGCTGATGGAGAATTGATTGATATGCAGATGATAGATTTTGAAGACGAAGATTGGATTTATGACTTTAATACTTATGGAGGAGCAGTTGACTTAACTTTTGGAAGTATTCTGAAATTTAATTTGGATGGTAGTAGATCTATTGACTTTGAAAGTGAATTGTCATCTAGATTTAAAATTACCTACAAAATTTCTTTTGACTCAGATGTCAGTGTAGTTACAACTCAAAACGATGGAAAGATATTGGTAGGAGGATATTTCGGCAATTATAAGGGAGAAGCAGCTAACAGAATAATTAGACTCAATACAGATGGAAGCCGAGATACAAGTTTTGATGTAGGGGGAGGATTTGATGGAAATGTAAATACTATAACCATACAGTCAGATGGAAAGATATTGGTAGGAGGAGATTTTAGCAATTATCAGGGAGTTGAAGTAAATAAAATAGTAAGGCTAAATACAGATGGAAGTATAGACAGTGACTTTGATATAGGAACAGGGTTTGATAGCGATGTCAATACCCTAACCATACAGTCAGATGGAAAGATATTGGTAGGAGGATATTTCGGATTATATCAAGGGGAATTGCAGTATAATGAAGAATATGATTACATAGAAATGATAGATCAAGGAGGAGCATCAGCTAACAAAATAATTCGGTTAAATAGTGATGGGAGTAGAGATACCAGCTTTGATGTGGGTGAAGGATTTGATAATGGTGTCACTACCCTCGCTATACAGAGTGATAGTAAGATAGTAGTTGGAGGGGGGTTTAGTAATTATAAAGGAGAAGCATCTAATGGAATAATAAGATTAAATATAGATGGAAGCCTCGATACAAATTTTGATGTAGGTACAGGGTTTTATAATGGTAGCGTTTACACCCTCGCCATACAGAGTGATGGTAAGATATTAGTCGGAGGATCTTTCGCGAATTATAATAATCAGGGGGCTACTTATTTATTAAGATTAAAATAAAATATGATATAATAAAATTATAAATTACTAGATAATATATTTAATAATATGTCTACAGAACTAAATCAACAAAAAATAGCAAATATTATTCTTATTAGTATATTGGCCTCAGCGATAACAGGGTTCTTCAGTGGAGGTATTGCCTTTTCTTATATGAATAGGGATCAAAAGGGTAATGGACAAACTAGCAATGTGAATATTTCAGAAGAACAGTCTGCTATTATTGATCTTGTAGAAAAGACCAATAAATCAGTAGTGAGTATTTCTATTTCAAAACTAATCCCTGTTACTCGACAATCCTCCCCATTTGATTATTTCTTTGGAAGATTGCCTCAAGATAATACCAATAATGATACAGGCAAAGAGCAAACCATAGGTGGCGGTAGTGGATTTATTGTGTCAGCGGATGGATTAATTATAACCAATAAACACGTGGTGTCAGACCCCAGCGCTACATATACAGTATTATTTAATGATGGTTCAGAAGCAAAAGCAGACATAAAAACTATTCACCCAACTCAAGATTTAGCTATTATTAAAGTTGATAAAAAAGATTTAACTCCTGTTGATTTTGCTGATTCAGATAAGCTCAGAGTTGGACAAACAGCCATCGCGATTGGAAATGCTTTAGGTGAATTTGATAATACGGTAAGCCGAGGGGTAATATCTGGATTAAGGCGATCTATTACTGCTTCAGATGGCCAGGGTAATGCTGAACAATTATCCCAAGTTATACAGACAGATGCAGCTATTAATCAAGGAAATTCAGGAGGCCCTTTATTTGATATTAATGCAAAAGTAGTTGGAGTAAATGTTGCAACTGCAGAAGGAGCTCAAAGTATTGGATTTGCAATACCATCAAATATTGTCGTTAGTATGATAAATGATGTTAAAGAATATGGTAAAGTAAAAGTCCCATTTATTGGAGTTAGATATACTATGATAATTCCAGGATCTGATCAAGCAAAACAATATGGAGTGGATGGGGGAGCTTTAGTAATGGGAGATGCTGAGTATCCAGCTATTATTCCTAATTCTCCAGCCTCTAAAGCTGGGATTAAAAGTGGTGATATCATTACTGCTATAGGAGATACAAAATTAACAGTAAAACAAACATTAGCAGATACGATACCACGATATAAGATAGGTGATACAATTAAGCTCACTATTATTCGTGATGGCAAAGAGCAAATATTATCATTAGTATTGGAAGAGAGAACATAAATATATGCCTGAAAAACCAGATAAAATAACATTAGCAGTATCAAAGCAATCAGTGATTAAGATAGTGTTATTTGGTGTTATTTTTGCTGCAATAATTTATCTTAGATATTTAATTGTAACAGTATTCCTTGCATTTATTCTTGCTTCTTTTGTAAAATATTTTGCAAATCTTATTAAACGTAGATATGGAATTCCCTATACAAGTAGTCTGATTACTACTTTTCTTGTAATAGCCATTATTATTCTGTCAGGTATATCCCTATTATTCCCTATTATTATTAAGGAAGGATATGGATTATTTCAAGCTCTTGCTGATTTCCTAAGACAATTTGAAGATCAACTAGGTAGCATAGGAATACCATTAGATATAGAGGGATTAAAACAATTTACACCTCTTTTCCCTAATTTAGGACGAGTAACCTTGGGTATTGTGGGTGTATTTGGGCAATTATTGACATATACTCTATTAATATTAGTATTAGGCTTTTATATTGCTATTGATAAAACAGGAGTATTCACTATTGTTAGACTATGTGTACCAAATCATATTAAAGATGATATTCCTACTATTGTAAATCGACTGCAATATCATATTGGTAAATGGGCTTTTATAGAGGCTGTAATAGCTCTGATAATGGCGATATTTATGTATAGTATATTAGCTATTTTAGGTATAGAATATGCAGTATTATTATCCTTATTTACAGGTATAGGTCAATTAATTCCTTTTATTGGTCCTATTATTGTTGGGTTAATTATTATTCTCTATGCATTTGCTCAATCCCCATTGTTAGGCATAGCTATTATCATATTAATAATTGGTTTACAAATTATTAAACAAACTCTTTTATTACCTATTGTATTTCATACAGTAAAAAGAAATAATCCACTATTGATTGTAATGGCTTTAATGGTCGGAGGTGTTATTGCGGGTCCTTTGGGGGTTATTATTGCAATGCCAGTGGTGTCCTTAGCCCGTATTATTTATGCTGATATACAGTATTATGATTAGTGAAAAATTTCCTAATATTATCGTTTTTGATATTGAGACAATTGGAAATATATCAAGTCCTCGTTTTGTAGAAGAAATGGAAATTACCGTAATAGGAGTATATCATTATGCTACAGATGAATATAAGACATATTTTTTAGATGAATTACCAGAACTAGAAGCAGATTTAAAAAAAGCAGAATTATTAGTCGGCTTTAATAATGATCATTTTGATACTCCTATTCTTAATAAATATTATTCATTTGATTTGAATAGTATCGCTTCTTTTGATATATTAAGAGAATTTAGAGCGAGTACAGGAAAACGATTAGGACTAGATGCTATTGCAGGTATGACATTAGGGTTTCATAAATCTGGTAGTGGCTCTAATGCAATGAATTTATATCAAGAGGGTAAATTACAAGAATTAGCAGATTATTGTTTGAATGATGTTAAATTAACTCGGGAATTATTTGAATATTGTCTTTATAAGCAGCATCTTATTTATCCTTCGCGAGATGGTTGGTTAAGACTTAAGGTAAATATGTCATATAATATTGATGAATTTATAGAGAAAAATACACAAAAATCACAATATAGTTTATTATAGACAAATAGTTGTAATTGTGATAAACTCAATAAAGTTCCATTATACATAATATAGCCGAAATAGCTCAGCTGGTAGAGCAACCGCCTTGTAAGCGGTAGGTCGGGGGTTCAAGTCCTCTTTTCGGCTCCATAGATTTTTTCTATGATATAATGCGTGAACATTTGGGCAGATGGCGGAGCAGTCAAACGCATCGGTCTGTAAAACCGACGCCTTTTCAGGCTACGTAGGTGCGAGTCCTACTCTGCCCACCACATAGTAAATCAAAAAGTATTGCAAAATATGATATTTTGTATATACTATTTGAGTGTGAAAACTTAGGGTGCATAGCTCAGTTGGTAGAGCAGAGGCCTTTTAAGCCTTTGGTCGGTGGTTCGAGCCCACCTGCACCCACATCATATACAAGCTTTTTTGCTTGACAATCACCCTATATGGGGGTATACTCATAGTATTAGCAATCAAATACTATGAGTGCTAAAATTGACAATAATAGATAAAATATATGAAGATACAACCATTATTTGATAAGGTGTTAATTCAACCTGAAAAAGCTGAAGAAAAAACAGCTAGTGGTATTTATATACCTGATACTGCTAAACAAGATAAACCACAATTGGGTGAAATTATGGCAATTGGGGAAAAAGTGAATACCGTAAAAATTGGACAAAAAGTAGTATTTCCCAAATATGGTCCAGTAGAACTTACCCTAGGAGGACAAGAATATCTCATCGTAAAAGAAGAAGATATTCTAGCAACTTTATAATATTCATTTCATTTTAAATAACTAATTAATATCATATGGCAAAATTAATTTCATATAGTGAAGATGCTCGAAGAAAACTTTTAGCTGGAGTTGATAAAATAGCTGATGTTGTGAAAGTAACATTAGGTCCTAAAGGACGTAATGTTGTTCTTGATAAGGGATTTGGAGCTCCTATAATTACCAAGGATGGAGTTAGTGTAGCAAAAGAAGTAGAATTGGAAGATAAATTAGAGAATATCGGAGCTTCTATTGTACGTGATGTAGCCTCAAAAACTGCTGATGTGGCAGGAGACGGAACAACAACTTCTACTATCTTAGCTCGTCGTATGGTGGCAGAGGGTTTTAAGAATGTTACTGCTGGAGCAAACCCAATGGAAATTAAAAAAGGTATTGAAAAAGGTGTGCAAAAGGTTGTAGAAGCTTTGGTTGCCTCATCAGAACAAGTGAAAGATGATAAGGCAAGAATACAGCAAGTGGCAACAATTTCAGCTAATGGGGACGAAATTGTAGGAAAAGAAATTGCTGATGCCATGGAAAAAGTTGGAGCCAATGGAGTTATTACGGTAGAAGAAGGGCAAACATTTGGAATTACCAGTGAAGTAGTAGAGGGAATGCAATTTGAAAAAGGATATGTTTCACCCTATATGGTCACTAATTCTGAGAAAATGATTGCAGAATTGGATGATACCTATATTCTTATTACGGATAAAAAAATAACATCAATTCAGGATATACTTCCTATTTTAGAAAAAGTAACTCAAGCAGGTCGCAAGGAAATTGTTATTATTGCAGAAGATATAGAAGGTGAAGCTTTGACAACTTTAGTTCTTAATAAAATGCGAGGAGGTTTTTCAGCACTTGCTATTAAAGCTCCTGGATTTGGGGATAATCGTAAAGAATTACTTAAAGATATTGCAATTTTAACAGGAGGACAAGTTATCTCAGAGGAAATTGGATTAAAGCTTGATACAACCGAATTAGATTCATTAGGAAAAGCCAAAAAAGTTATTTCAGAAAAAGAAAAAACAATTATTGTAGCTGGAGATACAGATGAGAAGGCGATAAAAGCAAGAGTAGAGCAAATTACTATTCAAATTGAGCAAACTGATTCTGAATATGATAGAGATAATCTCAAAAAGAGACTTGGTAAATTAGCAGGTGGGGTAGCGGTGATTAAGGTAGGAGCTGCGAGTGAAGTTGAGCAAAAAGAAGTACAAGATAGAATTGAAGATGCTCTAGCTGCGACAAGAGCTGCGGTAGAAGAGGGAATTGTTCCAGGAGGAGGAACAGCCTTGATTCGAGCTATTGATACGCTTAATTCTCTCAAATTAACAGGAGATCAAAAAGTTGGTCTTGATATATTGAGAGTGGCTATGGAAGAGCCTGTGAAAATGATTGCCAATAATGCAGGAGTAGAAGGTTCAGTTGTGGTAGAAAAGGTTAAAGAAGCTAAAGGAAATATTGGATATAATGCCGCAACAGGTGTATATGAAGATATGGTAAAGGCGGGAATTATTGATCCTACTAAGGTGACAAGAACTGCCTTACAAAACGCCGCCTCGGCTGCCGCTACTTTGCTTACAACAGAAGCCGTCATTACAGAATTACCAAAATCAGATGATGATAAAGGAATGCCACCAATGGGAGGAATGGGAATGCCTGGTATGATGTAAAATAGTATAAAGAGGGGAGTTATATCTCCTCTTTTGCTAAAAGAGAAAATTATCGGTATAATATAAGGAGTAATAAATAAGATATAAGTATGATTAAAGAGCAAACATTAGTAATTATCAAGCCAGATGCAGTACAAAGAGGATTAATAGGAGATATTATTTCTCGCATTGAGAGAACAGGACTTAAAATCACAGCATTAAAGCTCATTGTAGCAAGTGAAGATATCTTATGGCAGCATTATAATAAAGATGATGCTTGGTTTATCGCAAAAGGTACTATTGCTATTGAATCTCGAACAGCACAAGGACTTCCTGTTGAGAAGGAGGCTATTGAATATGGGAAGGATATTTTGAGAGCAAATATTGAATTTATGACATCAGGTCCTGTAATTGCTTTTGTGGTTCAAGGAAATCAAGCGGTAGGAGTGGTCAAAAAACTTGTAGGAGGAACTGAGCCCTTAACCTCAGATGTTGGTACAATTCGGGGAGATTATACCGTAGACACCTATTCTCTTGCTAATTCTTCATCAAGGGCAGTTCGAAATCTTTTACATTGTTCTGATCAAGTATCAGAAGCTGAGAGAGAAATACAATTATGGTTTAGCGAAGCTGAGATTATAAAATATCGTCTTGCAAATGAGAGAATTCTCTATGATGTTAATTTAGATGGAATTTTAGAATAAAAAACTTATTTTTTCTTTTTTGAATCAATAATAGCCTCGGCTTTTCCTCTGAGAAATATTTTGAGTACAAGGAAAATAGAAAAAGATATAATAAGAAAATTAATAATTTCATTAATAAAGATCCCATACATAATGATAGGAGCTTTTGCTGCTTGAGCCTCAGCTAAAGTATTATATGACCCATTAAGAGAAATATAAAGACTTGAAAAGTTAGTACCACCCATCAGCCAACCAAAGATAGGCATAATAAGATCTTTTACCAGAGATTGAATTAAAGAATTAAAAGCAGCTCCAATAATAATACCGATAGCTAAGTCAATTACATTCCCTTGTAGAGCAAAAGCTTTGAATTCTTGAATAAAATTAAATCCTTGTTCTTTAATTTGATCAGGATTAATTTCAGGGACCATTTTAGTGATTTTTTCAGTTGATTTCTCTACAGATATCAGTATTTCTTTTGGCTTAGTCATATGAATATAATTTAGATTATTTTAAGTATAATATAGAGTTGAACATTTGTGAAGATAGAAATATCATAGCAAATATGATATAATGGAAATATATATTATTAATATGAAATTACGCATACAATCAAAATACATTTATTATAGTATTACTATATGTATAGTAATAGGGGTTTTTATATGGATTTTTTCTCAAAATCAGCGTATTCAGCAATTTCGCCAAGAGCAAATACAAAGAAACAATCTTATTTCTAAGGAATCTATTGAAGAGCCAGTATTAAATGGTCTCAAGCCTCAAATTATTAATATAAAAGATAAAAAGCAAACATTATATCTTCCAGAAGAATTTACTATTAATGTACTCGCACAAGGATTAAAATCTCCACAATTAATTAAATCAGATGATAAAGGGAATTTATTTGTAACTGATAATAAAGCAAATACATTATGGATATTGCCCGTATCAAATCCAAAAGAAGCGAAAAAAGTAGATACTAATCTTAATAATATATATGGGCTTGATTGGTATAAGGGGGTGGTATATATTACGACAGATACTAAAGTCATTAGTTATTCTGATATACAATCTGATGCAAGTTATAAAGAGCGCAAAACTTTAATTGATAATTTACCAAAGCCCCAAACAAACAATCATAATACTATAGCCCTCAAGGATGATAGAATATATATAGGTCTTCCCGCAAATTGTGAGTCTTGTAAATCAAAAGATCAGCGAAGAGGAAGTATTATATCCTTTAATCTAGATGGTAAAGATGAGCAACTATTTGCAAGGGGATTAAAGCAAATCACTGACATCTTGCCCGTAGATAATTCCTTATTAGTTACTGATATTGGACGCTCTGGTATTGATAATGGACTTCCTCTAGTAGAAATTAATAAAGTAGCAGAAGGAAAGGATTATGGCTGGCCTTATTGTTATGGAGCGGGGAATATAGATCCTAAATATCCCGATAAAACTGATTTTTGTAAAACAAAATCTGAGTCTTCAATAACAGAATTACCACAAGGTAATAATGTAATTGGATTTGATGCAATGCCTGATTCTTTTTCCTCAGCTTTCAAAAATAATTATGTATTTGTATATCAGGGGGGGCAAAGTAAATCAATTCCAAAGGGATATAAAGTTGTAATTAAAGATATTAATAAGCCAAGTGCCGCCAAGAATTTTATCACAGGTTGGCTTTCAGATGAGGGAGAAATATGGGGACAACCAACAGGTATAGCTTTTGATAATAATGGTTCTATGATTATTACTGATCAAAAAAATGGAGTAGTATATAAAGTCAGTAAACAATAATGTCTAGGCGTAAACATACCGTTCTATTAGCAGCTATTGCTTTCTTATTGGCTTCAAGTATTGTTGGAGTTGGAGCTTGGGCGGTATCTAATTATACTCAAGATATTCCGTTAATACAGAGTATTAATCCTAATAAACAAGATCAGGTAAAACAAAAGCCAGATAAAGAGACTATATTATTACTCGGGGCTGGAGGTAAGAATCATGATGGGGGAGGACTTACTGATACCATTATGATTGCTCAAATATTAAATAAAGAAAAGAAAATTCATCTTATTTCTCTTCCAAGAGATATGTTAGTATTCGATAAAAAAGGAAATTATAGTAAATTGAATGCAGTATATATAGATGCAATTGCTGAGGGGAAAACAGAAGCTGAATCAATTCAAGTATTACAGGATAAGATTACAGAAATTACCGGCATTACTTTTGACCATTATGCTGAGGTAGATTTTCAAGGTTTTGTATCTCTCGTCGATAAATTAGGTGGAATAGAAGTGGATGTAAAAGAGGCAATTGATGACCCATATTATCCAGGTCCTAATTATAGTTATCAGCGTTTTACTATACAACCAGGTGTGCAGACATTAAATGGTGAGACAGCTCTCAAATATGCTCGTAGTCGCTATACTTCAAAAGGAGGTGATTTGGATAGGTCTCGAAGGCAACAGCAAATTTTAAGTAATGTAAAAGATAAAATATTTGAGCTAAATCCCATACTTGATGCACCTAAACTTGTATCCTTATTAGGAATTGCCAAAGATTCCCTTAAAACAGATTTGTCTCTTACGGATATGAAAGATTTTTATGATACCTATAAGGATAGTAAGGATTATACTATTACTTCTCTTGTAATCGGACAAAATCTTTTGACGGGTAATATGAAAGAGGGTTATAGACAATTTGGAACTAATAGAGGATATATTATTGAGCCTCGTATAGGAGAGCAGAATTATCTTGAAATTAAAGAAGAAATTGTTAATATTAATGATATCACAGCCTATCAGGATAAAATTACAAGTCTTGCCAAAGCAAAATCCCAATTAAATATTATATGGGGAGATGATATTACTACTACACAAAAGAAATATATACAAGCATTCCTAGAAGCAAGAGGGTTTACTCTTCAGGTATTAAGTTCAAGTAATAGTTCATTATCAAGTACTTCAAATACTAATACTTTATATATCGGGAATAATCCGTATAATAGTACTACTGATGGTACCGAGCCAAATATAGCAAATGAATATATAAAATCAGTATTCAAGGCAGATATGAATACCACATTTCCTCTAGATAATAATATTCCAATACTATATATTGCCTCAGATATAATATTCTAAACTATGAAATTAATAGTAGGACTGGGTAATATCGGAGACACATATCAGCATACGTATCATAATATTGGATTTGATTTTCTTGATTTTACCACTGCTAAGGCAGTATTCAAGATAAAAAAACAATTTTTAGGGGAAATATATCAACAAGGAGATATTCTGTATTTGAAGCCTCATACGTATATGAATGATTCAGGTAAGGCGGTATTGGTGGTAAAGCAATATTATGATATTGACGATAATGATATTGTAATTATTCATGATGACTCAGATATTGTATTAGGTCAATATAAAATTCAAGCCAATAGAGGAAGTGGTGGACATCATGGTATAGATTCAATTTTTAATCATATTTCACAAGAAGTCAAGCGTATTAGAATTGGTATTAGGGCAGAGAGATTTATCGGTAAAAAAGCTCAAGATTTTGTCTTAAGACCTATACACTCAGAAGATCAGATCATATTAAATGAAGTCTATCAGCAAGTACAGCAAGAGCTCAAAATACTTGAAATAGTTGATTTATCTTAATATTTTCGGTACAATAGAATAAAGATTGATAATTACTGCCTATGTCTCTGAGTGTGAAAAGTCCATTAGTCTATTTATTAGGAATTGAAAAGGTAAAAATATTAAAAGTATTTTTGAAAGATCGTACACAAGCATTTACTTTAGATGAATTAATAGCGAAAACGCATATTGCGAGCAATACATTAAAAATAGAATTAAGACAGGCAATTAAATATAATATTATTCAGGAAATTAAGGATAAAAAGCAAATAACCTATATATTAAATCCTATAGAAGAAGTTTTAGCCCTAGAGTCAGTGATATTTCGTTTGAGCCAATCATTTTTTGAAGCCTTTAGCCAAAAGCTTGACAAAGTTGGGAATATACATCTTTGTATTGTAATGGGAGCTTTCCTACAGCGAGAAAATGATAGAATAGATATGTTCCTGGTAGCAGATGATATCAATGAGAAAAAGTTTGATGCCCTAATACAAGAGATAGAAGCAGAATTAGCCCAAGAAATAACCTATACTATACTTACTCTCAAGGAATTTGAATATAGACAAAATATGTTTGATAAATTTGTATTAGATATATTAGAGCATAATAATAGCCATATACTTATTGACAAATCTGTGATTTCATCGGATAATTAGATAGTAATGCCTCGATAGCTCAGGTAGTAGAGCACAGGTCTGAAGAACCTGGTGTCGTAAGTGCAAGTCTTACTCGGGGCACAAGAATGAACAAACAAATTAATTACATAGTATTATGCATACAAATCCTAATATATTTAAAGCTTATGATATTAGAGGTTTATATGGAAGTGAACTCACAGAAGAGACAGCTTATCGATTAGGACGGGCGTATGGCCAATTTTTACGCAAAGAATACCCAAATAGATTTGAACTCAAGGTAGTTATTGCTCGAGATATGCGAGAATCAGGTATAAAGCTTGAGCAAGAATTAAAACAAGGACTTGCAGATGAAGATATTCAGATAATCAATATTGGTCTCTCATCAACCCCAATGTTTTATTATGCCGTATTAGAATATGGAGTAGATGGGGGAATAATGATTACAGCTTCTCATAATCCAGCTGCATATAATGGATTCAAGATAGTAAAAGAACAAGCAATACCAGTATCAGGAGATACCGGGATATATAGTATGCGAGATATTGTAATGGGAGATAGTATAGAGAGTTTAGAGCATAAAGCAATTATTGAAGTTGCAAAGACAAGTACTCTTGAGGATTATATACAAAATATATTAGAATATCGTAATAAGTCAATTGAAATACAGCCACTCAAAATTGTAGTTGATACTGCCAATGGTATGGGCTATCCTGCTATTAAAGCTTTTCTTGATATATTTCCACAATTACAAGTAACATATCTCTATCCCGAATTAGATGGTAATTTCCCCAATCATGAAGCCAATCCCCTGAAAGATGAAACATTAATAGCCCTCAAGGCTAAAATACAAGAATTAGGGGCAGATTTTGGAATAGCAGGAGATGGAGATTTTGATAGAGTATCATTTGTAGATAATACCGGGCGTACCATTAGACCAGATATTACCACAGCCCTATTAGCTCAAATATTATTAATTGGAAGAGAGGGGACTAAGATATTATATGATTTACGCTCATCCAATATTACGCCTGAGGAAATTGTCAGGCAAGGAGGTATTGCTTTGCAGACTCGTGTAGGACATTCTTTTATAAAGGCTCAGATGAGAACTGAGAAAGCTTTTTTTGCAGGGGAATTCTCGGGCCATTTTTATCTTGATGTTGTTAAAGATGGGAAGCATGCCTATTTTGAAAATCCATTATTTGTCATACTCAAAATTATAGAATTATTATCTGAGAATGAACTCAGCCTACAAGAGTTAACTGAGCCTCTATTCCCGTATAGTCATTCAGGAGAGATTAATTTTGAAATATCGAAGTCAAAGGAAGCAATATTAGATATGATTAAACAAGAATTTAGTGAAGGAGTCTTAAATAAATTAGATGGAATTAGAATAGATTATCCTGAATATTGGTTTTCAGTCCGAGCTTCTAATACTGAGCCAGTTTTGAGACTTATTGTTGAGGGAAAAACTCAAGCTATTATGGAAGAGATAAGGAATAGACTTAGTATAATTATTCAGGGATAGAATATTTTTTAGAGTAAGTATTATTCATTGGGTCTCTATCATATATAAAACAAAAAGGACTCTTATTCAGAGTCTTTTTTGTTTGCGAAGAATGAGATAAATTATCTGGTAACAGAGATATCCTCGCTTAATTCAGCTCCTGGAGCTGATACAGTAACTCTGTTTCCAGCAACAGTCTGAATAAGATAATCAGAACATCCAGCACTAGCTACTTGTGGATCTCTTGGAATAGCTGCAACATATGATACGGGAGTTGTAACTGTTGTAACAAAATCAGATACGTCGGTTGCTTCAGCAACTTCCCCTACAATAGTACAAGTGGTTGTACCGTCTGTAGATGCTACATTTCTCAGAGTAGTATCAATACCAGCTGGTAGGGCATTATTGTCTATAAGATATTGATACACAGCATTCGATATAGTTAATACATCAGATTGTCTTTGTGCATTACGAGCTTGAGCAAGCTGACGATTAGGGTTAATCGCAATAAGAACAATTGCAGCTAAAATACCAATAGCAGCAATAACTAACAAAATTTCTAATAAAGTGAACCCTTTTTTCTGAGGACCTGATACTATTTTCATATGAGTTTTATTAGATTAATGATAACTCTATACTAATAGTATTATTAATAGTAAAATCTGTCAATATAAAGTTATCCACAATTTTGTTAATTTATACCATAAATAAAATTGATATAAGCCTCAATAATAAAAAATGGGGGATATCCCCCATTTTTTATTATACTATAATGTATTAATTATCTAGTAATAGAAATATCAGCATCAAGCTCGGCGAAAGGAGCTTCTATAGTAATACGATTATTAGTATTTTTTACTATAGTATATCCACTACACAATGTAGTGTCAGTATTTGTAGGGTCTTGTGGCATATCTGCAATATAGTTTTCAGTAATCAGAGCTGATAAATTAAAACAAGATGCCAAGACATCAGCTTGAGCTACTGGTACGAGAGTAAATATATTAGATTTGTCAAAGGTATCTCCTGTTACTATCGGGAAATCTTCTCCATCTATATATGTTACTGAGGTTGGTAGTCCTTCTACAAAATTAGCATCATCAATAATTTTCTGATACACAGCATTCGATATAGTTAATACATCAGATTGTCTTTGTGCATTACGAGCTTGAGCAAGCTGACGATTAGGGTTAATTGCAATAAGAACAATTGCAGCTAAAATACCAATAGCAGCAATAACTAACAAAATTTCTAATAAAGTGAACCCTTTTTTCTGAGGACCTGATACTATTTTCATATGAGTTTTATTAGATTAATGATAAC
>JBIIRM010000011.1:0-11241 GCA_044341565.1 Minisyncoccia bacterium | reverse complement strand
TTATTATAGTTTTCAGAGTTAGACTCTGTATCATTACCTGAATTAAGCTCTACTTCTAATTCCCGTAGATATGCTAAGTCTTTTTCTCGTGATTGTTCTTTTTCTCTTTTATTAATTTCTGATACATGTTCATTATCAGGGTTTTGGTCTCGTGTTCTTGCAACTACTACTTCTCGATTATCTAAATTACTTCCTAGGTTTTCTTCTCGCCCACCTTGTCCCAAAGCTTCCATATATTATTTTTTAGTAATTAATTTATTGACTTTAAGTATTTTGTAATATATTTTTTAAAAAATATATTACAAAAACGTATGATAAACTAATAGTATTATATCATATGTTTTTGCATAGGATAAACTCTAAATTATTTTAACTAATTAATTTAATAGCTTTAGTTTCTTCAAGTTTAGCTTTAGACTTCTTTTTGGTAGGATATGGCATAAATAAACTCTATTATTCTGCTATCATAGCATAGAATCAAGACTATTACAATTGCAATTCATGATGAGATATAGTAAAATATTTTTACTGTTCTTTGAGGGTACTATTCTATGAAACGTATTTTAACTATCATAGATTATAGAATTACAATTACATCATTATCACCAGTGAGTACCTTAGTAATCTTAGAATCACAATCTGTAGATGCAATTGGTATTACTAAAGAAGATTTTATATATAATTTTAGAAAATTATATAATAGATCCAGTAAAGAGTATGCTCTACTTCGATATAGACATCATGATATGTATTATGATGTCTATATAACCCATATGATGATAAGTGATATCATTGATGATCTCATCCCCCTCCCAGTTGAGACCTAAAATGCGACCCACCAGTCGCATTTTTCTTTAAGTTACCCTCTTAATTCTTCTATCTGTCGCTGTAACTGATCAATTTTATCTCTTTGAGCTTGTAATTCAACAGAAGTTTCATATTGTTGTAATTCTTGTACTATAGCATCAAGTTTTTCAGACATACTATTCATTGGTGATGCCATAAGGGTTTCTTTAATATACTGGGGTAATCTTCCTGCAATAGTATTAAGTTCTCTTACTCGTTCTAACCTTTGTCTGAATATTTTTTGATTCTCTATTTTTTGATTATTAAGAGTTTGATGTTGTTCCTTTACTTCTTCAATATGTTTTTGTAACGCTGCTAACTGAGTAATTTTAGCTTTATCCTTAAACAGTTTTTTACTCTCTATAGTCAAATCATTAGTAATTTGTTCCCCAAATGTATTCAAATCATCTAGAGAGCTGACTTTATCCTGCTTATATCCCATACCGGTTATATATCCCTGTATTTTAGTAAGTAATACAACCATTTCCTCATCAATCTTTTTATTAGATTCTGCAATATCATTTTTGGTAATAAATCCTCCCTCATTTATGGTTATTCCATCAACTCCAGACTGTATTGATGCTTTAAATTCATTAATATCTGTGAGCCGAATTGCTTCTTTACTTTGTACAATACTTTTATCTTTTCTATCTTGTGAATAAAAAACTTCATCATTCTGAATTTGAGATATTTCTCCTTGTATACGATTAACTTCCTGCTTTTTATAACTACTAACTCCATTTTCTATAGTGGCAGTAATACGCTCCTGAGATTGCTTCTCTCTTTGTATATGAAAGTCCTCTTTTTTTTGTTCTCGATCAGCAAATGTATGATTAACTTGACTCTCTACATATTGTCTCAATTGAGGATGTTCAGCTAATATATTATCCCAATTTTTATCTCCCTTAGAGGAAGACCAGAATGCTAATTGCTTTAATTCAGGATCTTCTGAGTTAAGAAGATAAGCAAAACGGTCTTTTCCCGATAACTTTAATGCTATTGTAATAGGCTCTAAATCAGGATACTGTTCTTGTAATTGCTTTAATTTAGCTTCAATATCAGCATTAATAGCCTGTGTTAATTCAGGTATTTCATCTTTAGACCAATATATATTTTGGAGTATTTCTTCTTTGATATCATCCCTTTTTTGTTGTTCCTGAGCTTCTTTACTTTGTTCCTGTAAGTTTTGAATTTTATCTTGCCCCTCCTGTAATCCATATACTGCTAATATCTCAGCAATATGAGCATCACTAAATAATTCTTCTGGATTGTTTAATAAAAATTCTAATTTTTGCTCTAATAAAACTTGTTTATCATGTTTTTCTACTTCACTCCCTTCATATTCTGGCTTTAAAGGCTCTAATCTATCTTTTGTTGTTTGTAGCTCAGTCTCATAAGCCTCATCAATAAGTCTTTTGGTCTCAGCTTCAAATGTAGCGAGAGAGGCTTCGGCTTCTTGTACTTTTTTCTCATCGGTATCTACTATATTCTGTAAGGTATCTTTTTTTGCAATAAATGCTTCTATTGTTACTGGAGAGTCAGGATATGAAGACTTAAAGCTGTTAAAAGCTTTTTGGATCTGCAATAATGTATCATCTTGACTTGTTTTTGCTATTTCTAATATAGACTTTAATTGTCCCTGCTCTTCTACCCGAGATGAGTGAATAGACTCTTCAATATCAGTAGCTTGTCTATTCTCTAATTGGGCAAGCCTATCTTGAATTTCTTGTACTGTCTGACCCTGTAGAGATAATCCTGTCTCCTCATCAATCTCAAATGGAGACTTATTAGCCTCTTCTACTTCTTGTTGTAATTCACCTACCAAATCTCCCAGTAAAGCATCGAGACTTATTTCTATTTCAGCTTCTGACTCAGGAGTTGTAATTTCCTCAAACACAGTCTCTCCTTGTTCTACTTCTTGAATTTCCTCTGTTTCTCTTTTTAATGCCTCTAATTCTTGAGCTGATAATTCTAAACTAGGAGATCCATTACCCTCTTTTTCTGGTCCATATACTATTAAATTATCAAATAATTTCATATATGTTTTTTAATCTGGAAGAAAAGTTTTAATAAGTTTATTGAGAGGATTCCATAATTTAAATGGCTTTTTCTTGGCGGGTCTCCCACCACCATCATAATCAAAACTTCCATCTTCTTCGGTATTACCAAATCCTTCTAAGATTAGTCCTACCAAATTAGCATATATAGGGTTATCTACATCAGCAATACTTCCCTCAACCCCCTGAGGAATTCCAATTTTGACTGGAAGTTTTAATTCTTGTTTAGCTAAATCAGCTATTGCTCTTAAATCAGCTCCACCTCCTACCAATACTGCTCCTGCTGGTAATAATCCTTCTCTTTCTATTTCTTGTAATTCTTTTATAATAAGGCCAAAAATTTCCTTTAATCGAGCTTCTATAATGCTTGCTACATAGGATATAGGGAATACTCCTACCTCTTCTGAATTAATTTTTGCTAAATCTATTTTGAGTTTGGAGTCCGCCCCCAGAGCATCTTCTAGCGCTGAACCATATTTAAGTTTTACTTTTTCTGCAACTTCAATTGATGTTCTAAGCCCAATCGCAATGTCATTAGTAATATGCGCAGCTCCAATCGGGATAATCGCAACATGAATAAGCCGCCCCTCTTCATAAACCGCAAGAGAAGTTGTCCCAGCTCCCAAATCAATCACAGCCACTCCCAAATCTTTTTGTTTTTTAGTGAGTACCGCTTGAGCTGAGGCGAGTATACCAACTTCCTGATGTTCTATCCCGAGACCCAAAGTTTGTATACATTTTTCTAAATTCCTAATAGGAGATGCATTCCCTTCCAGAATTAAAGCCTCTAATTCTAAACGAATTCCATTCATTCCAACAGGATTTTTTATCCCTGATTCCTCATCAAGAATATAGGTTTTAGGGATAATTGCAATAATTTCTTTATTTTGGCTACTTGGACCTGGATTAGCATTGGATAATACTCTGGCAATATCTTCTTCGGTAACCTCTCCATCAGCTCGAGAAACCGCAACCTTACCTGCAGTTTCAAAACTTTTGATATGAGAACCATTCAATGATACTATTACCTGTTTTATATCCTCTTCTATCATTTTAGAAGCTGAATCAAGGGCTAAATGAATACTACGAGTAGCATCTTGTATATCTACCACTACACCTCGCCTCAAACCCTCACTAGGAGCCACACCTAAAGCAATAATAGAAGGGTCTTTGTCTTCTCTCAAACGCCTTCCTACCGCTATCTTTGTGAGTGATGTTCCTACGTCTAATCCAACTATTATTTCATTTTTGGACATAATTTATCTGTATTGTTTTTATCTCTTTTTATCATATCACATTTATTTAGGAAAAGGAATAGTGTTTTTTGACTATTGTCAATAATTCTTGCTCCACTTCTTTCATCTTCTCATATTCACTATCCGTCAAATGATCATATCCTATAAGATGACATAATCCATGTATACAAAGCACTGCGATTTCATATTCTATACTATGCTCTAAATCTTGAGCTTGTGACAGGGCACGATTATAACATATAACAATTTCTCCTAAAATTTGCTCCGGCAAACTCTGAATACTCGCCTCATCCCATAGCGGGAATGACAATACATCAGTTACTTTATCCTGAGACCTATATTGGGCATTGAGACTTTGAATTATCTCTTCTGATACAATAGCAATACTGACCGTAGTCTCTTGCAAGTTACGGTCAATATAATTACTAAAGGTATCAACACATAAAGCTATAAGATTATTATAGTCCGGAATATTTGGAACTTGTGTTTCAAATTCCAGTATCATATATTATCCTAATTTAGCTTGAACTAAGGTTTTAATCTGATTTCCATCAGCTTTACCTTGGGCTTTTGTAACTACTGATTTCATCACAGAACCAAAATTTGCAGCATCTCCCAATTCAGCAATACTAACATCTACCAATTGAGCCAATTCTTCATCTGAAAGTTTTGCAGGTAAATAGGCCTGGATAATATTAAGTTCTGCTTGTTCTGAGTCAACTAAATCTTCTCTTCCCCCATCTCTATAGGCTTGAATAGAATCTTTTCGTTGTTTTTCAAGTCGAGCTAATACCTTCATAACATCATTATCTTCCAAAGGGGCTCCTTTATCAATTTCAGCATTTTTAAATTCTGAACTAAAAGTTCTGAGTACAGTCTTTTTAAGATCATCATGATCTTTCATAGCCTGTATCATATCTTTTTTAATTTGAAGCGCAATTTGAGACATAGTGAAAGGTATTATTTAATACTTGCTTTAATTTTCAACTTATACTTATTAGGAAGTCTTTCTGTTGAACGAACTTTCCCCATTTTAACTAATTTATCTTTTTCAGTTAAAAATTGAACTTTTTTAATTGCTGCCTGTCTTTGCTTGGTCTTTGACTTATTCTTGGTCAAAAATCGTGAGGCTCGGGCTTCAACTAATACTTCGCTTTTCTGAATACGTCGAGTGAAGCGTCGAATCATAGACTCTACGCTTTCTCTTTCTCTCTTTCTTACTTCTACCATATAATATAACCTCCTTTCATTGTTTTCATTCACTAAAAATGAGTCTTTTGCAAGACTTTGTCACAATACTATCACAAAATCAATGATTTGGCAATACCCTACAAACCTATTCTTTCTCTAATTTATGACTAATAATCGATAATAATTTTTCAATAGGTATTACTTCTTGATTTTCACTTTCTTTATCTCTGAGTATTACTGTTCCATCTACTGCTTCTTTGCGTCCTACTATCAGGGTAATTTCTGCATCTGATTTTTTTGCTTTTAATAATTGCTGTTTCAAGCTTTTGATTCCAAAGCTTTCTTTTACTCCAAGTCCATGTTTTTGAATCAGAGATAATATTTTTAAAGCACTTTTTTGTCCTTCAGGACCAATAGAAGCTACAAAAATATCCGGCTTTTTTTTCTCAATCACCACATCTGTCTGTATTTGTGCAACAATATGTACAAGCGCATCCACATAAATTTCTACCCCCACTGATCCTGCTTTTTTATCTCCTCCCAGAAGAGTAAATAATTCATTATGTCTTCCTCCACGTACCAGTACAATATCTGGATTATCCTGACTTCTAATTTCAAAATATACTCCCTCATTAAATCCAATTGAACCCGAAAGACTAGAATCTAATTCATAAGGAATATCTAATGTCTCCAAAAATTCTAATATTGCTTTAAAATACTGAGTTTCAGAAGTGCTCAAATAATCTACAATTTGCGGTAATCGTAAATTAATATCAGTATCTTCTGAAGATAATTCATTATATAATTGTATAGGATTATATTGTAATGATTGAACTAATTCTGCAAAACGAGGCTGTGCCTTTGACACTAATTCCTCATAATATTTTCGCCGAGATTCTTGCCCTCCAAGCTCATTTATTGTCACTATTAAATTAGGTATGGCTAATTCTTCCAACATTCGATACGTAGTGAGAATTAATTCAGCATCCCTCACAGGAGTATCATCCCCAATACATTCAGCTTTAAATACATGTAATTGCTTTGGCTCTGTTGTAATATCATCATCCTCATCTACCAATGATATTCCATAGTCAAATAATTTTAATGGTTCTTCTTGATATTCAAGATTATGATCAATAACTGATTTGAATATACTTATAGGTCCTGGCACACTCATAACAATAGCATCTTTACTTGCTCTTTTGAGAGTCAGTAAAGATTTTTTATCATTAAGATTTAATGCGGAAATTATTTCTGGAGTAAATAAAGAAATTTTTTGACTAAAAGCAAATACATTATGCTGATACCCTGTACTTTGTAGGGTTAATCGTATATCCGCAACAATATGTTCCCAAATAGCAGTTGTTTCACTTGTAATTTTATTTTGTGATAATGAAGGAATTATCTGAAATATCTTATTACTCATACTCTATGTTAATTACTTTCTATAAATTTCTCCTTGGAAAACACAGTTATCTCATTGAATGGGAATAGTCTAACTGCAGGCTTTCCCACAATATATGACCTATCTAATACCCCCCAATAGCGAGAATCTGAACTATTCCCTCTATTATCTCCTAATACAAAATATTTATTAGCCTCCAAGACAATATCTATTGGTTCAGGAGAAAGGGTTTTAATCCCATCTAAAATATAAGCCTCCTCTAATTCAGTTGGAACTTCTCCATTCTTTTCATATATAGTAACTTTTCCATCTTTTATCACCACTCTATCTCCTGGAAGCCCAATTACTCTTTTAATATAATATTCCCTCTCAGCTCCTCCCGGAATAAATTCAGTATGGAAAACAACAACTTCAAATCGTTGTGGATCACGAAAGCGATAAGAGAATTCATCTACAATGAGATAGTCTCCATCTGAAAATGTTTGTTCCATAGAACGACCTTTTACCAAAAATGGCTGTGCAATATATGTCTTAACGACAAAATAAACAACAGCAAAAATAAGTATTGTTTGGATCAAATCCCATAATTCAGTTTGCCCTTTTTTTGCTTTTTGTTGTACTTCTGGTATTTGTTGAATATCTGCCATAAAGATTCTGATTAGATAGAGCAATTATACACTATTTTACCCAATTAGTAAAGGGCTAAACATAGCATATTTAAGCTATCTACATAATATGTTATGAGTTAACATATTATGTACTATTCAATACTTTTATATCCCGATTTACTGACAATAATATGGTCGAGAACTGGTATAGACATTAGTTTACCAATATCTTTTAATTGCTGAGTAAGCACTATATCTGCTTTGCTCGGAGTAATATCTCCAGAAGGGTGATTATGTACAATAATAATACCTGCCGCATGATATTTTAAAGCTGGTGAAAAAATATCTCGAGGATGAGCAATACTCTGATCAATTGTCCCTATTGAAATTATCTCATCATGAATAATTTGATTTTTTATATTGAGATAAAGTCCCCGCAAATATTCTTTTTTGAGAGTATACATATCTGATACTAATTCCCATACATCTTGAGGAGAGCGAATAGTAGTTATCTCAACCGTATTATCAGCAAATATACGTTTTCCTATTTCAAAACAAGCTAAAACCTGACAGGCTTTAACTTTTGGAAGCCCGAAATCATTCATAATATCCTCTACTCTCTGATAGCCAGTAATAGCCTTAGGTCCATAATCTTTGAATATTCTTTTGGATAATTCTAAAACATTTTCTTCCTTATATCCTGTTCCTAAAATAATAGATAATAATTCTTCTAAACTTAAAGCCTCCGCTCCAAACTCAATCAATCGCTCTCGAGGCTGTTGATTGGGAGGAAGATTTTTAATCTTATACATAATTATCTCAAAAGCTCGGCTGCAAATTCCGGTGATATAGTACAAATATCAGTATCAGTACCTATTTCATAACCCCCAATAAAATCAATACGCGGAGTTAGACGAATAAACCATCGAAACCCCTTATAGAGATTGCCATCTACAGGAGCTGTAATTATTGCCATATTATAATCAATATCTCCTAAAACCTTATAATATGCTTTTAATATTGTTTTATATATTTTAGCTAAATTATATAATGTCCCAGCATCACTATATGCAAAATGTGCTTGAGCTATTTTGGGAAATATTTCCACTTCATAGGCTGCCTTAGAGGCATATGGAGTAAAAGCAATAAAATCATCATTTTCTGCAATAACTCGTATTTTATATTCTTGTTCAAAATTAATAATAATATCAGCTAAATCCCTTTTATGTGAGCGATAATAGAGACTAGCTCCTTCAATAATTCTCTCAATACCATCTGGTACTATGGGGGAGGCTATAATTTGTGAATGTGGATGGGCTATAGTGGCTCCAGCTTTGATCCCATTATTATGTATGACTGCAATATATCGTATATGTTTTTGTTTCATTATATCAAAACTGCGCTTCTGAAAAGCCTCAAATACTAAAGCTAATTTTTTAATAGAAAAATTTCTAATAGGAGTATCCATATCTCGATAAATAACAAGCTCATGAATTCCCTCCCCCGCCACAAAATGATAAGGTCCTTGATGCTGATAATGAGGGTTTTTGACTGAGGCACATAATGGGTATTTATTATTAACTACAAATACCTGCTCTTCATTTTCATCATCTTGTATTGTTAATAGTATTTTTTCTTTTGATTTACCTTTCACAATATCAGCAAAAGGATCAAGGATTTTTGATATATCACTAGATTGGATTATAGGAAACACAAGACTACGTGGGCGATTATTCCTATCTGTTGAAACTAATACCCATTCAGAGGTGAATGGATCTTGGCGAAATTCTTGAGTTGTTTTTGTTTTTTTCATAAATGATATTATTGATAATATCCCGTCCAGATTCGATACTTGATAATAAAAGTATCTCGGAGTACCGCAATATAATCTTTTAATGTTACATGTGAGCTATCATCATTATACCATATAACTGGCATTTCTTTGATAGAGTATCCAAAGTATCGAGCCAAAGCTAATACTTCAATATCAAATGACCAGCCCCGCATACTCACTTTTTCAAATATACGTCGAGCAGCAATACCAGAAAAAGCTTTAAATCCACATTGTGTATCTTGTATCCCTCCAACCAATAATATCTGTATCCACCAATTGCCAAGATCTCCCAATAATTCTTTATACCAAGCTTGATGAATTTCTACCTTGCTCTCTTTCATATCCCTAGAACCAATAACAATCTCAGTCCCCTGCTTTAATACCGGCAACATAGCATCTAATTCCTGTATACGAGTTGAATTATCAGCATCCATAAATAATACATATCCTCCTATTGACTCTAATATACCTTGTCTTACCACCGCTCCCTTACCACGATTAACGACATTATGAATAATGCGAATGGCTTTATATTCCTGAGATAGACCCGTCACAATATCAAGAGTATTATCCTTGGAACCATCTAATACAATGAGAATTTCATAATCTTTTGGAGATACTTTATCTAAATATTCGACAATATCACGAATAGTCGGAGTAATTCTCTTAGCTTCATTATAGGCAGGTATTATAACACTGATTTTCATATTATTGTTTTTCAAACCACTCTTCTAATAGAATACGAGCTGATTCCACATCAATACTTTGCCCTCTGGGAATATATCGTTTTGCCAAAGCACTTGTTAATCTTTCGTCAAATTCTTCAATAGTCCCATTAAATTGCTTATCTAATTCAGTAATAAAATTTCTTACCTTAGTAGTTTGTTGAGTATCCTCAGATTTAAAATTTAATGGTAATCCAACCAAAATATGATTAATTTCATATTGAGTGATAATTTCTTGTAATTCATCCCAAACTTTATCAGTATTCTGTATTACTTTCAGTGGAAGAGCAATATTATGATCTGTAGAACCCTGCGCGAGCCCAATGCGAACATCACCATAATCAATACTCAAAATATTCATATTGTATTTTATGAAAGTTTATTATATAAATTTTCAATTTCTGACTCCTCAAAAAAATTTAAAGTCACAATATAGCGTTTTCCTTTACGCCTCACTTCTACTTTATTGTGAAGAGTTTCAGATAATTGTGAAACCCATTGTTTTATTTCAGGACTTACTTGATTATATTGGCTATTAGGGTCTTTTTTTACAATTTTCTCTGTTTGCCTGACATTAAGAGCATTGGTTACAATATTAGCAAGCACCTGTTCTTGTAATTCTACTGTTGCCAGCCCCGCTATAATTTTTGCATGTCCCTCTGTAATAGCTCCCGTTGAAAGAGCATATTGTACGCTTTCTGGTAATTGTAAATATCGAAGCGTATTAGCGACAGCCGAGCGACTAATATCTAATTGTTTTGCAATATCATCTTGAGTAATATGAAATTTATGCTGTAATTCAGCAAATCCTTTAGCTCTTTCAATAGGATTCAAATTTTGTCTTTGAATGTTTTCAATTAAAGCAAGTTCCGCCTTATCTTGATCACTGACATTGGCTCGAACAACTACAGTAACGGTTTTGAGACCTGCTAATTTAGCGGCTCTAAGACGTCGCTCACCCGCAATTAATTGATAAGAACCTTCTTGTATTTCAGTTACCACTAAGGGTTGTAATATTCCTTTTTCCTGTATAGAACGAGATAAATTTTCAATCTCTTCAGCTACAAATTCTGTTCTTGGCTGATAAGGATTAGCCTCTATACTATCGATAAAAACTTCTAATAATCTCTCCCCTTGAGAAGATTCTATTTGTGTTTTTTGTGGTGGCAAGACAACTACTGTCTCTACTGGTTTATTTGGGATTAATGATGACAATCCTCTTCCAAGTGGACTTTTACTCATATATTCATATTAACTATATTCAGTATACCATATAGTTAATTATTTGAAAATTATCCCTTATTGGTAATTTTAATAAG
>JBIIRM010000003.1:0-117549 GCA_044341565.1 Minisyncoccia bacterium | reverse complement strand
AATGCTCCTTTAGACAATGGTGCATAATCATGAATTGCTTTGCCAAAGCTGGGTGCCTCAGAAAGACTTACATTACGTGGGATAATAGTATCAAATACATATCCTGGGAAAAATTTACTTACTTCTTTTGCTACCATAGCAGATAATCTATTACGTCTATCATACATAGTAAGCACTGCTCCCAGTACTGATAAATCAGGTTTTAAATTATCTGCAATTAATTGAATAGTCTCCAATAATTGCCCCAATCCCTCTAAGGCATAATATTCACATTGTACAGGAATAATAATTTTATCTGCAGCAACCAATCCATTTATAGTTAATAGTCCTAAACTTGGAGGAGAATCAATAATAATATAATCATATAAATGATTAAGGCTTTGTAATTGATCCATTAATACATATTCTCGTCTCGGCATATTCACCAGCTCGACTCCAATTCCAGCAACATCAGGTGTTCCTGCAATAATATCTAATTTGGAAGAACGAGTCGTATGAATGCTATGACTTAAAGGAATATTCTCATCCATCATTAATTCATATAATCCGGCTTTATTTCCCAGTTCAAAACCAAGCCCACTGGTAGCATTACTTTGGGGATCAAGATCTACTAATAACACTTTTTTTCCTAATTTTGCTAAATATGAAGCCAGATTAATACTTGTAGTTGTTTTCCCTGTACCCCCCTTCTGATTCGTAACAGTTATAATCATATCGAATAGTTATCTTCTACCCATTTTATCAGACTTTTAGTGTCTTGAAAACGATAGCCCCCAATACCTGACTGCAAAACCACAATACCAAGAATACGATTTTGTATTGATACCACTGAACTTAATGTCTCCCCAGCCTCATCAGTAAGCCCTGTTTTTGCTGCTAACATTTCTGGCATAACACCTAATAATTCATTGGTATTCCCTAATCGAATAGATTGTCCTGATTCTGATTGTATAAATGTTTCTTTTTGCTGCAATACATCTATGAGTTCAGGGTCATTATCATACATGTATTGAATTAATTTAATTAAATCAGCAGCTGTGCTATAATTACTTACTGGTTTTTCATCAAGTCCATGAGAATTAAAAAATTGACTTTGATCCATTTTTAAATCCTGAGCTTTTTTATTCATTTTAGCAACAAAATTTTCTACACCTCCAAAACTTTCAGCCAATAATTCTGCTGAGTCATTACTAGATACCATTAATGCGGCCCTAATAATATCCTCAGTAGTAAATTTTTCCCCAACCTGAAGGGAATTCCCTCCATATATATCAAAAGCTGTTTGTGTCATAGTAAGATAGGTATTAGCCCCCCAATCATATTCATCATCCACTACGGTTGCTGTCAATAATTTGGTAATACTTGCTGGTTGATGACGGTCTAGGGGATTTTTTTGATATAATATATCTCCTGTTGCAAAATCAACCACTATGGCTGATTGAGCGGTCAAATTAGGCTCTGATACATTATCAGATAATTTACGGAATCGTGAAATAGGAGCGGGCTCTAATACTTTTGTTGTTGCTTGTATTTGAGTTTCCGGCATTCCTTGTATAGCAATATGATGCAATACCCCAATTTGGCTTAAATCATTTTTCTCTTGACTTGACTCGGCTGAACTTAAAAAAACACCACCTATACTGATTATAATCAGACTAATTCCTAATACCCAATAAATTCCTTTTAGCTTCATATGCCTTTCATCTGTGTATTGATATAGTATATCATAAAGGTCTGAAAAATGTGCTCTCACCAAGACTCGAACTTGGATTGGAGGCTTAGGAGTCCTCAGTTCTATCCCGTTGAACTATGAGAGCAATGGCTTTATTATACTCAAAAATCAACCTTTTGTATAGCAAAGAAAAACCCCAAACACACAAATGTCTGGGGGTCTGATGGAAGAAGAGAGTTTCTAATATCTCTCTTCAATGACTTTTACTTCTACAGGTGAATAACAATACTGTCCTTCCCCTGGAATAATGAAACAGATATTCCCATTCTCTACGGTATATTGCTCATATTGAGCCCTTGAATATCCACAGTCTCGAAAAAAATCTAAAGCTATCTTAATCAATTATCTCTCAGGGTCTTTAGTCACTGCATTTGCAGCAAGGTATATAGTAATTATAGCATATTTTATCTGTTTTGGCAAAATATAGTCAAAGAGCCCGGACAAAATTCCAGGGCTCAGCGATATATAGATAATTTTCTCTTATATTGTGATATTTCCTTTCTAGTAAAAAGTCGAGCATTAAGCTCTTCGACTATCCAAAAATGCTGTCTATGATATCGTATATACTTTCTTGTTGCCAGAAATTGGGGTTTCTCTATGAAAGCCCAAGGAAAGAGTGGGATTTGAGGGGCAAAGGATACTAAAAATAATCTTTCTCTCAAAACAAAAATCCTCAACTATATGGGCATATTACCATATACTCTCTTTAATTACAAATTAAATATCCAAATTTTGTACAGATCGAGCGCGTGACTGAATAAATTTTCGGCGAGGCGGAACTTCATCTCCCATTAATATATCAAATATACGATCTGCTTTTTCTGCCTCATCAATAGTTACTGATTTCATAACTCGAGTGCTCGGATCCATAGTAGTATCCCATAATTGGTCTGCATCCATTTCTCCAAGTCCCTTATATCGCTGTATATTAATTTTTGTCTGAGGATTTGCTTCTTCCCATTTAGCTACTAAAGCCTGTTTCTGTTCATCTGAATATACATATTGGAATTCTCTTCCTCTGGACAGACGATAAAGTGGAGGTTTTGCAATGAATACATTCCCATTTTCAATTAATTCTTTAAAATATCTAAAGAATAATGTCAAAATCAAAGTCATAATATGAGCTCCATCCACATCGGCATCTGTCATAATAATAATTTTATGATACCTGAGTCTATTCATATCAAAAGTCTCCCCGATTGAAGTTCCAAGCGCAATAACAAGAGATTTAATTTCTTTAGATGCAAGCATACGGTCAAGACGAGCCTTTTCTACATTCAAAATTTTTCCTTTTAAGGGTAGTATTGCTTGAAAAGCTCTATTGCGGCCCTGTTTAGCTGAACCACCAGCAGAATCCCCCTCTACAATAAATAATTCACTTTCCTCGGGTCGCCGACTAGAACAATCTGCCAATTTACCAGGTAAAGTCATTCCCTCTAGAGCACCCTTACGAATAACCGTATCTCGAGCTGCTTTAGCAGCACGACGAGCCTTGGCCGCAAGTAATGAGTTCTCAATAATAGCTTTAGCATCACTTGGATTTTTATCCAAATAATCTGCTAATTGTTCTCCAAAAATTTGATCTACCACACTACGAGCCTCAACAGTTCCCAATTTTTCCTTGGTTTGTCCTTCAAATTGAGGAGATAATGGGGCTTTTAATTTGATAGATATAACGGTAACAAGCCCCTCTCTTACATCATCACCAGTAAGATTTTCATCTTTTTCTTTGAGGATACCTTTTTTCTTGGCATAATCATTGAGTACTCGGGTAAGAGCAGTTCTAAATCCTGTAACATGAGTTCCTCCTCCTGGAGTAATAATATTATTTACAAAAGATAATTCGGTTGATTGCAAATTTCGTGAATACTGAAAAGCAACTTCTACCAAAATATTATCTTTTTCATGATTACAATAAAATGGAGTTGGATGCCTTGGCTCTTCTCCATGGAATAAATATCCTAAATAGGATACAACTCCACTATCAAAGAAAAAGGTATAATCAATAATATCTTTCTCGTCTCGAAGATCATTGATTTCAATTTTTGTTCCTTTAGTAAGATAGGCTTGTGAACGTAAATAGGTATAAATTTTCTCTCTATTGAATCGAGTTTCTGAAAAAATTGACTCATCTGGTTTAAAAGTAACCTCGGTTCCATTAGCATGATTAGTTTTCCCAACTTTTTTGAGAGGTGCTTGAGGAAATCCTATAGAAAAACTCTGAGTATATTCATATCCATCTTTCCAAACAGTAACCTTGGTATCAGTGGACAAAGCATTTACTACCGAAATACCCACCCCATGCAAACCTCCAGAGACTTGATATCCTCCTTTTCCAAATTTACCTCCAGCATGCAGCTTAGTCATAATAGTCTCAAGCGTAGAAACTCCTGTTTTTGGATGCATGTCAACTGGAATACCTCGTCCATTATCCTCTACCCTCACTCTATTATCAGGGAGTAGATCAACGACAATAGTGTCACAATATCCTCCCATGGCCTCATCAATAGAGTTATTGACAATTTCCCAAACTAGATGATGAAGTCCTTCTGTTCCCGTAGATCCAATATACATTCCCGGTCTTACGCGTACCGGTTCTAATCCCTCCAATACATCAATCTGTGCTGCTGAATATTCTTGACTCGGTTGTTGTTTTTTTGCCATATATGTTACTATTCTTGTATACCCTATCATACCATATTTACGCTTAAAAGTCCATATGCAATCACTTATTACCATACTTGGTCCCACCGCTTCAGGCAAATCTGATTTAGCTATACAATTGGCAGATCAATTCAGTGGAGAAATAATCTCAGCTGATTCACGCCAAATATATCAGGGCTTTGATATTGGAAGTGGAAAAATAACTCCTAGAGAGGGTAAATTAATCCCCCATCATATGCTCGATATACGAGATATATGGCAAGATTTTAATGTATCAGAATTTCAAGTTGAAGCCAATGCAATAATACAAAATTTGGGTACCCGAAACAAATTACCCTTTTTAGTAGGAGGTACAGGCTTATATATTGAAGCTATTATTAATAATTATATTATTCCCTCTATTAAGCCAAATAAAGAATTAAGGGACACATTATCTCAATATACCAAAGAGGAATTACAAGAAAAATTAGTATCCCTAAACCCCAATCATAATCTTAATAATTCTGATTGGAATAATCCTATACGATTAATTCGAGCAATTGAAATTGCTAATTCTCCTGGGGTATCAAACTCAGATACTTTAGATTCAACTCAATACCATACATTAATTATTGGGCTTAATAATTCACTTCCCGATATCAAAGGAAAGATTATTAAAAGAGTTGATAATCGTCTTGAGGCGGGGGCAATTGAAGAGGTGAGATCTTTAATTACCATACTCAACGCTCATTTGGGTACTGAATCTGGAATAATCAAATTACAACAATTAGGGCTTGGTACCGTAGCAATAGCACAATATCTCAATAATAATCTTGATTATGAGGAAATGCGAAGACAATATATTGAATCAGAATATCAATATGCAAGACGTCAATTAACTTGGTTTCGGCGTATGTCTAATATTAATTGGTTTGAAGCTGATAGTCCCACGCTATTACAAGATACCAATAAGCTTATTTCGGATTTTCTGCAATAACAGCTTTCACTGTACTATGCCCTAAATGCAAAATATCATATATAAAAACAGTTAATCGAAATGCTAGGACAGCAAGCCCAAAGCTAAATAGTATTAATGATAATGGGGGGAATAATCTCTCTGAACTAATATAAGTTTGCCATACTGGTAATTTGGCTAAATATATATGAATAGTACCAAATATAAAGGCGGTATAGCTAAGATAGCGAATAAGTCGTCTCCAATTTTTGGCACCTAATTTTTGTATTACCACAATTTCTGAAATTGCATAGCAGACAAATAATATATAGAGTCCAATTACACCCAAAGCCACAGCCCAATAATTTGTCCATAATATTTCCGGTGTAGGAAGCACATAAATCATTGTCCCGATAAATCCATGTATGAGAATATAGATAAATCCAATTATCCCTAATTGTTTTCGATAATGCAGAAACTTATCAAAACAATTCCAGAATTTTGCAAGAGGTCCAAGTAAGAGTGAAAATCCTATCAGGAGATATCCTGTATTCGTAAATCCTTTTAATGCAATTTCTATAGCCGGAACCGACTCATATACAGTACCTACATAATAAGCTGAGAATAAAGGTATAGTTGTTATACTAAACCATAAAATATCTCTCCAAGGATTTATTTTTTTTGGTATTGATGGCATATTATTCCAGAATAATATTTTTTGTTTTATTAATTGTGTCTGTAAAATTAAATTGCTTGGTATATTTTTTTCTCTTTGTAATTATCTCTTCTTGAGGCTCAAAATCTAATAATTCTTTTAATGAATTTGCCCAGGCGGATATATTGTCAACCTCTACATATTGTATCATATCAGCACCTACTTCCCGAGAACTTGGAATATCAGAAGCGAGAACAGGAATACCTTGTTGTAAAGCCTCCAAAATAGGAAAGCCAAATCCCTCATAATAAGAAGAATATGCCAAGACTTTCGCATTCTGATATAATGCTAATTTTTCAGCATTATTCACCCTATCAAATTCAATAATATCCTTTTTATAGGGAGATTTTTTAATTTGCGTGAGAATATCGCGATACCCATATCCTGGCACTCCTGCTAATATAAGTTTTAATTCTGGCTTATCTTTTTTTACTAAATCAAATGCTTCAATAAGGGTAATGAGATTTTTTCGTAATTCTTTTCTTCCAATTGCAAAAATATATGTTGTATTTACTAATGATTCAATTTCTGGTCGAATACTATCCTTATCTTTTTGCTGAGACTGTGGTATACCTGAAGGGATAACAATAATTTTATTCTCTTTGATCTCATATTCACTTGCTAAATCTTCTTTGGTTGAGACAGTAGGAGTTATAATTCTATAAGCCCAACGAGCAGATAATTTGGTAAAAATAGCCAAATGCCAAAATCGGAATAAAGAATAGGCTTGAGGAAAAGCCTCATATTCAAGTCCATGTATTACAATAATACTTCGCTTAGGATGAATAGGAGGAATAATACTCGCAGGAGTATAAAATCTATTAGGCTTATCTTTAAATAAGGCAAGAGACAACCCCCATAAAGTCCAGAGAAAATTATTGCCAATAATATGATTTTGAGTATTGGGGTGAATTTCACATATATCTTGAGGCAAAGCTTTATGTGAATACAAAATAATACTATGCTCGGCTGAGATAGATTGTAATAATCCCCGAATTAAGTCTTGGGCATAATATTCGGTACCTGTTTTATGTATGACTTCTAATTTTGAAGCATCAATAGCAATAACCATAGTGGATATTATTTTTATCTTTGTTGTCCAAGTACTCTTTTATATTTATCAAGGCTATCAAGCATAATTCCCGTCCCCTTTGCCACACAATATAATGGGTCATCAGCAATAGTACATGGTACTCCGGTAGACTTAGAAATAAGTTCGGCTATATTTTTGAGTAAAGCTCCACCACCTGTAATCACAATACCTTTTTCAATAATATCACTAGCCAGTTCCGGTGGAGTATCCTGCAAAACATTTTTTACTGTTTGTACAATTTCTCGAAGTTCAGCCTGCATCGCAATTGTCACTTCTTCTGAAGTAATTGTGACATTTTTTGGTAATCCAGTCAATACATCACGACCTCTAATATCCATAGTATCGGTTTCAATAGGGAGTGCTGAGCCAAGATGTTTTTTGATATCCTCTGCTGTTTGCTCTCCAATAGCAAGACTGTATTTTTTCTTGATATGCATTACTATTGCCTCAGTTAATTTGTCTCCCGCTACTCGGGCTGAAGCAAAGGCGACAATACCCCCTAGAGAAATAACTCCCACCTCAGTGGTTCCTCCACCAATATCAATAACCATACTTCCAGATGCGACATCAATAGGAATACCAGCTCCAAGAGCTGCTAAAATTGGTTCTTTGACCACATAGGCATTGCGAGCCCCTACATTCATAGCAACTTCTATTACCGCTCTTTTTTCGGTAGAAGTAATGGAAGCCGGAACCGATATAATACAATCTGGTCGAAAAATACGAATACGACTACTTACCTTTTGAATTAAATATCCAATCAAAGCTTCTGTCATTCGATAATCAGCAATAACTCCATCTCGAATTGGGCGTACTGCTTTTATTCCATCAGGAGTTCTTCCAATCATTTCTTTTGCCTGATTACCTACAGCCAAAATGGTATTATCATATAAATCAACAGCCACCACTGAAGGCTCATTGATTACAATACCTTTATTGGGTAAAAATACTAGTACATTTGCAGTTCCCAAATCTATTCCTATTCTTTTCGCCATATCATTCCTTAACTACTCTTATATTAGTATATCATAGTTTATCCCAATTTAACCCCCTGTTTACGCAAATTATTGCGTATAGTACGAGCTGCTGAAGGAGTTTTGACCATATTCAACCAATCACGATGAGGCTTTTGTTTTTTATCGGTGATAATTTCTACTATATCACCATTTTTTAACTTTTCTGATAATTTAACCGGGCTTCCATTTACCTTAGCTAGGCTCGCATGTCTTCCAATATCTTGATGAATACGAAAAGCAAAATCAAGAGCCGTAGCACCTTCAAGTAAACGAATAGCATCCCCCTTTGGTGTCATAACAAAAATTTGATCCTGAAATAAATCTAATTTTACATATTGTAAATACTCTTCTTCCGACAATGGCTCTTTACCTAAATTAACTAAATCTTGTATCCATTTAAATTTATCTGTATCAATAAAAGAATGAGTATCTATATCTGATTTTTGTTTATACGACCAATGTGATGCAACTCCATATTCACAATATTCATGCATTTCCTCCGTGCGAATTTGTACTTCAAATACCATTCCTGTATCCTTATCTTGAACCGTTGTATGAATACTTTGATATCCATTATCTTTTGGCTTGGCAATATAATCTTTTACTCTATTCTCAAGAGGCTCAAAATGAGATTGAATTATTGAGAATACCTGATAACACATTGCAATATCTTTTGTAATAATCCTTAGCGCAATCAAATCATATACTTCATCTACCGTTTTCCCGGCATCTAATTTTTTATACAAAGAATAATATTTTTTTGCTCTTCCATAAATAGTAATATGCTCAATATCTTCTTCATCAAATATATGCTCGATATTCTTTTGAATATATTCTAATACATTTTGGCGAATATTATATTCTTGCTTTACCTCATCTACTAAAGCTTTATATTCTTGAGGGTAAGCATAGGGAAAGCTTAAATTCTCTAATCTATCTTGAAATTTTCCCATACCTAATCTCTCGGCAATAGGGGCATATATTTCTAAACTCTCAAGAGCAATACGATGAGCCTTATCAAGAGGTAGAGCATCAAGAGTTTCGAGATTATGAATTCTATCAGCTAATTTGATAAAAATAACCCGAATATCACGACTCATAGCAACAAACATACGCCGTAAATTCTCGGCATATCTATCTTCTCCTTGATATTTGATACTAGATAATTTAGTTACTCCTGAAATGAGAAAAATCACTTCATGACTAAATACTTTTTCTAATTGTCTTAGGCTTACCTCGGTGTCTTCTGGTACATCATGAAGTAATACTGCAATTAATGTATCCCTATCTAATTTCATATCAGCCAAAGTAATACAAGCTGAGACTGGGTGAGTAATATAATATTCTCCACTTTTTCGTCTTTGCTCCTGATGAGCTTCTACCATTTGCATAAAAGCAATTTCTACTTGCTCTAAATCAGCTGAATTAAGATAAGATATATACGGTTTCAAAAAATCCCAAAGTTGTTTACTGGCAATTTCTAAATTATCTCTACTAATATTATGCATATACATATAGAAAGTATATCATGAAATTATGAATATATGATTAATTTGTATGAGATTGAGATGAGGAGCTTGTAGACAAAGAGGTAAATTTAAAATGTAGATAGGTACACAATAGTGTCCTCCATCCCGCCATCAAAGATGGCACCCCTCAAGAGGGGAATTTTCAGGACAATGTATTTTATGATATAGAGCGGTCCTATATACCCACAACCTAGGCAGGAAATATTTAGAACACTACATTTTTATATATTTCCCTCTTGAGGGGTGGTCGCCTTTAGGCGGACGGGGTGGAATACAGGCGACTGTAAGGTCGCCCCTACATAACTCATATTTTGTCTATGATATTCCTCATCTTATTCATAATCAGGTCCACACCCACCACTTTGTGGTCCCCCCTCGCCAGCGAGGGACAATATGTAAAAAAACCTAAAAGAAGACTATGTATTTTCTCGTATAATATCAAAGCCTATATTGGTGAGGCGCTCTTCTATTTTCTCATATCCTCTATCAATATGATAAATATTATGAATTTCACTATCTCTCTCAGCAATTAAAGCTGCTAATAAAAATGTCATGCCAGCTCTTACATCAGGGCTTTCTATTTTGCGTCCATATAATTGAGTAGGTCCATTTACTACTACGCGATAGGGATCACACATAATGATATTAGCACCCATTTGATTCAAAGTATCCGTATAAAATAATCTTCCATCAAATATAGTCTCCTGCACTACCGAAGTACCAATAGCCTGTGTTAATAAAAGGGTAAATGGGGCTTGTAAATCAGTTACAAAACCAGGATATTCATGTGTTTTAAGCTGTAGAGCCTTATAGCTATTATGATGAGGAATAATATGTACAAAGTCATCCCCTAATTCATATTGTATACCCGCCATATCAAGGAATTTCCAGAATACTCTCAAATGATTAGGATTAATATCAGTAACCATAATATTACTTCGGGTGAGAGCCGCTAAAATTGCAAATGTACCTGCCTCAAGTCTATCTGGTATATTAGTATATTCTACTGAGGATAATTCTTGAACTCCTTCAATTTCAATTTGTGAGGTACCATCTCCAGTAATCTGAGCTCCCGCTCCTCGTAACATATCACAAAGAGCAGTAATTTCTGGCTCAAGAGCAGCATTATAAATGATTGTCTTCCCTTCTGCCTTTACCGCCGCCATAATTAAATTCTCTGTAGATGTATGCGAAATCCATTTGAATATATATTCTATTCCTTTAAGACTTTTATTGGGTAATCGGAATATATATTTTTGATTATCCTCAATCACTTCAGCTCCCATTAATCTAAGACTTTCTAATGTCATATCAATTGGCCTACGACCAATTGCATCTCCTCCAGGATGAGGAAATTCAACTTCTCCAAAACGAATTAATAATGGAGCAATAAACAAAAATGAGGCTCGCATTTTGATTGCAAGTTCAATAGGAATTTTATTATTATCAATAGTAGTGGTATCAATAGTATAAGAATGTTGGGCGATTTTATCTACCTTTGCCCCCAGTGCAATCAATATCGCAATCATATCGCGAATATCATCAATATCGGGAATATTATGAAGAGTTATTACTCCATCAATCAAGAGTGTAGCTGGTAATAATTTTATTGCTGAATTCTTGGCTCCATATACGGGAATTAAACCCTTTTTACCAAATTGCTTTCCTTTAATCTTAAATTTTGCCATATAATTTTGTTATCTAATATATAATTCAACTCTAGCGGATCGGTTTATACCTGTATTATCTTGACAGCAGTTAATTATATCTCCAGCTGAATAACTACCAAATTGACTTGCCATACCTATACCACCACTTACGTCATCCGACCCAGGTGCCCAGCCGGTGGCTAGTGTAGCAGGACTAGTATATAGTCCCTCACCATTCTCATTCCATCCAAATCCCCAACGGACTCTACCATTAAATCCATAATTAGGATGATTGATAAAGTTGAATCCATAAAATCTAATATCTACCTGGCTCGAAAACACACCATTTGCCCAGCCACTAAATGTCTTAGCGTCTTTAATAAAATAGCCGCCATAATCACCCGTACTAGGTGTTCCGCCATTATTATATGTTCCCATTGTGCTAAAGAAATTTATAGGAGTAGTTCGATTACCACCATTGTAAAAATTCTTTTCCAACCAAGTCCAGCTTCCAGTATTAGGAATACTTCCTCCAGCTGTTGGGATATCTGGCCACACGGCCATTAAATCCCTGGTGGGGTAATAGTTCATAGTATGATACTTAGCATCCGCATCGTTTCTCGTTAGATCGGTGGGATTTAATGTTGTTGTTGTAGTCCAATGAGCAGAGTCATAATTAAATGTAGTGCCGCGAGTAGCTTTCATAGCCAACATCCAGCCACCACCATCAAATAATGTATCCATAAGACAATATATCTGTGTAGCACCTGAAGTAGGTAAATTAATCCAATATACTCCATTTCCAGTTGAGTATCCAGAAGACAAAATAGATTGACAAGAATTAGCTGCTAATAAAGCCGAAGCGCCACTTCCTTCATTAAATTTATTAATTGAAATTTCTACAAACTGTTCAGCTAAATTTGCAACAATAGAAACATTCGTATTATTGGGATTTACTGCTACCGAATATCCTGTATTAATAGTATTTGATTGTGTATCCCGAGGAATAGCCGCAATATATGTGGGTACCAAAACATCAAGATTAATACAAGAAGGATCAGTAATACCTTGTCTACAAATTACTTTATATTGATTCAGTATTACATTTGGGAGCTGACCTGCATTATCTATAGAATATTGTCTTAAGGCTTTTTCTAATGTATTAATATCAACTTTCCTAGCAGTATTACGAGCTTGCACTATTTGTTTATTAGGATTAATAGCAATTAATACTATAGCTGCTAATATTCCTATTACTGCTATTACTAGTAATATCTCCAATAATGTAAAGCCTTTTTCTTTTTTATTTTGCATACTATATATATTGGTTACTTATTTTTTAGTATACCATATGATTATTTTATGTTCATAATAAGCTTAAAATAACCTCGGTATCATTCCAATTTTCTTTTTCTCCCTTGGCTCTCATAATACTAGTTTCACTCCCCTTCCCTGTTACAATAATCACATCTTCTCTCTCAGCTAAAGCAAGTGCTTTTATAATAGCATCTCGGCGAGATAATACTTTCCAGGCATTCGTATTCTCAATTTTTCCTGACTCAAGTACCCCTGAGAATACCTCATCAATAATAGACTGCGGATTTTCATCATAGGGATCTTCATCTGTTACAATAACATAATCATTCATCTGGGCTGCAATTTTTCCCATTGGGAATCGCTTCCAAGTATCTCTTCCCCCACCACAAGAACCTAATATGGCAATAGTTTTTCCCTTACCCTTAAAACTTAAATTAATAGTTTGATATACTTTTTCTAAAGCTTCTGGAATATGGGCATAATCAACAAAAATTGTTGGATTTGTAGCAATTTTATTCATACGCCCCGGAATATCATTTAATGTAGCTAGAGTTTTGTTAATAGCTTCATATTCAAAACCTAACCAATGAGCTATACCAATTACAAATAACAGATTATATCCCATAAATTCTCCTAGAACTGGGGTTGTAACTTGATAGGATGTATTAAGATTTTTATCAGTATAGGTGAATACCAATCCATTTTCATCTGATTCAATCGATTTCATTTGTATACGAGCCTTATCTGATTTCCCAATTGAATATACTGTTTTTTGTGTTAAGTTGCGATAATATTCTTGATGTTCATCATCTTGATTCACCCAAGATATAGGCTGAATGACTTTGCCTTGAACAGTTTTAGTCTTAGCTGTATCAAAAACGTTGAATAATATTCCTTTAGCTCTTTTATAATTCTCAAAACCTCCATGAGCTTCCAAATGCTCTGGATATAAATTGGTAATTACAACAGAGTCAAAATGAATACCAAGATGACGATTTTGAGCCAATCCCTCACTAGTAACCTCTACAATGAATACAGTCGCCCCATTTTGTTGAGATTCTCTCATTAATTGATGAATTCGGCCTCTTCCTGGCATGGAATTGCGAATAGGATTTTTGATTAATTCTTTACCATTACTGGTATATACGGAAGAGGACAATCCCACCTTAAGCCCTAATTTGATAAGCACTTGATAGAGAGCATAGACAGTACTCGTCTTACCCTTAGTTCCCGTAATTCCTATTACTATCATTGATTCACTTGGGCGACCCGTTATAATATGAGCTCCATAGGTAATCCCAATATGATAATATGATTTTAGTTTTGATATAAGTGAATTTGCCATAATTGTCTCAATTATGCCTTTAATAGAATAATTAATTCCTGATAACTTTGAGCTGGATTATCTGATTTGAATATAACACTTCCAATAGCAATACGATTCACACCTAAATCTTGAATAGTCTTAATATTGTCTTTATTAACTCCCCCATCCCAAGCTATATCTCCCTCATACATAGTATAACGCTCTTTGAATTCAGTTACTTTATTATAAACCTTTTCTTGCAATGCTGCTCCATAAAATCCGGGATTAACACCCATGAATTGTACTCCTTCAATTTTCTTTACTACTTTACCAATATCTCGTATATCAGTATCGGGGTTAATTGCAATAGAGATCTCTTTATTAATACCCTTTACTTGATTTACTAATTGACGCAATTGCTCAAGATTTTCACAACTTTCTTGATGTACAATAATACGAGTAAGAGGAGCAAATGATTTTAGGCTTTCAATAATATCTTGGGTATTTTTGAAAGTAGCCATAATATGAATTTCCACTTTGAGACTTCCAAAATCTTCATAGAAAAACTCTCTCGGGAATAAAGATTTACTCTCCACAAATTCACCATCCATAATATCTATTTGAATATTATGAGCTACAGATTTAATTTGAGATAGATATTCTCTGAATTCTTGTTTGGTACTTGCCAATATCGCAGGGACTATAATACTCATATATAATACATTATCTTAGACCTAGTATAGAATATTTATGATAAAAAAGATAGGGTAATGTATTACTGAGCTCTACTTCCATCAGTATTAAGACGAGCTATATAAGCTGCTACTCCTTGATAAGTATCAAAATAGCTACCTATAACGAAGTTCCCATCATTTTGTTGTATAATAGTCTGAGCAGTACTCATAAATCCTGCCCCGATATTAAAGGTATTATCTCGAGACCCATCACCTCTGATCAATATACTACTCTAGCGGTAATAATAATTATTTAATCAACAGAAAAAGTGGTCACATATAACCCATCAAAAAGCTGAAGTAGGTGGGGTGAAGTTAGAGGTGTATATGGCAACTCCTTTAGTGATACGTAGATCATCTATGTAACCGTTGAAGAAGATAGTGTTATAATTTCCTCCGCTTCCAACACTTTTTGAACCTATAAGAACCGGCTTGACACTTCCTTGCGGAGTGTTAAGATTATTTATAGTACCAACTGACTCACCGTTAATGTATAAGGCTCCGTTTGTTCCACTACGAACCATTGCTACATGAACCCAGGTTGAGGTGGGAAACGCAGAAGGAGCTAAGATATACTGTTGAAATCCTGAACCGTCGAAGGTTCCGTAAAAGTAACATTTTATTCGTGTTCCTTCAAACGTCATAGAGTACCCATATTCCTGTGAAAAAGCTCCAGCAAGCCTCTCAACTATTCCTCCCCTGGGTGTAATTGCGTAGACCCATGCTTCAATTGTATAAGTATTTCCTAGGCTAAACTCAGGGAAATAATTATATCCACCAGACTCAGGTGTCCAATATGACAACGCGGGATAGGGGGCATTGTTTATGTCCACATCTGGGAAGAATAGGCTTGAACCACCAAACTTGCTCTGAGTAGTGCTAATTTGCACACCCCCGCCACTCCCTCCGGTACTCATCGGAACAAAATTATTAGGACTACTGTCTGCAAAACTGCCATCCGCGTGGAGCAGTAGCGATACATCTCCTGTATTAGGTACTAAAGGTGGAGTTTGACTAGTTATGGGAGGGTTACTTGCTGCAAGGGGTGTATTCACCGCTGTACTTGATAGAGCCGATGATAAGGGGTTATTAATAGATATTGTAGCTGAGGATTCTGCCTGTATTGCTTTTAGTGCTACTACATTTCGTGTCACATCTACCGCAACTTGATATCCAGAACCTCCTGTTGAATCAGTGTCTTGGGGATCTTGTGGTATTGATTGAATATAAGTTGGGACAAGAGATGATAAGTTAATATAGCTACCACAATTTACGGAAGGATTACTAATATCTGGGTCACAAATTTCTTGTAAGGTTGAAGTAAGTCCAGCTGGATATGAACCCTCTTGTAGGCGATATTGGGTAAGAGCTCCTTCTAATTTTTGTATATCAGATTTCCTAACATCATTACGAGCTACAGCAAAACGCTCCCTTGGATTGAGGACTACCAATATAATAGTCAATAATATCCCTATTAAAGCGATAACCAGTAATACCTCTAATAATGTAAATCCTTTTTTTTGCATTTTTTTCATTTTCTCTTTTCTATTATACCCTATTTTTGATCTTTGTATAATTATTCTGATCTTAAAGCTTTTACTGGATTGAGTGTAGCAGCCTTAAGAGCCGGATAAATTCCTGCTAATATTCCAATAGCGATACTAATTGCAACAATTATTAGAGTTGAGCCAAGATTAAAATGGAAAAATGTATCAACCTCAAAACCAATATCATTCAATTGTTTTACAATAAATATATTACCAACTTGCATACTTGCAATTACTACGAGTAACCCAACTATACCTCCTAATAATCCTATTAAAGCTGATTGTATCAAGAATACTCCTAAAATCTGTCCATTGGATGCCCCCATTGCCTTTAATATACCAATTTCTTTGGTTTGCTCATAAATACTCATTACCATAGTATTGGTAATTCCAATGGCTGCAATCACTGCTGATATGGTACCAAATGCTATAAGAGCAATAGTAAAGGCCTGAATAATTTGATTCAAGAATCCTAATACATCATCTGCGGTAAATATTCCTTTAAAATTATATGTATCTTTTATTTCCTGTTTAATACCTTTAATATTAGCCTCATCCCCTGTTACTCGAAGTAAATCATATCCTACTGATGAAATATATTCATCTTTAGAATCAAATCCCCCAATATCGGTGAGAATTGCGACAGAAGTATCAAGGGAAACAATAGCATCATTACGATCAGACCCTGGATCAAATACTCCTTTAATAGTATAGTCAAATTTTTTATCAAGAATTTCTTTTGTCTTTACTGTGCCAAATAAAGCACTTTTTGAGGTAATAAAACTTACTTTTTTTCCTATTAATTCTTCTGGTTTAATATCATAGAATTCAGCTACTGATTTTGAAACAAAAATACTATTTCCTTCTGGCTTACTTTTATCACCCCAGAAATCAGTAAAATAGGTGTCATCTCCCTTTATATCCCATCCCGATATAAAAGCTGGGCTATAGGCTTTATCTTTACCGTCTACTTTAATCTCAAGATTATTCACAATAGTAACAGGTACTGTATTGTCTACCCCTTCTATTTTTTTAATATTATTCACCACATCTTGAGTAATAAGCGTAGTTTCATTCGCATCAGTTTCTTCAGCTGATGGAGGCGCAAAAGCTCCAGCTCCCCCGGAATTAGAAATAAATATTTCATTTGATTTGAATTGTGTCTGAATGGCACTCACTAATAATTTTTTAAGATCCTGCATTCCAAAAATAATCAAAGATAATAGAATGACTGCAATAGTAATACCTAAACTCGTTAATATTGTTCTTAATTTTCGTCTTGTGACTAAACTAATGGCATATCCAATCATATATTATATATTATCTACTATTCTACCATCACGTAAGAATAGTTTCCTGTCTATTCCCTCAGCCAAATGTAAATCATGAGTAACAAGAAACATAGTCATACTCTCTTCAGCATTTAATTCGAATAATAAATGCATTATTTCCTTACCGGTAACTGAGTCCAGATTTCCTGTTGGCTCATCAGCTAATAATATTTCTGGCTTCGCAAGCAAAGCTCGGGCAATAGCTACTCTTTGCATTTGTCCTCCTGATAGTTCGCTTGGCTTATGCTTTAATCTATCTAACAAACCTACTTTATCCAATAGATATTTTGCTCTATCTTCCGATTCCTTCACTGATAATTGTTTTCCAAATTTGACTGGAAGCAATATATTCTCCAGTACATTCAAAGCAGATATAAGATTAAATTGCTGAAAAATAGTCCCAACTTTAAATCTTCGATATATATTGGGGTTATAATCTTTAATATCTTTATTATCTACAATTACCTCACCCTCATAAATACGATCAAGTCCCCCCAATATATTCAAAAGAGTAGATTTTCCAGATCCAGAACTTCCAATAATAGCCACCATTTCTTTGGTCTCGGCGATAAATGAAATATCATTTAATGCAAAGACTTTGTTCTCTGCATTCATTTGATAGATTTTTGATAAATTTTTGACTTCTATCATATATCTTGTCTTAGACTTTCTACTTGTCCTATTATACTATCCACATTAATTTGCTCAAAGGCTAATAATTCTTCTGGCCTACCACTACGTGGAATTTCTTGTACTGATAAAGATCGTATTGGTATTAATATATCTTCTAACTCAGATCGTATTGCCTCTGCAATTCCTCCTGAAATATGATGATCTTCTACAATAATAAATCCTTTGGTCTCCCGAGCCGCACTATGTAAAGTCGCTGTATCAAGAGGTTTTATACTATATAAGTCAATAACTCGAACTCTGACTCCTCTTGATTGTAGTATATCATAGGCTTTCAAACATTCATAGACAGTAATTCCAGCTCCAATTAATGTATATTCATCCGCCTCGCTTTGATGTAATACTTTACTCCCCCCCACTACAAAGGTTTCATCTGGAGAGTATAATACTGGGACATCTGCTCGCGTTATACGAAGATAACTAAGACCCTGATATAGATAAGCTTGTTCAGTCAATTTAAGAGCTGATACCGCATCACTTGGATATAATACTATTGAGCCAAATAATCCTCTAAAAAAAGCAATATCATTAAGTGCCATTTGAGATGGTCCATCAGCTCCAATAGATATACCTGCATGAGTACCTATAATAACCATATTAGGATTATTATATTGTGCCATACGAATTTGATCATAGGCTCTGGTTAAAAATCCTGCAAAAGATGAGGCAAAAGGTTTTTTACCAGACAGAGACAATCCTATTGCAACCTCAATCATATTTTGCTCTGCAATAAACATCTCTATAAATCGTTCTGGGTCGGCGTGACTCGCAAAAGTAGAATTACTTACCTCAGCATCTAAGACAATAATATCTGAATAATTGCGGGTCAAAATATCAAGAGCATCTCCAAAAGCTTTACGGGCAGATACCAATGTATCCAAATCATAGCGGGGATAGGAATTTACATCAAAAGCTGGTGGAGTATAGGGGGTAATTCCGGTAATTGTGGGGGCTGGTATTTCTGCTCTTAAAGTCAAATCTATATCCCCTAATTCATGAATATATTCATCAAATTGTTCTTGACTTAATGCCTTACCATGCCAATTGTCTTTATCCTCTATCAATGATATCCCTTTTCCTTTAATGGTTTGAGCCAGTATTACTGTTGGGTTCTCTGATTTTTTGGCATTAGTTAAAGCTGACACTACTTCAGTGACATTATGTCCATCAATTGCAATGACATTCCAACCAAAGGCCTCAAATCGCTGGCGATATACATCTATATGATATCCCTGCATAGTCTCACCTCTTTGCCCTAATCGATTAATGTCAATTAATGCAATAAGATTATTCAATTGATAATAGGCTGCACTCTCAACGCTTTCCCATATTGAACCTTCTGCAAGTTCACTGTCTCCCAATAAAACATAGGTATATATATTAGTTTTATCAAAATTTTTAGCATTGAGAGCATATCCTATTCCAATACCTACGCCTTGCCCGAGAGAACCTGTGGCAGCATCAGTAAAAATAAATCGTTTACTCGGATGTCCCTCTAATACACTGTCGAATTCGCGTAATTCTTGTATTTCCTCTGGGGTAATAACTCCCGCTAATAACCAAAGACTATACAGCAAAGGTGCTGCATGACCTTTTGATAAAATAAATCTATCATTATAAGGACTTTTAGAATCTGTAATATCATAATGAAATTCTCCCCCAAAAAATAATCCAACCCCCAATTCAGCTACTGATAAAGAAGAGCTCGGATGACCTGAGCCTGCTTGAGTTGTTGCATAAAGACTCCAATAACGAGCAAGAGCTGACAATACTTCTAATTTTTCAGGAGAATTTGCCATATTATAATTGATTATGTTCTAATTCAGTTATTTTAGCCAGACGTCGAATATGCCTCTCTTCTAAAGATGGTTCTGTATCAATAAAAGTTCCTACTATATCGGGGATTTGCTCAATTTCAAGATTAGCAGATAGGGCCAATACATTAATATGATTATGTGCTCGGGCTATAGCAACTGTCTCAATAGCACTCAATACCGCCGATCTAATACCATTTATTTTATTTGCCACTATACTCACACCTACTCCTGTTCCACAAACTAAAATACCAAGTGAATCTGAATTAGACGCAACTTCACGAGCCACCTCAGTAGCATAGTCAGGATAATCATCATGCTCATCATATACTGTATTCCCAATATCAATAATTTCTATTCCTTTTGTCTTTAGAAACTGTATAATATGTTGCTTGAGCTCAAATCCTCTATGATCAGATCCAATATATATAGTTGAGATACTCATATGATTATTGTTATTTTTGTAATAATTTGAGGGCTTGGCGAATTTGCTCTGACACCTCAAGATTAGAATCTAATTGAGGCATAATTCTCTGAATTTGTATTGACTTATACCCAAGAGACTCCAGAGCATCCCAAACATCTTGAGTACCTTGATATTCTTGAGTTGAATCGGAGGAAATATTCTCTCCCCCATCTATATAAGCTAAAGCACCTAATTTATCTCGAAGCTCCAATACAATTCTCTCGGCTGTTTTTTTACCAATACCAGAAGCTTGATTGAGTATATTGACTCTTTCTTGTTGTATAGCTCTCATCAAAGCTTCAGGCTGATCAAGATCTAATAAAGCTAAGGCACTTTTTGCCCCCACTCCATTCACTGAAATCAAATACTTAAATAATTCAAATGATAACATATCCAAAAATCCAAATAAAATTAAACTATCCTCTTTAACATCAAGATAGGTAATGAGTGACACCTCATCCCCTACTAATCCCAGTGAACTCAAGGTAATACTATTTACTAATACAGCATACCCCACTCCATTCACATCCACAATAAGACTATTCTGATTTTTATATTGAATTTTTCCGGATAAGCTCGCAATCATAATATTGTATTATTCTTATACCAGTATATCATAATTAGATGTCATTGTAGATAGGTTCAAATATAGGCTATTTTATGATATACTACACATGGTATATTCATATATACTAGATATTCAATAAATACTATAATTATGATCAAAGTAGGACAACCAGCCCCTGATTTCACCTTACAAGGATATCAAGATGGAAAATTTGCAGAATATTCATTATCCCATATCACTGGATCTGGGAAATGGGTAGTTCTATTCTTTTACCCTCTTGATTTCACCTTTGTATGTCCAACTGAAATCACAGGGTTCAACAAACAAATTGAGGAATTCAATAAACTTGGAGCTCAAGTACTTGGAGCTAGTGTAGATAGCGTACATTCACATAAAGCTTGGGTAGAAAAAGATTTAGGAAAATTAGAATTTCCACTTCTCTCAGATTTTCGTAAAGAAACTGCAGATGATTATAATATTCTTGTAGATAATGATGGCGGAGTTGCCCTTCGTGGAACTTTCATTATTGATCCTCTTGGAATATTACGATACGCAGTAGTATCTGACCTAAATGTCGGGCGAAGTATTGATGAGACAGTAAGAGTTCTCTCAGCTCTAAAAAATGGAGGTCTATGTCCTGTAGAATGGGAAGAAGGAGAGGCTACTTTATAGTCTATTCTCTTCATAAAACAAAAAAGACAGATTTTACAGTCTGTCTTTTTTGTTTGGAATTGATTTAGGCCTCAATTCCTACAAGTTTTGCTAAAGTAGCTCTATCATAACCGATGAGAATTTGACCATCTACATCAATAACTGGGACACCAAGCTGACCACTTTTTTCAACTAATTCATTTCGCTTTTCAGCATCAGCCGCTACATTATAGTCAACAAAAGGAATATTATTCTCAGCTAAGAATTCTTTAGCTTGTTTACAAAACCCACAAGTAGGAGTTGAATAAATTTGTATATTGGGAGTACTCATAATCATTTATTATTAATTTACATTATTAGTATAGCATATTATTTCAAAAGGTCATCAAGATATCCTTGGAATGTTGCGAGTGGTAAAGCCCCTGCAATTCGAATACCCCCAACTAATTTACCATTTTCTAATTTTCCAATAATAAATCCAGGAGTTCCCGTAATTCCATTATCATTACCAAATTTTGTGCCTGCTTTTACTTTATTGAGAGTTTTTTCTTCTTTCAGACAAGTATCAAATTTCGCAGTATCAAGCCCCTCTATCCCTTTAGCTAATATATTTAATTCTTCTTCTTTCATTCCATCTCCACCACTTTCAGTTTTATTGAATATCAAATCAGCATATGCAAAATATCCCTCATTTCCTTTTTGTTCATATGCACATTGAGCTGCTATCGCTTGCTTGGTTGCAAGAGGATCATGGAATTCTAATGGATAATCTTTCCAAGCTAATATTGCTTTTCCAGTATTTACATATTTGTCAATTATATCAGGCCTTGCTCCTTCATGGAATTTTTTACAAAAAGGACATTCATAATCGCTAAACTCTATAATTGCAATTTTGGCCTCTGATTTTTTTCCAAGATATGGAGTATCATCAGAAATATCAACATTAATATCGCGCGCCTCTACTGGGTCATTATTATCAACTGGTGGTAAATCATTAGTAGCCGTATTATTACTATTTGCTCTATTCTGAGACCCATTGAATATAATTGCTGAGGCAATCATCATACCAGAAAGTAAGATGGAAGCCACCACCAATAAAATTGATTTATTTTGCATAGTATATTATTATTCTATTATGATATAAGTATATCAAATATTCCTATATTATCAAAGTATATTCAAATTAAACGCAAGTATATATGATTTATGACACTATTATTATTGGAGGAGGTCCTACAGGGACAGCAGCCTCTATATATGCCGCCCGTAAACAACTCAAAGCCATTTTGATTACTGATAGTTTTGGAGGACAGTCTGTAGTATCTAATGATATTGATAATTGGATTGGAGATATTAGAATTTCTGGCTTTGATTTAGCTCAAAAATTCGAAGCCCATATCAAAGCCCAGCCAGGACTTGAGACTCTAATAGACCGAGTATCTGCTATCAGTCAAGTCAGCGAAACCCCTTATCCTCTATATGAAGTAATAACTGAAGGAGGTAAAACTTTTCAAACCAAAACCTTAATTCTTGGTATGGGAGCACATCGACGCAAATTAGATATTCCAGGAGAAGCAGAGTTCTCTGCTAAGGGAGTAGCTTATTGTGCTACGTGTGATGCTCCATTTTTTGAAGGGCAAAAAGTTGCTGTTGTGGGAGGAGGTAATGCTGGGCTCGAAAGTGTACTCGATTTACTCTCTTATGCCAGTGAAGTATATCTCTTTAATCGTAGTGATGAGCTCAAAGGAGACCCCCAAACTGCTGAGAAAATTCAAAAACATCCTAATTTCAAAGGTATACTTTATAATACGGTAGTTACTGATATATTCGGAGAAAAATTAATGACAGGAATTCATTATCAGAATCTCAAAACACAAGAGATTAGTGAGCTTGATATTACAGGATTATTTATTGAAATTGGATCTCTACCTAATTCAGATATAGTCAAACATCTGGTTGATACTAATCAAATTGGAGAAATTATACTCGATCATAAATATGCTACTACTTCTCGAGCAGGAATATTTGCAGCGGGAGATATAACTGATGAGGCTTATAAGCAAAATAATATCTCCGCCGGAGACGCTGTCAAAGCTGCCTTATCAGCCTATAGCTATATTCATCAATTAGAAGAAAAGCATATAGAATAAAAGAAAAAGCCACCCCAAAAGATGGCTCATACAATGAGAGTATTATGGAGAGGTACTGACAACTCTAGCGTCAAGTTTTTTACCACATACGAGAATTATTGATTGAGATGTGCCAATTGCATGATCCACTAGATAAGGTTTGATACCTCCCAATTCACATTGATTGGGAGCCAAGTTGAAAGTGCGCCTTGCTCATACTTCATATTTTTGTGAAATATCATCGGGTAAAATTTGCTTTAATGAGGAATTACCCAACAGAATTGGAATCATCCATATTGTCGGTACTAACCATAGTAAAAGCAATATGGCTACAACAATTTTCCAGCGCCGAGGCAAGGAGAATGATTGATATGATGACATAAGGTAATACCCAATGAGGACATAGTGTATATACCATAATATGTTTATATGGTCAAAAGAAAAAATTCCCGCCAACATAAGAGAAGGCGGGATATACAGAGCTTTATATGTTTTCATTGGGATTGATGATATGGGCAAATTCCTTAAGTACAAGCTGAGAGATAATGGACTCAAGAATATGGGTAGAAAGATTATCAGCATGCTTTGCCTTCATACCTTCTCCGAGAAAAAAATGATACATCTGTTGCTTCAATATTTGAATTGATTTTTCCCAATCACGAACTCGAAGTTCACGACGAGGAAAAAAAGAATGGAATTGTGGTTGTAAAGCTAATACTCCTCGCCCCACAATTTCCTCTTCTCTTTCTCGAGTTAAGAATCCAAACTGAGTCTGAGCCATGTCATTTCCCCATGATAATGGGACAGGCATGCCGAACAGCATGTATTTATAGTATATCCTGTATTTATATAATGTCAAAAAATAATAATTATATTACATTTTCATAAAATCCTTAAATATTTGTGTTTGCTCTAATAGTCGTAATTCCTCACGACACCATTCGGAGAATGTTTTATCATCAGCGAAAGCCTCACTCACAAATTGATCCCAGCTAATCCAACGATAAGCCTCTACTTCTTCTGGATGAGGGTTAATTGGATCTGAGCTAATACCAAAATAAATAGGACATATTTCATTTTCAACTACTCCATCTCGCTCAAAGGTATAGCGATAAGGGCTTGCCTCTTCTAGTATATCAAAATGTTGTATACCAAGTTCATATTGAGCGCGTCTTCTCACCGCATCAATAGTAGACTCCTCTAATTCCGGATGTCCGCAACAACTATTAGACCAAACTAGTGGCCATGTTTTCTTCCCATGCCATCTTTGTTGAATGAGGAATTGTTTATCCTCCGGACGAAATAGGAATAAAGAAAAAGCTCGATGAAGGGGGGTATTAAGAGTATGTACCTCAGATTTAGGTGATACTCCAATTACTTCATCGAGCTCAGTTACTAATACGACATGTTCAAAGTCAGGCTTTGCTATCATGGACTGGATTATTTTTTTAATTCAGCATCAATAAGAGATTTGAATTCATCTAGACTTTGAGGGTTTTTGATAATTACTCCATTTAATATAAAGGTCGGAGTAGAGGCAATATCGAGAGCAACTCCTGATTGATAATCTTTTTCTACTCGCTCTTTTGAATCATCATCTGCTTTCAAATCCTCATCAAATTTACCTACATCTATTCCTAATGATTTTGCATAAGCTCCGAATAATCCCTTAGGATCTTTTTCCTTTTCCCATTCAGATTGTTTTTCGAATAAGAGAGATTTCATTTCCCAGAATTTCCCCTCCTCACCTGCAGCTTCGGCAGCTTGAGCGGCAATATCAGCATTAGGGTGAATACTACGAAGTGGGAAATGTCTATATACAAATTTTAAATCCTCTGGACTATAAGAATCCCGAAGTTGTTTCACAATATCTTCATAAGCCTTACATGCAGGACATTGAAAATCAGAATATTCTACTAGAGTAACTTTGGCATCTTTATTTCCAAGATAAGTATCCTCATCTGTAACTTCTACATTTACATTACGAGATCCTGAACTTTGAGTATTAAGTCCCCAAACAATAGCACCTATCACTACTAATACCGTAACAATAAGTATTCCTTTTCCAATAAAATTATTTTCTGTTATATCGCTCATATCTATATCTTAATCTTTATAATTCTTTTATAGTATATCATAAGAATTATGAATATATCAATTAATGGCTATGCCCATGATGAGCAATATCATGTTTATCTCTTGGTTTATGTATATAATTATCGAATACTTTAGCTGCTATCAAACTCGTAATCGGAACGGCTAATACAATTGCAATACTACCCGCCATTGTACGAATTAATTCTTGAGCAATAAATTCAGAGTTTAATGTTACCCAAATTGGTATATTGGCACTATTAATATAAAGTAATAAGAATAATGGTAAACTAGACCCCACATAAGCTAAGGCTAGGGTATTCACTAATGAGGCAATATGATCTCGCCCAACCGACATACCTGCTGTATATAATTGTTTGAATCGAGTTTTAGGGTTAGCCCGCTTTATCTCATCAATTGTTGCTGCCTGAGCAACAGTAACATCATCTAATACTCCAAGCATACCAATAATGACCCCAGCTAATAATATTCCTCTTAGGTCAAGATCTACACTACTAATAGAGGCAAGATAAAATGTATCTTCATTCCCTACTCCAAACATATGTGCCATATACACAAATACTACGGATATGCCATATGCAAGTCCAAGTGTAATATTCATAGCAACAAAGGAGATAAAGGTTCTCACTCTAAATCCATGTGAAATAAATAAAGTCAAAGTAATAATAGCTATACTCGCTATAAAGGTTACTAAAACAGGATTCTGACCCCCGAGTAATGCAGGGACCAGATATCCAATCAGAATTCCTACACTTGCAATAAGTCCAATAATAGATCCTATCCCCTGCCTTCGAGCAAAAACAATTGTAAGAATTAAGAATACTGCTATCATTCCAAATAGTCCTGGTAATCGATATCTATCTTGGACATAATATTGATCAGCCCCCCCAACTCTTGTCTTAACTACAATTAATATATCTCCTTTTTTATATATTTGACTTTCTTGTAAATCAGCTCCTCCCCCATTATCTACAACGATAATTTCTCCTTTTTTATCTTTATCTAAAATTTTCATTGTAAGATTTTGAGAAGTTACTTTTCTTCCTAAAATCTCTGTTTCTTTACTCTCAACTCCTTGTACTTCTGCACGATAAAAAGAATCTGGCTTATTATAGGATATAGCCTCTGGGGAACCCAAGTCTTCCGTAACAGTATTATTAGACTCTGAAATATTAGGTTCAGTGATTATGTCATCTTGAGCAAAACTAAATATAGGAAAACCTAAAATCAACAAGATCCCGATTACTAAGCAAGAAGATTTTATTAATCTGATTAACATATTATTTTGTATTGGTAATACTATCTTTATGAATATATGATTGTAGGATTTGTGGAATACGAATACTTCCATCAGCCTGCTGATAATTTTCCATAATAGCAATTAATATTCGGCCAATTGCAAATACGGTGGCATCATTCATATGTATGAAATGTTTTTGCCCATCGCTATCTTTATATCGAGTTTGTAATCTTCGAGCTTGAAAATCTCCCATATAATCTGAGGTGTGGGTTTCTCTATATTGATTTTGCCCAGGTAACCAAGTCTCAATATCATAGGCTCTCACATCGGGAGTTCCCATATCTCCTGAACATTTGAGTACCACTTGATATGGTAATTCCAATTGTTTCATCAAATATTCTTGTATGGCAAGAATCAATTCCTGCTCAACAAATCCATTATCTTTATTACTAAATACCTCAATTTCAATTTTATCAAATTGATGTAATCGCAATATTCCCTTCATATCCTTACCATAGGTTCCTGCCTCACGCCGAAAAGCTGTAGAATACCCGACATATCGAAGTGGTAATTGCTTATAATCTAATATCTCATCTATATGTATTGGTCCTAAAGTATGCTCAGCGCTCCCCACTAACATTAATCCATCCTCTGTAGTCTGATACCTATCATCAATAGGATCCAATCTCCCCATACGCTTCATCACTTCTGGCTTCATCAATACAGGAGGCAATACGGGAGTATAGGCTTTATTGGACACCTCTAAACCAGCCTGTTTTGCTATAGAATCAATCAAATTAGTATCTTGTAACAGCGATAATACCCATTGTATTAAAGCAAATTGTAATAATACTAAATCTCCTTTAATATAAGCAAATCGTGAACCTGAGACTTCAGCTGATTTCTCAGTATCAATAAGATTCAAATCTTTACCCAATTGCCAATGCTCCAAAGGAGTAAAGTTAAAATTAGGCTTCTCCCCCACCTGTTTCACAACGTGATTCTCATCTTCAGTAAGTCCAATAGGGGTATCCTCGGAATATATATTAGGTACCTGATAAAGAATGTTTTGATACTCACTATCTATTTTCTCATATTGAGTTTCCAAATTTGCAAGAGTATCTTTAATACTTTTCCCTTGTTCAATTAATTTAGATTTTTCATCTCCTGATAAAATAGCTATTTGCTTCATTTGCTCAGCAATAACATTTTTATCTGCCCGCAATTGCTCTATTTGTTGCAAAAGATTTTGACGCTCTTCATATAATGACAATAGCTTATCGATATCTATACCAACCTTTTTATTTTTGGCAACTTCAATAATAAAATCTCGATTTGCTTTTATATATAGTATATCCAACATATATTATGTTAATGATTTATGTGTATAAGTATAGCATAAAGTCACTATACACTCAATAATAGTTTTATGCTATACTAAACTTAATCTAGAAATAAAATATATCCTTATGAAACACACTACAAAAAAAGGTTTTACCCTACTCGAGATACTTCTCGTCATTGCTCTTCTTGCTATTCTATTTGCCACAGTATTATATGCTCTAAACCCCAGCAGAATTATTTCGGAAGCAAATGATAATGAACGCAAAGCCGATGCCCTGACTATTTATCAGGCATTAGAACAATATGCTCTCAAGACAGGATCTCATCACCCACAAATATCTGCCCTTACTGCTAATTCCACCACTCCTATCTGTAAGACACCTGGAGCAGGTTGTATTGATATTACTTTTCTTGTCCCTACATATATTCAAAGCATACCCTTTTATGGGACTGATCCCGTCTTAAGTGGTTTCTCTATTGTTACCGATGATATAGGGCGCTTCACCATTAGTGGAGTCAATTCAGTTGATAATACCATTTTTACTCGTGGACAATCTATCTATACCAATATTGTGTGTCCAACAGGATATATTAAAGTCCCAGGAAATAGTCTTTATAATACTGAGGACTTTTGTGTGATGAAATATGAGGCTAAGGCAGTAGCAATAGCCTCTCCTACAGTAGGACTAACTACACCCGACGAAGGGGCAAATACCATAGACAATACTATAACCGCAACTACATCAGCTAATGGTAGGGCTGTAGCTAGTGTAGCAAGTGGTTATCCAATAGTAAAGATAAGCCAGATAACGGCAGCTACATATTGTATTAATGCTGGAGGAAGTCTTATTACGAATAAAGAATGGATGACAATAGCCCGTAATATAGAGGCTCAGCCAAGTAATTGGACAGGTGGAACAGTAGGGTCGGGAGGATTATGGAGAGGACATAGTGATAATACTCCAGCCTTAGGATTAGTAGCAGGAATTGATACAGCTCCCTATAGCGGGACAGGGGACATATCTCCTAGTATACAAAAAAGAACACATACTTTATCCAATGGATCAGTAATATGGGACTTAAGTGGAAATGTATGGGAATGGACTAATAACACTATAACTGGAGCTGATCAACCAACAATAACAGCAAGTCCAGGATTTGGTGGTTGGAGACCATTTACTCTGTTAACCACTAATGGAATCCTTAATTATGATGATTATAGAGCAAGTAATACAAGTTGGGATACTAGCCAGAATGTGGGAGCAGTATGGAGTGATGGGACTCCTGGAAATAATACCATTTACGGTTTCATTCGTGGTAGCCAGTTGTCTGATCATAGCTTTACAGGAGTTTTTTCGCTCAATATGTCGTATATTCCCTCTGATTTTAATAGCCGTATTGGTTTCCGTTGTGTCAACAGAGGAATTCAAACCCCACCTCTAGGTTTTACTGGGTTTAATAGTTCTACTCAGAGTATAATACAACAAAGTGATGGGAAATTAGTTATAGGTGGCTTTTTTACCACTTATCAAGGGGTGTCAGTTAATAAAATAACACGCTTAAATAATGATGGAACAAGAGACAGTAGCTTTAATATAGGGGTAGGGTTTAATAATCCTCCTGCGAGTATTATACAACAAAGTGATGGTAAAATAGTACTAGGGGGAGATTTCACTACTTATCAAGGAGTGGCAGCCAATTATATTATACGACTAAATAGTGATGGAAGTAGAGACAATACTTTTAATATAGGTACAGGATTTAATAGTAGCGTAATGAGCATTATACAACAAAGTGATGGGAAAATAGTTATAGGTGGCTTTTTTACCACTTATCAAGGAGTATCAGCAAATGGAATCATAAGGTTAAATGCTGATGGGAGTATAGATACGAGTTTTAATATAGGTACAGGATTTAATGGTACGGTAAACAAGGTTTACCAACAAAGTGATGGGAAAATTATTATTGGAGGGTCATTTAGTACGTATCAGGGTGTGTCTACAAATAGAATAACACGGTTAAATAGTAATGGATCTCAAGATAATACTTTTAATATAGGTACGGGATTTAATAATGTACCATACGCGGTTATACAGCAAAGCGATGGAAAATTAGTATTGGGTGGAACTTTTACTACTTATCAGGGAGCAGGAGCTAACTATATTATACGACTAAACAGTGATGGGTCTCCAGATAATACTTTTGCTATAGGTACAGGCTTTAATAATCTTTTGATTGTTCCAGTAAGAGGTATTATACAGCAGAGTGATGGGAAATTAATAATAGGGGGAGATTTTGGTACATATCAAGGAGTAGGAGCTAATTATATTATACGACTAAATAGTAATGGGAGTAGGGACTATAGTTTTAGTATAGGCACGGGATTTGATCAGATGGTGTATAGTATAATAACACAAAATGATGGTAAATTTGTAGTAGGAGGAAGTTTTACTCAATATCAAGGAGTAGCGGCGCAATATATAGCTCGTCTTAATACTGATGGGAGCCGAGCACAATAGAGTAAATAAAAAACTCCCAAAGAATTGGGAGTTTTTTATTTAGTGCTGGTGAACGGACTTGATCACAAGTAATTTTTCTGACGAAAAATTCTCGCTACCCCGTCTCGCGGTGTTCGCCTTGGGCTTATGCCCAAACTCACACATCGCTCCGACTTTCAAGTCCTAGAGTAATAGTCCAAACGGACTATTACTTATATCAGATCCAGTCAACAATATTATAAAACCGCCTTCAAGGCGGTTTTATAATATTGTGCTGGTGAACGGACTTGAACCGTTACGGAGTTGCCTCCAAAGGATTTTGAGTCCTTCGTGTCTACCATTCCACCACACCAGCTTTATGCGAACTAATCTATTATATCCATTTCATCATCCCCTTGTCAATAAATTTACAATATGATATACTAATATTGTAGTAATAATATCAAAATAAAAGCACAGATATGTCAAATACTGAGGACAAATCTCAGCAAATTGCTGAGTTAGAACAAATCGTAAAAGAAGCAGAAGCTCGGCTCAATCAAGCTCGTGCTATGCTGACTCAAGTTGCAGGAGCTAATCAATCCTATGTGAGTGTAGTAGGGCAAGCAGAAAAAGTTGTATTGGGAGAATTTACCGGTGAATATATGGTAGATGATACTAAAAAACAATATCCAGTCCCTGCCAATTATGCGAGTAAATCTAAATTGATTGAAGGAGATCAATTAAAACTTACTATTACGGCTGATGGAGCATTTATTTATAAGCAAATTGGACCAGCTCCACGTCGTCGTGCTATTGGGAATATTATATATCAAGATAATAGTTATTTTGCAAAAGTTGGAGATGAATTATATCGACTCTTAACTGCTTCTGTAACTTATTTTAGATTATCTCCTGGTGATGAGGTGACTATTCTTACCCCACTTACTAAAAAAAGTGAATGGGCAGCTATTGAAAATGTAGTATCAGCTCAAGCACTTGGAATTGTAAATACGAATGCACCGTCTAATCTCAATGATACTCCAGAAGTTGCTCCTAATATTGATATTGATGAAGAAATTGTAGATGATACTCCCCTTCTTGAGGAAGCTTCAGAGGATACTAAATCTGAAGAAGAAAATTCTGATGAACCACTAAAAATACAGCCTTGGTAAAAAATCGCGAAATAATACTCTTTGCTATTATTGGAATTCTGAATACCTCGATTGATATCGGGGTATTTGCTTTATTGAAATATAGCTTTAATATTTCTAATGAATCACATCTAATTATCTATATTAATCTTATCTCGGTAATCACTGCTATTATATTTAGTTATTTTGCCAATAAATATATTACCTTTCAGCATAAGAAAAAGACCAAGCCTCGAGAATTTGGGAGTTTTCTCATGGTAAATGCTTTAGGATTTATTGTGAATACTACTATATTAAGACTCACCATATTAATATTGCCAGCAACTATTCTCCTCCCATTATCCTTATCTTTTATCCCCTCTCAATTGATAGATCCGGCAATTATTGGTAAACTATTAGGAACAGGGGGATCAATGATTGTGAGCTTTGTTGGATATAAATTTTTTGTCTTCCGTAAATAATACCCAGATATATGCCAGCCTTATACCGAACTTATAGACCCCAGATTTTCACACAAATTGTTGGACAAGAAATTGTGAAGACCACACTTCAGAATGCCATTATTCATAATCGTACGGTGCATTCTTATTTATTTAGTGGGCCTCGTGGTACAGGTAAGACTACTATGGCAAGAATTTTTGCCAAGGCACTCAATTGTCTCAAGCGCAAAGAGAATTCTGCTGAACCATGTAATAGTTGTGATAATTGTAAGGCAATTAATGATAATGCTTTTATTGATTTGATTGAAATAGATGCTGCTTCTAATCGTGGTATTGATGAGATTCGCAATCTCAAGGAAGCGGTACGCTTTGCCCCCTCTCAAAAAAATGGATATAAAATTTATATTATTGATGAGTCTCATATGCTCACCAAGGATGCATCTAATGCATTATTAAAGACACTTGAAGAACCTCCCAAGAACACCATATTTATACTCGCCACAACCGATGCCCATAAAATGCTCCCTACCATTTTGTCTCGTGTACAAAAATTTGATTTCAAACCCCTATCTTCAGCTGAGCTTAGAGAAAAAATTCTGTATATTACAAAAGCCGAAAAAGTTACTATTGATGACTCCGTTGTAAATCAAATTATCCTACAGGCTATGGGAGGAGCCAGAGATGCTGAGAGTATTTTGGGCAAACTTATTTCCTCTGGAATAAAAGATATTAATACTGAATTTGCCTCCACAATTCTTGGTAAAAACTCCTATTTTGAAGCCTATACATTATTAGAATTTCTCTCCAAGGGAGATTTGTATCCCGCCATTAGACATATTCATAATCTTTATGATGAGGGATTTGGAATACCACAATTGTTATTGAACTTACTGACCATATCTCATTCAATATTCCTGATACAAATTAGCCCTAATTTACTTGATATAAGCCCATTATTAGAGTCTGAGTATGATAAGCTTACCAAGCTCTCTAAAGCTATTACTCAGTCAAAAATTATTATATTCATACAAGAATTAGAAAGAGTAAAATCTCAAACTCATTCTGCCTATATCCCCTATTTACCCCTAGAATTAATTATTGCTCAAATATGGGGCCAGAATACTCCCCCATCTGATACTGAAATTGATACTATCCCTAGGACAAAAGAATTAAAAAAATCTATCACAAAAACCGAGATTAAAGAGTCTAAAGCTAAATATGAAATCGAACCTAAAATACAAGAACCTATTAAAGCTGAGATCAAAGCTCCAGCTCCCATCAGAAAAACTGTATCTCCTGATATTGATAATGTCCAAAAACTCTATCCTGAAATTAATAAGTCTCTTAGCAAATCAAATAAAAGTCTTAGTGTTATATTTGCTAAAACCCAACCTATTGAATTATCTGATGAAACCTTAACTATTGCAGTTGAGTCTAATTTTTATCGAGATAGATTAGAAAAACATAGCAATATTATATTAGATAGTATTGCTGAATTTATAGAATCCATTGTTGGTATTAATTTTATTGCGCAAAAAATCACCGCTCCAGCTCATAACTATGAACTCTCTCATTCAATAGACAATGATGAGCCAAAAGATATGAATGATACCATTGCTGATATCTTTAAAGATAGTTTATAATTTTTATTATATACCTACTACTTGTCGAACTTGATTCATAGTTTCTTTTGCAATAGTTTGAGCATTTTGAGATCCTTTATGTAATATATCTTGTATATATTCTGGTTGTGATAATAATTCTTGTCGCTTTTGGCGAATAGCGGCAAAATAGCTTAAAATTGCTTCAGCTAATAATTCTTTTGCTTCACGATATGATATAGTCCCCTCTCGATATTGACCCTCAATATGAGTAATTTCCTCTGGAGATGCAAATAGACGATATAAAGATAATATATTACAGTTTGTTGGGTCTTTTGGTTCATTTGGTGCTTTGGAGTCTGTAATTATTTTACTCACTTTTAAGCGAATACTATCCTCAGCTTCAAATAATTCTATGGTATTCTTATATGATTTACTCATTTTCCTCCCATCAAGTCCCTGTACAATAGCAGTGTCTAATTGAATATAGGGCTTTGGTCTAATAAAAATTTCTCCATATTGAGAATTAAATTTATCTGCAATTTTTTGTGCTATCTCAATATGTTGTTTTTGATCTTGCCCTACGGGTACAATAGTTGATTTATATAATAATATATCTGCTGCCATTAATACCGGATAATCAAATAATCCCATACTTGCCTCTTTCCCATTAGCAATAGCATCTTTATAGGCATGTGAACGCTCGAGATAGGCAACACTAACAAGATTATTGAATATCCAAGTAAGCTCAGTAAGCTCTCGTATATCTGATTGTAGGAATAAACTGGTTTTATTGATATCGAGCCCCAAAGCAAGATAATCAAGTACAATATCAGTAGTATAAGCCTTTAATGTCTCCGCATCTTTAATACTATTAAGAGCATGAAGATTCGCCACAAAAATAAATATGCTATCAATTTCAGAATTCTGTGACAATTCTAATAGAGGTTTCATTGCCCCAAAATAATTCCCAATATGTAATTTTCCTGTCGGCTGTATTCCTGTAAGACAAATATTACTCATAATCTCTATTATAATTTCAATATACTATTAAGTATATCATATACTAGCTATATTTCTATTCGAACATACTTTGCGTACGACTCGATATATCCGCTCGTATTTCAGCTGCCGGCTTGGCATATTTATTGCGAGACTCTAATATTACCCGTTGTTGTAAAGATGCATTCGTCTTATCAGCGAATATAATATCCATATTAAAAGCTTTACTGGTCTTACCCTGTATCATCAAGGTTATTACTGACTTTAGATTGTCAATTGACACTAAATCCTCAGCACTATAATATGGTTGCATACGCTGAGCAATAATTTCAGCATCCTCGGATCCAATACGGAAACTTACCACAGTACCCACATTCCCAAATACTGCATTCTTTATCCCCTCAGATAATTGTCCTATATATTGATGGGCCAATATGAGACATAATCGATATTTGCGAGCCTCAGAGAGAATGGTAGATATACTATCTGTGGTAAAGTTTTGAAACTCATCTAAATACAAATAAAAATCTCTTCTCTGTTCTTCTGGAATTTCATTTCGCTTAAAGGCTGCCATTTGTAATTTGGATACCAGCAACATACCTAATAAATTACTATTTTGTTCCCCCAACCCTCCTTTAGAAAGATTACCAATCAAAATTTTACCTGAATTCATAATATCTTGAAAATCAAAGGCTGAACGAGATTGCCCAATAATATTACGCACCATTTCATTTTCAATAAATCGGCCCAATTTACTTAATAGATACCCAAGTGTATCCCCTGCTTGTGAACCTTTTTGTGTAGCAGGAAATTCTTTTTCCCAAAAATGCCGTATGACAGGATCGTCAACTGTTAATAATACTTGTCTCCTAAATGCCTCATCAGTAAACATAAGAGGTATTTCTACTAGAGTTCTTGGATTATTGACATCTGACATTAAAGCTGACATTGCCATTCGCATATTATGCTCAAATATTGGCCCTATCATACTTGGATCAGATACCAATTTATAAAAAATAGAAATCATTTCTTGTATCAAGAAATCTTTTTCCTCATGTGTGCGGGCTTCCAGAATATTAAGTCCCATAGGATAATTAGTATCAGCAGGATTAAAATAAATCACATCTTGCATACGATGCTCTGGAATCATACCCAATACTTCCACGGCAAAATCTCCATTAGGATCTAATAGAGCAAGACCATGTCCTGCTTGCAAATCTTCTTGTATCATTTTTTTCATCAAAGAACTTTTACCTGTTCCTGTTTGTCCAATAAGATACATATGACGTCTCCTATCCTCTTCTGCAATTCTTACCTCAATTTCTTCACCACGATATATATTCTTCCCTAATAATAATCCTTCCTTTGGCAAATCAACTGGAGGATGTGAGGTTTTAGAAGTAATCCAAGTTACTTTTGGAGTCTCCACTCCCACAGCAGGAATATGATATATACTCGTCAATTCCTCACTATTTAATAACATTGATTCTTTTACTGAGAATAATCGGAATATAAAGGTATAAATAAATTGTTTAATATTCTTTATAGGATATTTGATTACTTTAAATTGATTCAGATCTCCATTGGCAAATTGAGAAAAAGCACCCTCTAATTGATCAAATAATACATCTGCTCTTTGGCTATCTCGAGATATAGTTAATAATCTAATATTAGTCGCATAGGCAATTTTACCTGTTTTTTGACTAATTTTCTCCATCATAATAGACTCTTGAGGACTTAACATTTTTGGCTCAGAGACTTCCGTTGATTTAGACTTTGTAGCAGAACCTAAAGTTTTCAAAAATTGCTTATCAATCCCCCCAAAAACTTCATTATATGCATTTTTGAAGCTTTCTCCTTTTTGCATTTTCTTCACTACCTTCTTACCACTACTACTCCAATCATCCGATACTCTTTGTATTAAAATCTGTACCACTGCACTTTCATCTTCCTGAATTTTAGACAGAGCCGAGGTAATCACATTCAAAGGATTAGTTTCTAATTCTTTATAGGTTCTAATAGGGAGAATATAGGGTTTTTTAAGCTGTAAGTATCCGGCCCGAATTTCTCCTTCAGGGATTAATACATTATAATCAGTAATATGCTTCAGCTCAGCTTCTGGATATACTCCATGAATTTGTTTTTCAAAAATAGATTCATACCCTTTTGGAACTCCAATATAAAAATTAATTTCATCTCGCTCGGTAGGGCTTACAATTTCAAGAGAAATATAAGGACTCCCATATCTAAGACGATTGACTAATTTCTCTAATTTGAGATAAGAGAACCCCGCATATACCTGTTCCATCACACTAATTAAATCTTTGATATTAGCTTCTGGATTAGGGATATTGCGAGGTACAATAATTTGATATTGTGTCATTGCAAGTCCCCGATTAATACGACGTTTTTCCCAAAATGGATGTATAATAACCGTTGCTATAATAAATGTTATAGCAATAACCCATAGCACCAGCAGTACATAGAGTACAATTATCATATTGATATTTATTTATCGTGTATATCTGTTAGTATACCTTCTTGAATCAAAGTTGGATAGACTTCATTTAGAGATTCCTCCAATCTATCTAATCCTACATAATCTTCAATAGCTAAAAAAGCATGTATTACCTCTAATATATCTTTACCTTTTGTGGTAATCAATTTAACAGAAACTTCTGTTCTTGTCTCTTCTGGAATTGATAATAACCATCCATATTTTTCTTGTAATTTTGGAGATAAAGGTTTTGCAATAGGATTTTGTTGATGTACAACTTTTTGTTCTTCTACTACTTGTTTGATATGAGTTTGCGCCTCCTGATATGCTGAACTCTCTATATGCTTTTCCACCACTGGATTATTTTGCTCTAAAGGAGTAATTTGTTCGAAATTACGCTCAATACTTTGTTCTGATGGAGTATTGTGTTCTAGTGGGGGTATTGATTCTGAATTGTTTTGTATTTCTGCCATGGAATTAATATCTGCTATTATAATAAATTAATATGGAATTCCCAATAATATAATCTGGCTTTTTCCATGCTAACCACCAATATTCTTGATAATTTGGATTTTTTTGTTTCAGATAAAATGAATCTTGAAACATAGTCGCACTAATTGCAGTATAGCCAATTTTAGGTCCATCATTCGATTTTACTGGTATTATATTGATATCTGGAAGATAATATTTCACATCTCCAGTTCCAAAATAATCTATATATAGTGTATCAATATTTTGCTCTTTCGTCCATGTATGCAATCGTTTTAAGTCCTGACCCCAATCAAGATTAGAATCAGTAAAGATTTGATAGCCTTGATCATGACCTGCCAATACATTTAAATGAGAGAGATAAGAAGGATATGTAAGTAATGTGGCAGCAATATACCATATCAAAAATATACCAAGAATTATTTTTGAAAATTTCAAAGGTAATAATATACGTACAATTCCAATAGCAATAATTATATAAGTTAATATGACGGCAGGTAATATATGTCGTATTCCAAGATTCAAATTCCCTCTTATACTAATAAACCAATATAAGAGTATCATAGTGATTATCGTCCATTCATACCAGTATTTGAGCAACCATTTTCTATTGAATTTCAACTTTTTATGCTGAATAGCTCGAATCCCAAGAACTATACTCACTAGTAGTAAGCTTGCTAACACCGCAAGTATACCTAAATGTTCTTTTAATATATAGGTGATTGGAAAATATTCAGTAAAACTCTGATTAGTAAATCTCCCTAATAAAAAGGTAGTATTCCCCCCACCTACTCTTTGTATTGCCATAGACTGACCTAAAAGATATTGTCCAAAATATTGTAGCCCTGGAGTATTAACCACCTGGGATAAACTGTTTTTTGTAATTTGAGATATAGCATTATCTTGCGGGAATGATTCTTGAATTAATTTCATTTGTGTATCAACACTCATATTTCGCATAGTATAATAATATACTCCATTGATAATTACAAATACTCCCATAGCTATAATAAGAGCATCTCGCAATAGAATACCACCTTTACGTATTATATTTTTTTTACCCCAATACTTTACTGCAATATACCCAAATCCGGTCACAAAAAATAATGGCAAAAAAAGAATAGTAGAAAATTTAGACAAAAAGGCAAATGATATAGCTACAATAAGTAAACCAATATATTTAATGGTAGGATTTTTGAGATAACGCACCCAAATATCAATAGCAATAATAAATGATATACTTGCAATAATATCAGTTGTCACAAGACGTCCGTGAGCAATTACATTAGGAGAAAATGCATATAATATAATGCTAATAACACTAATAGCTTTACTCTTAGTATGATAATATACCGAATAGGTCAAATAAATCCCCCCTAAAAGTAATATCAATATAGTTGGTAGTCGAGCCCACCATATAATAGTATTAGCATCATTACCTGATTGAAAGAGAAATGCATATCCAATATCCCATTGGGCATTAACCTTTTCTGTCCAAGCAGGAATAGTATCTGGGAAATTAACGGTATTCCCCGTGAGCTTTGCTCCAAGCCAAATAGAAGACCCTGATAACATTTTTAATAAAGGTGGATGTTCTGGATTCAGTCGATAATCCCCCTTTGCAATATATGAATATCCAGCTCCAATATGAGGACTTTCATCAACTGTTAACGAATCTCCAGCACTTGATCCAAATGCCAACACAGCAAGTATTATCGTAATACCTAAAACATATCCCCATAGGGGAATTTTATTATACCACTTGATAATATGCTGTTTCATACATTATTTAAACTTATAATATACTCTATCCTTTACCCGTAAATCAATATATTGAAGATTAGGCCTTTGATCTGGAGGCAGCTGGGATATAAAGACTTGTTTTAAAGCCCCTGCTTGATAAATAATATCTGTATCTAAATCTAGCATAATATAATATCCTTGTTCTGTATAGACGAATACCCCCAATATTCTATTCTCTGCTTTTTGCTGTATGGCAATTGAGGATACTTTTACGCCATCAATTTGATTATACATTTCCACAATAGTTTTAAACCAAGCTATTTCTCTCTCTGAAAATACAATTTCTCCACGAGACTTAGGAGTAATCCCAGTTAATGATATGAGTGAAGCCGATAGAGAATCATTACCAATATTGACGCCATCATCACTAATATTGGAGCAGATAGTATTTTCACAAATAGTGAATAAGGAATTTCTAAGTTGAATGGTGAGTTCCAATGAACGATTTATTGTCCTTTTAATAGTAATATGTTTAATTTGTGGGAATTCTTTTTGTAATTCTCTCTCAAGAATATCACTACGAGCAAGGAGAATATTCTTATTATTATAATACCAATGATTATGAGCTTGTATTAAATCTTCAGACTTTGATTTAATATTTTTTTGTAATATTTCATTATCTACTCGAATATCTATATTCACAATATTTAATATGGGTGAATATAAGGCATATCCAATTCCCCCAAAAAATATAATCCAAATAAAAAATTGGAATATTTCTATGAATCGATTTGCTTTGCGAGCAGGTGATTTCTTTTTGGTATATGTTCGGGGAATATAGGTTTTTCTCATAAGGCTTTACATCCAGAAGCAATAGTTAATCCCTTGGCTTCAGCTTGTTCTTTCGTATCAAAATATATTCTGTTTTCTGGCTTAATACGATTTACACCGCTACAGGATTCATAATAATATCGTTTTCCATTTTTACTCGCTATAATTTTACCTGTTTGTAATTTTGTCTCAATAGTACTATTGATGGAGGCCGCGGCTTGATTAGACGTATTGATAGTATCCTTTTTTATTGCAATAGCATCTGGATACACAACTTGTATTGTATTTGGTTGGGATTCTAAAGTTTGAATTTTTCCAATAAAATACGCAATCCCTCCTATCAATATTGCAGATATAATCAACAGTACAATTTCACTATTCTTGACAAATTGGTATTTCATATGTATTATTATACCATATATAGTAACATTATTTGATATGGCACATAGAAAAGCTGGTGGTTCTACAGCCTTAGGTAGAGATTCAAACCCAAAATATCTTGGAGTTAAGTTATATGCTGGACAAAAAGTAGAAAAAGGGAATATCATTATTCGACAACGTGGAACTAAATTTCATGCTGGAAAAAATGTTTCTCGTGGAGCAGATGACACATTATATGCAATTGCAAATGGAGTTATTGAATTTGGAAAAGCTCGTAAAGTTTCATTTACTGGAAAAAAGCATATCATCAAAACAGTATCTGTAATCTAAATTAGCTCTCATAACAAGATGTCCCCGATAAGGGGATTTTTTGTTATCCCAATAATATGCTATACTAATAGATATACATAATACAAATACAATGAATTATATCCCGAGTACCGCCTATATCTGTATGGAATTTGGGTTTTCTGATGATATCAAAATTTATACTGGAGGTCTTGGAATTTTGGCTGGAGACACTATGAAAAGTTTTGCTGATTTGGGACTTCCTGTAATTGGTGTTGGGATATTATATAAACATGGATATCTAGACCAAGTATTAGATGCTGAGCAAGGGCAAATTGCAAATCCTCAAGAATGGGATTATACCAAATTACTCAATCTAATTGGGAAAACAAGTATTCAATTTGCAAAGGAAACCGTACAAATCAATATTTGGGAATATAGTTATACTTCTTCTCTTTCTAATAAATCAGTATCCATACTTTTATTAGATACTGATTTACCTGAGAATTCAGATTTATTCAGAGCAGTTTCCGATAAAGTATATTCCCCAGATCCCGAAATATTCAGAAGACAATTACTCATATTAGGACTTGGGAGCAAATATGCTCTTGATAGTCTTGGGCTTAATAATATTGATACCTTTCATCTCAATGAAAGCCATAGTGCCCTTATTTCACTGGTGATTGATCATCCTATTTCTCAGGTAGTATTCACTACTCATACTCCCCTTCTGGGCGGGCATACTCGTCTTCCTATAGAATGGTTACAAGGAATATGTACATCAGAGCAATTACAGCATTTACCAAAAGATGCCTTTGAAGATGAGCATACTATTAATCTTACGCGACTTGCTTTGTCTCTTGCTGATTATTCTAATGCCGTCTCCCAAAAACATCAAGAAGTATCTCAGGCTATGTTCCCAGAACACATAATTGATTCTATTACTAATGGAATTCATAGTCCTACTTGGATTTCTGAATCTATGAATAAAGTATTTCAATCATATTATCCTAGCTGGGAAACACATCCAGAAATTTTACGCTATATTGATGGGATTCCAATTGCTGATATACAACAAGCTCATCAAATCAATAAAGATATATTAGCTGAATATCTCAAACAACAGCCTGATATCAATTTTCTACCCAATGCCTTCACCATAGGATTTGCCCGTCGTGCTACTGAGTACAAAAGAGCTCATCTTATATTTTCTGATATTGAGAGACTGGCTAAACTTGCTGAGCAATATAAAGGACTTAATATTATTTTTGCAGGGAAGGCCTATCACACCGATAATGTAGGATTTGATATTATTAAACGAATATTAGATATTGCTCGGGAACATTCTAATGATTATCTCAAAATTATATATTTACCCAATTATAATATTGAGCTATCCAAACTTCTTGTTAGTGGTGTAGATGTTTGGCTTAATACCCCTCGTATATCCTATGAAGCCTCAGGAACTAGTGGTATGAAGGCCTCTCTCAATGGAGTGCTCAATATATCCACCTATGATGGTTGGTGGCCTGAAAGTGGTATACATCATGTTAATGGATGGACAATATCGGGGGAAGATGAGTATCAGGAAATCAATAGTATGTATGATAATATTGGGAATGCTCTAGATGTATTTTATAATAATAGAGAAAAATTTACCCGAATGCAAAGATCTGCAATATCCCTCATTGGAAGCTATTATAATACGCAGCGCATGGTATTAGAATATATTCGTAAAGGATATAAGCATTAATATATACTATGTTTCTCTCTGATTAAATAAAATTTCTAATTGTATATTGGTATTCTGAATATGAATAAATGATTCATATGGTGAAGTAAAAGGAATTTGTTGTTTTTTGGTATAATTATCATATCCAAGATAATAAAAGAAATCTCTATTCATACTATAAAACAAATTTCGCATTAAGGGATCATCATCAATGGTATCAATTTCTGCATGTTCTTTTCCGAGCATATAGGTAGCATATTCCCATAGCCTAAATACTCCTTTTTGAAGATTACTATATCGTGACCAATTACGCTCTTCTTGTATACGAAGAGAGGACTTCTTTTTTGGTTTACTTTTCACAATTTGAGCTTTGGTTGAGGCAAGTGCTATTTCAAGTCCTATTGATTTTGTCATCAATTCTATTGTTTGATGATTTTTTACATTCATCAAATCAAAATAATGGGTATAAGGATACCAATGAATATTAATATCTGTTTTCTCCACCTCTTTTATCCAAGTTACTCTCCCCCCTCGAAAACGCCGAAATGATTTTAATGGCATAGTCAAAATCCCTCCTTTACGTTCATCTACTATGGTCACAAAATCTACTATTCTAAAACTTGTTAATAATTTTTCTAATGGTAATTGTCGATACAGTAAAGGCACATATACGGAAGTTGGTATAATGTTTAAATACTCTTTTATTCGCTCTATAGTTCCTGCAATTTCATCTTTCCACCAATCAAAATAATACATACTAAGATGACTACTTCCCCAATAGGCATCTGGAATAATATATAGTAAATCTTTTTGAATCATTTTTTGTAAAATATCTAAGAATACTGGATATTTACGAGCAGCAATATCAAGAAAATGTCCTGTAATAATTACTGCAGCTTTAATATTTTGCTTATACAGAAATTCAAATAAGGGAATATATATGGTATTGAATTCTTTTTCCCAAATAGTATCACTTCGCCTCTTATCTACAAAAAGAAGTTTTGGGTTTTTCAAAATATCCACTAAAGATTTAGAAGTATAAGAAAAAATTAAAGACAAAGAAATCACTACGGGATATTCCTCTTTGAGCAAAATTGGTGTTTTTATATCTTTTGTCATACCGCTTCTATTAAACTCAATAATTTTTTCACTTCTTGTGGCCAATTATGATGAGATAAATCTTCCTGTTGTCTTTTTAATAAATCAATTCGAGCATCTTTATTTTGAATAAAATGGAGTATTGTATTAGCAAAGGCTTCAATATCATAATAAGCAAAGGTTGGAGTTGAGGGCACTACACTAATAAATCCGCTTGTCTCTGAGGCAATAGTAGGGACACCTGAGCGAATAGCCTCCAAGGCGGTAAGTCCAAATGGCTCATTAGGAGATGGCATAACAAATAATTGGCTAGTTTTATATAATTGTTTTTTGGATTCACTATTTACCCAACCTGTAAATACAATATTTCGCTCCAATTTTCTTTTTGCTACATGCTCCACAATTTCGGGTAAAAGATTTCCTTCTGTAGATCCATCCCCTGCAATAATAAAAGTAACTTGAGAATCAATTTGAAGAACCCGAGCCGCTGTTTCAATCAAAAAGAATAATCCTTTCTGTGCCACAACACGTCCCATAAATAATACATTTTTACCGCGATCCAAATGCTCAAATCCAATTTTTTCAGGTTCAAAACTAATATCATTATATATAGGATAAATTCTCTCCTCAGGAATATTATAATCCTCAATTAATATTTGTTTAGATATATCTGATACTACTGCAATTTTTTGTGCCAAATAAAATCCCTTTTTCTCAAGTTCATATAAAGCTCTTGCTGTGTGATCATTATTATGTACATGTCCACCTGAGCGATCAACTTCCGTAGAATTAATATGATAATAAAATGGAATAGTAATATTATGATGTACCAAAAGTAAATGCGCTGGTATAGCCATCCAATCCATACCATATATTACATCAAAATCTTGTCCATTTTCTTGTAGCCAATCATAAACTGCATAGGCATAAGCTCTCGTTGAAATAGGAGTATGATTAGGATACAGAGTAGCTCTTTTTACTACTGATTCACTATATAATTGTGGCCATTTTACATATTTCTTTTTCCCTTTTGGAATAAATTCTTTTAATACAAAATCCTTGAGTCCAGGAATAGGCGTATCTGATTTACTATATTTTCTCACTCCCAATTCAAGTGAAATAACATCCTCAATATCATCAGTATTGTGAGGTGTAAGTATAGTAACCTCTGCCCCCTGTCGGCGTAATTCATCCACTAAGCTTCGCACCAATACCCCTAATCCACCTTCCATCAAAGGCAATATTTCCCAAGAAAGAATTAGAATTTTTTTAGGGTTTTGCGGCATATTTTATACTACATTATATTACATATAGTATAGCATAAATGTTACTATTTAACGAATTATATACTGATTTTTTTCCTTTTTTATTAATTCTTCTTTTACTAAAGATTCTATATTATCCTCAACCCTACTATCTGAAATCATATCCTGTATCTCTGACAAAGTTTTTGATCCCTGTAATAATAGTTTTATAATTTGAGAGCGTATTTGTCTATTAGAACCCTCAAATACACTTTGGCGTGTATAATGTTTGCTTTTACGATTAGGATTACTAATTTGAGTTTTCAGATAAGTTCCATAATCCATCAAAGCATAATACCATTCTCTTGGATTATCTTTGGAAACCGTTCTCTCAACAAAGGGGAGTAAATCATTATCAGAAATATTCTCTGCTTCAGAGAAAAAATGATGTATATAAACTCGCCGAATATTTGTTTCAATAAATATGGTAGGTTTATTATAAGCAAAGGCTATAATTGAAGCGGCTGTGGCCTTACCAATACCAGGAAAATGAATTAATATATCAGGATTATCTGGTAGAACCCCATCATATTCCTGCATTATTTTTTGGGCAATTTCCCAAAGATATTTACCTCGCCGATTATAACCCAATCCCTGCCAAGCTTGCAATACTTCCAAAAGACTAGATTCTGCCAAAACTTTAAAACTCGGAAACTGTTCTATAAATACAGGGAATTTCTCAAGAACTCTCGCCACTTGAGTTTGCTGTAGCATAATCTCAGAAACAACTACCCAATAAGGATTAATATTATCCCGCCAAGGCATTGGCCGCTTATACTGATAATAATAATCCCAAACAAGCTGTATAAATTCTTGTTCTTTGGTTATTTTCATAGACTATTTTGTCTCCTCAAGTACGGTGATATAAATCAAAAATTCCTCTTGTTCTACTTTTACTTTTTGCGTATTTTCTTGTTCCGATAGAGACTTAAATTCCCATTCCACCACACCTACAGGCTCACTAATAATTGCCTGATGTGATTTGATAAGATTAACAATTGTATCCGAGGCATCTACGGTGAGCTTAATATTCTGTTCCTTAGAAAGACGAGTATTCTTACGAGTAATTTGAAGATTACGAATTAATTCTCGCACCAATCCCTCTTCTCTTAGCTCATCTGTAATAATATCATCCAGACTTAATATATATCCTAAATGTTCAATACTATTATCTGAAACTTTATGAGTTACAACTTCTTTTACATTAATTTCTGTCTTGATAATATCTTGCATCCAATCAGTAAGTTCTAATCCCTCTACTCCGAGTGATTGTAACGGCTGCCTTACCTTGATACTCGATACTTCTCGAAGCTTAAATCCTTGCTCCAGAATAACTTTTACCTGCTCTACTTGATTCAATACCAACTCATCAATTTCACCCTCATATTCTGGATATTGACTCAAATGAATTGACTGACTCGCCTCAAAATTTTGTGATACCACTAATTGCTGATAGAGATATTCCGTAATAAATGGAGCAAATGGTGCTAAGAGGTGCAATAATCTTACAAAATTATCATATAAAGTTTGTAAGAATTCAATATCTCCGCTTGCAAAATCATTACGAGCTGTACGAATATACCATTTAGACATATCATCCATACAAGCTTTAATCTCACGAGTAGCCTGAGGTATACGATAATTATCTAGAGACATATTCACCTCTTGAATAGTATAATTAAGCCTGGTATATAACCATTCATTTTTAGGGTTTTTGGGTTTTTTAGATTGAGAAGCAGGAGTCCAATCACTCACATTAGCATAGGTAACGAGAAAACTATATATATTCCATAGAGGCAATATATATTCTTGAGTCATAAGTTTGACTGTCTTCCCTGAAATAATAGTATCTTCTCCTGCTGAGATTGGAGTAGAGAAAAAGTTAAGTCTCACAGCATCAGCTCCAAATTGATCAATAAGCTCAATTGGATTAGTATAATTTTTCTTACTCTTAGATAATTTTTGTCCATCATCAGCTAAAACTAATCCATTTACAATCACATTGCGATAGCTTGGCTGATCAAATAATGCGGTAGAGAGAGCAAGAAGAGAATAAAACCAACCTCTAGTCTGATCCACCCCTTCAGCGATATATTCTGCTGGGAATTTAGAGTCAAATAATTCTTTATTTTCAAAAGGATAATGAAATCGAGCAAAAGGCATAGACCCTGAATCATACCAAACATCTAATACATCAGGAATTCTGTTATATGTCTCTCCCTCAAAGGTAAATGATATATCATCTACAAAAGGTCTATGAGGATCATCCAACTCAATTCCAGATAATTCTTTTAATTCAGTAAATGAACCAATAATTTTCGTCTTACCTGATTCAGATTTCCATATTGGAAGTGGAGTACCCCAATATCGTGTCCGAGAAATCCCCCAATCTTTGATTTCTCTAAGCCAATTACCAAATCTCCCCTCTTTAATATGATCAGGAATCCAGCCAATAGCATTATTATTCTCTGCTAATCTATCACGCAAAGTACTCATTGCTATATACCAAGAAGTAATAGGCTTATAAATCAAAGGAGTATTCGTACGCCAACACATAGGCAAATCATGCTCATAATACTCCACTTTATAAAGCTTATTTGCTGTTCTCAAATCCTCAATAATATATTTGTTAGCTTTACGATAAAACATCCCTGCATAAGGCTTAATTTCATCAATAAAATCACCTTGATCATTAATCACATCTACCGATAGAATTCCTACTTGCTGGAAAATTTCATTGTCCTCAGCACCATAAGGAGCAAGATGTACAATACCAGTACCAGATTCTGTCGTAACATGGGCGCCATCATAAATGACAAAAGAATGTTCTTTTCCCTCAAAAAAATCAAATAAAGGTTTATAAGATTTTCCAATCAAATCCGAACCCTTATATTCTTCCACTACGGTATAATCCGTACCAAATATATTCTCGGCTAAATCCCGAGCCACAATATAATGCTCTTCTGTATTCAGTATGCTAACTTCAATATAATCAATATCCTTACCTACAGCTAAAGCAAAATTAGTAGGTAAAGTCCAAGGAGTAGTAGTCCAAGCTAATACAAAAGTATTGGGCTTATCTATAAGCTCAAATTTAATCGTAACAGCTGGGTCAATTTGTTTTTTATACCCTCCCAGAGCCACCTCAGCATTAGAAAGTGTTGTCCCTGCCCGAGTAGAATACGGCACTACTTTGAACCCTTCATACAAAAGCCCCTTGCGATATAATTCTGATAAACTCCACCATACTGATTCAATATAATCAGCATCCATAGTAGCATATTCTTCATCCGAATTGGTAAGTCTTCCTAATTTTTCTTCTAATTCAATAATACCCTCACGATGAGTAGATACCGATTCACGACATAATTGATTAAATTTGGCTATTCCATATTCTTCTATATCCTTTTTTTGTTGAAATCCAAGCTTCTTTTCAATCTCATATTCAACTGGAATACCCTGACAGTCCCAACCAAGACTACGAGTAACTCTATATCCTTTCATAGTCCAATAACGAGGCATAATATCCTTCAATGCAAAAGTAAGCATATGTCCTGAATGAGGCTCCCCATTGGCCGTAATAGGCCCATCATAAAATGTTTTGGTCTTATCTGCGGGCCGTAACTCTATAGATTTTTGTAGAATATTCTCAATTTTCCAAAACTCAAGTATATCTTTTTCCAAATCAGGAAAAGAAACATTAAAGGGAGGTTTATTAAACATAACAAAATTGATTAATCATTGCATTTATCATAGCATAAAATTACTTCCTTTTCAATTCACCTAAAATACTATATACTGGTATAAAGCCTTCAGAATGGGGCTGCGAAAAATTGAAACCCACCTTAACTTCAAGGGAAAAATATATTATTTTCCGATGTCTATAATAAGGGATTCAGACGCAGCATGCAAATGTAAGCCCCTGCATTGAGGGCTTTTTTTATTGTTAATAAAATGAAAAGAGTCAACCCAAATGTGGGTGACTCTCTTTTTGATTTTGTGAGAATTGGCCTACTAGCGACCAACCGTGAAGAGCACCTCCACCGACTCCACAGGATGTGGTGGGAGAGGGTTGAGGAATCGGCATTCCCCCGGCCCACAGAGACAGGAGTCTCCCGTCTCTGTGCAGGTAGTTGGTCTCCGAGGTACCGAGAGGGAATCACCCTTGCGGGTTGTGATCAAGTCCCAAGCATCACTGGTCAAAACAGTTCTCGAATGAACAACGCTCATAATTATACTCTTTTTATTTAAATTGTCAAGAGCAACTAACTTATATTAATATTAATGCCATTTAAACTACTTTATGATATACTTATATATATGAATATTATATCAACCTCAATTCCAGATTTACTTATTATAGAACCTCAGGTTTTCACAGATACACGAGGATATTTTGTAGAAACATATAGTCAGATAAAGTTTGCAGATAAAAATCTAAATTATAGTTTTGTACAAGACAATCAGTCATTCTCTCAATATGGCACTATTCGGGGATTACATTTTCAAACAGGAGAATCAGCACAAGCTAAATTAGTAAGAGCTGTATCGGGAATTGTACTCGATGTAGCAGTAGATTTAAGACCCAACTCCCCAACTCGGGGGCAATATATAGCTGTAGAATTATCTGACAAAAACTTTAGACAATTACTTATTCCTCGAGGTTTTGCTCATGGATTTGCCGTATTGTCTGAGACAGCAATTTTTGCCTATAAATGCGATAATAATTATAATAAAGAAGCTGAAGGAGGAATTATTTTTTCTGATTCCACGCTTAATATCGACTGGCAAATTCCACAAGATAAACAAATAGTTGCCGATAGAGATTTGCAATGGCCGAGTTTAGAAGAATATTTAGGAAAGCTATGATATTGGTAACAGGAGCCAATGGGCAATTGGGACAATGTCTAAGAGCTATTCTCACTGACGAGCAAGCTATATTCAAAGGTCGTGAATTAGATATTACTAATATATCAGCTCTACAAGATTTTGTAGAGAAAAATTTTATTAATTCTATTATCAATGCGGCCGCCTATACCACAGTAGATAAAGCCGAGCAAGAAATTGAAATTGCCTATCAAGTAAATAGTGAGGGAGCTCATAATCTTGCCCTTATTAGTCAGCAATTCACAATTCCCCTTATACATATTTCCACTGATTATGTATTCGATGGGACAAATCATATTCCCTATACAGAAGATGATAATACTAATCCCCTTTCCATATATGGTAAATCCAAATTAGAGGGTGAGAAGGCTATTATAGAACTTGCGCATTCAGCATATATTATTCGAACTTCTTGGCTATATTCTCCTTATGGCAATAATTTTGTAAAGTCAATCACCCGCCTTGCCCAAGAGCGAGATATACTCAATATAGTTTCAGATCAAATTGGAAGCCCAACTTATGCTCCTGATTTAGCTAAAGCTATTCTTGAATTATTACCCAAACTCCCATCTGGGACAAAACAAATTTTACATTATTCTAATCAAGGTGTGGCATCTTGGTATGATTTTGCTTATGAAATTGTAAACCTACAACATATTGAATGCCAAATAATACCAATTCCAACCACAGATTATCCTACTCCTGCTCAAAGACCCTATTATTCTGTACTCGATAAAAGACGCATTACTACCATAGTAAATTCTCCGATTCCTCATTGGAAATATAGTCTACAGAGATATTTGGAGTCCCAATAAATTGCTTAATTTGCTCTAGCCTCTCTTCGACACTACCTCTTGCAATACAATATTGTTCTGGTTTTAGCCATAAAGCTAAATGCTCTTCTAATACATCTGCAACTTGTATTTGTGATTTGGGATCGGCCCTCAAATATTCTGCCTCTGCTGGGAATTCTACCGGACAATAAATAATATAATCATATTGCAATAATCTCTCTCGAATGAGAGCTTTATATAACTCTAAATCAATATCAGACATAGTACTTGATACCACCGTATACCCAAGATAATCGAGTACTGATCTATCAGTAATAAATCCCCCTTCCCACAAATCATTTTCTTTATCTAATTGATTTAATAATAAATGCTTTTGGAATATAGCCCGTACATCACTCGGTAATTTTTCAAAATCAACTACACCATTATCCTCCCAAAAATTCCTCACTGTTCTTTTGAGAGTATTTAACTGATAATATTCTCTTAAATGCTCCAATAAAGTGCTTTTACCCGTACCATGTGCTCCCGTCAAAATTATTTTCATATCATGCTATACTATTATTATATTTAAATTATAACATATATGAATATTGGAATTATTGGGCTCGGGAAAATGGGACTTGCTATAGCCAAGAGAGCTATACAGCATAATCATACCGTATCTGGATTTGCACCCTCAGAGGAAACTCGTAATTTAGCTAACACTTTTGGAGTCACTACCTATGAGTCAGTAGCCGATCTCATATCACATTTACCTACTCCTCGTACTATTTGGCTTATGGTCCCAGCCGGTGAAATTACCCGCTCCACTATTATTACGCTATCCGAAATTCTTGCCCCTGGAGACACTATAATTGATGGAGGAAATAGTTATTTTAAAGATTCCCAAATTCAAGCCGAGTTACTCGAGTCTAAATCTATTCATTTTATTGACGTTGGAACCAGTGGAGGCCTCAAAGGTGAGGAAATTGGATTTTCTTTAATGATAGGTGGTAATAAATCACTTATAGAATCCTATAATCCTCTATGGGAAGCTCTTGCAGCTCCTGATGCCTATGCCTATATGGGAGCCTCGGGCTCAGGTCATTTTGTAAAAATGGTGCATAATGGAATTGAATATGGAATTATGCAGGCCATGGCTGAAGGATTTGAACTTGTTAAAGAAGGACCTTATTCTAATCTCAATATGCAAGAAGTATCCAAGGTTTGGAAAAATGGTTCTATTATTCGCTCATTCCTAATGGACTTAGCTTATGACGCTTTCCAAAAAGATACAAATTTAGACGCTCTTACCGATTATGTAGATGATAATGGTATGGGACGCTGGACAGTTAATACTGCTATAGAACATGCCGTACCCCTACCCATCATTACTGATGCGGTATATACTCGCTTCCGTTCCCGACAAGAAGAATCCTTTGCGGGTAAAACTCTCGCTGCCCTTCGCAATGAATTTGGTGGGCATGAGATAAAGAAGAAATAAATTTATTTACTATAATCTTTTAGCAAAGTATTATATTTTTTATTCTGTTCAGCAATATCTTTTCTCTGCTCTTCATTTACGGGAAAGCTAAAACATTTTTCCTCATAGGTATCCTTGGATTTACATTCTTCACTCACCTCAGTATAAAAAGCATTACCAATTTCAGATTGACTCATAGCTTCAACATCAATTGAAAGTATTTGTATAGACTCACCAAAAACTTGAGATTTCACAATAACATATTGCGTATTCTTATCTTTTTTCCCTAACATATACTCTGATTTATCACAAGGTTTATCTGTAGTACATTCTCGCAATGTCAATTCTTTTTCTCCTGATTTGAATATACATTTTGCTCCTATCGCTTCGGTTTCACTACAACCTTCAGCACTAAGACTATGTTTAATAATCTCAGTTGTAGGACTAAAAATAGTAAATATAGTAGTGACAATTATTACTAATACAATTGCAATGCCATTGCGTATCCAACGTTTATTGGAGGCTTTGGGTGTTTCTGTAGGAGATAGATTTATTCTATCGGACATACTTTTGGATTATTATTAGTTTCATTTTGAGGTGATTTACCATACGTTTTCTGAAGATATTCCACAATAGCATCAGATTCATACATCATAATACCTTTAGATTGATCCACTAGAAAGGGTACTTGAGGTTGTCCTCCCAATTTCAACATAATTTCTCTTTGCTGAGATCCTGTATGAGAAATTCTACATATATAATCTAATTCCAATTCATTAAGTACTACTCTTACCTTACGGCAAAAAGGACATTCTTCTCTTTGATATAATTCCAACATAGGTATAGTATTAATTATTACTTCTTTTATTATAGCATAAAGTAAAAACCCCATAGCAAACTATGAGGTTTAGTTTAGTTGAATTGAAAGAATGATGATTAATGACGAGGACCGAAGCCCTTACCATTAACGCCTCCCATTGGAGGTCGGGGGGCGGGATTAGTGACATAGAGCTCCCGCTTTCTGAGACGCTTCCACGCATGAGAGTTCATCTCAATGACGGGAAACGGAGTGATTACTACTTCACTCGGAAGTAGTAGAGGAGAATTGATCTCCTCAATTTTTTTCACCCCCGAAGGGGTAGTCACCAATCTCCAACGAGACGGCGGACAACCCCTCTTTGGGAGGACGGGAGGCGGGATGAGGGCAGTCATCACAAAAAGGCATTGTATATATTATATATCATAAATTATCATATTTGTCAACTCCTGACTACATAATACCCATTATTGAATAAGATACTATTCTCTGATATACTACGCAGTAATTAGTATAACTATACCCTATCTATGTCACTTCCCTCCAAATACGAAATTAGCGAACGAGAAGCCTATTGGCGTGAATTCTGGGCAAAGCACAATATTTATGCTTTTGATGAGATATCAAATAGGCCTATATTCTCCGTAGATACTCCCCCACCTTATGTATCGGCTGATCATTTGCATCCTGGACATATAATGAGTTATTCTCAAGCTGAATTTGTCGTACGCTTCAAGAGAATGCAAGGCTATAATGTATTTTATCCAATGGGATTTGATGATAATGGACTGCCCACTGAGCGCCATGTGGAGAAAAAATATAAGATCAAGAATAAAGACGCCATAAGTCGCTCTGAATTCGTAAAGTTATGCCTCGAGGAAACCCAAAAAGGGATAGAAACATATCGTAATCTCTGGTCATTACTTGGTATTTCTGTTGATTGGTCAAAAACATATTCATCTATTAATCCTCATTCCCAAAAAATTGCCCAATGGTCATTTATTGACCTTTATCGCAAAGGATTCCTATCCCAAAGAGAAGAACCTATTATGTGGGATATTAGTTTTCAGTCTGCCCTCGCTCAAACCGATTTAGAAGACTTAGAGCAAAAATCTCATCTTAATGATATTATTTTTAAGTCCGAGGACACAGGAGAAGACCTTATTATTGCGACCACCCGGCCCGAACTTATCCCCGCTGCAGTAGCCTTATTCTTCCACCCCGAGGATAAGCGTTATCAGCATCTGATTGGGACAAAAGCTATTACTCCTATTTCAGGACATAGTATCCCTATACTCACCGATGAGACAGTAGACCGAGAATTTGGAACAGGACTTATGATGGTATGTACATGGGGAGATAGTGAGGATATTGCTAAATGGAAAAAATATAATCTAGAAACTCGCCTTATATTTAATGAACGAGGAATTCTCGGGGAACTTGCGGGAGCCTATGCTGGTACACATATTAGTAAACTTCGCAATACTATATTAGAAGATCTGAAAACTCAAAATCTTCTTATCAAACAAACTCCTATTACTCATACCATACAAGTATCCGAAAGATCAGGAACCCCTATTGAATTCATTATCACCAAACAATGGTTTATCAATGTTGTAGAACATAAAGAGGCATTATTAGAACAAGGTCGCAAACTCAATTGGAATCCAAAGCGAATGTTTTCTATTTACTCAGATTGGGTAAGCTCACTCAAATGGGATTGGTGTATATCCCGCCAACGCTATTACGGAGTACCAATTCCTGTCTGGTATCATCGAAAAACCGGAAAAATCATACTCCCTCAAGAAGATGAGCTTCCAGTAGACCCAACCGAATATACTCCACGCGGATATAAAGCTGAGGACTTAATAGCAGAACAAGATGTGCTGGATACTTGGATGACATCTTCTATGTCACCAGAAATCGGAGCTAAGCTTGTGGAGAACCCAGATATTGCCGCTAAACTTTTCCCATCTAGCCTGCGGCCACAAGCCTTTGAGATAATCAGAACATGGTTATTCTATACAGTCACCAAAGCCTATTTTCATCATAATACCCTCCCCTTCACTGATGTGATGATATCAGGTCATGGACTCGATACCCAAGGACGCAAAATCTCTAAGAGATTAGGGAATTTCACCCCACCTGAGACTACAATCGCTACCTATGGGGCTGACGCCATGAGATATTGGGCTACAGGAACCACTCTTGGTGAAAATATTCGCTATAATGAAGAGGAAATCAAAAAAGGGAAAAAGACCGTCAATAAACTCTTCAATGCAGGTAAATTTGCTGAAATGCATTTAGTCAATTTCACTTTACCTGATACAGCTCCAGAATTAGAATTAATAGACAAATGGATATTATCCGAGCTCAATCAAACGATTGAAATTGCTACTCATAGTTTTGAGCAATATGAATATTATAAAGCTCGAACCGCAATAGACCAATTATTCTGGAATAAATTCACTGATTATTATCTTGAGCTGATCAAATATCGACTATATGACGAGTCTCCTGAAGGGCAAAATTCACGAAAAGCGGCCCAATATACTCTCTACATTTATATTGAGAGCCTACTCAAATTATATGCTCCTATTTTGCCATTTATTACCGAAGAGCTATATCAAGGATTATATTCCAATATCGAATCAAAGAGTATACATAATTCAGCTTGGCCACAGACCAACACAACTTGGCAATTGTCCGAAGAGGAGAATAATTTGATGACAGATATATTATCCGTAGTAGAAGGCGTGAGAGCCTACAAATCACAAAATAGCATATCACTCGGTAAGGAAATCGAAAGTTTTACATACACCTCAACTCAGGATTTAAGCCCATACGAAGTGTTCCTCACAAAAGCCCTTCGAGTCGGTAAATTGGTAAAATAATATTTAGGAGATTTTAAAATCTCCCTCTCCTTAAAAAGAAAATCTCCTCCTCATCAGTCGACGGGAGGAGTAAAAATTGAACTGAAAACTTAGTACGGAGTAAGTCTCCCAGACAAATAAATGATATTACTAGGGTGTTGACTATTTGGCTCTTTATAGCCTATAAAAAGATCCCAGGCTTTTATAAATATAGGATTTCTCTGAATAAATCTTATATCAATACCAGCCTCTAATCCCCTCCTCAGAGTAAAGTGAATCATCTCCCTCAGATTGTCGTAATGTATATCAGTAGCATATCTAATGAAACATAAACACGCCAATTCTAGTGGGGCAAAATCAGCCAAACTTTGCATCCTCAAACCTCAACTTGAAGGACATTATTTTTATATCATATACTATTCGACCTTTCAGTCTCCCGAAATAGATTATAGTTATAAAAAACGAGCGACTGAAAGGTCGCCCCTACGATTAAAGAAAAAAGAGCCCCGTCTCAATTGAAACGGGGCTAGATGAAGATGAATCGGGATGGGTGGATTCGAACCACCGACGGCGGTCGCTGCAATGGCTATAGTAGGCGCCATCAAACCATTACAGAGCTCTACCAGACTGAGCTACATCCCGATCAAACGGTGAGAGAAGGATTCGAACCCCCGACCTCCAAACTGGCGCTCTACCACTGAGCTATCCCACCTAACTTACTGACAAAACAGTCAGAAGCCGTATATGATTATACCTATTTTTTAAAATTTGTCAAGAGCTATTTACTATTTATTGTATGGATAATAAAAAAAGCCCCTGCCGAAACAGGGGGTGATGTGGACTGAGAAGTCTCAGTGTTCCGAGTCTATCCGAAACAACTACTGGTGAAGATCCGGGTTTTCCTGAAACAAGTTCTGGTGAAACTCCTTTGCACCAGGTCCTGCCTTCACCAGTGTCAACTCCTCATCGCTGAGTAGGCGACGCCCATCCTCGATGAGAACCGTTCCGGACAGCCACCAGAGGGAATCGAGGAGTTTCATCTCCTCCCAACTCAACCGAAGTGGAAGGAAATAGTCCCCTTCTTTTTCCTTCTTACGAAGGTAATCTTTCTTCTTTAGGAAGAAGAAGAGGAGTCCAGTGACAAGTAGCTTTTGCTCCTTGCTATTTCCTCGCGGCGAGGAGAGTTCAAAGATCATTTGGAGCTCTTTCTCTAGGAGGGGTATCACCGTCAACCAGTGGCTGGGGCGGTACCGGTGCTGGGGCTTGAAGATTTCAAACATGACCAGGTTACAAATGTGCCCCCTATATATAACATAAAGACTCTATTTAGTCAATGATAATTGACTCCTAACATATCCTAAATATACTATACCCCCTATCACGAGATACCAATACCCAAGCCAGCCTGCTATCCCAATCCAGAATATGAGACTCAATATACCAGATAAGCTCAACCAATAAACGATAGTATTATCCAACTTGTTATGTTGTGGAAAGAGGAGATAAAATCCTGCAAAAGCAAGCAAGCTTGTCACTAACCAACCAAAGAAATTCATCCAAGGAACATTATAATACCATCCCCCGCTTTCCCATATCCAGAATCCTAACGCCGTAGCCCCCGGATCAAGCACCAAATCAAAAGTTGTCATCAAAACTGCACCCAATAAAGATTTTATCCATATTGATTTCCATGGACTTTTTTCCACCAATACAAAGCTCAAGAAAAATATCGGAACCCAAGATAAACTCACTGTCCAAGGCACTAATCCAAAAAATTTAATATTCCCGAGGAATTCCCCATATACAAAATCACTATATGGCCAACCAGTTATAATCGCAAATGATTCTATTAAAATGGGATATGAGAATATAATCAGAATTTTCCACCAAGATTCTCTCCAATCAAGCCAAAGCCATAAACCATATATAAGCGGTATGGCCAGCAATACATTAGTCAGCTGTGAAATTGCCTGGAATATCCTAAAATCAAAAGGCAAAGCCTCAGGGTTAAGGCTAAAATATACCACAAAAAACCCACTCAAAAGTAAAATAATAGACGGGATAATGACTAATAATCTCTTTTGCATATGATATACTAATAGTATATTACATTATATCATATGAGTATTGCTAAATTATTGCGTATTTCCCGCCCCCGTTTTTGGATATATCTCCTTGGGCCTTATCTTATTGGGAGCATACTTGCTTTTGAGCCTACACAACTGATATTACAATGGCAATTTTGGCTTGGATTTGTATATTTTACTTTTCCTGCTAATCTCCTGATATATGGAGTCAATGATATTTTTGATTATGAAACAGACAAATTAAACCCAAAGAAAATAGAATATGAAACTCTCGTCACCCCTAAGGAACGCATAAGACTTTGGCTTTTTATTCTTGCTACTAATATTCCATTTATACTAGCCCTGTATCTCATTAACCCTCTTACCAGTATGGGAATATTAGGCTTTTTATTCCTTGGCATACAATATTCTGCATTACCTATTCGTGCTAAATCCCGCCCCTTACTCGATTCCCTATTCAATATATTATATATATTCCCTGGAATTATTGGATATAGTTTATTTTCCCTATATCTCAATCTCGATTATCGCCTCCTCATCAGTGCCGGACTTTGGACAATGGCAATGCATACCTATTCAGCCATACCAGATATTAAAGCTGACAAAGCCAGTAATACCCCCACCATTGCTACCGTACTTGGCTCAAAATTAACCCTTTTGTATTGTTTTATCTGCTATACCCTATCTGGAATATTACTAGCTCAATTCAGCCTCCCACTTGGAATTGGAATAGCTATTATATATGGCTTTATGATTGGTCTTAGCTATAATCAAAATTCCGCCAGAATATTCAAATTATATACCTATTTCCCCCTGCTTAACGCCATTATTGGATTTATCCTTTTTTGGAGTATTGTGATTTGGTATACATAAGAGCTGGCTTTGTATTTTGTCCCTCGCTGACGAGGGGGAACCGCGTTAGTGGTGGGTGTGGATTATTCTCTATATAAAATAGTTATTATATATTGACAAAATAGCATTTCTATGCTATAATCAACCCCTCGATCTGAAGTGGTATTCTATCCCACTCAGAAGGAGAGGATACCATGAAAATCCAAAAAGCTATCCCGGCCATTATCGGAACTGCCTTGGCAATATGCCCAATGATGGTACGGGCAAATTCCCCCATATATGAGGTGCCCGCCAATATTCCCAGAGAACATATTGCTCTCATGGGGAATCAGGACCCAGCTGACCAAGAATGTTTCCCTGTAGACTCTCTCGTGGAGTCCATCCAGGGGACAAACAAGGCGCATCTTGCACCTCGCCACTCCCATTCCCATCAGGGAATTGATCTCACGCCTCCCGCCTCCATCTCGGATGCAGAGGCAATGAGACTGCCCATCATGGCATGGAGAGCTGGAATGGTTACCAGCGTGGAAAGTTCCTGGGGAGCCGTCCGAGTCACCCATGTTGGTGGAGAAAAAAGTGTCTACGGACATTTAAGCTCCATCAAGGTAAAGCCAGGCGACATTGTACTTGCCTGCGAGGTGATAGGGACTATGGGCAAAACCCATACTCGTCCCATCCCTATCCACCTTCATTTCGAAGTGTGGAATGAAAATGGTATTTCCCTCAATCCCATCAAAAGATTGAGGAGCTCTCCCACCATCATTGTGATGGGGACATCCAAAGGATTCCCCTCACTCCGATGACATCAAACAAGCCTCGTTATATCGTCGGGGCTTTTTTATTTATACAATATCCTCACCCTTAAGAGGGCTATCCTGATTAATACCCGCTATTCTTTTATATACCATTTCGGCACTAATAAGTTGAATAGGAACTCCAATACCAGGATTAGTACCAGCACCTACATAATACAAATTTTTTACCTTTTTAGAATAATTATTAGGCCGGAATATTGCCGTTTGATTAATGGTATGAGCGAGTCCCAAAGCCGTACCCTTATATGCATTATAATCTTGTTGGAAATTCTTCACACTATATAATCTCTTATAGATAATTCTCTCCTTCAAATCAGTAATATTCATTTCCTCCTGCATAATAGTCAGGGTTTTATCCGCATAAGACTCAAGATGATCTTCAGTATACTCAAGTCCCGCCGCAATAGGCACCAATACGAATAAATTCTCATTCCCTTCTGGGGCTACATTTGGGTCAGTTTTAGATGGAGCACATACATACATAGATGGGTCATCCGGCCACATTGGGTCATCAAAAATTTGTTCAAAATTTGTCTTCCAATCCTGAGAGAATAAGAGATTATGATGAACCAAACTATCCACTTTTCCCTTAACCCCGAGATACATAATCAAAGCTGAGGGAGCCAGAATCTTTTTATCCCAATATTTCTCATCATATTGGCGAGACGCAGCAGGAAGTAAATTGAGCTCAGTATGAGTCATATCTGCATTAGACACAACGATATCTGCCTTCACAATTTCTCGAGACTCTAGCTCTACACCGACAGCTTTTCCATTCTCAACAACAATTTGCTTTACTCCATTACCACTTACCAAATTCACGCCATTTTTCTTGGCAATATTCACCAAAGCCTCCGTAATGGTATACATACCTCGCTGCGGGTAAAATACCCCCATATTAAAGTCAATATGATTCATAATACTATATAGAGCCGGAGTATTATAGGGAGAACTACCCAGGAAAACAAGTGGGTATTGTAAAATTTTCTTCACCAAAGGATGTTTAAAATATTTACTCACATAGGCATCCATATCACTGAATACCGATAATTTTGATCCCTCGATCATTGTGCGGAAATTGATAAAATCAAAAATGGAATTATAATTTTTATACATAAATCCATCCTTTGCAATTTCATATTGCTGTTTGGCCTTATCTAAATATTCCCGAAGCTTATCCCCAGAACCTGGTTCTAATTCTTCTAATGTAGGAATATCCCGCTCCAAATCAGAGAACATATCGATAATTTTATTATCATCCTTGAAGAATATCCGATAAGAAGGAGAAAGACGAATCAATTCCAAATGGTCCTCAACTTTTTCTCCCATAAATTCAAAGAAATTCTCAAACACATCTGGCATCAAATACCAAGAAGGTCCCATGTCAAAACGAAACCCCTCAGCCTCAAAGACATTAGCCCTACCACCAAGATTTTGATTTTTTTCATATACAGTAACCTCATATCCTTTGCGGGCAAGAATACAAGCCGTCGCCAGCCCACCAATACCACCACCAATCACAATAACTTTTTGCATATACATTAATTAAACCAATTATATTTAGTATATCACAAATAATTTCCTTTATGATAGAATATATATAGTTCCTTCTGTATCATTATGCCCTCTCCTGACATTATCCTGCACTTTTACTCAATTATCATATACTTGTTGGCATTTGGATTTCTCATCAATCATTTGAAACGGGGATTCCCACTCTCAACCCAAACCCCTTACAACTTCACATTTGCCGTTGCATTTGGAATTACCCTCACTGCTCTTGGAGTAAGATTCATTTACCCCCTACTCATGAGATGATATCCCAACTACTCCCGCCTCTGATAATACAATCAGAGGCATTTTTGTATAAAAAAACCGCCGAGCCCACAAAGACTCGGCGAAAAGATTGGGATGGTGATCAGAGCAGATCAGGTGTGGGGACTGCGGCGCCCATTGGGACGAGCCAGAGCCAGTTGCTGTGCGGGCAGAGGAGAACCCAGAGCCACCAAGAAAAGCTTGGTGCTAGGGTGAAGTTGATGCTGTAACAAACTCCGCTCACGCCGAGCCTGTTCATGGGTAAAACCCATCTCAGGTTGCTGGGCTTCAAAAAGCCCACTCACAGGATTGAGCCAACGCTCAAACCTTAGCCCCCCTTCATGAAACCACGCCTTGATGGTCAGAAGCCGTGAATTGGCCATGGTCTTGAAGCACCGGGTTGTGACAGAGCGCCCGGTATACTATAGACTATGCCTATACTCTACACTATACTGGGCACTCGCATCACATAACCCCTCTATTAAACTATACTTTGTAAAAATTGTCAATAGTAGATGACAGGATTGCTATTTGCCAAAATATAACCTCTTATAGTATACTGTTGGAGTTGTATCAAAAGTATTTCAAATGAGCCACAATGTGATTGTCTCAAATGCTTGTGTCCGAATTGCAGCTCACCCCATTATTGGACATAGATGGCATAAATTTTTCCCAACGCAACAAGCCGCAGCTGAATCTTGGCTGGATTATCAGGCTCGACACCCCAAAGCCACATTAGAACAGTGGTTTGGTCAATTCGACAGCTCAGCATTGCCTCCTCCCAGAGAAAAATCTTGGGTAATTTGACCCATCAACACATATACCCTCGGCCACAGGTCGAGGTTTTTCTTTTATTTTATGAGTATGATATACTAAAAAAGTAGTTTCGTTGAGGTTTAGTAGATGACCACCCAACAAAATTGCCTCAAATGCGGTGCCTCTTTCCTAAATGGTATACCTTATTAGCTACATAATGGCAAAGAAGCAAATCCCCTTGATCTTGCAGGACTTGTTTGCAACCAATATGGAGACTCCACCTGCATCAATCCTATGAAAGGACAAGAAGGAGGAGACACTTGGTCACTCAGAGGGGGAAGCGTACCCAATCCCACAATCACACCAATTTCCACATTTTGAATCCTCAGTCATAAGATTGAGGATTTTTCTTTTGTCTCTAATTATTGACAAAAGTGAGTAATTATTGTATAATTACCCTACTATCTTGATATTTTTCCATGACCTTCCCCAATTTGGCTCTCATGATATTGAGAGTACAACAGCAAAAACTACCCCAAGATATTACTTGGGGAGATGTCGTGCCAATCGTCTGGCACAATGATGGCTCCGGATTAAAAGTCTGGGGCTGGAATCCCAAGCAAACCTCCTGGGAGCGCATTCAAGGGAATCATCAGCCCCTTAAACCCCTCACCCCCCTCCCGCCTCTCTGAGACGGGTTTTTTTCTTATCAATTCTTAGTTATTTCTAACCTGTATAAAAACTTCACCTCAAGAGAGTCTGGAAAAGGGGTTGGGACACCGAAAGGTTTCCCAGGAGTAAATCCCATTTACGACGAGGCGGGCTTTTTCTTTCATTTAATTGACATGAATTTAATTATTGACTATTATAGTAAAGCATTTGTACCTAATTATCCATGAACAACATTATCTTTGACTTTGACGGCGTGCTCGGGGATACTGATGATTTATTCGCCCGCTTTCATCAACAAGGAGATCCTGATCTCCAATATGAAGAAGCTCTCCAAAGGCATCAGGGGTATTTCTTCAATACCACACATAGTCATCGAGATAATCCCACACAAGAATATTTAGATACCAAAGCTAAATGGCTAGCTGACTTTATGGAATTTGCAAAAGGAGCAGGGCTACTCCCCGTTCCCCTATTCAATAATTTCATCGCTATCTTGGTAGAGTTAGATATACCCAATAAAGCTGTAGTATCTAGTGGTACCAATGAATATCTCATACCAGCCCTCAATACCACTAAACTCAATCCAAGCCATATTCTAGGATTCGAAGATCATCATTCCAAAGAAGAAAAGATAGCAATCGTATGTAAGGATTGGGGTGTTAATCCCAAAGATACCATATACTTTACCGACACCATATCTGATGTCATCGAAGTACAAGATATGGTTGACATAGTAATAGGATGTGCTTGGGGAACACATAATCACCCCTTACTCTCGCAAGTATTACCAGAACATCAAATACTTGATAATTTTGAGGACATATATCGATTATTCCAATAATATAAAAGCCCCAGCAAGCGCCGGGGCTTTTTTCTTTATCCCAAAACATTCCCCTCTTGAGGGGTGGGCAGCTTTGCTGAACGGGGTGGACTATTCTACCAAAATAAATCTCCTCCCCACTGAGCCATCATCTTTTGTTACCTCAGTAAGCCAACCATCTTCCCCATATACTCGCCGAACCCAAGTAATACCAGAATCAAGATTACGATACACTACCACCACCTCTTCATCCCACTCAGATAAAGCTAGAGAGATAATCTCATAGACACTGTCAGGATTACGCCAATGCACATATTGACCGCCCACAATAATTTCTGAAGATAATGCATCAATTTTAGCCTGTAATTCTGTATTCGATATATGTCCCATAATGCAATATTAATTTATTATTTTAGTATATCATAATATCAATAGACATTGACAAATTACCATATTTATGCTGTAATATAACATGTATTGAACCTTTTTTATGAACACCCCTCAGACCGCTCTCGACGTCCTTATCATGGCACTTAGAACAAGCCCTCACCCCTATGTGGTGGTAAGGGAATTATATATTCTCGGGGAAGACGTAAGACGTCTTCTCTCTCCACTCGATCATGATGCCATGATACGACCTGGATCTGATAATACTTGGATTTCCAAGGATTTTGAGGGAGAAACTTGGATTCTTGATCCAATAGTCGGTTATTGGGATTCAATCCCAACCGATGATGGGGAGCGACAAATCTGGGAAGACATTCTCACTCATTCAGACCCTCCTTAACTCACCTCCCCACAATATCCACCTCTATCCTGAGGTGGTTTTTTTTATCAATTCTCAGTTATTTCTAAACGGTATAAAAATTCCACCTCAAGATAGTCTGGGAAAGGGGTCGGGGAAACGGGAGTTTTCCCGTGGAGGAAGGTTGGAACACCGAGAGGTTTCCCAGGAGTAAATCCCATTTACGACGAGGGGGGCTTTTTCTTTTATGTTATAACCCCTTTACAAAATAGCTAAAATATGCTATATTCCAGCAGAACCGTCAATTTTTGACATTATGTCCATTTCTCACATTTTCAAGGCTCTTTTGCTCATTGTAGCCTTTTCTTCCCCCGCCACAGCCACACCCAATGCATGGGTGGGTACTCGCTCCTCACGCGTTGAGTGGGAGCAACAAAGATACTGCCAATACAACACCCCCACAGGGGGAACTGTAGAGGTCACAGCGGTTTTTGAGGGAAATAAAATTCCCTCTTGGTATTTGAAGAAATACCCCGATACAAAAGCTACAGGTCTAGTACTTGGACTCCTTGATGGAGGACAAGTCTCCTGCAACAAATCTCAACCCCAAGCTTTCTCTCTCCCCCCTCTTTGAGGGGGGAGTTTTTCTTACAAAATAAAAATCTCCCTACGCAAGGCAGGGAGATATTGTAATCGGTAGCAAAAGGAGAATCCTCAGCCGATACAGACATAATCATCACGCACATAACCAGAGCCACCATTGACCCGGACGAAATTCCAGTACATTCCATCGCTCGCCACAAAGCGATTGATGATTTGAACAGGAGTACCATGCCAGAGACTCCCAATTGCTCTGGTAGCTCGGCTAGGGCCGGCGCGGAGATTGAGTGTGGTAGATGCATCCCAGACGCAGACATAAGCCCGAATCACCGGAACATAACCTGGACCAACTTGACTCAATGCCGGTACTGATGCCAGCGAGAGGGCAAAAGCCCCAAGGCCGATAGCGACTTGGCGGGAGGAATTTTCCATGAGAGATTCACCTCGAGATAGCGTGGTTTATGCTTAGAAATCCAACCGAATAGCTTGGCTCTATCTGCTGCAGTGGTGAAACCAATACAGCCTTGAGTACCATCCTCTTTTGGGTCAATATTGTAGCTAGGATCCAGATGGAATCCAAGCTCAGTACGCCCAGTTGGGAATTGTGGCCAAATCGGGAGGAATTGACCAGCAGTCTGTGGATTGGTGGAAGGATAAACCTGATTATCCACCGTATAGAGACCATCTGGCAAAGGAGCCTCTGTCCCTGCAATATGCCTATTCCTGTTTTGAGTGTGAGCTCTTCCAGAAACAGCCAATACAGAGCCTTGAAGCTGACCCTCAGCGTACATCTCCACTCGAATAAGAGGATTGCCGAAGCGATTGCTCTCACCCGTCCCCACAGCCCTCAGAAAAGAAGGCGTTTGAACAGGCGCTGCAGATATCTTGGTTGGAGCCGAGGCACAAGCAGTAGTGAGAAGCATTGCAGCACCAAGGGCTGCAAGAGGACGAATCATAAAGTACACCTTTTAAGGTCTAGCTAATAGTATCAAAAACAGTATCTTTTGTCAAAGATTGTCAGTAGTTTAATATATACGACACCCATCTTTGCCCCTCGCTGGCGAGGGGGGACCACGTCAGTGGTGGGTGTGGACAGTTTTCTACTCCCCCACCTTTCCTTTCACAAAACGATAATACCGATAAATCCAGAATCCATATCCTATAGTAAGCACCCCATATAATAATCTGAGCCAAATCCAAAATTGAGGAGCTAATTGCTCACGGAATACCAAACCAAAAGGATACCAATATTCTCTGTCTAGATAATTGACCGCCAGATAATTCTGAATTAACTGAATAGCACAACCACCCAATACACTTTGAGATAAGGCAATAGAAAAGGTAAAGAGGAGAAGACCAAATTTAGTATATAAGACTATACGACTATATACCGTATTCAATAGGATTTTCTTTGTGGGTAAAATCGTATATTCTAATAGGATATACAAGGCAATAACCCAAAATATAATCCAATAACTAGGATTATGAAATCTATCTATCCATTGATTAATTTGTATAGCCATCTCAGCATTCATATATCCCATATTATACCAATTTATATGGATTTGTATAGAAGATTAGATGAAGAAGATTTACAACTACTAAAATCAAGAGTAACAAAATAATTCTCACCTTTCTCCGTTGTAAATGAATGCGCAATATCTATCTCTTGGTCTAGAATATAATTAAAAAATTCACTACTACAGTACTCTTGAACCATTAAATCCTTAAGGAATTCCGTAGATAATTGACTCGAATCTATATTTTGTATTTCATATGTATATTGAATAGAACCAGATTGCTGCTCCTTAATTCCTAACAGAGTAATGTTATCACTCAATTTACTCGGAAAAGGTCTATCATTTAATATCGCCACCATAGCAGCAAGCTTATTATCTGTCTCTTCACTATACTCCTCTTCTGACAATGAGTCCCAATACATCTCATCATCTAATGTCAGATCAATAAACACAGCCCCGGTCATCAAAATCACACTAGATAACACAAATATAATCCAACCCTTCTTATCAAAATACTTATATACAGGTTTAGAAAGAGTTTTTGCAAATTCTTTTTTCTTAACTATATTACCAACTATAAACCAAGAACATATCAAAAACACAAGTAAGCCTATACCCAGCCACATAATGACACCTCCTAAACTCTCAGCCAACCAATATAATATTAATATACAGATCAATATAGTTATCAGGACCTGCACATACTTCTTGATATTCATATCCACCCCATCTCGAATACGAGCTCCAAGAATAATAAAAACACTGGACAATAAAATACTTAATACAATATCCGTAATCCCAACAAAACCAGTAAATATATTGTCTTTATACCCCAAATATACATATATCGGAGTCATCACCAGCACACTCAACCACCCAACAATACCTATCAGATTTCCAATAGTACTCACCCGAGCCTTTAGCCTCTCTAATTTTTTAGTATCAATAATATCCTCACTCATAGTATATAATATTCTATCTTATATACTATCATACTTCTTCTGATATTACTTGAACTCAACGTTTTTATTACTTGCTTTTTCTTACCTCAAAAACTTCTTCAAAATCTTTAGATAATCTTCTTGTAGCTCTGATGACACAATATGGTCTGAGAAGGGCTGAATATTGTGATATTTAATAATGTCAGAACAGGTATCCAGGAAGAATCCTTCTCGTGTTGCAACAAATAATTTTGCATGCGGCCAGAATGCGTGAATTTCCTGAGTATCTTCCAGAATATAAGTCGAGTTTCTATCTTTATGATATTTTACTTCAATAAAATCAACATGTGGATGCTTTTTATTAATAAGGATAAAATCAGGAGATTTTCTTACTCCTTCCAGAACCTTATCCTCTTCTAACTCCCGAGAAATCTGAGCAACCAAGGGCATAGTATGCTCATACCCCCCTTTTAGAACGGTATACTTCCCTGTAGCGAGGAGCATTTGCTCGAAAATAGTCTTGCGGTCAGCCGCTTAACCAGGCTTTGAGTGAATTTAATTGGATTTTGCTTTTTGATATAAGGAATTTTCAGTTATTACCTATTGACAAAATTGATAAAATATGCTATGTTGTCTTAGCAAATTGCAACTGCATCATGGGTGTTTATTCTTCGGGGATGCAAGATGCTCTCCGCCGTTTGGCAAACCAGAAGCCCAACCTCAGTCGACTCACATTCAGCCAGCAGAAGTTGGCAGACAGCTTGCTCCAAGAAGGAATAGAGGACGGATTCTTTGTTCATGAAGGACAAAAACATCCTCTCCCCCCCTGAGCGGGAGAAGCAGCGCATTCTCGTGCTGCAACTCACAGGGGAAATCTGAAGTCAATCAACATCTCCCCCACCCCCGCCTAGCCGGGGGATTTTTTTTATTACTTAAATAATTTTGAAAACCAGCCGAATAAACTTGGGACTTTGCCCTTGCTCAGTTCTCTGGTATGTTTAAAAATAGGTTTATTATACCCTATATTGTATTTTATTTTTTGCTTAACTCGAGAAGGACTGAGAGATTGAATAGCAGAAATTCCCGTAGCCTTCTTTATCCTACGCTTCAGCTTTGTCACTCCAAGTAATGTTTTGAGAGATGGTTTACGATAACGAAAGAGTTTCATAGATTATTGTTTATAGATTTATTATAGCATCTATATAAGGCGATTCCATACTTCACCACAAATCAGCTTCATTCTCACCCGTAATACAAGCCATAATTCTTTTCAATTCTTGTACTTTGGAGTTTTTACTATCTGCAAGATATGTTTTGAGATTGTTCTGACAAAAATATATTACGTTACTAAGATCTTTTTTAATATTTAAATACATCTCTAAATCCCCCTCTTTTAAAATATATGTTCCATTTTGATACTCTCCTTCTATCTTTGAAATAACGTCTGGATGATCATTTAAAAACTCGGTAACTTGTTTTAAGTTTTTAATCTTACTTTGTTTCTCCTTAGGATAAAAAATAAATGCATAATCTAAATCACCAATACAAAAAGCTTTTAGCCCAAAGGTACTGAATAAGTTTTTCCACTCTGTAAAATTATTTTTACTATCAACAGATAATATAGTTATATCTTGAATTAATCCTTTCCCTAACTTCTCCTCTATCTCTCCTAGAACCTCACGGAAAAAATAACGATCTGTTTCTCCTTCTACCAATAAAATCTTACTTCCAAAAAATGCGTGAGTAGAACGCATATTATCTAAAATCTTAACAAGCCATTTTTGATCAGTTTTAATGACTGGTTGATTAACTTTAGTATAACCCTTTTCATCCAGAGATAAGCGTACAACATTATCTATAGTCTCCGAATTTATGAGAGATTCAGAATGCGTAACTAAGATGTACTGACAATCCTGTTCGCTGTTTAATTTCTCTATCACACGAATATATTCACTTTGAAACTGATAATGTAAATGTATTTCAGGCTCATCGATAATCACTAACCCACCTTGTAAATAACCTCGTCCATACGCCTCAAATATTAAATGAATAATTGCCTTTTGCCCAGCACTCAAAACATTTATATCAGAAATATCTCTACCTCTTTTGATATCAACAAAAGAAAAAGTAAAATTCCAGCGTGAATAATCAAGAAGCTTAATTTCTACTCTAAGATTAATAATTTTGAGTTTATCATTGATACTTCTTATAAAATCCATATTATTTGCAGTAGCTTCACATTCTTGCTGATTTGCATTAGTACCTATTAAGTCAAAACATTGACCAGCCATTTTCAATCGAACTAAACTAAAAATGGAAGGCTCAGTATTTTCTACAGAATTTGCACTCCTTGAAGACTCAGAAACCCTAATCTCCTGAATTTGTTTTATTGAGGTTTCTCCAGCACCAAGAGAAACATGAGTAGCATAAGAATTATAATTCCTGTATCCCCCAATCAATGAAAATGATTCAGCTAAATTTTTGATTGGAGCATCAAAGTTCTCTTCATTATATATTTCTATCATCTCTTTATATAGATTATATGCTCTTAAATAAGTATATCCAATATCTTGATTAGTTTCGACGATATAGGTTTTATTTGTACTATTTAAGATAATATCTAATTGATACTCCTCTTGTATTACCCCATCTCCAAACATTTGCTCAGCCGAATACATATCAATTATTGGTGATAACTGGTCTGTATTATTTTTAAGATGTGCAATATTATCTAAATCAATATTATCCAACTCAACAACAACTCGTATTTTTTGTTCATTATTTTCAAAATCGTAATTCCTATCAAGACGAAAACCATGATAGTATGAAATATTATGTATTTGTGATAATATTTGCTTCTTTTCATTAGAATTAATTGTGTTTCTTTTAGTATATAAATCTGTATTTCTGTTATATGGAATAAAAATCACTCTCCTAAAAATAAAGTTTATTATTTCTAGGACTGTTGATTTTCCTGAACCATTTTGACCAATAAGAATACTTAAATCTTTATCAAAGATGATTTTTGGAGCAACTTCTATATTTTCGACATGGGGGAAGCTAAGTATATTTGAGATTTGGAGAGATTTAATTTTTATATTATTTTTTTATGAGATCAACAAACCTAATAACTTTCCCCTTTTCCCAATCCATAATTTTGGCATATTTCCCCTTATGTTTATGTGGTTGATTATATTTACATCCTTCACATTCATATTTTTACTTTCTCTCTAATAATTTTCTAAAATATTCTTGTGTCTCTGGATCAGTACAATAGATATAGCACCCTTTCATTCCTCTTGTCATTAAAGTTCTATAGGTATTTTTTATTATCATTTTCAATAATGGATTCCAGTAATCTGGGTTTTCTTTAATTCCTTTTTTCCAACCAAAAATAGTTCTATCGCCACTATCTCTCTCTTTTGGATTGACTAATACTTCACCATCCCTAACGATTAAATCATTCCCAATAATAACCCCTACATAATCGACCTCTAGTCCTTGAGCTGTGTGTATACAGCCTATTTCAGAAACTGAGTTAGGGTCTATTATCCACTTACCTCCATAATCCGTCATATTCCAACGCATATTGAAGCCAAATTCCTCTTCCTTAAAATCATATGCGGATGGATCGTTTTTACTAACCCATTTCCAACAATAACCTGCTACTAAACGAGCTTTATTATTAATCTCATTTTTCTCGTAAATAGCCTCTTGTAGCTTTAGCGGATTATCAAATACTTTAAAATCAAACTCATAGTCAAGAGAACTTAAATCGTAATTTGCGGTTTCTTTAATCTGAAGAATATTATCTACCCAAGCTAAATAGCCATCTGAACCATTACATCTAAATTGAGATTCTAGTTTCTGCTTATGAACAGTTATTCCAAGCTCTTTAGCTAACTCTTCTATGACACCTATTTCCCCATAGTCAGCAACAGAAACCCGTTGGTCTTCATCAATAAAAAATACTGAAGACAAGGAAGATTTTAGAATTTCCTTAATTTGATTATCCCCCCTTTTTAAGAAACCTGTTTTCTCTGTTAAACGGTGAGCCTCATCGATTATCAATGTGTTGATTATATTCTCAGGAGCATTGATAAAAGTACCAGAACCGACAAATAAAGACCTTAATTCAATCATCCTTTTCTCTCCTCTTAGTTTTTCAAAATAAACATCTCGAGGGGCGGATGTTTTAGTAACATATTGAGACATTTTACCTCGACGATTTAATTCTACAAGAAGATTGATAGCTACAACTGATTTACCTGTTCCTGGACCACCTTCAACTATTAATACATTTTTATTTTTTTCATGAGACTGAAGTGCTAATTGTAAAGCTGTTTCATAGACAATTTTTTGATCATCTATCATAATAAACTCCTTATTGCCCCGAATCATACTTTTTAAACTATCCGCAAGACTTTTGGTAGGTTTTATTTTACCATTATCAATACGAAACATTATATTAGAATCATCTCCTTTTTTAATATATTTCTTTATAAAATCTCTTAGTTTAATTGTGTCAGGTTTAAGAAAAACTGGAGCTTTTTCTATATAGTATGAATAAAATTCATTTGTAATATTATCATCAGGTGCATAGTTATGTAAGTAAGCACATGGATATAAGGCTATTGATTCTTCATCTACTGTTGCATTAAAAGAAGTTAATAATGTTGCATATGACCAAGCTTGGTATGATGGGTGGTTCGTTTCAGATTCGCCAAACTGAAATCTTGTTTTCACTACACCATCCTTTGTAGTTATATCTGCATGTTGCCACTGCTTTAATTCAATAATAATTACATTTTCCTGATCCCCATCTTTTCCAGTAATTATAAAATCCACGCGCTTTGAAGTTTGAGGTAAATGATATTCTATTGAAATACCACAATCACCAGGAATATTAGGATCTCTTACAACCCTTTCCATATAGTTTAGTGAATTTTCAAAAGACCGTATTTCATTAGGTGATACTTTTTTCCCTGTTCTTTCTAACATGTGACTTGCAATAATATTCCCAATATCATTGGTCAAAATATCATTACTGAAATCTTCCTTTGTTTTATTGTAGACTATCATAATTCAGTATATTTTTTAGCATTACCTTTGGACTTCTCTACTGGATATTTAGCATTATTTTTTATAATTTTTTTCTCTACAGCATCCCATAAATCTATTTTTTGATCATGACAAAAGTATAGTAGGTACGTGAATATATCTGCTACTTCCTCTTTGACTGCTTGATCATCTGCATTATCTCCCCATTGATAAAGTTCTAATAATTCAGAGGCTTCAATAGAAATAGACGCTGCCAAATTTTTAGGAGTATGAAACTGCTCCCAATCTCTATCTTTTCTAAATTGTAGAATTTGCTCCAGAATATCTTGCTTCATATATGCATATTATTATCTTTAATATAGCATATCGCAAACTGAATTACGAGATTTTTTCCTCTATAACCCTAATTTTTGTATTTCCTCGCTAAAGTCAGTACCTACTTTTATTCGATATAGAGGAATACCTACATGGTGGAATAGTGCATTTTTGAATTCATCTTTTTGCTGAGATTTTTCGTTATTATGAGAGCTACCGTCTAATTCAATTACATATTTTACGTTATAGTTTGTCTTATCTAAAAGTACAAAATCTATATGGCTTGATTTGATACGATTTCTATATCCTTTTGCTGAATCAGTAACTGTAATAATATCTTCAATTCTTACTTTAGATAAAATACTATATCTATCCCCTAGTTGTTGCTGTAAGAGAGAATAAAACATCTGCTCAGAGGAATTAAAAAATTCTTTTCTTGCTTGATATGGTGTCAGATCAAGAGGAGCTTCTGACGATGATTCTTTATTAGAATCTTTGGATGCTTTACCCAGCCAACTCACAATAATATACGCAACTCCTATTCCTACAAGGATTAATATCGTATTAGTATCCATAATGTATTTTTCTATTATTTCCCCCTATTATACCATATTTTGCCCGTAATTACGAGCTCTGAGCAAAAGAAAAACCGATGCTCTGGGCATCGGCGAGGGGGGTGTGGATAACTATATTGACTTAATGAAGATTTTGGTATAGTATAAATACATAAAGACGAGAGGAGGTCCAAACGGTTAACTACCTAAGGCACTCCTCTCTTTTTTTTGTTTCTCAATTCTAAGACACCTATTTGCTACTTAATAATAAGGTTACCAAATCTATCATTTTTTGTTTATCTTTTGATTGGCTCGTAGCTATGAGTAAAGTTATAGCAGTTAGAGCTTCTGGGGTGATTTTGTGTTGAAATGATATTTTGGCTTTTTGCAAAAACCAGATAAAAGTAAAGGCTCCGGTTCTTTTGTTTCCGTCATTGAATGGATGATTTTTTACTATAAAATATAATAAATTAGAGGCTTTGGATTCTATACTAGGATAGACATCTTGTCTAAAGGCTGTCTGGAATATATTTCCAAATATTCCTGCGAGACTTTCTTTTTCCTTTTCTTGCGCAAACAATTCATTTGCTTCTCCCCTACTTTGTAATTCTTGTTTAAATATCTCTATATCTTTGTATAGTTGCTCGGCTTCTAGCTGTATATTTTTAGAAGTGGTTTTGGGATTAGATAATTGGTCTTTATCAAATGCATCGAGGGAAAACCAAGTACTACTGAATATTTTGACGAGTTCTAAAACTGCATTGGAGGTGAGTTTGTTTTGTGATATTTTTTGTATATCTAAGAGGGCATTTTGAAATAAGGTATAATTATTTTGTAGGACTTTTTTATTGATGGCATAGCCCTTTGTAATATGTTGCTTCAAAGTTTGAGTTGCCCATTTTCTAAACTCTGTGGCAACTTTTGAATTTACTCTATATCCCACAGAAATAATCACATCAAGGTTAAAATATTCAATATTTCTTTCTACCTCTCTTTCTCCTTCTTTTTGAACTGTTGCAAAAAATGCAACAGTTGATATTTTTTCCAATTCTTCTTCTTTAAAAATATTTTTGATATGTCTTGAGATTACTGATTTATCACGACCAAAAACGGTGGCAATTTGGTCTAAGCTAGCCCATACTGTCTCTTTATCAAAATCGCCTTTGAGCTCTATTGCTCCATTTGGAGCTTGATAGATTATTATCTTGGATAAATTTTGCTTTTTCATATTTTTATTTGAAATCTACCCCTATTATACCATATTTTGCCCATAATTACGAGCTCTGATCAAAAGAAAAACCGATGCGCGGGGCATCGGTGAGGGGGGGGGGGTGGAGATTATGACTTTTCTTGTAACTTTTTGACTAATTCTTTTTCAAAGTCTGAGTGGATTATTTGATTTTTGTTAAATTCTTTGTATTCGGATAATGCTTTAGTCTCTGCTTGATTGTGTGAAATTTTACCTTTGCCATCTAAAATTTTGAATTCATTAAAACTTAAAAATTTAATTACACTATTTGCAAAACTTGCCATATCAAATTTGGTTTGATTCTCTATAATATTTTCTATATAATCAAAAAATGCTGATACGGTTCTCTCGAGCTTTTGAATTTCTTCTTGTGAAAGATAATTCTTGGCAATTGTGACATCTGATTGAAGAATTCTACCTGATGGTGAATGTTTCCATGTTGTCAGCCCCATATTTTGCTTATTTTTATTTGCTTTAGAATAGACAATTTCAGCTGCAGTTTGCCCTGTTATTGCATAGTGAAACAGATTTTGAACAGTTGCATAAAACTCTTTGGCCTCTTGTGATTCGGGATTATAATCATAACTACATTCAGCGAATATATCAGTTATTTGTAAATATATTCTCCTCTCACTGGCTCTGATTGATCTTACTCTCTCTAATAATTCTTTGAAATAGTCTTTATCAAAAGTTGAGCGAGCTTGCTTGAGCTTTTCATCATCGAGTACAAACCCTTTAATGATAAAGTCTTTTAGCACGGTGGTAGCCCATATTCGAAATTGTGTTGCTCTTACTGAATTAACCCGATAACCGACAGAGATAATAGCATCAAGATTATAAAAATCTAATTCTCTTTCTACATCTCTCACCCCTTCTTTTTGAACTACTCGAATTTTTCGATTAGTTCTATCTTGGCTTAATTCCTGGTTTTTAAAAATCTCCCCCAAATGATAGGTGATAGTATTGGTTTCTACATCAAAAAGCTGTGCCATCATTTTTTGAGTAAGCCAAATCATTTCTCCATCTACAAATACATTGAGTTTTACTTCTCCATTTGGGTCGGTATAAAGTATGAAATTATTTTGCTCAGTCATATTTTTATTTACTTTATTCAAATATACCATATTTTGCCCGTAATTAGGAGCTCTGAGCAAAAGAAATCCTCCGCCGCTGTCGTAAATGGGATTTACTCCTGGGAAACCTCGCAGTCTCTTCAATACCCCTACAACCCCATCTCGGACACCCACGGTTTCCGACATTCGGAGCAAGCTCCTCACTGCCTTCCTATCTAGGGGTATTGATCACCTTCCTCCACGGGAAAACTCCCGTTTTCCCGACCCCTTTCCCAGCACCTCCCCCACTTGTCTGCCGTAGGTAGAAGGGAGGACAACTTATGAGTAAAAGAAAAAGACCACCTATTGCGGTGGCTTTGGGGTATGGAGAATTAATTTCCTCCTTGTTGCAATTGTGCGAGAGCTTTGTGAATGGAATGAGCTTCAGCCATGACTTGATTGCGATATCGTTTGACAATACGGAGAGACAATAATGATATCCCACAAGCAATGGTACTCATAACGGCTGTTACTACTGCCAGATAAGCTCCCAGTCGATTGATGAGAATTGCATCATTTTCAGACACAATAGCCATAAAGGATATCAATATACTGGTTATGGCTCCTCCTAACAGTGATAAGAAGACAATTCCTACACAGATGGAGATTTTCGTAATGATGCGTATCCAAGCTGGTGACATCATACATTTCTGGATTATCCAGATTGAAACATCTTTATTTTTATATCATAGTATGAGGCTTTATGCAATATAATAGTAAAGTTGTTGTAAATATATAAAGAAATTACAAACTGTTTATTATTGACAGTTATAGCACATTATGCGATAGTAATAGTATATTTGATTCTTTTGACATGTCTATTTCTATTCCTTCTCTTGAGTTAACTCCTTATAATGAGATGTTCCAAACTGTTCGAACTATAGTAAGGGGGAATTATGAACATAATCTCCCTCCTCTGAGAGCAAGAGATTTACTCGAAACATGCTTTATTCATCCTGAAATTGCAGATTCTATGGAACATCGAGTAGCTTTGCTGGAATTGCTCCGAGAATGTAATCCTGAAACTCTCATATTTTGGGAATTTCAGACAACTCATCTCTTGAGATCTGCTCCAGAACTTGGTATAGGGAAGACAAAAACCATTTTCTGATATGAACCCGCCTGCTTCTGCAGTTGGGTTTTTTATTGACAGGTATTTGATAATATGAGATATTACCTATTGTATCTGCAATTCGTCATGTCTTCTACAATTTCTTCGGTTCAAAGGGATGTAAGACTCCTAGTGAAACAATGGGTTGTGGCCCAACACAATGAACAGGGGCAAGCTTTGACGGTTCAAGATTTGAAGGATAAACTAAATGCTCATCCTTCTATCAGAGAAAATACTGAATATATGGAGGTATTAGATACTCTTGTTAAAAATAATAGCCCCGAAACACCTGTATTACTCAATCCTTTGAGTGGATATCTCTTTGCACCTCGATTGGAAAGAGGAAGATGGGTGCAAGAATGGCTTTTCTAAGAGCACATTATTGATTCTTAACCCGAGTATTATATACTCGGGTTTTTGTTTGTTATTAACTATGGACAAAACAATTATATTGTGCTATATTTGCTACGCTTTTCGCACCTTATTGGCTATGTATGGAATCAGTGCCCACAACTCGACTATTCACGAAGATGTGGAGTGTCTCATTCGCTCTATTATGATTCAGAGGAAGAGCGAGGGACTCCCCCCTCTGAGGGCCAAAGAATATCTCAAGATATTTACCCAGTATCGTAAAAATCGATATACCGTTGGGTATATCACGGCTTTCAATGAAATATTCAAGGGATGTCCTCCGGAATCGGAAATAGATATAGACCTTGATACAGGTTATTTTATGAGGCAATCCTCTGATCATAGCAAGGGCATATATGAGCTAATCATCTAATTGCCATCCCCCATAACCCGATTGCTTCCTGCATTCGGGTTTTTATTTTGTTGATATGTTTGACAATATTGTCTAAAATCTCTATACTATTACTTGTCTTTGCACTTGTGATCATGAAACTTTGCCCTGAATTGGCTGTATCTGATGTTTTTGAATATTGTGTAGGCCAGACAATATATCGCAAAGCTCACAATTTGCCCACACTTACTGTGGGTGAGGTAATGCAATACTTTGATCAATCTAAAGCACCAAGACATAAGAGGCTGTGCAGACTCCTATTCCGGAATAATAGACCAAAAGATTGGTTGATTATTGATAGAGGTGGTTATCTTGCCATCCGCTCATATCAGAAACTCACTTTAGCACGGCGAGCTACCCTTTTTCCTTCCCCCTAATACCTGTATTGGGGGGATTTTTCTTTTATTATTTGACTTTATCTGAGGAGATATTTATACTATGAGATAATACCTTGCTCTTTTGTGATGAATCCCGAACTATTTCCTCGCTCTCATACTATTCAAATCATTTATGATGAGGTTAAATTCCGAGCAAGTCTCAATCGTCCACCTCTCCGTGTTGGAATGGTAAAAAAACTACTCAGCACAAATTCTAGACAACAACATCTCTCCTATGCTCTAGAACTATTCAGAAATTGTGATGATAAGGATGAAATATATATTGATATAATGCTTGGAGCTATCGCTATTCGCAAATATAAATCTGGTGAAATAATACCTGCCCGCCCACCTCTCCTCCCAAACTAAATAGTTATGGGAGGTTTTTATTTTATGATATAGTATATATAAGTCTGAAGAGTATTCATTATGGATATTCACAAAGAAACATTACACATCACCAAGGAGTTAATTAGCTCTTTTCAAAACCATTATCAAGTTCCACCTCTTATACGAGATATCCTTCATGCTTTAGAACATCCTGAAACACGAAAATATCAAGAATATTTCACTGATTTGTTAGGAGATTTTCTCCCCACAGACTCTATTTCCTATAATACTGCCAGTAATTGGATAGCTGTACGAGTAGTCAATAGAGCTGGAGCATATTGTTATTATTCCATCTCTCTCAATTCCTCCCCGACTCACTAGTCGGGGATTTTTCTTTGTATTCTATACTATAATATTGACATATTGGATGTAGAATAGTATGGTATATAAGGTTGCATTAAAGCCATGTCTGATCACGATTCAATTGAAAGATTGAAAGTAGAGAAACGGAGGGTTTTACTGGAATTAACCTCACCAAATCTTTCACCCGAAAAGCGGAACCAACTCAAAGCTCAGCGTGATTTCATTCAAGAACAAATTGATCCTTTGAAAGGCTCAGTAACATCAGCCCCCAACCTTCCTGAACTTCGTGTACAAGGTTTCGTGCACGAGATTTCGTAGCATGAAAAACCATTTCTCCCCGCCATATACCCCTCAAGACAACTTGTCTATGAGGGGTTTTATTATATAAAAAAGCCACTCTGTATTGAGTAGCCTGATATATTTAAAATGTTTAATGTGAAATTTGATATACTTCGGATGTAAGTCTTTCGATATAATTACCTACTTCTGCTGTGATGGCATCAATTTTGGCTATCATTTCAAGCCATAATGCTTGTTGCTTCACTGGCCAAGAAGATATTGGTCCGGGATTATTGCGCTGCAATCTTCTCTTCTCACACTCATACCGTAAGAGTGCCGAGGCAGAACGTTGTTGCTCACGAGAGAGAATAAATTCCAATTCCTGAGTGCTTACAGGAAAGGCTTCTGTCTCAATGAGAGATAACTTGATAATGGGAGCCATTGAATGAAATGTGCAAAAATGCCTATATAATATAGCATATGAGGAAATTATGTCAATAAAGTATCAGTGTCTCTTGACAAAATGTAAAAAATATACCATAGTATTTCTCGCAATGCGCTTGGGAGACTTCTTATTTTATATACACAGTATACAATAAATCTTCCCATCGTAGGGGCGACCTTTCAGTCGCCTGCATTGTATACAAATTATTTCGGGCGACTGTAAGGTCGCCCCTACAAAAACTCATAACTCAACATTTATTGTATAAGTCCACACACACCCTACTCCTGAGCGCATGCGTTCAGGAGTTTATTTTTATATATATTCCGGATGTCGTGCTAGATAATCTACTAATTTCTCAGCTATATATTGGCTGGGGTCTATAATAATATCCATACCAAAAATCTTTTGTATTTGAGTTTGTATATAGCCATAATGCGTGCAGGCTAATATGATATAGGCGGGATGATTATCAATTTGCTTGGCTAATTCTGTAAGAATAGCTTTTGATTGCCTAAATTGATTATTCTCATTGATTAAATCTTGTTCTATGGCCTGGGCAAGTCCTGGGCAAGCTAAATTTTGTATAGTATAGCCAAAGCTTTTAAGATATTCTTGATAAAATCCTGTTTTGATTGTGGCTTCTGTCGCCAGTAATAGACCTTGTCTTGATTTGAGCTCTGGATATGTGTCTATATATTCTCTCAAGGGCACAGTTACTCCGAGTACTTGTTTATCTGGATAATTGGCTGGCAGCCATGTAGACTGTATATAGCGTATGGTACTGACTGAGGCGGTATTACAGGCCAATATTACGATAGTACAGTTTTGGGCGAATAATCGCTCTATTCCCGCTATCACAAAGGCTTGAATTTGCTCGGGTGTTTTATCCCCCAAGGGTAAGGCTCCTGTATCGCGATATAATATATATGGTTGTTTAGATATATTGCTAAATATCTCGGCTATTCGCTTTCCCCCACTACCACTATCATAAAATCCTATCATATCTGTTGCAATATACTTTGCATTGTCTGTTCTACTTTTATACTATTGGGTTCTGGATGAAATTCGAGTTCAGTATCGCTTACTTGTATGCGATTATCTTTACTGGCTTGTATGCTATTAGATTTAATTTTTTGCATTTGCCCCCATCGAGCTACTTTATTCCAAATATGTATAGAGAACATAGTTAATATATTCTCTAGCAAAGTTTTTATGCGATAAGGTGTTAAATTGCTAAATATCGGGTATTGGCGGGCTTTGGCTTGGGGGAATAATTCTCTTGTCCAAGTATTATTATGCCAGAATTTGTCTAATAATTGCTGTGAATTATCTCCTATTGCGATATAGTCTGCATATAATTGGGCTGAATATATATTATGATCGGGGCGTTTAAGATTATTCTCAGTAATATAATGATTGAGGCAAAAACGATTTTCTTCCATTTCTCCTGAGCGGCGTATTCCGAGTATTTGGGTTATGCTCGTCATCAGGAATCTTGCTATCCATAAATGCTTATTCTTGGTGATAATAAATATATCTATATCACTGCTTTGCTTGGTATTGCCGGTGCTAAAACTGGATGATCCGGCGAGGAATATACCCCGTATATAGGGTAGGCTGATTAATAGTCGCCCATATCGGCTGATTCTCCTATATCGACGTATGCTTTCTCGGCCTTTTTCTTGCCTCAGAACTAATAATTCATCGAAATGGTCTATTAGACCATAGAGGCCATATTGAGCCTTTATTTGGGGAATTTTGGCGATTTGAGAGCTTAGCTCTTGTAGGGTATACTGTGTGCCAATTTGATAACGATATATTTCCTCCAGAGTGAGTAATCTTTTTTGGGAAGTAGCATAGGCGAAAGTCTGAAGTAATGGATGATGCATATTGGTATATAATTGTATCTATTATACCATATACATTATTATTTAGACGAGATGTTTGAGATATTGTCCGGTATAGCTTTTGGTATTCTTGGCAATTTGCTTTGGGGTTCCCTCGGCTACAACAGTTCCTCCTTTGGCTCCTCCTTCTGGTCCAATATCGATAATATGATCAGAGCTTTTGATAATATCGAGATTATGTTCGATGATAAGTATACTATTTCCTTTATCGGCTAATTGATGTAATACTCGGAGTAATTTTGCTACATCTTCAAAATGTAATCCGGTGGTTGGCTCATCGAGTATATACAGAGTTTTACCGGTAGCTCGCTTGGATAATTCGGTGGCGAGTTTAATTCGCTGTGCTTCTCCTCCTGAAAGATGTGGTGCGGGTTGCCCAAGCTTCATATATCCAAGTCCTACATCATAGAGGGTGGAGAGCTTATCTTTGAGACTTGGTATAGATTTGAAGAATTCTAAAGCTGTCTCTACATCCATATCGAGTACATCGGCTATGGTTTTACCTCTATAGAGAATTTGTAATACTTCTTTATTATAGCGTTTTCCATGACAATCCTCACAATCTACATAAATATCTGGAAGAAAATTCATTTCAATTTTGAGCACTCCATCTCCTTTACAGGTTTCACAACGTCCACCTTTGACATTAAAGCTAAAGCGTCCTGTTTGATATCCTTTAAGTTGAGCTTCTGGGGTACGGGCAAATAAGTCTCTGACTACGGTGAATAATCCAGTATAAGTAGCAGGATTGGAGCGTGGAGTTCTTCCAATTGGGGACTGATCAATATTCACCATTTTATCGATATTCTGTACTCCCGTAATATCTTTGAATTTTCCTGGCAAATCTTTAGCTCCATATAGCGTATGAGCTATATGTTTATACAATATATCCTGTATCAGAGTACTTTTTCCTGATCCAGACACTCCCGTCACACATACCATTTGTCCAAGAGGAATCTGAATATCGATATTCTTGAGGTTATTCTCAGCTGCTCCCTTGATATGTATAGATTGTCCATTGCTTTTACGATATTTTTTAGGCGGCTGAATTAAGCGTCTTCCTGATAAATAATCGGCAGTAAGCCCCTCTTGTTCCATGAATTCAGCGGGAGTTCCCTTGGCAATAATTCGACCTCCGGCAGCTCCTGCTCCAGGCCCTACATCAATAACATAATCTGCAGCTCGAATGGTATCCTCATCATGCTCTACTACAATAACGGTATTCCCAAGATCTCTCAGATGTTGTAAGGTTTGTATCAGTCTATTATTATCTCGCTGATGCAATCCAATGGATGGCTCATCGAGTATATATAATACTCCCATCAGTCCTGAGCCGATTTGAGTTGCGAGTCGAATACGCTGCGCCTCCCCTCCTGAAAGAGTATTGCTCGATCTATCTAAGGTAAGATAATCAAGTCCTACATTGAGGAGGAATTTGAGTCGAGATTGAATTTCTTTGAATATAGGGGTGCTAATGGCAATATCTCGCTCGGTGAAATACTCTTTATTCTCTTGCACTTTATCTACATAAGCAGATAATTCATCAATACTCATATTGACTATTTGGTCTATGGTTTTGTGAGCTACTTGTACTGAGAGAAATTGTTTTTTTAGTCTTTTTCCATTACAGGTTGGACAAATGGTATTAAGCATATATTTTTCAATTTCTGCTCGTATAAAATCTGAGTCGGTTTCCTGATAACGTCGTAAAAGATTCGGTATTACCCCCTCATAGGTGGCTTCAATTTTATGTCCTCCTGATTGTATAGGGACTTTGAAAGGAGTATTGGGCCCGTATAAAACAAAATATAAATCTTCTGCAGCCAAATCTTGTACCGGAGTAGTGAGGCTAATACCTTTGATATCTGCTGCCGCTTCGAGAATTTTCATATACCAACCAAAGGCTCCTTTTTGCTTACCTACTCCCCAAGGCTTGATAGCTCCCTGATTAATAGTAAGTCGAGGATTTGGTATTACTAAATCTGCTGAAATTTCTGGAGTATATCCAAGTCCATCACAAGTAGCACAAGCTCCATGAGGACTATTGAATGAAAAGTTTCGGGTTTCAAGGTCCCCAAAGCTTTCCCCTGATTCCATGATATATTTTTCACTCATTAATTCATCTCGATAGAGATTTTTATTCTTTTCTACTATTTCAGAAATGATAAGCATTCCTTCTCCAAGTCGAAGAGCAGTTTCTACTGAATCTAATATACGAGCTGGCTCAAATCCAGAAGCATCTAATAATCTATCTATAACAAGTTCAATAGCATGTTTTTTTTGCTTATCGAGATTAAGATCTAGAGCTTCTTCGGTAAGATATACAATTCCGTCTACGCGAAGTCGCATAAATCCATCTTGAAAAGCTTTTTGTATAGCTCCTTTATGCTCTCCTTTTTTGTCCCGAATAATAGGGGCTAATATCATTATGTGTTTATCTTTATAGCGAGCTACGGTATCTGCCATTTGTTTGGCATCTTGCATTCGAATTAATTCTCCAGTGTCGGGATTAAATGGTATTCCAACTCGAGCATATAATAATCTCAAATAATCATAAATTTCTGTCACGGTACCCACGGTTGAGCGGGGGTTTCTGGATACACTTTTCTGGTCAATAGAAATTGCAGGAGATAATCCTTCTATTACATCTACATCTGGTTTATCCATCATTCCTAAAAATTGACGTGCATATGCGGAGAGGCTCTCGACATAACGTCTTTGTCCTTCAGCATAAATAGTATCAAAAGCAAGAGAAGATTTTCCTGATCCCGAAAGTCCCGTAATTACTACGAGTTTATCTCGAGGTATGGTAATATCGATATTCTTGAGATTATGTACGCGGGCTCCTTTGATGCGAATTTCATTCATAGTCTATGATTTAGGATTATTACGAACTTTTGGTGTTACCCAGAATCCAAGATATTTACCAAATAATAATCTGGTTTGAGCGACAATAGCAGGGAAAGCTCCCAGAGTTAAGGCAACAATAGGGATAAATATCCATTGTACATACATCATAATTGTTCGCCAACGAGAATATTTGGCTGGGCGTGGAGGTAATAAGAGCATATTAATATAGGTAGTTACAATTAATCCCACTAAAGTAATATTCATAATCATACCGGTATATTGAGGTAAATTATTGGAGAATACACTGGCTTTAAAAGCAGCCCCTCCAAACCAAATAGGAAACCAAATAAATATAGCAAGAATTACAGCTGAAGTTGCCCAGGTGTAATGTCCTTCTATCATATTCCCGATTCGGCGAATACGATCTCCGAGGGGAGCCTTTTTATTAATAGCATATGATCGCATGGTGGTAGGTAAATTCTCAATTCCCCAAGCCCATCTTTGCATTTGCTTATATTGATTAATAAAAGCCTGTACTGGATTATGGGCTTGTACCGCATCCAATGATACCGGAATATGAATTGGGATAACATCATAATCTCCATTATGATAATCTACACATTTCCAATAAATCACTGAATCATCTGAAATCATATTTACTGGCCAATAATTCACATCTACGAGAGTTTTAAAGCTCATAGAATGGCTGGAAAAAGTTACCATTCTATCATATCGTACGGATTCCATCATATGCCAAAAGCTAGAGCTAATAGCTACAACTCGAGTAAAGGCAGGAGCATCCCAAATATTATTATGATACATTGGTAATGGCTGATAACTATGATTATGAGGATTTTCTGAATGCAAAAATTCATAGGTAAGAGCAGAGAAATATTTAGGGTGAACAACTGTGTCACTATCAAAAGCTGACATTATGGTTTTCTCAAAAGGAATATTTTTTTGCTCTAAATACTTGGTAATTTGTTTAGCAGCATAAGTTGCATTAGCTCCTTTTACTTTCATTTCACCTTCAATTCCATCAGGATGAGTGGTAACAATAAAGTCTTGGAATACTCCTTTGAACTCTTTTTTGAGATAATCCTCTTTTTTCTGACGAGCTTCTCCTTCTCGCTCTTCGGTAGCAATAACAACTATAACTTTATCAAGAGGATATTTGCTATGAGTAAGCGATTGTATGCTTTGAGCCAATACTTCTGGCTCTTCATCATAGGTTAAAAACATGACAATATGAGTAATATCATCAAATCCTGGTAAAGCTTTTGCCTTTTTTAACCAATTAACTTGTATCGCGATTTTCATTTGCCTATAGGCTACCACCAAATGCACACTCAAATATACTGCTTTGAATAGCCAATATAAATCAAATACCAGAATAAATAATGCCACTTGAAAAGGGATAAAAAATGATAAGACAATAAGTCCAATTAAGGTTGTCCAGGTTAAAGCTCCTGGTAGTATTTCAAAAAAGCGCTGCCAAAATCTTTGCTGCGGATCGGTAGTTTTGGGATCAGGATATATATACATATAATTAACTAATGATATTGGCACGAAGTACTAGCCACAAATATACTCCTATTAGACTAATAGCTATAATACTAGCGCCAAATATCCAATACACTATTATATACTGTATTGAGGGGTTCGTAAACCTCTTTTGTATATACCAAATACCAAATCCATTGATAATAGCAATCAAAAGAGCATATATTCCATATTGCCATACATATTTTGCTGATCCGATTACCGTTATTCCTTCATAGGCATTAAATCCTATATTAATCCCCACCCTATCTCCAAGTTGTGTTTGTATACGAAGTAAAAACATCAAAATACCAATACATAAAGCCCCCATTACCACTCCATATAGAATAGTAATTATTGGTAATTTGTAAGGGAATTTTTGTATCATCGCATTCGAATTTGTAATCTTTTTACTTCAAAATTAATGACATTAATGGCTTTATTGAGAGCTTGTATAATATCAAATTCATATAATTTGAGCTTATGAGCTTCAAAATGAGAGCCTACTATTACCGCAAGAGAACCTTGTTTTAGGGATATGGCTTCTGAGAATTGCAACTCCTCAAAGGCGGTGTGTACCAGCTCATTATATAGCATACAGACACGAGTACTTTCTACCTTCTTATACATATCAGAAGATGTGGGATATTTTTTATCAAGAACACCACTAATACGCATATTATTTTTTTATTACGATACTATTTACTTTTCCATTTTTGAATTGAGTGGTCAATGTATCTCCTTCTGTAATTTGTGAAATATCTGTAATAATTTTATCATAGATTTTGGTAATACTGTATCCCTTTTGTAAAATTGCTTTTGGATCATTGGCTGAAAGTTGAGATTCTAAGACAAGAAGCTTATTGTGTTTTTGTGAAAATGCTGTATGAATACTACTTTGAATACTATGAATATTTGAATTAATACTATATTGATATTGTTGAATTTGTCTCAATTGTTGAAAAGCATTAGTCTCTAGTCTCTGAATAGTCAGTTTCACTGTATCTGCAATAAATCTGGTATATCGCTCAAGAGAATATAATCGTTGATCAATACTACGAGATAATTGTTGAATTTGATATTGTATACTAGTTTGTAATAAGCTTTCTTTTTGCTCCACTATTCCCTTTAATTCATCTCGATGTGGTGTTAATAATTCGGCGGCATTAGAGGGAGTGGAGGCTCGAAAATCTGCCACAAAATCTGCTATGGTAATATCTCTCTCATGCCCCACCGCAGAGATAATAGGCTTTGCTGAAGTATAAATCGCCCGAGCTACCGACTCATCATTAAAAGCATGTAAATCATCCATAGCTCCTCCTCCTCGAGTTAATACAATCACCTCTACTTCGGGATAACTATTGAGATTATTAATAGCGGTAATAATACTATCTACTGCTCGCTCACCTTGTACTTGCGCATGATGAAAATATAATTGCAATCCTCCCATACGAGCTCCAAGGACTTTCATAAAATCTTTATAGGCAGCAGCATCTTGCGAAGTAATTACCCCGATATTCTGAGGCATATTGGGTATTGGTCTTTTACGGTCTTGCCGGAATAACCCTTCAGTCTCTAATTTGGCCCGTAGTAACTCAAAAGCTTTGGCAAGCTCCCCTTCTCCAGATAATTCTAGCGTATCTACCATTATACTGAATATTCCTGATTTAGGAGAAAGACGAGATTTACCGGTTACAATAATACGCATACCATCCACCGGTGAAATACGGGATTTCCTCAATTGAGACACGGTCGTAAAACAACGAATTTTTGCTTCTTTTTTCTCATCTTTAAGGTCAAAAAACACCCATTGATTATTCCCAAAGGTAGACATTTGAAAAGCTGAGACCTCACCTTCAATTTGGACGGTATTCTCCCCAATAATACTATTAATTTGGGCAATAAACTGAGATACACTCATTACCTCAGAGGTTATATCAGGGCTTGAGATTTTGGTATTGGCATATTGTGTGAGTTCTTGTGGGATACTAATTTTATTTGCTTGTAAGTATTCTTTTCCCTCAGGAAAATGCGTTAAAGCTCGAATTGCTTCTTTTTTTACTATAAGAGTTGAGTCATTGATAAGAGGAATAATCAAATCTCTTACACGATCCCATTCAAAATTCTCAAGAGCTCTCAAAGACGCCTGCCTATATGAGGCTTTATTATGAGCAAGGAAAACCTGAATACTATATAGGGCTCTATTTCCCCGCTCTCGTATAATATCTTGAAAATAGGTATCTAATTGCTTACCAGTCACAGTAATTGTATATGATTATATTATCTATTTAGTATAGCATATTATAGTCCATATCTTCCCCTCAGGGCATTATAGTTTTGTTGAATTTCTGTTGCTGTAAGAGACTTATTACCGTATATCTGTATATTAGAAATTCTACCCGTAAACATACCCGTGTTATCTGCTCCAGGATTAGATTGACCCAAATAAATATAATTATCCATTCCACTTGAACTATACGAAACACTAGATTGACTATTTTGTATAACTGAATTCACATAAAACCTTTGAGCTCCTGCTTGATAATCAAAAACTAAAACCACATAATACCAAGTATTTAATGTATATGAATTACTACTAAAGAGATAATTATTACTCCAAATTTTTCCTCTAAAATTACTTCCGGTAGCAGCTATAGGTGGCATATTCCAGCCTCCTTGTGGGTTTTGGCTAGACATTGAGACTATATTTCCTGTAGTAGATGAGGGATATACCCAAACAGCAATACTGAAAGATGTTGTAGAATTCCCCGTATTGGGAATTCTACCTATATCAACATAATCATTCAGACCATCAAACACCAGATTACCTCCATTATTAGAATCATATCCAACTCCGTTATTGAGATTTCCGGCATTACCCTGCCCACTCAAATCAAACCAGGTTGTACCGGTACCTGGATATGATGTTGGGTTTCCTGCATCTAAATGCAATACCAGTCCATCTGTTACAATTGAGAGTGTATTTATTGCTATAGTTTTATTCTCTGCTAAACTAGCTGATACTGATATTTTTGTATTATCTGTATTTATTGATACTATATATCCTGCATCTAGCCCTGTTGCTTGTGGGTCTCTTGGTATTGCGGCTAGATATGTAGGGACTAATACTCTTAAATCTATTCTTCCACTACAATCTGTACTTCCTCCCATTTCTTCTACCCCTGTATTACATACATCTCCCGGAATAGCACTTACACTACTCGGATAACTCCCTGTTTCTAATAAATACTGTTCTAATGCTTTCTGTATGGTATTTATATCTGATTGCCTCACAGTATCCCGAACTTGTGCTAATTGACGATTAGGATTTATTGCAATTAATACTATAGGCGCTAATATTCCTATTGCCGCTATTACGAGTAATATCTCAAGTAGAGTAAAACCTTTTGTATTTCTTTTTATTTGCATATTCTACATACTGATATAAACTGAGTAGTTATTTTTAGTATATCATATAAAGTAAAAAGCCCCCGAATGAACGGGGGCTCTGAGTATTCAGTTGTACCTAGCTGTGATGGGGCTAGGTGGTGGTGGGAGTGGCCACGGTTGGGACTGCATAGGTCCCACAATCATGACGTCCGCGACGCCAGGGAAAAAACGGCTTGATGCCACTGTGAGGTGATGACCCCACGAACTTTTTCTTCCGACGAGCGCTAGGAGCGTTGTGACGCTTACCGCGTGCCATAGGTGCCTTGAATTAGGGCAATATAATAATACTACTCCCCTTTTATTTTGTCAATATACAGTAACTTTATTTGTCAATTTATGACAAAAAATTATATTTTACTCGTAATATTGTCAATATGAGTTTTCTCTACTACCCATTTGCGAATAGTTCCCATATAGGCTGAATCTCCTATTATTACCCCTCCGATAATAATTCCTTTTGGATTTGTATTCACCTGAACACATCTATCTCCCTGCTCTATTACTACCATTTTCATATCAGGACTTAATCGACAAGACCCAACAAAAGCTATAGGTAAACTAGTTTTAGGGCTAAAAACGGGTATCAAAGAATATGGCTTCATACTATCAGTATGTACCATATTATATCCTGCAATCATACCTTGCAGCGAGGCATTAGCCCAAGTACCTCCGCTTGTCACATTTTCTTGCAATATATCATAATATTCTGCTATATCCCCTGCTGCAAATATATCCGGGTTTTCACTTACAAGATATTGATTTACCTTTAAGCCCCGATTACATAATTCGGGTGGAAGAAAATCTTTATTTAATTCGAGTCCAATTCCAATACATAAGGCCTCAGTTGGTATTATCTCACCTGAATTTAGCGTAATTTCAGATATCACTCCATTATCTCCCTTAATCTCCTGTATCTCAGCATTATAATATACATTGGCTCTCTGATGTATATATTCATTAATAAGATTACCTCCAATTTTATCTATCATTCCTTTCCAATACCATTCTTCTCGAATAATTAATGTCACTTTTTTACCAAGAGCTGATAATAATTCTACAAATTCAATACCAATAAATCCCCCACCTACAATAGTAATATGTTCTTTGTCCTGTATATAATCTCTTACTCGTATAGCATCATCCAGAGTTTGAAAGCTAAATACTCCCACTAAATCAGATCCTGTTTGTGTGAGCTTACGAGCTCTACCCCCAGTGGACACCAATACCTTATCATATTGTACTATTTCTCCATTATCTAAGGTGATAGATTTCGCCGCTGTATCAAGGGCTGTGACTTTGGCAATAATATGATTAATATTTTGTGTACGAAATTGCTCTTCGGTTTTGAGTAATAATTCTTCTGGGCTTTTAGCGGCTATTGCAACTTTACCAATATTAACCCGAGAATATACCGGATATGATTCGTCCCCAATCAGAGCAATACTAGCTTCCGGAGACTCTTTGCGTATGGTAGATGCGGCATTACTACCAGCAATTCCTGCTCCTATAATAATATATTGATAATGGGACATTGATATTGATGTTATGATATTATTATATACAGTATAGCATATTGATTTTGATATTATGATATGCTATTATTTTTAGGTTATTGAGGAAACCCATGACTGAGTCTGACAAAAAGCCACTCAATGAACTCCTTGACCTTGAACCTCTTTCGGGACATGCTGAACGCACACGAGGTACTGGACTCACTGCAGCCGACCTGTTCTGTCTAGTTCATGACGCCCTTCCTGTTCGAGGAGGGCGCACTCGACCTTCCACGGAAGAAAAAAATATCCCTGATAGAAGATAGTACACTCCACTTCACTGTCAAAAGACCAGCCGCCGAGGTTTGGTCTTTTTCTTTTATATTGCATTTTAGAGCTATATCGACTATAATAGCAAAGTTATATAAGAAATATCATATGCTTTCTATTTCAGATATTAAAAAAGGTAAAATTATTGTGGTTGATGAAACCCCGTATTTAATTTTATTTAGCCAATTAGCGAAAAAAGGACGAGCAGGTTCAGTCCTTACAGTAAAAATGCGAAATCTGTTAACCCACAATACTCAAGAGCGTAATTTTAAACAATCTGATATGTTTCCTGAAGCTGATATTGCGGAATCCTATGCTGAGTATTTGTACAATGACTCTGAGGGATATCATTTTATGGATGAGAGAAGTTTTGAACAATATGCTTTTGATAGTGAAACTTTGGGTGATAATACTATTGGATATTTACAAGAAGGTGCAAAGGTAAAAATCATTACCTTCAATGGAGCTCCTATTACTATTAATCTTCCTCCTAAAGTAGTATTAGAAGTCACCGAAGCCGTACCTGCTATTAAAGGTAATACCGTAGATGCTGCAGTAAAAGTGGTAAAATTAGAAACAGGATTAGAAGTAAAAGTTCCTATGTTTATTAATCAAGGAGATAAAATTCGTATTAATACCGAAACGGGAATCTACGAAGAAAAGGTGACTAATTAACCCCAATAATCTTTAACCGTTACTCCAACTTTGATAGGAATACTGGCTTTATATACAGATTCCATAATATCTACTATTTTCTTTTGATATAAGTCCACTCTTTCTGATGCGACTTCAAATACCAATTCATCATGAACTTGTAATATCATATGAATATCTTGCTTTTCTCTTAGATACTCATCAATTTTAATCATAGCTAATTTTATAATATCAGCCTGCAGTCCTTGAATTGGCATATTAACTGCAATTCGCTCGAGCAAAGCTTGATTGCGAGGATTTCTAATATCTATATTGGATAAATCTCGAATTCTTCCATATTCAGTTTGAGCATATCCATGTTGGCGTGCAAATTGCTTCAAGGATTCCATATATTCATGCAGTTCGGGATAAGCCTCTCGATACCGAGCCAAGAATTCCTGTGCCTCGGTACGACTAATTCTGAGATTACGAGCAAGGCTTACCGCTCCCATTCCATATAAAATTCCAAAATTAATAGTCTTGGCAAAAGTACGCATTTCTTTGGTAATGTCTTCTGGCTTTACTCCATATACTCGCTGAGCTGTGGCTGTATGAAAATCTTGTCCCTGACTAAAAATCTCTAGCATTGCTTTGTCCTGAGCAAGATGAGCGGCTAGTCTCAACTCTATTTGAGAATAATCACAAGCAAGTAATGTCCAGTTTTTAGGAGCGACAAAACATTGTTTAATTTGGCGACCAAGTTCACTACGGGCAGGAATATTCTGAAGATTTGGATCAATGGATGAAAGCCTTCCAGTGGCTGCAATATTTTGCTGATAACTAGTATGTATACGACCTTTTTTATCCATCATCAAGGGTAGACTATCAATATAGGTTGACTTGAGTTTAGCAACTTCACGGTATTGTAAAATTAAATCCACAATTTCAAATTCTGCTCGCATTGACTCGAGAGCATCAGCTGAGGTAGAAATTTGTCCACTTCCAGTTTTCTTTACCCCTTTTGGAGATAAGGCTAATTTAGTGAATAATATTTGAGATAATTGTTTGGGAGAATTAAGATTGAATTCCTCTCCAGCTATATTATAAATTTTCTGAGTCAAATCTTTGATTTTATTCTCCACAAAATCTTTAGTACTTTGAAGTTTGTCAGTATCAAATAATACCCCAATGGCTTCCATACGAGCAAGCACCGGCAATAATGGTCTCTCAATTGTATTATATACTTCCTCAATATGCTGAGGTTTCATCTTCTCAAGAATAATAGTACAGAGACTATGCAAGCTCAATTCCGGATGAGATTCATTATAATCAACTCCATACGCTGAGGCCACTGCTGCCAGAGATAATTGCCTCTCTCCAGGATTGATAAGATATGCCATCAAAACAATATCCTGCAGATTGGCCTTGAGTTCAAAAGGATATAAACTTCGAATAATAGGTTTTATATCGGCACAAATAAGAATTTGATTGGTTGCAAGCAAATCTCTGAGTTCTTTTTCATTGAGTTTAGCTCGCCGCCCCCTAGCATCTATTGCGGCATAATACTCCCCCGCCTGATATATTGCTAATGGAGCCGAGATCAATGCATCAAGAGACTGATATTGCGTTTTGATATGTTCTTCTGCCTCTATTGATTTGTCTTCTTGGCTCCAAAAACTTGCCTGAGCTTTATTTGGCTTTTCTTTTTCTAATATAATATTCAAATCCTTTACTAAGGAGAAGAATTCAAATTGTTTAAAGGTTTCTTTTGCCTTCTCTACCGGGAATTGATATTCTAAAGTCTCATTTACAATATCTCCGATAGGAGCATCGAGGATAATTGTCGCAAGCTCACGACTAAAAAAAGCTTGTTCTTTATATTGCTTGAGATTGGTGAAAATTGCTTTAGTTAAAGCTTCTCTATTGTCTTTGTCTATATCATCAAAATTTTCATATTTGTCTACAAAAATATAAATATTCTCTAAAGTTTCAAAACGATGTAATAAATTCACCGCTCGCAAATCTCCAATCCCTGCTACTCCCGGAATATTATCCGAAGGATCTCCTTTTAGCCCTTTAAAATCTCTTACTTGATCGGGCCTAATTTGATATTTTGTAATCACAGCCTCAGTATCAAAAATTACCGTGTCATTAATACTTTTTCTGAGAGTGTATACACTGATACCCGGCTTTACTAATTGCATAGTATCCATATCTCCCGTCACAATTACCAATTCATTCTTGCTTTTATTGGTTTGCTCGGCAATAGTTCCAATAATATCATCAGCCTCATATCCAGCGAGCTCCAAAACAGGGATATCGAGCCCTCGCACTAATTCTTGCACCAAAGGAATTTGGTCATACAAATCCTGATCTGCCGCTACTCTATTGGCTTTATAGTCCTCAAATTGATTATGACGAAAAGTATCCCCCGCCACATCAAAAGCCGCCAAAACAATATCCGGCTTTATATCCTTAATAACTTTTAATAATAATTTGGCATATCCATATACTGCATTCACCATCACTCCCTCCGCTGTCGTAAAAGGAGGTAAAGCATGATAAGCCCTGTGAATCACCGCATTACTATCTAGAATTACAATTTTTTTCTTCATATATTGTTATTATATCATATTGCACTATAAGCCTCCAATATTGCATAAAATTTGCATATATGATATACTCGCGACACATCGCACATTCATTTCATGGCTCTCTCTGAACAAGGCCTCACCGAAGATCAAGTGCTTCAAAAGGTTTACGATTTATTGAGAACAAGGGACCCCACTTTCCCCGCAAGAATCCCGCTCTCAATTCCCAAAACTGACTATGTGTTTTTAGGGGGACGTTTTGAAGCCTTCTTCAAGCTCAGCTCTGGGAGTATTGCCAATATGGTAATATTCTTGGAAGCAGCACATAGGACAGTAATTATTGACGATAAGCCTATTCAAGAAACTCTCATTGAGCTGATTGAAAATCAGCTAGCCTTACCTGATAAACTCAAAACTCAACCACAGGTCTACAGCAAAGACCGCCGTAAATATCTCCAGCAAGCTAATATGCTTTTGTCAAAACTCAAATCCCTCCCTCGCTAACTGCTTGGGGGGTTTTTACTTTATTCTATCTTGCTTGCAAAATAGCCTATTTTATGCTATAATAGAAGTATATTAAATACATTTATGTATGTCTGGACATAATAAATTTTCTAAAATTAAACATAAAAAAGCTGCCACTGATAAGCTCAAAGCTCAGAATTTTTCTAAAGTGGTAAAGCTTATTCAAATTGCGGCCCGCAAGGGTTCTACTGACCCCGCTATGAATCCGGAACTCCGCTTAGCTCTCGAGAAGGCTAAAGAAGTTAATATGCCTAAAGATAATATTAGTCGCATATTAGAAAAGGCTGCCAATACCAATGGGCAAGTTGTGATTTATGAAGGATTTGGTCCTGAGGGAGTTGGGCTTCTCATCAAGACATATACCGATAATGGTAATCGTACTGTGGCTGATTTGCGCCATCTTTTATCCAAAAATGGAGGTACTCTTGGAGCTAGTGGTTCAGTGATTTGGATGTTTGAGGAAATTATTCGAGAACAAGAATATAAAATAAATATACCTACTGAAATTACTGAAGAGGCCCAAGAAAAATTAGACAATCTCATTGAAATCCTAGAAGAATTAGATGATGTAGAGGAGATTTGGACTACTGCTTGCATTTAGGGTATGGATAATAATTCCCCCTATCGTATTCTCGGCATTGATCCCGGTACTGCTACTACCGGATTTGGTATTATTGACACCTCTTTATCTCGTGTATCTAATATAGTGGATTATGGTGTTATTACCACAGAATCTCATCTCTCAGATTCTAAGAGACTTGCTATTATAGATGAGAGTCTCAAAGAAATTATCGCCACTCATAAGCCTAATATTATTGCGGTTGAAAAATTATTCTTTTTTCGCAATACCACTACTATTATCACGGTAGCACAGTCTCGAGGAGTTGTATTACTTAATGCCGAATTACATAATCTTCAATTATTCGAATTTACCCCTCTACAAATCAAACAGGCAATAACAGGTTATGGCAAAGCCCCCAAAGCTCAAATGCAACAAATGGTAGCGACAATTTTAGGACTTAAATCTATTCCTAAACCAGATGATGCTGCTGATGGCCTGGCTGTGGCACTTTGCTGCCAATCAAGTCTGGGGTATTTGTTAAAAGTGTAATATTATTTTATATCATTTGGATTACTTCCTACCTCATAGAATATAAGTCGTCTCTCTTGTATAATATTCGATTGAATTAATGCTTCCACATAATTCCAAGCAGCTTCAATTTCATCAGCTCGGATAAATAGTGATTGGTCTTGCTCAATAATGTCTTGTATTAGCCGGGTATAAGCCCCTTGACTTCGCTGTCCAAATGATTCTTCATAGGTGAAATTAAGTTTTACGGGCTGTATACACATTCCTTTACCAGGAAATTTTGCATTTACCGTATAATATACTTCCTCATTTGGCTGTATACTAATAACGAGCTCATTTTGCTGAGGATTGCACCCCTCATCAATATGACTAAAATATTTAAAAATTTGCTTAAATTTTATTCTAATTTCAGCTTTAGTCTCTGATAATCGCTTCCCTGTTGATATATAAATAGGAGTATTTTCCCAGCGCAAATTATCTATATAGGCAGTTAATGCTACATATGTCTCTGTCTTAGAGTCTTGAGCTACTCCTGACTCTTCTAAATACCCTTTTTTGCCCTCTGAGGGAATATATTGTCCTAGAATAATATTCTCAGATTGAATTGGTCTCAGGGACTTTAAAATTTTATGTTTTTCATCACGAATATATTCTGCTTCCATAGCGACAGGAGCTTCCATGGTAATCAAAGCTAGGGTTTGCAAAATATGATTTTGTAAAATATCCTTAATAATCCCTGTATTGTCAAAATATTCAGCTCTCTCATCAATACCCCGCTCTTCCCACACATTAATTGAGATTGACTCTACATAATGATTATTGAGTAATGGCTCAAACATAGTATTGCCAAATCTTAGAGCTAAAATATTTTGTATTGTCTCCTTCCCAAGATAATGATCTATTCGATAAATTTCCTCTTCTCGAAAAGATTCTGCGAGTTGATTATTCAATGCTTTTGCAGATATAATATCCGAGCCAAATGGTTTTTCAAATACAAGAGTATATTCTATATCTTTATATTGTTGTTTGATATCGGATAAGGTAGTAATAATATTCCCAAAGGCTTGTGGTGGTATTGCCATATACCAAATAATTCTATCCCCTTTTTGTATGTCATAATCCCGAATAAAATTCTGAATTGTGAGTATAGTATCAAAGTCTAATTGTATATAATGTAAATTATCAATAAAATCTAATTTCCAATCATGTATACCAAGAGAATCTCTCACTAATTGCTGATATTCTTCTTGTGTATAAGGCTTTCTGCCAGCTCCAATAAATTGGGTTTCCCCGATATATTGGCCATAAGAAAACATTTCAGCTAAAGCTGGGTATAATTTGGTGCGAGCTAAATCTCCCGTAGCACCAGTAATAATAAAATATGTCATCTTGAAAATATATTAACCATTATCTAGAGTGTATCCCAAGATTATCAATACTGTCAAATAGATAAATTATTCTCTTGATTTATAAACCCAATGAAGAATCTGATAAAACATCTCCTTCTATATCTGTATCTATACTTTGTACTTCTGCACTAATGGCATCAGCCTGCACCTTAGTATCTGTAGATACGGGAGTAGTATCAAGAGTACTTTGTGTATTAGCTGGAGTGGTTGCAGGTAATATAGATGCATCCTCTACAGGCTTATTCTGATCTTGATAATATCGATATACACTTACGGCTCCTATTACAAGCGCAAAGAATACTAAGAATACTACTACTCCCCATAATAATGGTCGAGTTACTACTTCTTTTTTTGCTAAATTTTCTATTGGGCTTACGGGTTCAGTTGTAGTAGGAGCTGATGTTGGAACTACTACCTCCTCAGGAGTAAATGAAGTAATTCCAGGATTAGTTTCTCCAGATGGTATTAATGTCTCTACCGATGGTGTGGGCGTAGCTTCTGGAGTAGCAACTATAGGCTCACTATTTACTGATTCTGTATTATTTTCAAGATTGTCGTTCATATGAATAGTATTATATTGATATTATTGGATTGGGACGGGGGTTGAGGACGGTACTGTTGTATCCTCTTGTTCTGTTGAAGCTGGTTGTTGTGGTTTTATACTTCTAAGATAAGAAATTATTGTTTCTTTAATATAAGTCCTAATAGCTTTATCCTGAGCAATAATAACCTTCAAATCAGCTTTTCGGGTATTTAATTCTGTTGCAGCTTTATCCTTAGTACAAAGTTGAGTAGTATCAGTATTAAGTGAAGCTATATAGGTTTGAGTAAGAGTATTTAAATCAGCAACTCGAGACTTTACCTCAGTTACATATCCATTATATGTGGTAACATCTACACCTAAATCTGCTAGTTTTGTTGAAACTGCTTCTAATCGAGTAATAATTTTATTATATTTACCAAGTCTTTTTTCAGCTTTTGCCTTTAATTCATTTTGATGTTCAGAAATTTTATTACTAATTTCCTGACACTTATCCTTGATTTTCTTCTCTCGCTCTGGCCCTACAGTAATTTGCTCAGACAAAGCATTCACTGAGTCATCCTCTTTATCATCGTTTGGATTTGGTCTATCCTCCTTATCTTTTTTCTCTAAATTTTGCTTATCAGCTTCCCTTGTTTTTTCAGACATTTTTTTAGTTTGTTCTTTTTGTCTTTCCATTAATTGCTGATTTTGCTCTTTTTGTCGCTCTAATAAAGTTTTTTGTGATTCATCTTCTGAATTATCATCTTCTGAATCCTCTTTCTTTACCAAAGGTGGGCGTTTTGTATCTTCTTGAGGTTTTATTTCTCTTACTTTTTGTGCCTGCTTCTCAAATTCACGCTGTGATTCTTGAGATTTTTTATCTAACTCTGATGCCTCATCTTTAGCTAAAATAGTATTTACCACTAAAAATGATCCACCAAGTACAATAATACTTGCAGAGATAATTGATACAAGATGTGATTTCATATATTGATTTTATGTATATAAATTAGTATAACACTGCTTATAAACTTGTCAAGAATATTACACCCCCAAAGCCTCTCTCAACTCATCACTGACTTTCCAAGGTGGATTAAAAGTTATATTAATAGTGATAGAATTGGGGTTAAGAATAGCAAGAGCTGTTTTTAATTCTTCTTGTATACGTCCACCAAATGGACAAAGTGGAGTGGTATATGTCATCAAAATACTAATATCATCTTGCTCACTAATGGTAATATCATAAATAAGACCAATTGTATAAATATCTATATTGATTTCTGGATCTTGAATTGTTTTACATACTGATATAATATCTGCTTTTGTAATCATAAATATGTATTATATCCTTGGGTTTGAATTTGAGACAAAATTTGAGCCTCACCCTCTTCTACTATATTACCATTTTTGATTACTGTCACTTTATTTGGAGTAAGCTCTAATTGCCCTTGATGAGTGATTATAAGCAAAGTCATGCCCTCTTGATTGAGTTTTTTGAGCTCAGATGACATTAATTTTAAGGCATCAATATCAAGCCCTGAATCTGGCTCATCTAAAATCGCTAATTTGGGTTTAAGTATCAGTAATTGCAATAATTCTAATCGTTTTCGTTCTCCTCCGGAAAACCCCTCATTAACCCCTCGAGATAAAATTGATTCATCGAGCCCAAGTCTCTTCACCTCCTCAACCACTAATGTACGGAATTCTAATACATTTACTGGTCCATGAATGGCCTGATAGGCATTTTTGATAAGGCTTAAAATACTTACTCCCCGTATAGCTGGAGGATATTGCATAGATAAAAATAGTCCTAATTTAGCTCGCTTATCTGGAGATAATGCACTAATATTCTCTCCCTGAAAAAACATATTTCCCTCAATACTATATTCTGGATATCCTGCCACAGCTAAAGCTAAAGTACTTTTACCACTACCATTTGGCCCCATAAGATAATGGATATTTCCCTCCTCTATATCAATTGATATATCCTTGATAATACTTTTCTCATCTTTTTTGATGATTATATGTTCTAATTTTAGCATAAGCTATATTGCCTAATTGACTTATTAATTATTCTTTATACTATCATCTCCTGGGCAGTGCGTAAAGCTAAAGTCACACATTTTACACGAGTATTTTCCATATTAATACCCAACCATTGATATAATTGCTCAGCTGAAATGGTGGTGATTTCAGTCGTAGATAATCCTTTTAATTTCTCCGTTATAATAGAGGCTCCCGCAATACATAAGGCACAACCATTTCCTTCAAAACTTGCCCCCACAATAATTTCGTCCTGAATATCTAAATACAGCCTAATATCATCGCCACAATTAGGATTAAACCCCTGTTGATGATGTGTATAATGATTTAATTTCCCTTTATTGAGGGGGTTGCGATATAAATCAAGTATATATTCTCTATATATATCATCCATATTATTGAAATTTGTGATAAATACTATCTAATTCTCGCATTAATATATCAATTTCCTCTACCGTATTATATATCCCAAATGTTACCCGTATACTGCCCGCTATACCCAGTTTTTCGGTAATACCACTCGCACAATGTTGCCCTGCTCTCACGCAAATACTTTGCTTGGCGAGTAAATAAGAAATATCATGCGTATGTATACCCTTAATGGTAAAAGCAAAGCATCCAATACGAGGAATGCTCTTTTCTCCACCCAATAATTCTATCCATGGATGTGAGACAATTTGCTGCCACATATATTGAATTAATTCTTGCTCATGATTTTGAATGAATTCCCAACCAATATCTTGAGTCCATTGTATGGCTCGGGCAAGCCCAATTACCTCGGCAATGGGTGGGGTTCCCGCCTCAAATCTCTGTGGAATGGGAGCGTATTCCATAGTATCTAAGGTCACATATTCAACCATATCTCCACCAGTTCGATGGGGTTTGAGATTTTGTAATAATGTATAATTTACCCATAATACTCCTATACCTGTAGGTCCATATAATTTATGCCCCGAAAATGCATAGGCATCTATCCCCAAATCAGATACGGAAATCGGTATATGAGCAACAGCCTGGGCTCCATCTACTATACATAGAGCCCCTACTTTATGAGCTTTATCTGAGATTTTCTTCGCATCATGAATAGTTCCGAGTACATTAGATATATGTCCTATAACTACTAAAGCTGTCTTCTCATCAATAGCTGATAATAATGCAGCCTCATCTAAAATACCTCCTTTAAGCCCAATATAGCGTATTTCTAATTGCTGTCTTCGAGCTAATTCTCGCCATGGAAGCATATTACTATGATGCTCAGTCACAGGAATAATAATATTTTGGCCCTTTTCAAATCTATCTTGTAGGAGTTCTGCAAGCATATTAATACCATCCGTAGTACCACGAGTGAAAATTATTTCTTTAGACTGATTTGCCCCAATGAATTGAGCTATTATCTCTCGAGCCCCTTCATATTCTGCAGTCGCCCTCTCAGATAGGGCATATAATCCTCTATGAATATTAGAACGATATTCTGTATAGTATTGATTCATTGATTCCAGCACTACATTTGGCGTAAGTGTAGAAGCACCTGAATCAAGATAAATAATCTCTTGATTCAATGGCACAAATTCTAATCTAATCTCATTAAGTGACTTCATATACTCCAGTATACACTATAATTGACAATATAAGATTTATTATGCTATGTTAATCAAGCAAAACTGCTACAGACACGTGGCAATTTCTGTTAGTTTTCAAGATAAACCTGATTGGCTTGAGAGAGCAAGAGAAGCACCTATCTATCAACAGCATTTTTCAGCCGCACCATTACCACATCAACTACGTCTCTTCCGAAATCCCTTGGGACTCCCAATAGAGGCTAAATCCAGATCTGGGAAACACACCATACAGGGAGCTTGGAATTGCTTTGTAGGACTATCCAACTCTGAAAAAGGTGACCCTACAACTTATATCGTTGATGCAGAAGAAAATTCAGACCCTTCTACTGCCCCACCCCGCCATTATGGCCTTCGCCAACAAGCTCCCTTCTAAGATTGGGGCTTTTTTCTATATATCAGCTCTCCAAAAATCCCTCTATAATACTAATTTGAGCCAATTCTCTGGTTAGCCCCCTTGTCATCAAATAAAATATATCTGCCTCTTGAATTGGATGTATAGATACTCCGTGACTGGCATTACTATTATCGGTAGATACTCTAAGCTCAGGAATAATATTGAGTTTTAGCCTCTCGGTTAATACTATTATTTCTGCTGACTGTATGGCTTCACAATAGGATATTGTAGAAGGTATAGTGATAATAGTGTGTTGTTTTAATGGATAAGAATTCTCTATAATATATCGAGAATCTACTTTTGATTTGGTATAGGGAGCTTGATGAGTGATATTAATGGTATTATTAGATTCTTTATTACTTCGCATTCGTGATATATAGTCTATTTCGGCATATGGTTCTATAAGCTCAATATTCCACTTTATATTACCTGACCAAGATTCTATTTCTCTGATTTCTATTTTACTTCCTTTGGTGACGATAATATGAATACTATGATTATACTCTCCCTCTGGTATTATAATATTAAGCTGAGCTTGTTCTCCTACATGAATAATAGTCTCTATGGAGAGGGTATTCAAGGTTAATTCCTCCTTATTGCGAGATTTAATCACCATATATTGGCTATTCTGTTGCTGTGTAGTAAAAATTGCCATATTATATTGCTGAATCTATAATTTCAAGTTCAATCAAACGATTGAGCTCAATTGCATATTCCAGTGGTAAAGCTTTTACTACTGGCTCTATAAAGCCATTTACAATCATTTTACGAGCCTCAGATTCACTCATTCCTCTACTCATAAGATAAAATATTTCCTCATCCCCTACTCGTCCTACTCGAGCTTCATGTCCAATTTGAGCATCGTTAGTTTCCACCTGCATCACAGGATAAGTATCTGACTTAGCTCCATCATTCATCAGGAGAGCATCACAGACAATATGAGACTCGCTGTGACTAGCATTAGGAGTAATTCTCACCAAACCGCGATAGGATGAAATTCCATTATCTTGGCTAATACTTTTGGCACTAATAGTGGATTTGGTATAAGGGGCTGCATGTATTACCTTTGAGCCTGTATCTTGCTCTTGCCCCTCTCCTGCAAAGGCAATGCCCAAGCTATCTGAGCGAGCATATTCACCTCTCAATATACTACAAGGGTATAACATAGTGACTCCACTTCCCATATTTCCATTTAGCCATTCAATAGTTCCATGAGCATCTACGAGAGCTCTTTTGGTATTGAGATTATAGGTGTTCTTACTCCAATTCTCTATACTAATATATTTAACTGTTGCTCCTTTATGTACAAATATTTCCACTCCCCCGGCATGCAGGGCAGACGCATTCCATCTTGGGGCAGAACATCCTTCAATATAGGTAAGCTCTGAGCCCTCATCTGCAATAATAAGCGTATGTTCAAATTGCCCTCCAGCCTCCATATTCATACGGAAATAAGCTTGTAGGGGTAATTCTACTTTTACTCCTTTTGGTACATAAATAAATGTTCCCCCACTCCAAACTGCCGCATGTAACATAATAAATTTATGATCATTAATAGGAATACATTGAGTCATAAAATATTTTTTCACTAAATCAGGATATTCTTGCAGGGCAGTATCCATATTCTCGAATATAACTCCTTTATCCTTTAAATCTTGTTTGAGATTATGATATATCATATCTGAGTCATATTGAGCTCCCACACCCCCAAGAGCTTGTTTTTCGGCTTCTGGAATACCGAGTTTATCAAAAGTATCTCGTATATCCTGTGGTACATCATCCCAAGTTTTTGCTTCTTCTGTATCAGGGCGGCTAAAATAAATAATTTGCTCTAAATCCAACCCATCCAAATTAGGTCCCCAATTGGGTAAAGAAGTTTGCTGATATAATTCAAAAGCTTTAAGCCTTTTTTCTCGCATCCAATTAGGTTCATTTTTTTGGCGAGAAATCTCTTCTATCACCTCAATTCTCAGTCCCGGTTTTGTTTGGAATTTTCCTTTATGTGAACTGGAATTGTCATATATTGCTCGGTCCATAATTTGCTACTAGTCAAAATGTATTCTTATGTTATACTATAGCAAAGTAATGCAATTATCTCAATTAGTTAAGTTATATTGACGTATGGATATCTTCTTCCAATATCTTATGGATAATGGTGTACCACGTGAAACCATCGACATTCTTTTGATGTTTCCAATTATGGCGGGATTTATCGTAGCAGCCCGACAAATTGTAGGGATTAAAGCTTTTGGTATCTATACCCCTCTTATTATCACCTTTGCTTTAACACAAATTGGCTTCAAATATGGGGTGAGTATTTTTATTGTATCTCTCGTAATCGCCTCTATTGTTAGATATTTACTCCGCAAAATTCGTATTTTGTATTTACCTAAAATGGCTTTAATTCTATCAATTACTGCCTTATCTATGTTCCTTAGCCTTATATGGGGAATATTCTCTGATAGCACGGTATTTGTACAGGCTTCGATTTATCAGATTTTGATTATTATCACCTTGGTAGAAAAATTCATCAATGCTCAAATGGAAAAAGGATATCGTACTGCGGTTATTCTCTCTGTAGAGACATTAATTCTTGCTGCCATTGGAAATCTTATCATAGCAACTACCAGTTTAAGAGATTTAGTATTCTATAATCCTTGGATTATTCTAATTGTATTTGCAGGAATTATATTCCTTGGACGCTATGAGGGGCTCCGCATTTCTGAATATATCCGATTCCGTAAAATTATTAGCAATCAATAGGCTATGAATTGGCTAGAATCATTTGTATTTAGTCAAAAAATACTCGGGATGAATGCCCGCAATCTTTCTTATATTAAACCATACAATTATAGCAAATGGGTTAAATTAGTAGATAATAAAATTAAATTCAAAAAAGAATTACAAAAGAATAATATTCCTACCCCAAAACTCATAGCAACTGTTCAATCATATGATAAACTCAATAATTTTGATTATAATAAACTTCCCAAAAGTTTTGTATTAAAACCAACTGCTGGATTTGGAGGGGAAGGAATTGTGGTAATATTTGGAGAGGATAAAAAAAGAACCGGCGATGGAGAGCGTCAATGGGTTAAAACCAAGGGGGTAAAACTGAGTGAGACCATGATACATAATCATATTAGTAATATTCTTGATGGTACGTATTCTCGTACCAATAGCCCCGATGTGGCCTTCTTTGAGGAGAGAATTAAGATTAATAAATCATTCAAACACTTAGCCTATAAAGGAATTCCTGATATTCGCGTGATTGTATTCAATCGTATTCCTGTAATGGCAATGATACGAATTCCTACCAAGGAATCTGATGGTAAAGCCAATCTTCATCTAGGCGGAATTGGTATCGGTATTGATATGGCAACAGGAGTTACTACCAATGCTATTATGCGAGAAAAATTTATCGATACCATACCAGGAACAGAAACTAGTCTGTCTGGTATACGTATACCGTATTGGAATACTATATTGGATATTGCGATTCGTACTGCTGATGTCACTAAATTAGGGTTTACGGGAGTAGATATTGCCATTGACCGTGATGCAGGACCTGTAGTATTAGAAGCTAATGCCCGTCCAGGACTCGCTATTCAAATTGCTAATCTCGCACCACTCAAAGAAAGATTACAAAAGGTCAAAGGGCTTAAAGTAAAAACAGTAAAAAGAGCTATTAGACTGGCAAAAGATTTGTTCGGAGGAGAAATTGAAGAAGAAATTGAGGAAATTACTGGACGACAAGTGATTGGGCTTATTGAGGAAATTACCTTATTTGGAAAAGATGATCAGCAGCAAAAAGTACAAGCAAAAATTGATACTGGCGCGGGAAAAACATCTATTGATGAGAGCCTAGCTATTGCCTTGGGATATAAGGATGTATTAACATATATGCAAACATTTCATATTAAACCTGTACTTACTTTAGACGAGATAAATACTTTATCCAAAGATAAAATATGGCAAAAAATTGAAGAGCATCCTGACATAGTTGGAGTTTCAAAGGTTCATAGTAGTCATGGATATTCCTATAGACCTATTATTTATATTAAAATTCAAGTAGGTAATGAAATATTTGAAACAAAAGCTAATATTATTACTCGTACTGGTTTAAAATATCCTATTATTCTTGGGGAAAACTCTCTAAAGCGATTTATCATTGATCCTAGAAAATAATATGTTATACTAATATCAACCTATATTTTATATGACAATCAAAATACATACAGATGGTGCTTCTCGGGGAAATCCAGGTCCAGCTTCTCTTGGAGTAGTGATTGAGTTACCAGATGGGAGTATTAAAACCCATCATCAGACTCTTGGTATTGCAACCAATAATTATGCTGAATATCAGGCTATTGTGGTGGCTCTTGAGAAAACAAAATCTCTTGTAGGTAAGGTGAATACAAAAAAATATGCAGTTGAAGTATATCTTGACTCAGAGCTTGCCCAAAAACAATTAACAGGTATTTATGAACTTAAAGATCAAGCTATACAAAAAGCTTTTATTCAAATTTGGAATTTAAGAATTAAATTTAAATCAGTTGATTTTATTCATATTCGAAGAGAATTCAATAAACAAGCAGATGCCCTTGCCAATAAAGCTTTAGACGGAGTATAATATATATAATATGAATAGAAATATACAAAAAATCTTTGCCCGTACCCTCATAATTCTTTTCTTTATTATAGCTCCTATACTCACCTTATATGGCATGGGTTATAGACTGAGTCGTGATGATAATGATACACCTATTCTCACCTCTACTGGAGGAGTTCGAATCAATACTAAAATTGCCTATGAAATTACTATTAATGATAAATTAGAATCCAAAAGCCCACTCTTGAAAGTTGGTTTAGCTCCACAAGACTTAAATGTCGTATTATCTCTACCAGGATATCAGTCATGGGCAAAAAAAATATCCATACAGCCCTCTTTTGTACAATTAATTAGTGATGTCACTCTATTCCCAGAAAAGCCCGAATTAGAGAATTTTAGCGACCTCTCAACAGCTCGTAATATACAAAGAGTACCTGATGCTTCTTCTATACTATATACTTCCTATAATCCTAAAGAATCTGGACTTTGGATACTAAATCTTGATACTAAAGTACGCAAGCGGCTAACTGATAGTGTAGCTCTTGGAGGGCTTGATAATCAAGATTATTCTGATTTTACTTGGGATAATACTGGGAATACTCTTAGTTTCAAGACATCCCTCAATAATATATTTCAATATTTTGTTATCACTGATATTAATACCAATCCTATTTTGACCAATATTACCAATCAATTCCCTATTGCTGATATAGCAGCTAGTCCCGTTAAAGTTGTTAATCTGGATGCTGATACATTATTATTCATACAGGGAGGATCACTATATAAACTTACTCAACAGTTTAGTATTCGCTCCGATGCTCTTGTAGCGGATATAGTACATAGTGATTTGGTAGATAATACTATATATTATGCTTCTGATAAAGATGCTAATGTAGATATTATTCGTATTTATAATCTTGACACTAAGAAAAGTACTTCTGTTGAAACTCCTGATATTGTTATTGATAAAATATTTGTAAGTCCAAATCAAGGACATATTATTATTTTTGATGATAAGCAACATGCTTGGCTCAAATCACTTGGAGATAAAACCCCAGGATTTAACCAAATTTCAGACTCTGAGATTACAGATATACAATTTAGCCTAGATTCAAAAAAAGCTCTCCTAAAGACCAAAAATAGCCTCTCTATCCTATATCTTGACACTATTGAGGGGTATAAATCTCGTATAGAGGGAGATTTTGATACATTATATACTAGTGAGAAACCTATTGTTCAATCTGAATTATGGGAACCAAATTCAGAATATGTTTTATTCATCGAAGATAATACCTTAAAAGTAGTAGAGTCCGATACCAGAGGCTCCATTAATTCTTATATACTACTTGATGATGTAATTAGCACAGCTAGTATTAAATTACGTAATGATGCCAAGACAGTTATTACCGATGCTGATAATATTATTCAATACTTTAGCTTCCCTATTCGAACACCTCTTATTAATCTTAATAATTAATAAGTCTTGAACAATTAAAAAGTCTATGGCATACTTATATGCGATGTAACTCTTGTTCATTCTGATGCGTACTGATTTTAGCCACACAATGATGTTACAGAGTGACCCTGTATATAGGGCTGATTTATTACAAAAGGCTTATAAATTGAGAGTGGTAGAATGGGACGAAATAGTAGACAAAGCTAGTCTCGATCCCAATATACTAATTCCATTAGAACCTCGGGGACCAGATATAACTCGTCTTTGTACCTTAATGCAAATAGAACAAGAGAGTTTAACTCCTCAACAACTTAATGATATAGATGAGATTTTTTCTCGCTAACCCTTCCTTCATAGGAAGGGTTTTTCTCTTTGTAAACTATGTCATTACAATATATTGGATAAAAGATATACTAAATTAGTATATAAAAACCATTATGGATTCAATCTGATCAGATATCCTGCTGGTTGATTTTTATAATTAGTAAATGTCCCACCAACAACTAATTGGCCATCACTTTGTTTTATAATGCTAGATACCCAATTCCAACCAATAGTATCTTCTGGATTAAATCCAGTACCTGTATTAAAAGTATTATCAATACTCCCATTACTATTTAAGCGCATTATTCTATTTCCTTGTGATCCCGAAAAGCCTCCTCCCATCACTAATTTACCATCACTTTGCTGTACAATAGTCATTAGTGTAGAATTTAATGGTGAACTTACAAAATTAAAACCACTATCCCGACTCCCATCACTATTTAAACGTATTATGCCATTTACAGCCAATTCTTGATATGTAGTAAAGTTACCTGCTATGACTAATTTTCCATCATTTTGTTGCATTAACGTAGATATATAATAATCAAATCCCGTTCCCACATTAAAAGTATTATCTCTACTTATTCCATCACTATTAAGACGTATTATTTTATTAGCTGAAACTCCCAAATACTGAGTAAAGAGTCCTACCACTATTAATTTACCATCACTTTGCTGTATTATTTGCTGCGCCCCAGCATTCAACCCAGCATGCACATTAAAAGTATTATCTCTACTTCCATCACTATTAAGGCGTATTATATTTGTTACTGACCCTCCTTGATACGTAGTAAAGCTTCCCACTACGATTAATTTACCACTTGCTTGTTGTACAATAGATCCTACACCACTACCACAAGCACAACTGAAGCCGGTTCCCACATTAAAAGTATTATCTCGAGTTCCATCTGCGTTTAAGCGTATTATATTATTTGCTGAGCTTCCTTGATAACTACTGAAATAGCCCCCTACCATTAATTTACCATCACTCTGCTGTACAACGATATAAACATCTCCCCCATCAAAACCAGTCCCGATATTAAAACTACTGTCCCGACTTCCATCACTATTTAAACGCATTATTCTCTTTGAAGATACTTCCCTATATCCAGTAAATGCTCCTCCTATCACTAGCTTACCATCACTTTGCTGTATAACAGTATTCACAGCACCATTTAGTCCAAGCCCTATATTAAAACTACTATCTCGACTCCCATCACTATTAAGACGTATTATTTTATTTGCTGGGACTTCTTTATAAGTCGTAAAGTCTCCCCCTACAATTATTTGACCATCACTCTGCTGCATAACTATCCTTACATAAGTATCTATACCAGTACCTATATTAAATGTATTGTCTCGACTCCCATCACTATTAAGACGTATGATGCTAGTACCCGAAGAAACAGCTTGATAACTAGTAAATCCTCCACCAATGACCAATTTCCCATCACTTTGCTGCACAATACCACTTATCCAACCGTCCCAAAATCCTGATAAGGTACCATTTCCATTAAAACCGGTCCCGATATTAAATGTATTATCTCTGCTCCCATCACTATTAAGACGTATTATTCTATTAGCGGATACTCCTTGATAGGTGGTAAAGCCTCCACCAATGACAAATTTTCCATCACTTTGTTGTATTACTTTAGTTACATAATTATCAAATCCTGCACCCATATTAAATGTATTGTCTCTACTCCCATTACTATTAAGACGTATTATTCTACTGGCTGAAACACCTTGATAACTAGTAAATTCAGAGCCTGTTACTAAAACCTTACCATCATTTTGTAGTATAATACTATTAGTTCCACTATCAAAACCAGTCCCCATATTAAATGTATTGTCTCTGCTCCCATCACTATTAAGACGTATTATTCCATTTGCCGATACTCCTTGGTATGTCCAAAAATATCCTGCTACTACTAATTTTCCATCACTTTGTAGTAAAATGTTAGTCACAGCACCATCAAAGTAATTACTAGCAAAACCAGTCCCCATATTGAATGTATTGTCTCTGCTCCCATCACTATTAAGACGTATTATTCTAGTTGCTGACACACCTTGATAATTACCAAATCCTCCACCAATGACCAATTTCCCATCACTTTGCCTTACTACTGTACTAATACCAGAATCAAATCCCGTTCCCACATTAAAAGTGTTATCTATACTTCCATCACTATTTAAGCGTATTATAGAATTTGCTGGTACTCCTTTATAACTAGTAAAATAACCCCCTACAATTAACTTACCATTGCTTTGCTGCAAAACAACATTCACAGCATTATCAAAACCAACCGGTTTATCTGAATCCAAGCTAGAATCTATATATCCTGAATAGCTTGATTGTATTATTTTATTAATAGCGATAGTAGATCCTAATTCTACTTTATCGCTAGTTAAACTAATACCGTTATTCGATGAATTAAGTGCTACCGAATATCCCGAGCTAGTACCAATAGCTTGTGAATCTTTTGGAATACCGACAATATATGTTGGGACAAGAATACGTAAATCTAATTTACCCGTACAATTGGTTGCTCCTCCTACTATTTCAGTCCCCGTATTACATACATCTTGATAAGAACTTGTAACTCCTGGAGGATATGATCCATCGTTTTTAGTAGCATAAGAGTCTAAAGCCTTTTGCAAAGCCTGCATATGACTTTGTCTCTGAGCATTACGAACTTGTGCTAATTGTCTACTAGGGTTAATTGCAACTAGAACGGTAGTTAATAATATACCCATTAAGGCTATTACCAAAAGTATCTCAATTAACGTAAATCCTTTGCGCTGTTTGTATTCTATTTTCATATTTTTTATTATCTATATTTACTATATCATATTTGTATATAGAATCAAAAAAGAGGATATACTCCTCTCTTTTGAATACTCTTTATCGTTTTGCCCATTGTGGGGATTTACGAGCTTTTTTAAGTCCTGGTTTCTTTCTTTCTTTTCCTCTTGGATCTCGAGTAAGATAATTATTATCTTTGAGTTGTTTTTTCAAACTTTCATCATATTTTACCAATGCTCTTGCAATACCAAGCTGTATAGCATCTGCTTGTCCAGTAATTCCACCTCCTGATACTTTTACGGTAATATCAAAATTCTCTACTCCAAGTACAGATAAAGGCTTTATAATATTACTATGTTGCTCCACCAAGTCAAAATAGTCAGTAATAGCTTTATCATTAACAACAAAACTATGTTCTTTTTTTCGTGATAAAGTAATTCGAACTCTTGCAGTTGCAGACTTTCGTCGTCCTACCCCTTCATAATAATGACTTGCTGTAGTCTTAGTCGTTGCCATACTTATTTCGTTATATCATTCTTATGTAATACTAATCGGGCTAACATTTTAGCTCTTAGTCGATTTTTTGGAAGCATACCATATACTGCTTTTCTCAAAACTTCAGTAGAATCCTTAGCCATTTGCTTTTCTGCAGTGATTGACTTGATTCCTCCTGGGTATCCACTATGCCGATAATAGGTTTTAGAAGCAATTTTATTTGGGTGAATAGAAAGTTTATTCGTATTATATACAATAACTTTTGCTCCCCCATCAATATGATATTCAAATTGTGCTGAATTTTTTCCTATCAAAAGACTAGAGATTTCGGTAGCAAGTGCTCCTAATCGTTTATTCTCAGCATCAATGGTAATAATTTCTCTTTGCATATAAAGTTACTTAACTAATTCAATTACCGCCATTTTACTGACATCACTTACTCGAATAGGAGCTTTGATAATACGAGTATATCCTCCCACTCTGTCAGTATAAGTAGGGGCAATATCTTCAAATAATTTATGTGTTGCTCCCTTGGTCAAAAATCTCAATACATAGCGACGAGATGCAATAGATCCTTTTTTACTATGAGTTACCATTCTCTCTACAAATGGTTGTAAAGCTTTAGCCTTAGCCTCAGTAGTGGTAATAGAACCACGAATAATTAAATCATTAGCAAGACTTCGCAAAAGTGCTTTTCTTTGCTCTCGATTTCGCCCTATTTTATGTAACTTATTTCCCTTATTCATAGTCTTGTGATCCTGTTAATGCACTCAATTGTACCTTATTTATAGCTTTTATGCAAGAGTTATATCATATACAGCTACTTGTTCTATCAATTTCTTGATAGCAGCTGCTGATAATCCCTTGATTTCTAATAAATCAGCCTTAGTAAATTGTGCTAATTGAGCAATATTCTTAATTCCTACCGTCTCTAAAGCCTTAATAGTTCTTTGTGGAAGATCAAGAGTTTCAATCTTGATACTTGATACTTCAAGTTCTGAAGACTCTTGTTCCTCTTCTTTTACAGCTGGAGTAATAGCAATATCTCCACTAAGAGCCGAGAATTGTTCTACTAGAATAGCTGCTGATTTGGTAATTACATCTACAGGAGCAATAGTTCCATCAGTAGTAATATGGAATACAATTCTATTATAATTAGTTTTGTCTCCAACTCGAGTATCTTCTACATCATAAGAAACTCTTACCACTGGGGTAAAAATAGAATCTACTGCAATAAGACCAACTTCTGCCTGTCCTTCTTGTTCTGCTTCTTTTCTAAATCCAACACCTTTTTCAATCACAAGTTCAATTTCTACCTTTGCATCTTTATCAGTAAGAGTAAGTATAGGAGCTTCTGGATTAATAATAGTTATACCTCCTGGAAGTTTAATATCTTTTCCTGTTACAACTTTAGACCCTTGAGCCTTAATAGTAAGAATTGTAGGAGAATCAATAACTGCATTGAATCGTAATGCCTTCACATTAAGGGTAATATCAATAACATCCTCTAAAACATGAGGAATAGTACTGAATTCATGGCTTACACCTTTGATACTATAATGAGTCACAGCTACTCCCTCTAGGGAAGACAACATAACTCTTCGAAGAGAATTAGCAATAGTTACTCCATAACCTGGATTAAGAGGTTCAATAGCATAACTTGCTTGAAAAGCATTTACTTCTTTTACGAGTACTGGTAATTTAGGAAGGATGATATGATTAGGCATAATTGTATTGGATTATTATTATCGGGAATAATACTGAATCACGAGGGCAATGTCGAAGTTCTGACTGAGCTCCTCCACTCCTGGAGTGTGAGCAACCTCTACTTTATGAGTTTTTTTATCTAAAGTAAGCCAAGTTGGTAGTTCAGAATCTTTGAGTTTTTCTCGATATTCAGCAACAAGTTTTGATTTAGTTGCTGAGTAAGTAACAATATCTCCGGGCTTTACGATAAAGCTCGCAATGGTCACTTTTTTCCCATTTACTAAAATATGTCCATGTAAAATCATTTGTCGAGATTGTTCTCGAGTGGATGCCATATGTGATCGATATACCACATTATCAAGTCTACTTTCTAAAATACGAAGTAAAGCGGTAGGAGTAGGTTCTGCATCAGCCAAAGCTTTTTCATAAAATCGTCGGAATTGCTTTTCACGAAGTCCATATACATATTTAACTTTTTGCTTCTCTTGAAGCTGTTTTCCGAATTCAGAAACAGATCGACGTCGCTTTGCTCCATGTACTCCAGGGGCTTTTGCTAAACGCTCATCACTAATCTTAATCTCTGGAAAGATTTTCTCTCCAAATTTTCTACAGATTTTAAATTTCTTACGGCTATACATATACTCTTATACTCAATTATACTCTTCTTGGCTTACGGGCACGAGTTCCATTATGAGGAACTGGGGTCAAATCTTTAATGGACAAGATATTGAGTCCAGCTGCTGCAAGACCTCGAATAGAAGCTTCTCGTCCTGGACCTACACCTTTAATAATAACTTTAATATCCTCAAGACCAGTTTTCTTTACTTTTTCTACTACCGTTTTTGCAACAAGAGTAGCAGCATAAGGAGTGGCTTTTTTAGCTCCTTTGAATCCAAGAGCTCCAGAAGAAGACCAAGCTAGGGTATTTCCAGAAAGATCAGCTAAGGAAACCATAGTATTATTATATGTAGAAATAATATATCCGATTCCTCGAGATACTTTTTTCTTAGATGAAGTTTCCTTTACCCCGACTTTTAGTCCGGATGCTGTATCTCCCTTCTGTGCAACGCGCTTCTTTCCCATAAATACTTATTTAATGATTATGTCTTCTCTACTTTTCGTCGTCCACTACCCATGGTTCGAACAACATTTCCTCGAATAGTTCGAGAATTAGTCTTGGTTCTTCCCTTAATTGGAAGCTTTTTAGCATGCCGACTTCCTCGATATGATCCAATATCTTTAAGTCTCTTGATATTAGTAGCTACTTCTCTTCGAAGATCTCCTTCAATTTTATAATTCTTTTCAATACATTCTTTTAAAAGAGCTACTTCTTTTTCATCTAATTCTTTTGCTTTCTTATAAGGATCAATACCCGTTATAGCTAAAACTTTTTGTGAACGAGTCAACCCAACACCATATATATAGGTGAGTGCAATTTCAACATTTTTATACTCTGGGATGACAACTCCTGCAATTCTAACCATAATTTACTCTATCTTATATTATCCTTGACGTTGCTTATGTCGTGGATTTGCTTCGCAAATAACACGAATCACTCGCTTTCGCTTGATGACTTTACATTTGATACATCGTTTTTTAACTGAAGCCTGAACTTTCATATAATATCCTAATTCCTTCTAGTAATTCTTCCTTGCGCGAGATTATACGCACTCAATTCCACAGTAACCTTATCTCCGGGTAATACTTTGATATAATGCATACGCATTTTCCCCGAAAGATGAGCCAATATCTCCGAATTGTTTTCCAGTATAACACGAAAGGTTGTATTTGGCAATACCTCACTTACAGTCCCCTCCTGTACAAGAAGGTTTTTTTCGTTCAAATCCTGGCTTTCGAGCATAGGGTGTAATAACTCACTATCAATAATCTACTCACTAGTATAGGACAGTTTTAATATCTTGTCAATATTATGTATAAGATGGGGGAGATCGTAGATATTAAATCAAGGAATTGAAGAGAAGTATGTGGACGAACAGATAAATATTCAATAAGCTATGAAGAAAGAATAGCATTAAGTACAGTTAATATAATTTGATTGATTTTTTCGAAATCTAACTAATTATATCTACAACTTCTTTGTTATAGCCATATATTATAAATCAATTAAAACCTTGTTAAAAGATTATAGTTTGATTAAATAGGCATTAATATAATACGCCCATCAGTGGCCTTACTAGTACTATCACTACCTTGTCCCGAATCTAATCTCATAGGATCACTAGAGTTAGCTGGAGTTGATCCATTACCAGTCTGTGTTGACCCATTGATCACAAAAGCAGGATTTATAAAACCAGATCCTCCACCGCCTCCACAGATATTACCTCCGCCGCCTCCAAAATACCCACCACCCCCTCCTCCGGAATGAAAATGCGCATTACCTGCAAGCCCTCCTCTGAGAGCAGACCCAGCTGTTGTATTATTAAAGGCTGCTGGTCCACCACCAGCAATTTGTGTAGCACCTACCCCCCCCTGAAAACCTGCACTGAAACCATTCTGAGCATCATTACCACCACCTGCTCCTGATGAACCAGAAGAAGGACACCATCCACCATCTTGATCATATCCTGCACCACCTCCACCAGCCATAATAACAATATTTGACTGTATGACACTAGTTATAAATATACCCGAGTATCCACCACCTTGAGCTCCTCCAATATTTGAATTGGATCCCCCCGCACGATATGTTGCACCACCATTACTATCAATACCATTGCGACGACTACCTCCTTCACCAACTTGGATTATATACGTATTTCCAGTTGTCAGTATAATAGAGCCTGTACTGTACCCTCCAGAACCACCGCTCCCCATACGACTGATTTCAGTAAGAGAATTTGACGTAGTCCACGCTGCTCCACTTGCTCCTCCCGCACCCCAAATTTTAGTGTTAACAGTAATATCTCTCAATGGGATAATAGTCCATTCACCATATGTAGAAAAATTTAGAGATCCATCTGATAAGAAATTCCATTGAGTTTTTCCTGAAATAGCTGGGGATATGTTTAAATCAAATGCTATCGAGGCTACAACATTCCCCCCACTTCCACTTATTGCTATTGTTGATCCTAATTCTGCTTCTGATGCTCTTACTCTTACTCTACTATCTACTATTCCTATCTTATAACTTATTCCACTTGGATCTTTTGGTATACCTGCTACATAATCTGGTACCAATACTCCTAGATTTACACATCCTGTCGTATTATTATTTATACATATATCTTGCTCTGTCTCTGTTATACCTACTGGATATCCTTGATTATCTATTAGATATTGTTCTAATGCTTTATATAGCGTATTTACTTCTGATCTTCTCTCTGCATTCCTTGCTTGGGCTAATTGTTTATTTGGGTTTATGGCTATCAATACTATTGCTGCCAATATCCCTATTGCAGCTATTACCAGAAGTACCTCTAATAATGTAAAACCTTTTATCCGCTTTTGCATCTTTTTATTTTACTGCTTCATTTAGTATATCATATATACTTTTATTTAGTATGAAATATTATTTTTGTATGGTATATAAGGTATCAAGGATGGTATTATTTTCTCCTATAACTCCAATATAAAATCCTCCTTTTAATTCCTGCTTCCCTTCACTTTTGTATTCCCATTCTTCATATCCTGAAGATTTTAATTCTTCCATAAATACTA
>JBIIRM010000006.1:0-50891 GCA_044341565.1 Minisyncoccia bacterium | reverse complement strand
TGGAATAATACTATTAGAATAGGCAATTGCAGCAATACTAAATAAAGCATAAATACTAATAAATAGTATACTTATTGATAATAATCTTCTTAATTTTGGCCTATCTTTATTTTTCTTTTTTATATACGGTATATTACGAATACCCCATATCCATAAAGGAAGTACAATTAACCATATTAATAAGGATATATAGGGTATAAAGAATGAAGTTATAAGTATAATACTACTAATAACAATAATCTTATGTTTACACCATAAGATAGCTATTAGCTGTTGTAGTTCCGATCCCATCGATTCATTTTGAACTAATTTTTCCTGCTGCTTTTCTTCTTTTTCTATCATACAGTTATATATTTCTTTATTCATTGTATCATATATATAATATTAGAGTAGATAATTTGTTATAGATAAGCCAAAATATAGTATTTTTATTGACAAATTTACCTATTTATTATATACTATTTTTGAATCTAAAATCATTAGACAAGGTTGATTTTGAATCAAGACATTAGTCTGTTTATTCCGTTTTGAAGTTCGAATTCCTTGTATTTAGTTAAGAATCCTATTAGTACGTCTGTTTTTCAATTATCCAAAAACCAGGTGACACGATTCATAAAAAATGCCACAAGGCATAGCCAAGATAAAATAAGTTGGATTATTCTTACCCTCGTAGTAGGATTAGTTGTATTCAGTAATATAGCCTATGCAGGAAAGCTTCCTCTTGGGTCAACTCTTCTTGCTAATAATAATTTAGGAGGTCCCCTTGATGCATCTCTTGGATCTGTTGGTGTTCTTCAAGGAAATGGAATTCTTGGACTTCCAAGTGATGAAGAGTCTAATACTGATATTCCTGTTGTTGATACTAATATTATCAATGGTCTTAATGCACCTGAAGGATATACAAAGGAGGCCTCTACTCCTGTAGTTAGAGGGTATGTGGTGCAGCAAGGTGATACTATTGATAGTATTGCACAAAAATTTGGTATTTCATCCGAAACTGTCGCTATTGCAAATGATATTAAAGACTTAAAACAAAATCCTGCTATTAATACTAATTTAGATATTCTTCCAGAAAATGGTGTTGAGGTTGAATTAAAAGAGGGACAATCTTTAGCTGATTTAGCTTCAAGGTATAATGTTTCTGAGCAAACTATACGAGATTATAATAATATTGGAGATAATTTAGCTCTTGGAACTACCATTATTATCCCAAATGCAGTTGTTCCTAATGAGGAAAAACCTTTCCCTACGGCTGAGCCTGTACAACCCAAGAAAGTTGCTACAAAAAAATCAATTCCTGCTACCAATGTACAATCAGCTAATCTTCCTAGCAATGATGGGTATTTTGCATTCCCTACAACAGGAAATAATTACGGAAGAATTCACTCTAATAATGGTGTAGATATTAGTAATTCTTGTGGAACACCTATTTATGCTTCTGCTGATGGAACTATTACCACATCTCAAGATGGATGGAATGGTGGATATGGAAATCATATTAAAATCACTCATCCTAATGGAGTAGTAACTCTTTATGGCCATCTTAGTAGTAGAGCTTTGCAAGTTGGTACAACTGTCACCAAAGGTCAATATCTTGGAGCTATGGGGACAACTGGTAACTCAACAGGATGTCATCTTCACTTTGAAGTAAGAGGAGCTCGTAATCCTTTAGCTCGATAATTTTTATTCCCCTATACAAATAGTACTATTAGGAATATACTAAACGTATATATTAATATTACTATTATGAGTGAAGAAACGAAGACCTCTAAAAAAGTAACCGTAGTTCCAACTGATAGGCAAAAGAATATTGCTGCTATTAGTTATCTTCTCTTTATTATTGGATATTTTACCGTAGAAAAAGATTCTCCTTTTGTAAAGTTTCATATGAAACAATCTCTCGCTTTATTAATTTTTGCTGCTGCTCTTAGTTTTACTCTAAGTATTTTTGGGATTATTCCTATATTAGGTTGGTTAATTGCTTTTTTGGGTGGTATTCTTTCTCTTATTTTATTTATTATTGGAATTATTAATGCCTTATCTGGAGAAGAAAAAGATCTTCCTCTTATTGGTAAATACTCTGAGAATTTAAGTTTTTAATTATATTTTTTCGCGATATTGTAAGGCTTCTGCAATATGAGTTATTTGTATATTCTCTGAATGAGCAATATCCGCAATAGTTCGAGATAATTTGAGAATTCTATTATAGGCTCTGGCTGATAAATTCATTTTCGTAACAGCTTGGGTAAGAAGATGTTGTGAAGCTTTATCTAATATACAAATTTCTTGAATTTGTTTTATATTCATTTCACTATTGGTTTTAATTCCCATATGTTGAAATCGTTCTTTTTGTATTGCGCGAGCTTTTTCTACTCTATTACGAATTGATTCTGATGATTCTTCTAATACTTCTGAGGGTTGTATTAATTCTTCTGTTTTGACTTTTTCTACCTGAATAATCATATCTATTCTATCCAGTAATGGTTCGGATATTTTTTGCTGATAGCGTACAATTTGAGCTTGAGAACAAATACATTCTCTATCATTATCGGTAAGATACCCACAAGGACAAGGATTTTGACTAGCAATTAGCATAAAGTCAGCAGGAAATGTGAGAGATCCTTGTGCCCTGGATATTGTCACAACTCTATCCTCTAATGGTTGCCGTAAACTTTCTAATACTAATCGGGGAAACTCCGGAAATTCATCCATATAGAGCACTCCACGATGAGCAAGACTAATTTCACCTGGTTTAGGAAAACTCCCGCCTCCGATTAAAGAAATGGACGATGCGGTATGATGTGGTGCTCGAAAGGGCCTGCTAATTATTAGTGGATTATCTGAACTCAGATTTCCTGCAATACTATATAATTGTGAAACTTCTAATACTTCTTCACGATCCATTATTGGTAATATAGTCGGTATGGTTCGAGATAATAATGTTTTACCGGCTCCTGGAGGACCTGTCATTAATATATTATGTGCTCCCGAGGCTGCAATTTCTAAAGCTCTTTTAGCAAGTTTTTGTCCTCGTATATAAGACATATCAATATCAGATGTATGAGGTTGGGGTACAAAATTATAGGGAGGGGTGGCTTGGATTTGTGTATGTACTTTAGTATCAAAATGATCAATTAATTCCTGAATATGATTAATTGCTAAAATAGTAATTCCTTCGACAAGAGAAGCTTCTTTGGCATTATCTGCTGGAATAATAATATAGGGTATCTGTTGTTGTTTAGCATATATTGCAATGGGTAATATACCTTGTACTCCTCGTATTGAGCCATCTAATCCCATTTCCCCAAGAATAATATATTCCTTTTCTGGGAATTGAATTATTTCTAAAGCCTTTAATATAGCGACAGCCATTGGTAAATCATAGGCTGTTCCAATTTTCTTTACCTCAGCTGGGGCTAAATTAAGTACAAATCGTTTTTGGGGTAAAACAATTCCACTATTTTTAAGCCCTAAGCGCATACGCTCTTTAGCTTCATTGATAGCGGTATCAGGTAATCCAACTATAGTAATACCCGGTAATCCCTGAGTCATATCAACTTCAATCTCTATTCTTTGCCCATTTAGTCCTAGAGTTGCTGCTGATTGTACTCGGGATAACATATATTTAATCTCGAATTGGCATTATAAGATAAAAGAAATCTGGAATATCGGGACTTTTGAGAATAACCGGAGAATCCGTATCATTGACATTGAATTGTATTGGCTTATCACCAAATAATTGTATACCATCTAAAAGATAATTATAATTAAATGCAATAGCCAGACCAGTTCCGCCCGTACTATGTACTGGTAATTTGGTTTTATTAGCTCCAACTTGAGAATCAGAAGAACTAATACTCAAAGTACTATCATCTTGTATCGTTAATTTGACATCATGTACGGTATTCTGAGAGAATACTGAAGCTAATTTTATAGCCTGTACTAATTCCTGACTATCTACATCAACAACAGTTTGAAATATTTGGGGAATAAGTCCTTCATATTGGGGGAAATTCCCTTCAATAAGTTTTGAAACAATTTCAACATTATCAGCGACAATATGTATTTGAGAAGCTCCAAATTGTAATGTTACTTCACTTTCTTCTAGGGAATCTAATACCCGAATAATTTCTGCTACTGTTTTACTTGGAATAATAAGAGAAAAATTCTCTTCAGCAGGACTTGATAATGTAATTCTCTTTTCACTAAGTCGAAATCCATCAGTTCCTACAAAAATTAATTGCTGATCTTTTTTTGCAATATATACTCCGGATATTTCAGGGCGAAAATCATTTTTAGGTAAAGCTCCATATACTGTTTTGAGAGCTTGCTTTAATTCTATACTCCCAACTATTAATTGTTTATCTGCTTCTATTTGGGGAAGTTGAGGAAATTCATCTGCAATAATACCTTTGAATTCAGCAGTAATATCCTTTCCTTGTTCTATAGTGAGTTTATCATCTACTACCGTCAAATCTAATTTATCTTGTGGTAAATTTCGAATATAGGCAAGTAATGTATCTTGTGGAATACAAATAGCTCCTTCTGCTTCTTCTTTTCCTCTAATATGTACCCGTATTCCAATTTCTAAATTTGTAGAGCTAATTGTGAGAGACCCTTTATCTCCTTGTAATAAAAACGTTTGTAAAACAGGTAAAGTTGTAGCCCGAGAAGAACTCTGCCGAGCTATACTTAGTCCTTTTAAAAGATTCTCTTGCAAACAGGTGAATTTCATATCTTCTCTATCTTATTTCATTTCTATATATATATTATACCTTGAATAATTTCTTTTTTCTAGTTTATTTGTGTTCTTGTCCTTTATTTATATAAAGTATAATAGTAGATAGTAGTATGTGTGGAAAAGCTTAAAACTGGTTTTTGATAGCATAAATACTGGGTGTCAAGTGGGGATATCATTTGGGATAAGTATCTGTAAACTTTGGGGATAAGATTATGTGTAGAAAATCTCTGTGGATTAAGTTCTATTTATACACAATATTATTCACAGAAATAGAGGGATTGTATATAAGTTATACACAGCTTATACACATTTACTTTTATATAATTAAGAAGATGCAGGATTCTCCTCATTATATAATTTATTTTTTAATAATGTTATATCTTGCTCTAGGCTATAATTGGTTACAATATCCTTTTTTACCTTATTCCAAGCATGCATAACCGTACTATGATCTTTTCCCCCTAATAATTCTCCAATATTAGGAAAAGTTAGCTTTAATTCCTCTCGAATTAAGTACATGGCAATTTGACGCGGTATTGCGATATCTTTTTTACGACTTTTAGATAATATATCTTCTTTGGTAATATGGAAATGCTCAGCTACGGTATCGAGAATCATATCACTATTCACAATACGCTGAGAATGAATTTGCCCTCCTTCAATTAACTTATCTACTAATTCAGGAGTAACTTTAGTACCAAGTAGTTGTACTCGTCCAATAATTTTATTGAGAGCCCCCTCTAATTCACGCACATTACTTCGTATTCGCTCAGCAATAACATAAATAATATCATCATCAAGATGAAAACTTTTTTGAATACATTTGCTTTTAAGAATAGCCACACGAGTTTCAAATTCAGGAATAGCTACATCCACAATCATACCTCCTTCGAATCGAGATTTTAATCTATCATTCAATGTCTTGATAGCACTTGGTGGCCGGTCACTGGTGAATACAATTTGCTTATTATGAGCATATAACTCATTAAAGGTGTTGAAAACCTCATATTGAGTAGCTTCTTTACCCCCAATAAATTGAATATCATCAATAATCAAGAGATCAACAGCTCTATGCCGAGCCTTAAAATCTTCCATACGTCCATTTTTGAGAGAAGTCATCAAGTCTGAGATGAATACATCTGAGGTAACATATAGAATATTCTTATTCTTTTTATTGAGACTATTAGCAATAGCTTGAATAAGATGCGTTTTCCCTAACCCCACACCCCCATAAATAAATAAAGGATTATAACGAGTTCCAGGCTCATTGGCAACTGATTGAGCGGCAGCATGAGCAAGTTCATTGGAGGATCCCACAATAAAATTCTCAAAAGTATAATTATCTTTTAAGAGAGCAGTTCCACTTGGCTTGGCTGGGATAATAGTAGGCTCAGCATACTGATAATTGGGATTAGTATTTTCTGTATTCTGTTTCTCCTCTATTTGAGATTTTTTCTCCTTTAATTCTTTATCTTTGAGGTTAATAACAGATTGAATAGCTTTAGGAGATTGTTTTTGTGTATTCTGAACTACATATTTTACCCGTTTTATAGAACCGGTAATCTTTTGAATAGAATTTAGGATAGTAACATTGAATTTATTTTCCAACCAATCCCGTGTAAAGGCGCTTGGTACGCAAATTACAATTTCTTTATCATCCATACTTATGGGATAAGTATTTTTGATCCACGTATTAAACTGAGGTTTACTGATATTGAGTTCTATCTCACCTAATACTGAGTTCCAAACTCTTTGTTTCTCGTCCATTGCAATCGTCTAAATTGATGATGTTGATAATCTGTGGATAAGTTGATTTTATTATACGCTATTGCAGGATTTTTGCAAAGATATCCCCATTAAAGATTGAGTATAAGCTATAATTCACTTTGAATTCACTTTCAAAAATAACCCTCCCTCAACAATACGGTATTATATCTTGACTTTCTCTTAATAATAAGCTATAATATTCAACAAGTCTATCGTTATATATATGATCAAAGGAGCAGCAAGTAAGAATCGTAAAAGAAATCGTCGACATGGCTTTTTGTCTCGTATGGCAACAAAGTCGGGACGAGCTTTAATTAATCGACGCCGAGCAAGAGGACGAGCAAAATTATCCGTCTAATTTACTTTATATAAAAAACACAATGGAGCGGCTGCATGAATCATCAGATATAGCCTCTATATTTGCTGAGATTAAGCCTCAATATCTTGATATATTTCAGATATATACCCGCAAGAGGAACACAGATATTACTCGATTAGGTATTATTATTTCCAAAAAACATATACCCCTTGCCGTGAATCGAAATAGATTCAAAAGGCAAATAAGAGAATTATTTCGCAAGCAAATTGATACAAAAACTAGACATTATGATATACTTGTACTAGTTCGCAATCGCCCAAAACAAGAGAACAAAACTCAAGTATTTGAGCAATTAACTCAATATATTAATACCTTAATCTAAACAATCTGTATGGGATGGCTATTCAATGAATTATTATATCGACCATTATTTAACTCAATGGTATTCTTCTATGATATTATACCAGGAGCTAATCTTGGTTTAGCAATTATACTTACCACCCTTATTGTAAGAGTATTAATGATACCTTTATATCGAGCTAGTATAAAAAGCCAGCGAGAAATCACCATTATACAACCTATAATCAAAGAATTACAGGTAAAGTATAAAGATGATAAACAAAAGCTCTCTGAAGAGCTTATGAAAGCTTATAAAGAGCATAATGTTAATCCATTTGCAGGAATAGTATTGTTATTAGTGCAACTTCCTATACTTATTGCTATTTATCAGGTATCTCTCAATTTATTCAAGCCTGAAACCTATCCTGCGCTTTATTCTTTTGTAACTTTGCCAGAAAATGGGTTTAATAATATGTCATTCTTTTCTTTAAATATAGCTGAGCCAAACAATATTATACTTGCTCTTTTAGTGGGAATTTCACAGTATTATCAGATTCGACTTATTATGAAGCGAACACAGCCGAAAAAAGTTAAGGATAAGAAAAAGAAAAAATCAGATAAGCCAGAAGCACCAGATTTTGCTACAATACTCAATAAACAAATGTTATTTTTAATGCCAGTTCTTGTAACAGTATTTGCCTATTCACTCCCAGCATCTATGAGTCTATATTGGATTACTACAACCGTATTCACAATAGTACAAGAATTTTTCCTTATAAGACAAGTTGATAAAGCAGAGGGGGTAAAATAATACTCATCTATGACACTTAATAAGAAATTAGCCCTGAATAGCATTATACAAATTTTAGGTAAATTTGTGATGATAGCTGTCGGGCTTATTTCTATACGTATACTCACTACCACATTAGGAGTAGAAGGATTTGGAGCCTATATTACTATTACGAGTTATCTTATTATAGCGAGCGTAATCGCTGAATATGGATTTAATGCACTTCTTACTACCGAAATTGCCGGTAAAGATGAGGAAGAAGCTGGTAATATTATCAATAATTTGTTCACCGCTCGGCTCGTAATGGCAATATCTATAATTGGGATATTTGCCTCTTTTGCCGTATGGCTTATCCCCTCTTATTCTACTGAAGTAAAATGGCTAGTGGCTCTGGGAGCTATAGGAACAATAGGGTCATCATTATCTCAGGTTTTGGTAGGAGTATTTCAGACTAAACTCCGCACAGATAAAATAACCATAGGAGATTTTATTGCTCGAATAACCCTTACATTAGGAGTTATTCTCCTTACCCTACTCGGTACGGTGAATTTATTCTGGGTAATGGTAATATATAGCATAGCAGGAATTGCTCAGGCTATTTTTGTTATATCCGCCACTTATAAATATTATCCTCTCAAATTAGATATTGATTGGCCTTATTGGAAATATATATTCAAAAAAGCCTTTCCCCTCTTTATTATTATTACTTTTAATCTCATCTATTATCGAATAGATGTCATTATGTTATCTATAATGAAAGATCAAAGTGCCGTAGGATTATATGGAGCTGCCTACAAAATTCTTGAGGTTTTAATTGCTCTTCCAGGAATGTTTATGGGATTATTATTACCCCTCTTTGCTAAATATTATAAACAGGATAGAGAGAGATTCAAACATGTATTCCAGCAAGCTTTTAATATTCTTCTTACTATAGCAATACCATTAACGGTAGGAGGAATACTATTATCTGGTAAAATACTGGAACTTATCGCAGGATCTGAATTCCTCCCCGCTACCGCCACATTACAAGTATTATTTGTAGGAATAGGCTTTATATTCCTTGGTAATCTTATGGGACATATTTTGATAGGAGCCGAATTCCAGAATAAAAGTATGTATATTGCAATAATTGGAGCTTTCTTTAATGTAGGACTTAATATTTATCTTATACCCCGCTATTCCTATTTTGGTGCAGCAGCAGCAACTGCTATAACAGAGGGACTAGTACTTATTAGCTATATTTATCTTGTGAGGCGATATGTGAAATGGTTCCCACGATTCCAATGGATACATATACTGACACTTGTCGCCACTGCAATAATGGGAATAGTATTATACTTTATGAGAGACTTAAATATTAATATTTTCTTCCAAAGTATAATAGCTGTATTAGTATTTGGACTTACTCTTCTTCCCCTTGGAATTAATCGAATAAAACAGTATTATGCCATCAATATTCAAGAATAAAACGATATCCTTCATTATAGTTTCATATAAGACTAAGCATTATCTAGCAGACTGTATAAAAGCTATAATCTCATCCATCACAGGAGAATATGAGATAATATTAGTTGATAATAATTCAGGAGAGAATCTAGATAGCCTCCAAGACTTATCCACAGAAAAAATACATATTGTGTATTCTGATACCAATAATGGATTTGGATCAGGAGTTAATCTAGGAGCGAATATTGCGATAGGAGATTGGCTATGTATTATTAACCCAGATACTAGAATACAAGGAGATATCCACATGATATCCACAATTGGTAAAAATACCGGGATAATTGGACTGGCTCTCGTGGATAATAATACGAGAATACAAGAGTATCAGTATGGAGTTTTCCCCACACCACAGAGCATAATCACCAATACAGCTAAAAAATCCTGGCAAACACCCACCGAACAGACTATATCCACCGATTGGGTAAGTGGAGGATCACTCTGTATAGAGACCGCCTTGTTTAGGGAACTTGGAGGCTTTGATGAGAAATTTTTTATGTATTATGAAGATATAGATTTATGCCGGCGAGCTAAACAAATAGGGAGGGATATAGAATGGACACAACAAATAACCGTCTGGCATCAAGAAGGCGGATCAGAGAGCAATATTCGTAAAACCAAGGAGAGATATTATATCGCCCAGAGGAAATATATCGCCAAATGGTATAGTGATTATTGGAATCTCCTCCTAATGCCCATACATTTGGGATTATTGTTGAGAGGAAAGTTTTAGGTTAGATTGAGAATCATTCACAATAAGGTTAGCTCTACCTCCAATAGGGAAAGTAATTTTAGGATCAGTGTGACCAAAATCTACATTTGCAATAATAGGAATAGTATATAGTTCTCGTTTAGATTTAATTACTTTAATAAGTAAATCATCCGCTACCTTGCTTTCCTTTTGAAATCTTCCAATAACAATACCTTTGACAGTATTAAAATTTGGTAAATGAATGAGAGATTGTAAATCTCTTTCAAATAAACCAAGAGATGCCTCAGAGTCATCCTCAAGGAATAGAATGGAATTAGTAATGTCTGGAAAATACTCAGTACCTTGTAGAAGATTAAATGTACAAAGATTTCCTCCAAGAATTCTACCCTCAGCTTCACCCTTATTAATAGGTAACCACCCATTATTAGGAATTAAATCACGATTATCTTGATTTTTATACCAATTATCATCACTCCAAGATTCACTTGGTAATACAGAATATTCTTCAGTATGGAATAAAGATTTTTCAATATAGTCTAAAGTATATTCAAAATATAATTTTTGAGAGAAATTAGAATATAATGGACCTGAATATGTAATAAGTCCTGTCTTAGCAAAAATAGCATTTTGTAAAGCTGTAATATCTGAGTAACCAACAAAAATCTTGGGATTATTTCTAATAATTTCCCAATCAACATATCGTAGGAGTTGATTACTATTATAACCCCCATAAGAGGCAAAAATACCTTTAATACTAGTGTCTAGGAAAGCCTGATGTAAATCTTCTACCCTTAATTTAATAGAAGAAGAATCAAACTCATCAACTTCATATGCATTTTTACTAAAAACTAATTCTAAACCTAGGTTTTGAAATCGCTTTTGGGCAATATTTTGCATCTCTGGAGTTAAGAAAAATAAAGAATCAGCTGGAGATATAATCATTATTTTATCTCCTTGCTTGAGACGACTTGGTATAATTGTATTCATAAAGATTAAATTATTATTACTAGTATACAAGTATATAAGGGATATGTATATAGTTAGATTATTTATAAAAAGGCCACCAAGAGACTTGGTGGCGGAACAGAGATCAGCTGATGGATTATTGGAGCAAAATGTGGCAGGCATCGATCAAGATGACCTCAGAACGAAGTTCTTTGATCACGAACATGCCATATTTTCCACTTCCAGTCATCATCGCAATGACATCATTGTGTTTGATCGAAAGAGCCGACATCCGGTTTTCGGGATTTCCCAAGGCCTTGAGGCAGTGGGTTTTGAGGGAGGTTTCATCATGATCTTGCCAGATATTGTAGAAGTCCTCCGCAGAGATATTGGCGGGGGCGACCCAGGTGTCATCGAGGGTGCTGGTATTGAAAGAGGTGTTGATCAGCCCAGCATCAACCGCACCTTTGATGGAGTACAGCTGGAATGGGTGGAATGTGAAGATCAGATTCACATCACTCCCCAGCAAGTGCATATCCGCAACCTTGCGGCATTTGTTGGACTTGCACTTCAGAAGAGTGTAGACAGACTTCTCCTCGGTGAAGTAGGAGGAGTATGCATAAAACTCTCCAGGAACCGCTGGAATGATCTGATCACCCAAGGGAGCCTCGGGATACAGGGTTGCCTGAAAAAGTAGGGTTGCTTGAGCCATTACAAACTCTAAATGTGAAATGAACAGGTTGTAAAAATAATACAGGAGTACATTTTTACAAAAACACATTACCATAATAAATTACTTTTGTCAATAAATAACAAAAGTTTAAATATATAACCAAATGGTATAGTGATTATTGGAATCTCCTCCTAATGCCAATACATTTGGGATTATTGATGAGGTTTTAGATTGAAACAAAAAAGCCCCACTTGATGCGGAGCTTTGGGACTCATGAAGGATTTTTGGCGGGAGGTTCTAGCCATTTCCTGAACCAACTGAAGGGCATGGCGGTTTGGGGTAAACCATCGAGCCTTGAGAAGGCAATTGAGTCACCTTTTGTGATAAAGGTGACTATATACCCGATACGGCCATCCCAGAACTGTGAGCCAACTTGAATCTCCTTACCTTGAATGGTGAGAGGAGAGACGGTATTAGACATGGTTCTAAAAAGGATCAAATCTAATATAATTATATCACAAATATATTATTTTGTCAATAATTAATAACAAACACAATAGTAGTGTAGGATAATATATTATTCTCCTCCTTCAGACTCTCCTTCTCCTCCTCCAATAGTAAAGGTAGAGATAATTTGTTCTCGAACTGCAGCCATATTAGCTTGAATAATTTCGGAAATAATATTCTGGGATTCTTGTTTTCCCTGCTCTATTCCTTCTTGTGCAATTTGTTCTCCTTCTTCAATAATAGGAGCAGATATATTAGCGACAGGTTCAGAAAGATTAGCAATATTCGGCTTAATAAGGGTATTAAATGCTATAGCTCCTCCAACAAATCCTATAATAAGAAATACCCCAAGACCTATAAGGGTAAATAGTATGAATTTAGGTATTTTAGACATATTGAAATAATTAATTATGTTTATATAGTATATCATAATTATAGAATAAAAAACACTTACATATAGCACAATTCTGGACAAAAGAGTATAATGAAGCTATATAATCTGAATATATGATAGGATATTGGATATTAATAGCTAGCGTTATCACAGGGCAAATTACCCGTATTGGTGATTTGGGGGTTTTGACGGATATATTAGTACCGATTTATCTGGTATATTGGTGGGTATCTCGAGATAAGCAGAAGGATTTCCCTTTTTCGGTACCTATTGTGCTGATTGCGATTTGGCTCTTATATCTCTTAGGTTCTCTATTCTTACATTTGAGTTTTATCCCAGCTGTGGGTGGGGAAATAGGTTCTCTGTTATATTGGGTCCGATTAGCGGCATATATGGCTCTGATATTACCTCTGGTGGATTATCGTAATAATAATGCTGAGCGAGTAGATAATCAGCTATGGTATATGGTTTTTGTATCTAGTGTGGTGTTATCTATATTAGGATTTATACAGCTTATCCTTTTCCCAGACTTTTCTTTTATGGCTCAATTTGGTTGGGATCCTCATCAGGGGCGGCTACTGTCTACTTGGTATGATCCTAATTTCCTGGGAGGATTTCTTGGGCTTGCTCTTGTGATTATATTATCTCGTATATTGGTAGTATTGCAGGAGATAAAAAAATGGAATAAGGTTATTATTGGGCAATTGCTGATATGGATTACCGGATTAGGTATTGTACTCGGAGCTTTGGTATTAACTTATTCTCGTAGTGCGCTTCTGGCCTTTCTTATTGGAGTTACTCTGGTGACTTTACTTATTTCTCGCAAAACCTTTGTAATTATTGTCATTATATTATCCTTAATTGTGATTAATAGTCCGCGTTTACAAACTCGTATTCAAGGGGCTATTAATCTCGATGTGACAGCTTCTCTGCGTCTCCAGTCTTGGCGAGAAACTCTCAGTGATATAGACAGGAGTCCTTTATTTGGTATTGGGTATAATACGATTAAATACCAAACTACGGTTCCATCTGAACTGAATTCTGCTTCGGGTCGAGATAGTAGTATACTTACTCTTTGGCTCACGGGTGGAATTATTGGACTCGGGTTATTCTTAGCTATTGTATTGGCCTCTCTAGTTCGGGCTTGGAAGAGACTTGGTTTAGGAGGATTGCATAGAACTTGGGGTGTGGCTATTATTGGTTCTTGGGGATTAATTTTGGCCCATTCTATGTTTGTGAATAGTATATTCTTCCCTCATATATTAATCTTTATATTATTCTTATTAGTATGAACAAATTACTTTTTATACTAGGGCTTATTATCCCATTTTATGTGATACGATTTCCTATTTTGGGAATACCAACGAATATACTAGAAATGGGTATTGTTTTTGTGGCTTTTGTATTCCTATTACAATACAAAAACTGGGCTTCTTTTACGAAATTAGAGACATATCGCAGCAGAGAATTTGTGATATTTGGGAGTCTTCTCTTATTGGCTAGTATTGGGGTTCTCATTAGTCAGGATTTGAGAGGAAGTTTAGGTGTTTGGAAGGCGTATTTTGTATTACCAATACTATTGATTTGGATTATATCTCAGGTGAAAACAGATGCCTATCGGGTATTCTTGAGGGGAATTATTGGTTCTGGAGTTGTTGTCGCTATTATATCTATAGTGCAAGTGGTAATAGTTGGCTTTAATTCTAGTTTCCGTCCCACTGCCCTGTATGCTTTTGGATTGGATTCTGCTGTGGCTCAGGGGGGATTCTCTAATTATATTGCAATGTATCTTGTCCCTATACTTGTACTTACTCTATCTCGTAAGAATTTACCCGTAGAATTACGATATACTATCGGTACGATATTATTTATAGGAATTATTATAACTCAATCATATGCGGGAATTTTTGCCTTAGCAGGGGTATTTATGATATGGGGAATAACTCGATTCGTATTGCGCCTTAAGAATAATAGAAAGACATCAAAACCATTAATAAAACCGAGTATTCTAGCTTTGGGAATATTGGGGTTAGTATTATTTGGAATTTGGCAAATGAATACGCCTAAATTCAAAACCCTACTCGATATGGATAATCGTAATTCTATTACGACTAGGGCTCAAATTTGGGATACCGCAACCACTATGATAGCTCAGTCCCCTATTCTTGGTATTGGACTTGTTGATTTTCAGAGAGTATATACTGAGACAATTCCAAAGAAATATTTCCCTCCTTATGAATGGCTAGTTCCTGAACCTCATAATCTCTATTTTGCTTTTTGGCTACATCTTGGTATTGGAGGTATTATATGGCTTATTGCTATACTGAGATTTACTATATCTCGTCTTATTGGGACTATTCGCGATGGTAAATGGGACTTGTATTGGCTCAACCTCAGCCTTATCTCTATATATTTGTATGGGCTATTGGACACGCCTTTTTGGAAAAATGATCTGTCTCTATTATTCCTTGTGATCTTGTATGGAGTAATTCGAGAAAAGAAAAAAGTCTAGCTCACGAGCTAGACTTGGGGTGGTGTATACTTTTGTGGTCGATAGGAACCTCTCGATTTAGGGGGTCTTTTAATAAGTATGGCACCTGTACCAGAAAGGACTATTCCTAGATACAAGTATGGGTTAAATATAGTCAAAGGTGCTTTGAACAAACAAATTATTCCAAATCCAATACAAAAAGTTCCTACTAATATTCCAAAATAATATCTGTGGAAACGATAGATTGGACTAGTCATTGTATAAGGTACAGATACTAGAGATAATAGCATATACTTATGCTATTATCAAGCGATTAATTAAGAGGTACTTTATATAAATTATTATCTTTACGATTGGTAAAGAATAATTCTGTTCCAGCTTCATTGAGGAATAAATCTTTAGAATCTACATTTCCGATATTCGCGGATAATTGTGAGGTTGTGGCTGTTGCAATATCTACTTTGTATAAACTTTCATTAAAGTCCCCAAGATTAGAGCTATAATAATCATCAGGAAGTATTTTGGTATTAGCAACTTCTGCCTTGGTAAAATAGGCGGTTTTACTATCTGGGCTCCAAGCAATTTTCTCAGCTATTGTCCCTGCCTTTTCAATTTTCGCAATTTCAATACCAGCCTTATTGATTACAGATAATCCCAAAGTAGATCCTCCTCGCTCAGTGGTATAAGAGATAATTCCTCTTTCTCCATCAGGAGACCAAGATACATTAAGACCATTTTTTTCCTCTAATACAGATTTTGCTTCCCCAGTACTAATATCTATAATTCTGAGAGCAGAGGCTCTATAGCTGCTTGGGATAAGGGTTTGGCTTATACTATTCTGAAAAGGGATACCTTTTAGAAATACAGCACTAGAGGTAAGGGTAATAATTTTTTTCCAATCTGACCCATCAGGATTACTAACTGAGAGATCAACAGCAGCATCTCCTCCCACAGCATTATTTTTAAAGGTATAGAATACTCGATTATCTGATAGGAATTGACCAGATATCACATCAATAGGAAAGGCAAAAGATTTGCGAGTACTATAATTAAAGGTATATACTCTATCTTTGATCTGGGTTAATACATAAGGAGCTGTGGGGGCCCACTGCACGGAAGTTATACCAATTAAACTCGTTTCATCCAATAGCTTGGCATCTCCCCCACTAGCGGGAATTTGAAAAGTTTGCCCCTTATCGAGAGAATAATATTTTATACTATTACTGGTATCAATAGTAGCGTTGACAATAGCTTTGTCTGAAATTTTGGTAGCAAGACGAGTAGTATCTACTTGTTTCTCTTCAGTCTTAGTGGTATCAGTTACTTTTTCGGTATTACGATTACCAATATACCCAAAAGTGAGTATACTAATGATAATAAGAGGTATAACCCCAATTGTGAGGATTAGTACTATTTTGTTCTTAAAGAATTGCATATAATTTTATAAGTTTAATGAGAATGGGTCTGAGTTAGCTTCGTCAGTAACTTGAGCTTTGGCGGCCTGAATCTTGAGTAATTGTTCAGGGTCCGAGGTTATAATCTGATCTTCTCCATATGATGCTACCACCTTAATAGCCGCATGTTTAAGTCCTGCAAAGAATATCCCCTCTCCCACATCTGACTCTAGAAGAAGGAATTTTTCTTCTTCAGTAAGATAAAAGGTATCTTTAATAATATCTATAGAGGCTGGAGATTGTTTCAAGAGAATTTGTATTGATGAGTTGGTCAGAATAGCTTTTCCATATTCTGAGGCGAGGAAATCAGCAATATCCTGAGTAATAGTGGTAAGCCCAAGATAATATTTACGGGCTCTTTTGGCAAGTGAGAAAAGAAAAGATGCTACAGCCTTATCCTTCATCATAACCCAGGCCTCATCTACTACAAGAATACGCTTTTTGAGAGTTCTTCTAATCTCTTTCCAAATATATTGAGTTACGACAAACATAGCTAAAGGTTGAAGTGCATCCTCCATATCTCGAGTATTGAATACTACTAATTGATTAGCAAAATTAATATTGGTAGGTTCATTCACAAAACCACTAAAGCTCCCAGTAGTATATTTGGATAGTCGAATAGCGAGACTTTCTCCCCCCTCCATATTATTAAGAATATTCTCTAAGTCAGAAAGAGTAGGAATATCTTTATTTTCATAATTTGGTGACTCAAGACTAATATCTTTGCTAGCATATGTCTCATACAAAGCTCTATCTAATACCGCCTCTTCTTCAGCAAGAAATTTGTCTCTTTCATTCTCCCCTTGAAGCATAAGCTTGAGCATACTTAATAAATCTGCAATATTAGATTTGAGTAAATCAGCGGGATTCTCATCATCTCGAGGTGTGGGTAAATCAAAAGGATTAATATGCTGATTTGAATTGAGGGATATTTTAATAAAGGTTCCGCCTACGGCCTCGGTAAGATAAGAATATTCATTCTCAGGGTCAATCACAAGAACATCAACATTGAGCATAAGATGTCTCAAGATTTCAAGCTTAGCCAGATAGCTTTTTCCTGCTCCTGATTTTGCAAAAATAACCTCATTGGCATTTTCCATAGAAAATCTATCAAAGAGAATAAGACTATTATTATGGCGATTAATTCCATACAGAATCCCTTTATTAGAGGAAATACTGGCAGAAATAAAGGGAAATGTAGTAGATAGCGGAGATGTATTAAGATTATTGGCAATAGCTAAATCATCTTTGAGAAGAGGAATAGTAGATTGGAATCCCTGTTCAGTTTGGAATAAACAAGGCTTAGAATATACCATTTTGGTCTGAAGCATACTGTCTATTTGAGCAATATTTTTTTCTAATTGTGGTAGGCTATCTGCATAAACGGTAATATACAGTCCAAAGCGGAAAAATCTCTCAGTCCCCTGCTGTAATTGATCTCTAAGATTCTCAGCATCCTGATAAGCCGTTTCCACCATAGGGTCGCGTACGAGACCTTTTTCCTGAGCAATACTAATTTGAGCCTGAAAGCGGGTAACTTGGGTTCTCAGATTCTTCAAGATAACCCCACTATCCATAGGATATAGGAACATAGAAATATCCAAGACATAATCTAGGGTAATAAGTGGGCTAAACCATCCGGTTACCAGGAATCGAGGATATGTCATCACAAAAATAGTACGAGCAAATTGAGAACCAATTTGAATATATTTAGGATCTACTAAAATACTTGCAGGTGCCAAAAGATCTCGAAGAGTATTTTGCCCTTTGAGGAAATCAGCAATTTCTGGAGTGGTTTGTGCTTGTTTCTTTGCCATATACTAAGTAATATCTAATTCAGCCAAATCATGAAGAGATTCAGTTGGTCTGGAATCAGGATTATAAAATGAATAATATAATTCAATTAATTCCTGTGTATTGAGAGGAGTCATATAGATCCCAGCCCTCTTAAGTCCATACATAACTCCATTTACTCTTTGCCAAAGCTGAGTTTTGTACTTCTCAAACTCCTGTTTATTATAACGGACTGCAATTTTGGGATTAAGCGCATTGCTGAGTTTATCAAAAAGACCTTCTTTTATCTCAACCGGATCAAAAGGAATAACTACATAAAAGGTTTTGTTTACAATATTAGCATCCGCCACCAATTCCTGAATAAATTGAGAATATTCTCCAATTTGAAGACGTAATAAATCATTTTGCTGGGTTTGTTGAAACTCAGAAAGATAGTTGAGATATCCATTAATATTCAAAACCCTGGAGCTTACCTGTATTTGAAGAGGGAAGTCAAGAGAATTAATAAAATTCTGATAGGCATAAATAATTGCGTCCTGCTCATCAGAAGATTTGAGGTCAAAATTAATAGAAGAAGTCATCAAAACAGCCCTCAATCCCCCATCTTTGAGAATCACCACGCTGTCTTGAATAGTGTCGATAGATAAGTACTTTTGCGTACTAGTCTCCGGCTTATTTTTAATGTTTGATTTTTTATTAGCCATATAGTGAGTATATCATATGGCAATAGTTTTGCAAAGAATAAGAAAGAGGTTTTTATTTTGAATACATAATCAAAATATGCTACTATTGACTCGCAAGGTATCAAAATCCATGAATCTTCTCACCACTCTTCGAGGTAATATTGCGGCTATAGGGAGAATTTCATCTAATCTCCAAATCTCTTTAGACAAAAAACTACCCATTCTCCCAGATTTAAGGAGAAAGCATTTATCCCATCTAAGAGAGGAGGTTGCTGAGTTAAAGAGAATGGTGATTCTTTTGGAGGCAGACATAGATCGAATATAGAGAATTTACATTTCATCTCAATACCCTGTCACAAGGCAGGGTTATTTATTTTAATCCCTGATACAGATCTATCCAATTATTTATAGTGAGATTCTCGGGTCGTAGAGAGAGGAGCTCTTGAATATTTTGGGAGCACTCCCCTATTGATTGTGTGAGTTTGGGCTTGAGAGAGGAGGAAATTTTCTTTCGCTTTTGTCGGAAGGCTAATTTGGCGAATTGTATGATCTCTTCTCTATTATACTCGGCATAGCGATTATGGGGTATAAGCTGTATAAAGCTAGAATCTACTTTTGGCTTTGGGTAAAAACATTCTTTAGCGATGTGGGATAACAGTTTGACATCAGCATATATATTGACACTGAGTTGAAATAAGGATTTCTCATGGGACAGAAGATTATTAGCCACTTCTTTTTGAATAAGGAGATTAATGCTATCTGCAGGATTATCTCTATCTACAAGTAATCGAATTATGGCTCCCGTAATATGATAGGGTATATTAGCAATAACCACATATGGTGTCTTGATGGTATCTATAATATCTTGGGATTTGAGTATATCTTGATGATATACGGTGAGATTGGCTGGGTTTTTGAGTATGCTGGGTAATATAGAAGCAAAGGTTTTATCGAGTTCTACCGCGATGACGGGAACCTTTTGTTGTATCAATAATTCAGTGAGTGAGCCAAGCCCTGGACCTATTTCTAATAAAGTAGAATCAGGGCTTATATTGATTTTATTAATAATTTTGATAAGTAAATCTTTTTCAATAAAAAAATTCTGGGATAAAGACTCTAAGGGTTTTATCTGATATTCTTTTAATAAGGATATAATTTGGGATTGTGTCATAATGCTTGATAAGCTTGTCAAAAGGCTTGAATAGTTGTATTATAAAGGTATTAATAGTATTTATCAAGGTTATGGTATTGAACATCTTTTTCATTATTCTGAGCATTGCTTCTCTTGCCTTAGCTGCATATAGCTTTTGGAGAGTTCGATTTTTACAGAATAAGATTAAGGGGGTATTTCAATCTGAGACTATAGACAATGTGGATCAATTATTGGAATCATATTCTCAAAAATTCCAAACTATTGATAAACAGCTTGATAAAATCTTTACAGAATTGCAATCCCATAGTACAATTCTTAATTATACTGTGCATAAAGTTGCGATTAAACGATTTAATCCCTTTGCGGATATGGGTGGTGATACGAGTTTTACTGCCGCCCTCTTGAATAATGAAAACTCAGGTATATTACTTACTTATATTGCAACTCGAGAGCAAGGAGGTCGCTCTTATGCCAAAGCTATAGAAAAAGGTCGCTCAGCTCAAACTCTCAGTGAAGAGGAAACTGCAGTACTTGCCTCAGCTATTAATACTCCACTCATCAATAAACTTTAGATATTATGTCAGATTCAACTATTCAGCCTCGCCCTCCAATAGTCACCATTATGGGACATATTGATCATGGGAAAACTAGTCTTCTCGATTATATTCGTAAGGCTAATGTAACTGCAGGTGAAGCTGGGGGTATTACCCAACATATTGGGTCTTATCAGGTATCTCATAAGGATGCTACTATTACTTTTATTGATACTCCTGGTCATGAAGCTTTTAAATCTATTCGAAGTCGTGGAATTAGAACAGCTGATATTATTATTATTGTTATTGCGGGAGACGAGGGTGTGAAACCTCAAACTCTTGAGGCTATTGAACTTGCTAAAAGTACTCAATTACCTATTATTGTAGCTATTACTAAAATTGATAAACAAAATCTTGTATTAGATAAGATCAAAGCTGATTTAGCTGAATTAGAGCTTACTCCTGAAGAATGGGGAGGACAAACCATTGTACAAAATGTATCTTCAGTTAGTGGTGAAGGTATTCCAGAACTTCTCGAAATGATAGCTCTTGTAGCAGAAGTGGAGGAATTAAAAGCTAATTATAACCCCGCTGCAACCGATGGATTTATTTTGGAGTCATTCCTTGATTCTAAAGCAGGACCATTATCTGATATTGTAGTATTAAATGGAAAATTAAAATTAGGAGATGTGGTATTGGTCGGGAATACGGTATATGGCAAAATCCGCCGTATGACCAATGATGCAGGAGCTATGATAAAAGAGGCTTTACCAGCACAGCCTGCTCGTATATTAGGGTTAAAAGGCGTGGCATCAGCGGGAGATGAATTCCGTGTAGTCGCCTCAGAAAATGATGCTATGGCTTTGATTGAATCTGCCAAAATACCTCCGGCCAATAATCCTGTTATTCAATCTCTTCTTGAAAAAGAGAAAACTCTTAATCTTATTATTAAAGCCGATTCTATTGGGTCTCTGGATGCTATAGAATATGCTCTTGGGCAAATTGTGCAACTGGATATTAAAATTACCATTGTAGGACGAGAAGTAGGAGATATTACTGCTAATGATATTGCTCAAGCAAAAGTACAACAAGCGGTAATATTAGGATTTGGTATTAAACAAGATAAGAAAATTAAAGAATTAGCTGAACTCAAGGATGTAGCTATCAAATATTATCGGCTTATTTATGAATTAATTGATGAAATTCGAGATCAAATCACTCAATTAGAGGGACCAAAAGTTACCAGAATCGATTTAGGAGAACTTAAAGTATTGAAAGTATTCAAGGAAGATAAGAAAAGCCTTATTTTGGGAGGTATTGTACAAACTGGGCGTATGGTACGCAATGGATTAATTGAAATTGAAAACTCAGAAGGTAAGGTTATTGTACAAGGAAAATTATCCAATCTTCAACAAGATAAACAAGATGTATCTGATGTATCAGAGGGTAATGAATGTGGAATGGTGCTCTCAGTATCTTTCAAGAAAACAACTCCAGTAACAGGAGATATTCTCTATGTCTATGAGCAGATTAAAAAATAATCTATGGCGGATAGGCATTTAATTCGGTATCAACAATTAATACAGGAGCAATTATCCCTATTGCTACTCCGAGAATTAGATGTAGATCCTGGTATTCTAGTTACGGTATCAAGAGTAATTGTGAGTGCAGATTTGCAAGTGGCAGATATCAAGGTGACAGTTTTCCCGAATGACAAACAAGGTACTGTATTACAAAAGCTTCGTAAGACGCATAAAGAATATGAATATTTCCTCGCTGATATACTCTCAAGAGGTCGCTCCCCGGAACTCCGATTTGAGATAGATACCGAGGCTCTCGAGGCTTATGAACTGGATAAGTTATTGGATGAATTAAGTGAATAAGCTAAAAAAGCTAATAATTTTTGATAAAATTTAAGATTTATGGTATAGTTTTTTTACAATTTGCTCTTTGGAGGGTATTATGGATGCTAATCATCCTGTTGCTCAGCACTTTGCTTATGGGTTAAATATTTTGAGAAAAAAATATAATGACCAAAAAAATAATTCTGAGGCAAGATATGCTCTTGTCCGTCATGAGAGTCTTATGGCTCTGTGGGGTATGCCTATCCCTCCTCCATCTTTTTAATTATATTTACTTTTAACCCTCCGACTGCCATACAGTCGGTTTCTATTAATTTGAAATATAATAAAAACCCCAGTTTTAATAGTGGGTATCAAGTTTTATAACTAAAGGTTTTTCACTCTATAATCATATAGTATAATCCCTGTAGCGACAGATACATTCAGGGATCTAGTAGTGCCGTATTGTTCTATCTCAAGGGTTTGATCACATAAACTCAACACTTCTGGTGGGAGACCTGTACCCTCATGACCAATGGCGATGAGTATTTTAGTATTTTGAGGCCATTGATAAGAATGTAATTCTACTGAATCAGGAGTTTGCTCTAATCCGAGCATAATATCAAACTCTTGTTTGAGAGGCTCTAATTCCTCTATAAAGCGAATATGCCGAAATTGCATAAAAAATTCAGCTCCAACACTAGTTCGGCGGTCAAATTTCTTGCGTCCATAAATAAGCACCTCCTCTACCCCAAAGGTATTGGCTGACCTTATAATATTGCCAATATTGTTGTCTCTCTCAATATTCACAAGTAAGAGAGATATAGGGATTTTGTTTTCATTAATAGTCTCGAGTATATCCTCTCTCTTCGCCCAAGCAAGTTGATCGGTAATATTGCGTTTAGCATTGGCATCAAATGGTAAAGTTCCCTCCTCAATAGGTTCAAAAGTATAAGATGAGGATTTTCGCTTAAGCATAGGGAATAGATAGTATATGTAGAGCTATTATAACACATTCTAAGGTAAAAATAAATATGTTGTTTTGGGTTGACAAAATTAGAAAAATATGATATATTTTTAAAGTCGTAATTCTGGTTATTCTATGTCCAACCTCAACCCTATCAATGCAGCCCTCGAGGCTTTAGAGATCATTGATATGGTCGACATTTATGCGCCACTGGGAGCAATTCCCTCCGAGGAATTGAGTTCATACGCAATAGATTTCTTGAGGGGGTTGGCTCCAGATACCCTTGACTCTCTGGAAAGGTTAAGAACAGGAGCTCTAGCTTCCCGCGAGCGTATCCTCAAGGATATGCCTCGAGAAGTCTAGCGCTACACTGCCAGCTCCCCCAAACCCCCGTCTTCGGATGGTGGGCTTTTTCTTTCTCATATCATTTCCCTAAAAACTGAATATATGCTATACTAAAAGCCGTAATTGGCTCCATGGCCGAGAAGTTAGGCACGGGTCTGCAAAACCCTCTACAGCAGTGCGAGTCTGCTTGGAGCCTCCACAATTATCCGTAAAAAGAGAAAATATAATATTGATATATAATGCCAAAAGACAAAATTCATCCTATTCTTCAAGGACTTAATGATAAACAATTAGAAGCGGCTGAGACCATAGAAGGTCCTGTTTTGGTATTGGCTGGAGCTGGTTCAGGTAAAACCTCCACTCTTACCAAGCGTATTGCCTATATGATTGCTCAAGGAATATCCCCATATAGTATATTGGCGGTAACCTTTACCAATAAGGCGGCCAAAGAGATGAAAGAGCGAGTCAAACATTTGCTCGAGACTTCTTTTGGAGAAAATGTTCCCGCTATGCCTATGGTAGGGACTTTTCACTCTGTTTGTCTGAATATTCTTCACCGTGAGGCTGAGGCTTTAGGTTATGATAAGTCATTTTTGATTTATGATACCACAGATAGCCAAAATATTATCAAGGATTTACTCAAAAAACGAGATATACCCAAAGATCAAGTTAAACCCGCTTCTATACAATATATTATCTCTAAGGCTAAGAATAATCTGATTACTGCCAGCCAATTCGCTGATTATAATCCCACTACTCCCCTCGAGGAATTGGCTATTGAATTATATCAAGAATATCAGAAGCAATTACGGAAGAACAATGCTATGGATTTTGATGATATTATTATGAATACGGTAATATTATTCAAAGAATTTGCAGATGTATTAGCTCGATATCAGGATAGATATCGCTATATTATGATTGATGAGTATCAGGATACCAATCAGGCTCAATATGAATTGGTCAAATTATTGGCGCATAAGTATAAAAATCTTTGTGTAGTGGGGGATGATTTTCAGGCAATTTATTCTTGGCGAGGAGCGGATTATAAAAATATTCTCAATTTCGAAAAAGATTATCAAGATACCAAGGTGGTTTTATTAGAGCAGAATTATCGCTCTACCCAAATTATTCTTGATGCTGCTAATCAGGTTATAGATAAGAATACCCAAAAAAAGGATAAAAATCTCTGGACAGAGAAAGAATCAGGAGAATTAATTCATTTGGTTGAGGCAGAGAATGAATATCAAGAAAGTTTATTCGTGGCGCGTACTATTAAAGATTTAGCAGGTATCGGCAAATATACTTTATCAGGATTTGCTTGTTTGTATCGTACTAATGCTCAATCTCGAGCTTTAGAAGAAGCCTTTTTGCAGCTAAGAATCCCCTACCAAATTGTAGGAGGTACCAAATTCTATGAAAGAGCTGAAATTAAAGATCTTTTAGCCTATCTTAAATTCTTATATAATACTAATGATACGGCTTCATTTCGGCGCATTATCAATGTCCCAAAGCGATCAGTTGGTAAGGCAAGCATAGACAAAATCCTACACGCCTATTCTGAGAGCAATGAAAATGAGCAAAATATTGATTTACTCGAATTATTGACCCATACGGACAAATATTCTCTCAAGATAACTGGAGGAGCCCGAAAAGGAATAATAGTCTTCTGCGAGCAAATTTTTGAGCTTAGAGGGGCTTTTGAGAGAGATAAGTATACATTATCTCAACTAGTAGCAGATATCTTGAAAATCACCCAATATACTAGTCATTGGGAAAAAAGCAAAGAAAATGAAGCTAGAATGGAATATATTGAGGAATTATTCACGGTAACACAGAAATTTGATAATCTTCCCGTGGAGGAGGCTTTATATGAATTCTTACAGGAAACAGCCCTATTATCAGATATAGATGGGATGAAGGCCTCTCAGGCAGTAACTTTGATGACATATCATGCAGCTAAGGGGCTCGAATTCCCGGTAGTATTCATGATTGGTATGGAGGAAGGTATACTACCCCATTCTCGAAGTCTCATCTCGCATAAAGAATTAGAAGAAGAGCGTAGACTTTGCTATGTCGGTATTACCAGAGCCAAAGATAAACTATATATGACATATACTCAGCTTAGGCGTATATTTGGACAAATTCAATCTAATCCTTCTTCGCGATTTATTACGGAGATACCAGATCATCTTTTGGAACAATTGTCACTCACCTATACTGATTATGATCCAGAGTGGTAGAAATTTGGGAAGTGGGCTTTTTCATTTGTAAAACTGTATAATATTTGCTATAATGCTCTTATATAGCGTCTCCGTAGCTCAATTGGATAGAGCAACAGCCTTCTAAGCTGTAGGTTATTGGTTCAATCCCAATCGGAGACACTGCGGAATAGGATGAAAAAATAAGATTGGAGACACCGTTCATATCTCTAAAAATAAAATTATGTCATATACCGAAAAACTCAAAACTATTCAAGATACAGTAGGAGCTCCGTATAAGCTGGCACAAACAGATTCTTGGAAATTATTCAAGGTAATGGCTGAATTTGTAGAGGGCTATGATTTGATGGCAAAATACAAAAATGAAGTTACCATATTTGGCTCAGCTCGTACTCATGAAGATGATCAATATTATATAAAAGCTCGTAAACTCGGGGAATTATTGGGACTCAATAATTATACCGTGATTACTGGGGGTGGACCTGGTATTATGGAGGCTGCCAATCGAGGAGCTTTTCAAGTAAAGGGAGATTCTATTGGCCTTGGGATTGAACTTCCTATGGAGCAGCGTATTAATCCTTATGTTACTGACTCAGTTAATTTTAGCTATTTCTTTACTCGTAAAGTAATGCTTACAAGCCCTTCTCAGGCTTTTGTGTATTTTCCTGGAGGATATGGGACTTTAGATGAGTTATTTCAGGTATTAAATGAAATAGCTCTTGGTTTTACTCAAAGAGTTCCTGTTATTCTAGTAGGTAAAGCATTCTGGACTCCGCTGATGCAATTCTTACGAGATACTTGTCATTCTATTCTGGGAGCTATAAAGGCTGAGGATTTAGAAATGATACATGTGGTAGAAACAGCAGAAGAAGCCTTTGAAATTATTCGTAAAACCGAGGATCACCCTAATATATTGGCAATTTCATCTAATACTACTGCTATTGCTAGTGTGAATTGGCGTATATTTCGTATTATGGCGGAATTAGTGGAAGGACTTGAATTCTTGGAATCTTTACCTCAAAATGTTACTATTCTCGGGAGCAATAAAGTATCCCCAGACAGCCATTATTATCAGGATACTTATACCATTGCGCAGGAGCTTATAAAACATGATTTTAGTATTCTCACTGGAGGAGGCTTCGGTATAGCTGAGGCAGGTAATAAAGCCTCTTCAGAAGCCGGAAAACCAGCTTTTGCAACTCTTTTGCATCAAGATGGAAAGACTATGAACAATTATGTGAGTGATTCTATTCATTTTAGATTTCCTTTTACTCGACAATTTATTTTAACAGGCCCTACTAATCAATATCTATTCTGTCCGGGGGGGCTTGGAACTCTACATCAATTATTTGAGGTATTAACTCTCGTACAAACACATAAAGTAGATAAAACTCCGCTTATACTCTTTGACACAGAGTTCTGGGGGCCACTGGTTGATTATATTGATAAAGTATTTGCCCAGGAATATCGCACTATTAAGCCAGAAGATTTGAAGTTATTTACGCTCACTTCTAATAAAGAAGAGGTATTAAAAGTAATATTACAAAATAAGTAGGGGGTATAGTTGCAATTGGAGTGAGTTTTTGATAGAATATCCTAGACTTCCAAAGTCAGGAGGAATATTATGTGGTGGCCATAGTTTAATGGTAAAACTTCGGGTTGTGGTTCCGACATTACGGGTCCGATTCCCGTTGGCCACCCCATAGTATTGCTCTTGCGGAAGCATCAGATTACTGATATACTACAACAATTATGGGGGCGTAGCTCAGTTGGTTAGAGCGTCTGCCTGTCACGCAGAAGGTCACCGGTTCGAGCCCGGCCGTCCCCGCCACTGAAAAAGGAGTTATACTCCTCTTTTTCATTTAGGGACGGCCGAGGGAAGGGGTCGGGAAACGGGATTTCCCCGTGGCGGGAATACCAAAACCGAGGGGTTATGGAAAATGTTTACATTTTGGTTGTCCCCGCCAGAAATAAAGAGAGGAAGCTTTACTCCCTTTTTTGTATCTATAGACAAGCTCTATTATTAAGAATATATATAATACAATCACTATGACTCAATTAGAAGATAAAGGAAAACAACCAGCAGTATTTAATTTAGAAGAATTAGTAATAGCTAATACTGCTTATCGACAAACAATTTGGACTGGAAACAATATGCAAGTCACCGTGATGTCCATCCCTGTAGGGGGAGAAATTGGTCTTGAAGCCCATCATGATATTGAACAGTTCATTAGAGTAGATAAAGGGCAAGGAAAAGTCTATATGGGGCAAAAATTGGACGAATTGACCTTTGTTGAAGATATTGAAGATGGGTATTCCGTTCATGTGCCAGCGGAAATGTATCATAATATCGTGAATACTGGATCAGAGCCATTACAACTCTATTCTATCTATGCAGGCCCTGAACATCCATTTGGCACAGTACATATGACTAAAGCTGAAGCTGATGCTGCAGAACATGAATAATGGGGATAAGTATACTGGTGATGTAGTATATAATATAATAGTATAAATTATATTCATTATATGAAGGAGCAAGGATATCTGTGGAGTAAGGTACAAAAATTATTAACAGAATATGAGTCGCCAAAGAGAACTGCATTATCAAAACAATATCCTTTTATTCAAAAACCAATTTTATTTGTGAGACATACATCTCGTACTGTATCTAATATTTTGGACCCTAAAATACGATGCTATCAGTCAACAGAATACTTCCCTATGATAGTAGCTCGACATCAATCTGTTTTAAGAAGAAAATTAGGAGACAGTGATATTGAGTTACAAGAACAAAAGATAACTAATCTCAAACAGGCAATTAAGCATTTAGATGGAGTAGTTATTGAACCTGGAAAAATATTCTCCTTATGGAAATTAATTGGTAAACCTACCTATGACAAAGGATATGTGGATGGAATGTTACTTGCAAACGGGGCGGTTATTCCAGGTTTAGGTGGAGGGTTATGTCAACTCTCTAATTTTTTATACTGGATATTTTTACATACATCAATGAAAACTATAGAGAGATATCATCATTCCATGGACGTTTTCCCTGATTCCGGTAGAACACTACCTTTTGGTGGCGGTGCAACGATATTATATAATTTTATTGATCTTAAGTTAGAAAACACATCAAATCAACCTCTTCAATTAAAAATATGGCTTACAGACACTCATCTTAAGGGGCAGGTTTTAACAACAAAAAGAATCCCAGAAAAATACCATATTATCGAAAAAAATCATTGTTTTGTAAAAAGAGGTGATATATATTTTCGATATAATGAAATTTTGAAGGAGTGTAGAATAAATGGTGAAATACAGTCTACAGAATATGTTACGACAAATTTCGCACCAGTATTGTATACAGTGACACCAGAATATATTCAAGAAAATAACTTTGATTTATTGGATTTTACTCATGAGAAACTAACTTAATCCCTATCTCTTGCATAGATAATCACAATCTGATATACTCTAATCTGTAATTAGGGCCTGTAGCTCATTTGGTAGAGCGCCTCGCTTGCACCGAGGAGGTGGCTGGTTCGATCCCAGTCAGGTCCACTAAGTAAACAAAAAAGAGGGATTATAGCCCCCTTTTTTGTTTTTGAGGATTTTACGCTAACACATTAACCCTAGCTTTGATAAGGGAAGCAACTTCTAATACCATTACTACGCCAATAGTAATACTTTGCCAGGATACATCTTGTAATATTACATGTCCAAAAATCAGCCATCCCACAATATAGGTGACTCTATGGAGCCTTTTCCAATTGGCTTTGAGCTTTTGCGTAGCCCAATTATTAGAGGTGAGGAACATCAGAAGGGTGAGAATCATTGCCAATACTCCAAATGCCTGATAGAGAGGGAGATATACTGGTAATTTATACTGAATTACTGGAATTACTTTCATTGCAAGATAGTGGGTAAAAGCTGCCATAAACATCAATATACCAATTTGCCTCCGAACTGGTAATATGAGCTTGATGATTAAACTAAATTGCTTCGCAAGTCCAAATCGTTGAATAATACTTGGTATAAGGGTTGTCACGAATAATAATAGGGCTATAGTACCAAATTTCTTCCCATAATCTGATCTTAAGGCAGGAGAAAGTGTGGCTAAGGGGATAAATATAATAGGACTTATATAGGCGATCCAAATGATGATTTTGTGAAAATATTTCATATAATTTTAGATTAGGTATATTAAATTTAGTATACTCCCATATAATGTGCTTGTCGAGAAAATGTTCCACGTGGAACATTGACTATACGACAAAAGGAGCTCAACGCTCCTTTTGATATGTACATATGATATTGACTTGTATTGCCTTTGCTTAAGCAGAATTATAGTGTACATCTAATTATTACAAATGTCAAGAAATAACATTTATATAAAAACTAATAATATATTGTTATAGATTTGCATTTTTATCAGATATTAGGTAGAATAAACAAAAACAACCTATATATTACTTATTTTTGTATTGTTTATGAATTCCCATATACGTAATCTTGCCATTATTGCCCATGTTGATCATGGTAAAACTACATTGATGGATGCTATTTTGCATCAGACTCAGATTTTTCGTGAAAATCAGGCTGTGCAGGAGCGTGTTATGGATTCTATGGATTTGGAGCGGGAAAAAGGTATTACTATTAGAGCCAAGAACGCCTCTGTTAGCTATAAGGATTATACTATTAATCTTATTGATACTCCTGGCCATGCTGATTTTGGAGGAGAGGTAGAACGAGTGCTCAAAATGGCTGATGGGGCTCTATTATTGGTAGACTCCAAAGAGGGGCCGATGCCACAAACCAAATTTGTGCTCAAAAAAGCTTTAGCTTTGGGGCTTCGAGTAGTGGTGGTAATTAATAAAATTGATAGACCTGATGCTAGTCCTGACTCTGTAGTGGATAAGACTTTTGATTTATTCGTGACGCTTAATGCGAATGATAAACAATTAGATTTCCCTATTGTATATGCTTCTGCTATCAATGGCTCTGCGTCCCTCGAAATTGATCAAACAGATAAGGATTTGACTGAATTATTCGAGGTTATTGTAAATGAAATTCCAGCTCCAACTTCTCCTATTGAGGATTCATTTAGAATGCTTACTCTCAACCTGCAATTTGATAAATTCAAAGGAACTATGGCTGTGGGGCGTATTGATGCCGGGAAAATTGTAAAAGGTATGTCAGTAGTACGTATTGATAAGGCTGGTAATCAGACCAAAAATACCATTACCAGCTTACTTCGATATAGTGGTATGGAATTAATCGATACAGATGAATTAATTGCTGGAGACATTGCAGTTATTGCGGGAATATCTGGTATTGAAATTGGAGATACTATTGCTGATGCACAAAATCCAGTACAAATAGCTCCTATTGAGGTAGAAAGCCCAACGCTTCAGATGATGTTTGCTATTAATGATAGCCCATTTTCAGGAAAAGAAGGAAAATACTCTACTTCTCGTATGATTCGAGATAGATTATATAAAGAGCAAGAGACGAATATTAGTTTGAATATTGAAGATACTGCAAGTCCAGATAGATTTTTGGTAGCAGGACGGGGAGAGCTTCATTTAGCTGTTTTGATTGAAACTATGCGACGAGAAGGATATGAATTCTCAGTGGGACGACCTCAAGTAATTCTCCGAGAGAATAATGGAGCTATAGAAGAGCCTTATGAGTTATTAAGCTTGGATGTACCAGAAGAATATAGTGGAAAAATTATTGAAGCGGTCAATAAGCGACAAGGAGAACTTGTGAATATGGAAATCAATGATCATAATGAGTCTCATATTGAATATAAGATTACTACACAGAATTTGATTGGTCTTCGAAGTATTCTTTTGACCCTTTCTAAGGGAACGGTAATTATGAATAGTTCATTCCTTGAATATGGACCTAGAGTATCTAGTGGTAAGGGACGATCAACAGGATCTATTGTATCTCTAGAACTTGGGAAAATTACTAAATATGCTCTAGATGGAGCTTCAGATAGAGGGACTTTCTTTGTGACTGATGGTACTGAAGTGTATCCTGGTATGGTTCTTGGAGAATCTAATCGTGAGCAAGATGTAGAAATCAATCCAGTAAAGGCAAAAAAACTTACCAATATGCGAGCTTCTGGGTCTGATGATGGAGTATTTATAGCTCCACCAAAAGATATGTCTCTTGAGGCTAGTATTGAATATTTAGCTGATGATGAACTCTTAGAGGTTACTCCAGAAAGCCTGAGAATTCGAAAAAGAGTATTAGACGCTAATGAACGCAAAAGATCAAATAGGTAAATCAAAGTAAATGAAAAAGGAGGGCTGATATCAGCTCTCCTTTTGATTTGGTGGCTAGGGATTATCTCCGTTTAAGATGGTATCTTTTCTTTGCTTGGATACACTTTAGAAGTTGGGCTTTGAGAAGCTCATAGCCCAAAACAATGATTGGACGATATATTTCTCCTGAGAATGCTTTAAAAGCTGCCAGAGGCTCTAAAACTGATGTTTTGAAACCTCTCAATGTACGAAATGTATGCTTTTTCATGAAACTTGAAAAATAACTCTTTCAAAATAGCATAAAAATCTCAAAAATACAATATTAAATGATCCGATACAAAGCCTCAGCTAACTTTAAAGGATCATGACGGATTAAAGTGCGCCTTACAGGGTCTTTTTTATTGGGATTGATAAATATAGTGTCCGCAATGAGATCCTCTCCAATAAGGGTGGTTTTACCGAGCTTAGCTAATTTAGAGTCTCTCACAACAGGCTCTCCTTCTTCTTTATATTTCTCTACTAATTCTTTATTGGGTTGAGTCGTGTTATATAGGGCAATATCTATAACTTCTGCCCCAATAAATCGATGTAATTCATTAATGTGATCTTCTACTGACCAATTATTAGAATGTCCAACTTTTGACATTAAATTTATATTATAGATAATTTGAGCCGAGGTCTTGGTCAAGGCTTCTTTCATACCGGGTACAATCATATTAGGAGCTAAACTACAATAAAAATTGCCTGGCCCAATAATCACGCTATCAGCCTTCATAATAGCATCATAGGCTTTAGGGTTAATTTCTGTTTCAGGAGTTAATTCAATATGTTTTACGGTATGCTGGGAAAGAATTTCAGATGAAGAAACACAATCTTCTCCTAATAAAATATCTCCATTCCCAAGAGTTAGGGATAAATGAACATTCTCTGTGGTTACGGGTATTACTTGTCCACGAATAGACAATATACTGCTTGCAGTTTTAATAGCCTCTTCAAAACTCCCTGTTACTTTTTCAAGAGCAGATAAAAATAAATTTCCAAAATTATGTCCAGATAATTCTCCCGAGTTAAATCGATAATTGAATAATTCTCGTAAAATTTCAGGAGATTCAGCTAAAGCAACTAGACATTGGCGTGCATCTCCCGGAGGGAGAACTCCTAACTCGTCTCTGAGCTTCCCTGTAGAACCACCATTATCAGCCATAGTAACAATGGCTTGAAGATTAAGATTATTAAAAACTTTAAGTCCCGATAATACGGTAAAACTTCCTGTTCCCCCTCCAATAACGACAATATTTTTGAATGACATGCGTCTCAGCTATGGATAATTGTGGATAACCTGGGTATAAGTATATGTTTTATACAAGTTATCCATATATTTGTATATGATATGATTATAATAGCATAATATATTGTTCTTGAATACTGAAACTCTGAATATGGATAAAGAAAAGAAATGAAGAATAAAAGTATATCAATAGTATTGGGATTAATAGGAATTAGTGTTCCCTTTTTAATACGCACAACTCTTATAGCTTATCCACTACAGGGAGTTAATTCTCCCTATTTTAGCATATATCTATATAGTCTAGATATACTACTTTTTTTGATATGGGGGTATTTGATATATATAACCAAAAAACTTCCATTTAGTTATAATAATATTGTGGATAAGTTGTGGGTAATCCTCTTTTTTGTTCTTATTTTGCGAGGATTATTTACCGAATATCCGCTTATAAGCTGGACTTATGGACTTAGATTCTATTTGGGTATAAGTATTGTCTGGTATATATCTCAATTACAAAATTGGGGTAAATCCTTGGCCTTTATTGCTCAGGGTTTTATTATTGGAATGCTTGGGCAGACAATAATTGCTATTACTCAAAGTATATTACAAAAGAGTCTTAATTTACCACTGGTTGTCGAGCCGGCCCTATCCCTACTTTTAGCAGGAATATCCAAAACTATCATCAATGGAGATGTATTTATTCGGGCATATGGAACTTTCCCTCACCCTAATATCTTGGCTTTTGCCGGTCTTGTGGCCCTGCTTATCATATATGCTCCTATATTTACTCGAAAACAATCATTACTATTATATGCTTGTATTCTTCTAGTTATTGGATTTGTGGATCATTATCTACTCACATCTATGCAGGCATTTACTATTACTATACTTACGGGATTATATCTTGGATATGGGAAAAGTATACAATTTCCCCAATGGTTTATTCGAGTAAGTGTTTGGTTTCTGCATATACTTATTCTATTAACATTCTCTAAAACTGCTTTTATACTTGCTCTTATACTAGATATTATATATTTGACAGTAGTAAGAAATTCTCAATTGTTCCACGTGGAACAATTTCAAAATAATATCCGAAGTATAGGAAGAATAGTATTGAGAGTGGGTGCTTTGGGAATACTATTAATTACTCTCATTATCCCTTATCCCCAAATTATCGCAACAATATCTAAAAGGATTAATTATATAGTAGATGCTTGGCAAATGATTATGAATAATTGGTTTTGGGGTGTTGGTTTGGGGCAATATGTTGCTAATCTCCCAAGTGGGGGAAGAGAGTTATGGCAATATGAGCCTGTACATAATATTGTGCTTTTGCTTTGGAGTGAAATTGGACTTATGGGGTTGGGGCTGCTTATTGTCATTATGATATTAGAGTATTATACTAGTGTTTATGGATACAAAAAATAAAGGTAGCCTTGGGGAGAGATTGGCAATAAAATTTTTATTATCCAAAGGATTTGAAATTATCGATCAGAATGTGCGACTTGGTAAATTATCTGAACTTGATATTATTGCGAGTAAAAATAAGGTTTTACATATTATAGAAGTTAAAACTGTGTATAAGTGTGGAAAAGTTGTGGAAAACCTCGAATTTCCGATATATAATATTACTCCACGCAAGATTAAACATCTCAAAAAGGGGGCTCAAATCTATGTGCAGAAGAAGAAATTAGAGAATATGGATATCACTATCGATGCAATTGGCTGTATTGTGGATAATTGTCATCGTAAAAGCTATATTCGCTTTTATCCCAATATACTTGAAGGTCTTGACTAGAATGTTTCATGTGGAACATTCTATGTATTGCAAAATAAAAATGATAGGAGTAATATGATGATAAGAGTCCTTTAGGGTTATGCCCTACTCTCATATGAATTAATATATTTCATTATGAATCGGGTTGAGAATATTTTTAAAAAAGCATTAGCTTTAGGCGATATACAAATTAATGGAGATAGGTCTTGGGATTTTCAAGTTAAAAATCCAGATATCTGGAATCGAATACTGAGAGATGGTTCTTTGGGGGTGGGAGAAGGGTATGTGGATGAGTGGTGGGACACTATTGCTTTAGATGAGCTTCTGTTTCGTGTTAGAAAATACCGCGTATTGGAGGCTTTGTCTCAGGTGCTTGATGCAAATTGGAAAAATCGTTTGTATGTATTAAAAAGTAAGGTATTAAATTTACAAGATAAAACTAAGAGTAAACAAGTTGCAGAAGAGCATTATGATATAGGAAATGACTTATATCAGGCTATCTTAGACCCTTATATGCAATATACTTGTGGGTATTGGAAAAATACTAAAACTCTCAATCAGGCTCAAGAGGATAAATTGGATTTAATTTGTCGTAAATTGAAATTAGAAAAAGGAATGCGAATATTAGATATTGGCTGTGGTTGGGGTGGTTTTCTAAAATTTGCAAGCGAACATTATGGGGTTGTAGGAGTTGGAATTACTATTTCTAAAGAGCAAAAGATATTTGCTGAGAAAATACTTGAAGAGTTGCCAGTGGAGATTGTATTTAGTGATTATCGAGACTTTGCAACTGAGCCATTTGACCGTATCGTATCTGTTGGAATGATAGAGCATGTAGGATATAAGAATTATAGAGAATATATGCAATGTGTAAATCGTAATTTAAAAGATGATGGATTGGCTTTATTGCATACAATTGGGGATAGTGTCTCCACCACAATACCTGAAGCTTGGATGAATAAGTATATATTTCCAGGGGGGCAATTACCCTCAATACAACAATTGTCAGGTGCATGGGAAAACATATTAACAGTACAAGACATACATAATATCGGGCTTGATTATGACCCAACACTTATGGCTTGGTATGATAATTTTAAACAATCCTGGCCAGATCTAAAGGAGAAATATGGAGAAAAGTTTTATCGTATATGGGAATATTATCTTCTTAGTTGTGCGGGTAGTTTTCGATCTGGATATCTCCAATTATGGCAAACCGTTCTTACAAAGCAATCTGGGAGATTAGAGCGTTACGATGCAATAAGATAGGCTTATCTTGCCAAGCAATCAGAAATAATGTACAATAATTGAACACTGCTAGGGTGGCGGAATGGTAGACGCAACGGACTTAAAATCCGTCGGTGATTAAACACTGTGAGGGTTCGAGTCCCTCTCCTAGTACCAATAGTGGAATAGTCCGTTTGGACTATTCCTGCAGGACTCGAAGGTCGGAGCCATGTGTGAGTTTGCGCTAAGCGCAAGGCGAACACGGCGAGACGGGGTCGCGAGAATTTACCGTCAGGGAAATTACTTGTGACCGAGTCCCTCTCCTAGTACCAATTATAGTAATAGTCCTTGAGCATGTGCTAATTGATAAAAATCCCCAGGAATGGGGCTTTTTATTTAGAGGCTTTGAGATTATTTGATATAATAGATTTATAATAAAGATAATGACTGCAAGTTATGCCTTCTCCGATGATGACTCAATTCTATGAATTAAAACAGGCATATCCTAATGATATTTTGTTCTTTCGTCTAGGGGATTTTTATGAAATGTTTGGAGAAGATGCTAAATTAGTAGCTCCTATCCTTGATTTGGTATTAACTTCGCGTAAGAATACTATAGATGGGAATATTCCTATGTGTGGAGTGCCATATCACTCCTCAGCGCAATATATCAAAAAGCTGATTCGTGCAGGATATTCAATAGCTATATGTGAACAACAGGGCAATGCCTCAGAGATTAAGGGTTTAGTACCCCGTAAAGTAGTAAAAGTTATTACTCCAGGTACGGCTTTGCTAGAAGGTGAATCCGCGGAGTCACGGTATATTGCAAGTATTTATAAGGATAAAAAGGGTTTTTTTGTAGCCTTTGCTGATTTGGGTACGGGATTATTTGAAACAGGTCAATTTAACGAAACTGATATTAGAGATATATTAAAATCTCGGCAAGTAAAAGAAGTAATTATTCCAAATAATACAGATATTATAAATTTGGTACAGGATTTAGGGATAAAAGTAGTATCAGAGTCGCGTTGGAATTTTCAATTAGCAAGAGCCGAGGAAGTATTGACTAAGCATTTTGCTATTAGTAATATGTCTGGTTTTGGATTTGATGCTGAGGATAATAGTCTTATACCCGCAGGAGCTCTACTATCTTATCTTGTCTATACACAACAAGAGGATTTACGGCATATTACTCGATTACAAGAAATGAGACAATCTCAATATATGCAATTAGATGCTCAGACAATACAAAATTTAGAATTATTCCAAATAAATCGGGCAAGTAATAAGGCCAAAAGTTTTTATCAGGCTATTAATTATACCAAGACTGCACTCGGTATACGATTGTTGCGTCAATGGATACTCAATCCTCTTCTTGATATACAGTATATTGAATTAAGGCAAAGCCATATCTCGGGTTATGTTGAGAACAATACCAAAAGACAAGAAGTAAGAGAAGTATTGGTTTCTATTGCAGATACTGAGAGATTATTGGCGAGACTTTCAAGTAATGTGGGGGGTCCAAGAGATATGCTACTCTTAAATCAAAGCCTTAATTATATTGAGGAGATATTGAGTATAGACATCGAGGATTACACTCAATTAGCGAGTAAGGCCATACGAGAATTACAGCCTCTAAGAGAGGAACTTAGCAAGGCTTTACAGGAGACGGTACCACTTTTAGCTCGAGATGGAGGCTTTGTCGCAAGAAGCTACCGAGATGATATTGACTCTCTTCTTGACTTGAGTCAGGGAGGCAAGGACTGGTTATTAGATTTTCAAGCTCGCGAGCAACAAAGATCAGGAATTAATTCTCTTAAAGTAAAATATAATAAAGTATTTGGATATTATATTGAAATCAGTAATGCCTATAAACAAATTAGTCTCCCTGATGATTATATTAAAAAACAGACTCTTGCTAATGCGGAGCGATATATTACCCCTGAATTAAAAGAATTCGAAGAAAAAATATTAGCCTCAGAGGCTGATCTCTTGGCCCAAGAGCAAATAATATTTGAGGAGCTTCGACAATTGATTTTGCAATATGTAAATGAAGTATATACATTGTCAGAGACTATTGCCTATATTGACTGTATTCAATCAGGCGCTGAACTTGCTACTCAGTGGCATTATATTTGCCCCCAAATACATGATGACAAAGATATTATAATAGAATCTGGCCGCCATCCGGTATTAGAGCAAATTGTATCAGAATATATTCCGAATAATTGTGAATTGACTGAACCTAATCATTCGCTGATGTTAATCACAGGTCCTAATATGGGTGGTAAATCTACCTATATTAGGCAAATTGCATTAATGGTATTATTGGCTCAAATGGGTTATTATGTTCCGGCCGATAAAGCTCATATTGGTATTGTGGATAGAATATTTACGCGAGTTGGAGCTTCGGATAATATGGGAGAGGGACAAAGTACCTTTATGGTAGAAATGTTGGAAGTTGCAAATATTTTGCATAATGCAACGGCCTCAAGTTTGATTATTCTGGATGAAGTGGGAAGAGGTACTTCTACCTATGATGGAATGAGTATAGCAAGAGGGCTTATTGAATATATTCATAATACTATTAGAGCCAGAACTTTATTTGCGACACATTATCATGAATTATTGGGGCTGGAAAGTGAATTTAAGGGCGTGGTTAATTATCAGGTAAAAATTCAAGAATCAAATGGAGATATTGTGTTCCTCCATAGTATTGAAAAGGGTGGGGCTGATAAAAGTTATGGAATTGCAATAGCCCAGTTAGCAGGATTTCCCTCTGATGTGTTAGAATTAGCAAAGAAAGCTTTAGCTCAATATGAGCAAAAGAAATCCCAAATATCTTTTTTGCCGAGCACCCCGAATAATCCAATAATAGCCCTACACCCAGATATAGAAAAATATAAATCATTATTACAAGATATTCATTCCTATAATCTCAATGACATAACCCCTTTAGATGCTTTGAGTATTTTGGCACAATTACAAGAGAAAAATTCATTATGATACAATTATTACCCAAACACATAATTAATCAAATTGCAGCAGGAGAAGTTGTAGAGAGACCAGCCTCTATTGTAAAAGAATTAATTGAGAATTCCCTAGATGCAGGAGCAACTGAGATTAGTATTGATATATTAGATGCCGGACTGACGGAAATTAGTATTAAAGATAATGGTATAGGTATTGAAAAGGCTGATTTTGATAAAGTATTTCAAAGACATGCTACCAGCAAAATTCAAACCATAGAAGATTTACAAAAATTATCTACTATGGGATTTCGGGGGGAAGCTTTATCTAGTATTCAGGCTGTAGCACAGGTTGAACTTATTGCTCGTACGGCTACAGAAGAGACGGGATATCAATATAATCCTCATACCGGAGAAATTAAACCAATTGCCAAACATAATACGGGTACAACTATAATAGTTCGTAATCTTTTTTATTCTATTCCAGCTCGCAAAAAATTTCTCAAAACACATAATACAGAACTTGCTCATATTACTCGTATTATTGAAGAAATTGCCTTAGTACATCCTGAAGTTGCTTTTATATATACTTCTCAAAAGAGAGAAATTATCAATGTTAATTCAAGTGATGCTTTATCTCGAGTGATAGCAATCTTGAAAATACAAGAATCAAAATATTTACTTCCCCTTGATTCTCAACAACATAATATACAGGCAAGCGGTTTTATTGGACATCCTCGTATTTCCAAAAAATCCCCCCAATATCATATTTTTGTGAATAATAGACCCATTACACAGCCATTACTCACCAAGGCCATACAGCAAGGTTTTGATACTATGTTAGAAGTTGGGCATTATCCTTTTGCTTTTGTCTCATTATCTATTCCCTCAGATGAAGTGGATGTAAATGTACATCCTCGTAAAACCGAAGTTAAATTTATTAATGAGAGGGCTATATTCCAAACTCTAAAATATATTGTAAGGGATACTTTGCAAACATCAGCATTTGAAGTGGTATTAAAACCTCAATCCTCAGCCTTTAATACTCCGAGCAATACAAACTATATTCCAAAAACCTCTTCTAATACAGGTTTTGAAGGCTATCACCTCAAAGAGAGAACAGAGACTTCTCATATATCAGAAACCCATATTGCTCAGTATAGCCATAAACAGCAGAGCATACCTAATCAATATTCTTTTGAAAAGCTACAGCCAAACTTTAGAGAATTATTAGAAGCCGACACCCTAAAACCTCAATATCTTCATATTTTTGACACCTATATTGTATATCCCAATCAGCAAGGAATTATGATTCTGGATCAACATGCAGTACATGAAAAAGTTATTCTCGAGCAATTAATGAATCAAGATGCCCCAATAACTTCGCAACAATTATTATTCCCTATTGCACATAATCTACCTCAATCAGAAAAAGATACTACTATTGAAGTATTATCTCAATTACCAGGTTTTGAGGTGGATGATTTTGGATCTGCTGAAATTATTATTCGAGCAATACCAGTATTCCTTGCCAAAACCCAAAAAGCGGAAGAACATATTGCCGGGCTTATTGCCCTTATTCAAGAGCGGGGGAATACTATAGATATCAAAGAATTAAGAGTGGAATTATTAAAGACAATAGCCTGTAAATCAGCCATTAAAGCTGGATATGGTATGACAAAACCTGAAATAGAAGCCTTAATTCAGGATGCAGCTAAGACAGATTTTGGATTTGCATGCTGTCATGGGCGCCCAACTATGGTACAATTAGATAAAGATTGGTTCGAAAAACAATTTTCAAGATAAAATTAATACATATACATATGAATGAAAGTAAGGCTTTATATTTGGAAGGAATTATTATTCTTCTATTTATATGGACTATCAGCAGTGTTTTTGCAGCTGTTATTGGAGTAATATCAATAATTTGGGGAATTGCCCTAGCCTCAATTTTTGGTATCACATATGTTAGCTTCTTAGCCTGGTATGCTAGTATTAAAGTAGAAAACAAGCATTTAAAAGAATATAATAGTCATATAAAGAGATTAATTATAGGGCATTCTCTGGTGCTCCTTATTCCTATTTTAGCTTTTGATTTGATCACCAAATTTATTATTTTGGCCACAATTCTGATTGGAGCTGGAATTATTTCATCCGCTTTTCATAATATTGAGGAAAGTGAAAGAGATCATATTCACTTTAAGGTAAAAACTATTATTATGCCCCATACCAGACCAATTATTATATGGCTTATGATAATAACTGCAGTATTAATTTATGGAAATACACTCAAAACTAATCCTAATGGAATTGTGCTAGATGAATCCTTTATAGCCGGTCAGGTTGAGGCTTGGAGCCCTCTTTTGAAACAGGTTGCCCCCGGTTTAAATATAGAGGGTTCAGTGGGTAATTATGTGGAAGGTCAAATTAAAGAACAGTCATTAGGAGCAAATGTTACTAATCAAGATCAAGAAGTAAAAAAACAAGTATCTGGATTATCAGAAAAATTTGGTATTCTTCTTAGTCCAGACACCCCTATTTCACAAGCTTTTGTTAGTTATGCTAATAAATTCCTCGAACCTTGGATGAGTGGTCCAATTTGGGGTGCTATTGTATCTTTTGCGGTATACTTAACCCTTGCTCCTTTTGTGGGATTCTATCAAGTAGGAATTAGATGGGCTATTATGTATATTCATAGACAGTCTTTGGAAAGGAATATATTAAATCTTTATCTTAAAAGTCTTAATAAGGAAAGATATCGTCTTTAGCACTCTTCACAGATTATTGCTAATACGATATACTATTCAAGAGTAATTAATAATTATATTAATGGCAAAAGATTATTATGAAATTTTGGGAGTGTCTAAGGATGCTAGTGATTCTGATATCAAAAAGGCATATCGCAAATTAGCACATACCTATCATCCAGATAAAAAGGGTGGAAATGAGGCTAAATTTAAAGAAGTAAATGAGGCGTATCAAACATTAAGCGACCCTCAAAAGCGTCAACAATATAATCAATTTGGTTCCAATTATCAGCAGGCTGGTGGAGCAGGTGGTTTTGGAGGATATGGTAATGCTCAGGGATTTTCTTTTGAGGATTTATTTGGACAATCTGGATTTCCTTTTGGTGGTGGATTTGAGGATGTATTCTCTGATGTATTTGGTGGAGGAGGACGAGGTCGCTCTCAAGCACAGAATAAAGGACGAGATATACAATTAGAGGTGGAAATTAGTTTGGAGGAGGCATATAGTGGTATTTCTAAATCAGTGGAATTAGATTTGAATATAGCTTGTGATTCTTGTGAGGGAACAGGAGCTCAGAATAAAAAGATGAAGCAATGTACCGAATGTAAGGGGCAAGGTTTTGTGGAGAGACAAGTTCGGACTATGCTTGGAAATTTTGCTCAAAGAGAAACTTGTAGTACTTGTCAGGGTAGAGGTGAAATTCCAGAATCTATTTGTAAAAGCTGTCAGGGAAAAGGTGTCAAGAGACAAAAGAAATCTATTGAAATTGCAGTGCCAGAAGGAATATCCGATGGTCAAACTTTAGAAATGCGAGGAGCTGGAGAAGCGGCTGCTGGGGGTAAGGCTGGAAATATTTATATTCATATTCGAGTAAAAAAGCATAAGCAATTCGAAAGGCGTGGAGATGATATTTATTTAATCCAAGATATTATATATACCACAGCGGCATTAGGTGGAGATGTAGATATTGATACTTTAGCAGGAGAATTGAATTTAAAGATTCCAAAATCTACGCAATCAGGAGAAATATTCCGTATTCGTGATAGGGGTATGCCACATTTACAGGGCCGTGGTAATGGAGATATGTTTGTAACAGTAAGAATAACCACTCCAAAACATATATCTCGCCGAGCACAACAATTATTAAAAGATTTGCAATCTGAGGGAATATGATATACTTAAATTAAAGTTTAAGTATATAAAAATATGGACGCATTGGAACCTCTATTTGGTAAAGTAACATTCAGCTCATTATCCGGTGACTTTGTGATTAGTATTGTATTAATTATTGGGCTTTCCATTTATATTTATCAAAAAGGGGTAAAAGATATTTTTATTTTAGCCCTTGCTCTCTATATTGGACAGGTAGTAGTATCAGTATTCCCTTGGGATATTCCCAAAATAGGGAGTTTCCCAGGAGACGCGGTATTATTCATAGTATTATCTCTGGTAGTAAATTGGGGGTTGCAAATATCTGCTCTTGGTGGTGGTTTATCTATATCCAAGAAAAATCTAGGTCTTAATTTATTGTTTGGAGTATCTGTCGCTGGGCTTTTGTTGGTTAATATATTAAGCGTCATCAAAACTCAAGACAAATCTATTCTTAATACCATAGAACAATCATTATTTAGTAAAGAGTCATTTCAGGTATTTTGGACTATATCACCATTATTATTCCTCCCATTCCTCAAGCCTTCTGTCAAAAAATCTAGTTCAAAGAAAAAATGAAATGTCCCCAATGTTCACATGTAGACACTCGTATTGTGGATTCCCGTATTTCTCGGAATGGTCTTATTGTAAGGCGTCGTCGTATTTGTGAACAATGTAATTATCGCTTTACCACCGCTGAGACGAGGGAAGTTCTTGATGTTATGGTAGTTAAAAAATCAGGAATCAAAGAGCGATATAGTAGTGAAAAATTATTAAAAGCAGTATCTATTTCCCTACATAAGCGCCCCTTTACCCAAGATAAAATACGAGATTTAATTCTCAAAATTGAAGTAGATTTATTCACAAAAGATCCAAAAGAACTTCCAACCAAACAAATTGGAGATACGGTATTAAAACATCTCAAAGTATTCGATGAGGTAGCCTATATTCGATTTGCATCTATTTATCGAGATTTCCGTACTATTAAAGGATTTCGTCACGAAATCGATAAATTATTACAGGATTAAACCCTGATTACATTTGATTATATAATTTCAAAATTGTTAAAGTATCATCATAGGCGATTAATTCCCCCTTGTGTAGCAATATACATTTATTACAATGTTGTTGAATCTCATCCATATTATGGCTTACAATAAGAGCTGTTTTACCCATTTTCTTCAATCTTTGTAATCGATTATTTACTTTTACCTGAAAAGCTGCATCTGTAGTAGCGGGAATTTCATCAAAAAGATAAATATCAGCATTAATATTTAAAATAAGTCCAAGAATTAATCGGGTTTTCATCCCTGTGGAGAGGAATTTAATTTTTTGTGAGGTATAATCATGGAGTTCAGAGAAATTCACGATATTATTATAGATTTTAGCTGCATCTTCACGAGGAAGGCCAACTTGAAGAGCTTTTACTAATACCGCATCCTCGACTCTTCCTTCTGGATGTAATATTTCATCAGGCCCAAAAAAAGGTAATATAGAACCTTCTACATTAATATTACCTTGATCAGGACTATGTATTCCAGCTAAAAGTTTTAAAAAAGTACTTTTACCACTTCCATTTTTACCAATAATACCAATCCATTCACCTTGATTAATATCTAAACTTATATCCTTAAGTACAGGATTAATAGTATTTTTGAAAGATTGAAAACCATCCATTTGTCCTCCAGAGCGGCTAGTATTCTTACTTTGAAGATTAAAATATTTGGTAACACTATCTACCTGAATCAATTTTTTACTCATATCAGTATTTTCTACAATATTATACTTAGTATAAAGAAATTTTGATAAAAAAGCAAGATAAATATAAAGATTGAGTCTTTGACCTATGTAAATTGAATATGTTAATATAATGGTATTAATTAATTAAACATGTATGATACATTCCTATGTATTATTTGTCCCCCAATAGCCTTATTAATTAGAGGTGAATTAGGATCAGTACTATTAAATATCATTTTGTGTTTATTTGGGTATATCCCAGGAGTAATTCGTGCTCAAGATGAAGAAAATAATAAAAAAAATTATCAAAGCTATAAAGGAGCAAGATAATAAATAGGCTTTTATTTTAAGAGTAGTAATACCACTACTACGTATTGGATGTATAGTAGTATTTTAAAATTCAAAGATTGGTTGGTGCCGAGAAGAGGACTTGAACCCCCACGCTATAAGCACATGCTCCTAAGGCATGCGTGTCTACCAATTCCACCATCTCGGCAATGGTACTATTCTACTATATGTATTGACTTTTTGTCAATTATGTGCTATAATTTTGTCCGTCTCTCAAAGATAAGACTAGATTTATCTATGTTTACCCTGTTTCTGATTAGAGTTTTGAGAGAAGATATTGGTTGTCCTCTTTAATGGATACATTATATATTGCAATGGCCTTGATTGTTGGTTCCACAGGAGTTGTTCCTGTTAATCAACAAACTGTCATTGACAGCTCGTATGACGAGTCTCAAATCTCTGTTTTACATGGAGTTAATTCAACTGAAACGGTTATTACTCCAAAACCCGTAAAGGTTAATGCAAAACAAGTAACTGTACAGACCCAAAAATCTTTCTTTGCTTCTGTTGAAGCAGAGTTAAACAATATTCCTGCTCAGGGTTCATGTTTCGACTATGTACCTGAGATGGCCCAAAAATATGGTGTTGATGCCGATCTTATGACTCGAATTATTCGAGCTGAGTCTGGTGGAAATGCTCTTGCTAAGAATAAGAGCTCTACGGCTTCTGGTTGTGGACAGTTTATTCGAGGAACTTGGGCTGGAACTTTAAGACAAATGGGTCGCGAATGGGTAACCCCGTTTGACGCTAAGACTAATGTTGAAGCCATGGCTTTCAAAATCTCTCGTGGAGGTATTGGAGCATGGAATGCCAGCAAGTCTAAGTGGTCTAAATAATATTAGATCACAGTACTAAAAACTCCCCTCGGGGAGTTTTTAGTTTATATATTTTGTCATTCCCGTAGGGGGCGACCTCTCAGTCACCCAAAATAGACAATGGTTTTTAAGCATAGGCGACTGAAAGGTCTCCCCTACATAATGCATATTTACATCACCCAACTCTTGCAATAAGAGTAAAACTATGCTATTATATAGGTAAATACTAAGTTTAATGCGTGCTAATTATGTTAAATGCAGCCTCAAAAGAGCAAATTATTGAAAAATTCCAAAGTCATAAAGATGACAATGGTTCTTCTTCTGTACAAATCGCTTTAATTACAGAGAGAATTGTATATTTAACTGAGCATTTAAAGGTAAATCGAAAAGATTTTCATTCACGAAGAGGACTTATTCATCTTGTTTCTCAAAGAAAGAAACTATTATCTTATCTTAAAAAAACTGATCCTAAGGCCTTTGAGACAATTGTCAAAGAACTTGGGCTTCGAGCATAAGCTCACCCTATATCTATGAGTTTTAAAACCTATCAAACACAAATAGCTGGACAAATACTAAAAGTAGAAACGGGTAAATTAGCTAATCAAGCCGATGGTTCTGTTTTGGTTTCTCTAGGAGAGACGACAGTATTAGTAACTGTTGTAATGTCGGGTAAGCCAGTAAGCTCTAATTATTTACCCCTTTTTGTTGATTATCAGGAAAAATTTTATGCCAATGGTAAAATCAAGGGAAGTCGTTTTGTAAAGCGTGAAGGTCGCCCTAGTGATGAGTCTATATTGACTGGCCGTCTAGTTGATCGCGCTATAAGACCTTTTTTTGATGAATCAATTCGTAATGAGATACAAGTTATTGTAACGACATTGTCTCTGGATGAGAGGAATGATCCTGATACAGTTGCTTTATTGGGGGCGTCTCTAGCTTTATCTATATCAGATATCCCTTGGAATGGTCCAGTTACGGCTCTCAGAGTAGGGCAGCAAAATGGAGAGATTATTGTTAATCCTTCATTTGATGAGAGAGAAGAAGGAGATTTTGATACTATTATTACCCTTAATGCTGATGAGAGATTGGTAATGATGGAGTTTGGAGGAAAGCAAATTCCCGAAGAGACTATATTAAAAGCTTTTGAAGTAGTGACTCCAGAAATTAAAAAAATAATAGATTTCCAGAATACTATTATTGCTGAGATTGGTAAGTCCAAAAGAGAGGTTTCTGTCTCAGAATCGAATAATGAGATTATAGAGGGGATTAAGTCTCTTGTGCAAGGGAAATTAGACTCTGCTTTGTATGGGGATACTCCTTCTACCAAACAAGCTCATCATATATTGCTAACTGAACTCAATCAGGCTTATCCTGACCATAGAGATTTGGTAGAACATGTTCTAGATCAAGAATTAGATGCTATATTTAAGCAAAATATTATTGAGCAAGAAAAACGTCCCGATGGAAGATCTATAGATCAGCTCAGAGCATTAAGTGGAGAAATTGATATATTGCCTCGAGTACATGGGTCTGGATTATTCAATCGTGGAACTACACAAACATTATCTATTTTGACTTTGGGTTCTCCGGGGGAGGCTCAAATTATTGATGAGATGAAAGATGAAATCAAAAAGCGATTTATGCATCATTATAATTTCCCTCCTTTTTCTGTAGGAGAGGTTAGGCAACTTCGTGGACCTGGACGACGAGAAATAGGGCATGGGGCTTTGGCTGAGAAGGCTCTCGAAGGAGTATTACCTAATGTAGCTGATTTTCCTTATACTATTCGTATTGTAACAGAGGTGTTAGGGTCTAATGGATCATCTTCTATGGCAAGTGTATGTTCTTCAACCTTGGCACTCCTCGCAGCAGGAGTTCCTATTATAGAACCTGTAGCGGGAATTGCTATGGGTATTGTAGAGCAAAATGGTAAATATAAAATTTTAACGGATATTCAGGGACCAGAAGATCATTTTGGTGAAATGGATTTCAAAGTAGCAGGAACACGAAATGGAGTGAATGCTATACAAATGGATATTAAAGGGCAAGGTATGTCATTGGCTATGATAGAAGAGGCTTTGGAGAAAGCTAAAATAGCTCGATTCACTATTCTTGACACCCTCAAAGGTGTTATTTCAGAAGCTCGTAATGAGGTTTCAGAATATGCTCCTAAAATTGAAACTTTTGTAATTAATCCAAAGAAAATTGGAGAAGTTATTGGAACAGGAGGTAAAATCATCAATGGTATTATTGATGAGACAGGGGTAAAAATTGATATAGAAGATGATGGGCAGGTGTTTATTACGGGTCAGGATGCAGCTCAGGTTACCCGAGCCAAAGAGTGGATAGAAGATTTGGTATATGAACCGCAAGAAGGAGAAATATTTGATGGGAAAGTGGTGAAAATTATGCCATTTGGAGCTTTTGTTTCAATAAAACCAGGAATAGATGGGCTTATCCACATTTCAGAATTATCTAAAGAGCATGTTAATAATGTGGAAGATGTGTTAGAATTACATCAGGATATACGAGTAAAAATTAAAAAAGTAGATGCAGAGGGAAAGATAAGCCTTATTCCTTATACTGAATAATAAACTGATAAATACAAAATTATGGCCGATCAAAATCAAAACACAATTCCAGGAACATTAAGAACTCTCAAAACAGATTTAGATTTGAATAATACTAATCCACAAGACCGGTTACAGCAGGCTGGTAATTTTGTACAAGCAAGACCTGATCTTGAAAGTCCCGTAACGCCAGAACCTACATCTAATAAAGGAACTTTATCTACCTTAGATATTAATGACTCAAAGCAAGATATTCCACAATCAAAACCATTAAATCCCCAAGACCTAAGTTATTCTTGGAGTAATATTGATACGAGTACATCTACTACAGTTGATATTAATAAAGATATAGCTGCTCCTAATCTTTCAGTAGCAAAGCCAGAATTAAAATCTGGATTTTCAGCTTTGGATACATCTGTAGATTTACCATTAAGCGATACAGCAAAAGTTGATTCGAATGCTTCTACCATTCCACCACTTAGCAATATCCCAGATTTTACCGGCCCAGAAGATACTGCTACTAAATCACCAAAATCATCATCAAAATCTATTATTACAGGAATTGTGGTTATTGTGTTATTAGGCCTTATTGGTTCAGGGGTATATGTGTATACTACTCGATCAACTCCCGCAACTCCAACCACCACCCCAACCACCACCCCAACTCCAACCACCACCCCAACCCCAACAATTGCTGCTAAACCATTATTCACAGGTATTACAAAAAGTGATATAGAATTTAATGATATTGAGCCAATACGTAAAACGATCATTACAAGTCTTAATGGACAAAAAGCTCCATTTATAGAATTGAATTTGACTAAAGATAGTAAAAAAGTTTCTTTGGTTGATATATCTACAGCTTTTGGATTGAATATCCCCTCAGTTATTACAGATAATGTAGCTGAATATTGGCTATATGGATATAATGAAGAAGGTATATATAAGTTAACAGCTGCAATTCAATTGAAGACAGGACAAACAGCAAATACTCTTGTGGATAATTGGTCAACTGCAATACCTCGTGATTTAATGGCATTCTCACTAAGCTCAGCCTCCCGTATTGTGAATAAACCAGATATTACAAAGGTATCTATGACTAATAATTCAGGTAAAACATTTACTAGTTATTATTATAATTACACCTCTCCAACCGACTCAGCAGATGTGTCAAGTGTGGAAAACTATATTGTCATAGCCTCATCTCAGAGTTCAATGAAATATCTTTTGAATCAAATAAAATAAATTGTGGATAAGTCCTCTAGTCTGTATATAATTAACCTGATAGAATACAAGAGTGAGGTATAGAGTAATCATACAATCACAAGTATTGGTACATATTGGTCCTTAGTTATATATATACTTGTGATTGAATTCTTGCTCTAATCTTTACAATCATAAACAAAAACTCAAATACAAAATCGTTTAAGTAATATAAAAACAAAGTCCCAAAACAATACGCACCTTTGGCAAAAATAAAAAGGCGTTAGCCAAAGATTAGAAAAGAATATCTATTTTCTGGCAATCTCTATATATACCACGAGGTTGTCAGAAATAGAGCAAAATATAATACTCTTACCCCCCTTTACACTAACAGAGTTAAGAAGGAGAGGGAAGAGTATTTTATTTTTAATTTTAATACCTTTTTGAAAGAATATTCTGATATGCTATAATAGGGATAAGAAAAAAGTAAAAAACAACTCTTATGAGAGGAGAAAAACAAAAAGGTTTTACATTATTAGAGGTACTTCTGGTAATAGCTGCAATAGGGATATTGGCAGCAATAGTATTGATAGCCATAAACCCAAATAA
>JBIIRM010000002.1:0-132404 GCA_044341565.1 Minisyncoccia bacterium | reverse complement strand
TATGATTTACCTATAGTGCAAAAGTTTAATATAAAAATTGAAGAAAACATATTAAACAATAAACTTGATCCCAATATCCTATATATTACAACAAAAGATCATAAAAATTTATTTCAAACTGCCAGTAAGAATACCAACAGGGTATTATCTGAATTTGATGATTATTATATCATTAAATAATCTATTAAAATATGCTATACTTAATATAGCAAAACTAAACTATATATATGGGATTTATCATATCAATTATAGGAAATAGTATTGGGCTGTATATAGCCAGTAATATAGTACCTGGTTTTGATATTACTGATACTCTACCTTGGTATTATTTCCTTATTGTGGGAATTGTATTTACTATTATATTCTCTATTATATTGCCTATTATTAAGGCTATTACCTTTCCTATTATTATATTGACTCTTGGGCTATTTTCTTTTGTGCTCAATTTACTTGCTTTTTATGCTCTTGACTACTTGTTGGATGAGCTAAAATTTACTACTTTCTTGTCTATTGTATTGACCTCTTTGGTAATTAGTAGTATAAATATGATATCTAATACCTTTTTACGATAATATTATGAACACTTATATTTCTATTACTCTTATTGTTTTATCTGTACTTCTTGTAGCTTCTGTCTTATTACAACAAATTGGAAATGGGTTATCTTCTACCTTTGGAGGAGCTGGTGGTTCTTATCAGACGCGACGAGGTTTTGAGAAAATTCTGTTTAGAGCAACTATTGTATGCGGTATACTTATTATGATTGGAAGTATTGCCTATATTCTCGTCTAATTAGAGATTTATATTTTTGTATGGATATTATTAAAAAAATTCCCAAACCGATTATACCGCGTAATTTTAAGAAAATTACCCTTCCTAAATCCCCTATCAAAATCCCACGGCCAAATATTGATATACCCAAATTGCCACCAAGCCTACAGAAAAATGTATTCTTAATTTTTATTATTAGCTTTATTGTACTTATTCTAATAGGTAGTCTAATTTATCAAGGGATTACCAAAGAAATTGCGACAACAGGAGGTACTATTAAAGAAGGTATTATTGGACAACCACAATATATTAATCCAGTATTATCATTCTCTAATGATGTCAATAAGCCTGATCGTGTTTTAGAATATCTGATATATCCAAGTTTATTCCGTCTTGATAAAAATGGAACTTTATCCAATGAATTGGTTGAGAGCTATACTGTAGGAGATAATGGTAAAGAATATATATTCAAGATAAAATCAGGTATTAATTGGGATGATAATACTCCTCTTACTATTGATGATATTATATTCACCCTGCAAACCATACAAAATCCGGCCTATAATAGTCCTCTTAATTCCGCTCTCAAGGGAGTTACTATTACACGAGTTGATGATACTACCCTTAAATTAAATCTTAATTCTAGCTATTCTCCATTTTTATCTAATCTTACTTTTGGAATATTACCAAAACATATTTGGCAAAATCTTGAGCCTAATGCCTTTCTTTTAGCTGAAGCTAATCTCAAACCTATTGGAGCTGGTAAATTCAAATATAAATCTATTCAAAAGAATAAGGATGGGAATATTGTATCCCTCACTATTGAGAGAAATCCAGATTATTTTGGAGAAAAACCTAATATAGAGAATTTTACTTTGGTATTCTATTCCAAAGAAGATGATATGGTTCAAGATTTTAAACAAAATAATCTCCAAGCTATTACCCAACTCAAAGCTCCTCTATCTGATTCTTCTCGATTTCAGCTAAATGCTATGAATATCCCTCAATCATTTGGTATTATTTTTAATATCAAAGATCCCCTCTTAGAGAATAAAGAAATCCGCCAGGCTATATCCAATGCGGTTAATAGAGAACCTATTATTAATAATGTATTACAAAATCAGGCTACTCTTATCAATGGTCCATTAACTCCATTTAATCAATATTATGTAGCGACAGAAACAGCCTTTGATATTGAAAAAGCCAAGAAAACTCTCGATGATGCGAATTGGAAAGATATAGATGGCGATGGAGTGCGAGAAAAAGATAATAAGAAGGCTGAATTTACTATTCTAGTTGCGAATGGGAATAAAGTGGAAGAAGTTAGTAATACTCTACAGGCTCAAATTCGAGAAGTCGGAATACAAATGAATATTGAATTAATATCATTTGCTGATTTATCTAGTAATCAAATTCGCAATCGATCCTATCAAGCTTTATTCCTCGGGCTAGGACTTAATATATATCCAGACCCGTATATTTATTGGCATTCTTCTCAAATAACCAATCCAGGGCTTAATTTATCCCAATATACTAATATAAATAATGATGGATATTTGGAAACTGCTCGCACCAATATTGATACCAATGTAATTGCCTCTAGCCTACAACAATTCCAGCAACAAATTGCAACAGATATTCCGGCTATATTTATTTATTCACCAAAATATCTGTATTATACCAATCCTATTATCAAGAATATTACTGTCTCAATTGGGAATTCTTCGGTAGACCGCTATGCTTCTATATCTGAATGGTATGTCAAGACAAAGCGAGTACTCAAATAAGCTATATGGGCTATTTTATATTTGATACCAAGACCCAAAGTCTTATACAAGATGAAATTCATCATATAACCAATGTATTACGCCTCAAGCCGAATGAAATTGTACAGGCAACTGATGGTAAAGGTACTCTTTATAATCTCAAAATAAGCTCTCTAAAGCCATTTCAAACAGAAATTATTGAATCCTTCTCAACTAAGAAGACAAAGCTCTCTATTCGGGTAATTGTAAGTATTATCAAAATCCCCTTATTAGAATTAATTATACAAAAATTAACTGAGATGGGAGTTGATGAAATTATTATTACCAAAACTGATTATGCCCAAATTAACCTAAAGGATATTCTATCTAAACAAAATCGTTGGAATACTATTATAAGTACTGCCTGCAAACAATCTGAACAAGTATATTTCCCTACTCTTACTATACAGGAATTAAACCAAATTACGTATACACCAAATAGTCTCAATCTCATTGGGGATACTCAATATAATAAACCTATACCTATTCATAGTATTGATATTGAAAATCATTCTGATATCAATTTACTAATAGGTCCTGAGGGTGGATTTTCTCAAAAAGAATATGCTGAATTAGTATCTCAATATTCTTATATGGCAGTATCATTCAACCCCAATATATTGCGAGCTGAGACAGCTGCTATTGTAGGGGCTGGTATACTCAAAAGTTTAAGCCTCTAATTCTGTTTCGGCAGTTTCTATCAAATCAACTTCTGCCTTTCCAATTTCATAGGTATCCACATTTTTGAGTTTACGCTCAATTGCCCGAGCTCGGGTTGCTCCTGCATCAATTTGATTAGATGCTTCTTGTAATTTTTTCTGTGTTCTCTCTAATATTTCTCCAAATCGTCCAAATTCAGTTTTTACCTCAGATAAAGTTTGCCATATTTCACTCGATTGCTGTTCTATAGCAAGGGTTCTGAATCCCATTTGAAGACTATTAAGTATTGCGGTAATTGTAGTAGGTCCTGTAATCATAACTCGATATTCTCGCTGTATTGACTCTACTAATCCTGGAATTTTGAGTAATTGGGCATATAATCCTTCAATAGGAATAAACAGAATAGCAAAATCTGTGGTATGAGGAGGGTCAATATATTTGGTTTGTATTTTCTTTCCTTCATCTTTGAGTCTCTTCTCAATAGCTTTATTGGCAGCATCAATAGCTGGTCTATCATTGGCATCTTCGGCTTCAATTAATCTCTGATAATCCTCTATAGGGAATTTGGCATCAATTGGTAGCCAAATATGATTAAGATTCTTATCTTTACCAGGTAATTTGATAGCATATTCTACCACATCTTTTGAGTCTTTTTTGGTGGCGACATTAGCCTGATATTGCTCTTTGGTAAGAATTTGCTCTAAGAGATTACCGAGTTGAACTTCTCCCCAAGTTCCACGAGTTTTAACATTAGATAATACTTTTTTGAGATCCCCAACTCCCACAGCTAAATTTTGCATTTCCCCAAGCCCCTTATGTACTTGCTCTAATCGCTCACTTACTGATTGGAATGATTGAGCTAATCGCTTCTCGAGAGTAGATTGTAATTTTTCATCTACTGTCTCTCGCATTTTCTCAAGTTTTTGATTATTGTCTTTTTGTAATTCGGTTAATCTCTTCTCAACAGTTTCTCTAATACTATCTAATTTAGTTTCATTTTGTTTAGTGAGAGAAACCAATTGCTGAGAAAATATTTCTAATTGGCTTTTTTGCATAATAGATGACTCATGAATTCTTTTGAGTAAAGAATTCCCAAAGGTATTGAGATTATTCCCAAGCTCTATTCTCCCCTCTTGGGCTAATTCACGAGAGTCTTTACGGGATAATTGTATATCATCCTTGAGGATTTTTTCTGTACGAGCTAGAATATTAGCAAAATCTCCTCCTACATTACTTTTACGAGTCAATAATATTACAATAATCACTATTTGTAATACAATAATAATACCTGCTTCAATATATGCCATATTAGTCTTCTAATTCTTTAATAAAAATTGACAAGACAGATACTACGGGCACTGCAATAAGAGCCCCAAGAGCTCCTGCTAGAGAGGTTCCAAGTAAAATTACAATCATCACAATAAGAGGATGAATTCCTGTCACTTTTCTCATAATAAGTGGTGTCATAAAATTTCCATCTATTTGCTGAATTACAAGATAAAATAATCCTACAATAACTGCAAATTGAAATCCATTAGCTAGAGCTAATATAATGGCAGGAACTGATGATAAAATTGGACCTATAATAGGAATAAGATTAAATACTGCCGCAATTACCGCTAATAATAATGGGAATGGTACTTCTAATAATAATAGGGCTGGATAGGTTACACTGGCTAATATAAGAGAAATTAAACATTGTCCTAATAACCAAGATCCAACCTTTGTACGAGCTAATTCAATATTAGTAACAACTGTTTTATGTTGTTTTTTGGGGAATAAAAATTGTATGAGCTCATTCAAATTCTGTGGTCGAATTGCCATATAAAAAGTTGTAATAGCAAAAAATCCAATATATAAAAAGGTATTAAGAATATTCTTGGTAGTAAAGAATACTCCAGTCACAATATTCCAAGTAATTTCTCCTATATTGGCAGTACCCCCCGTATTGAAAAATTGAGTAATATTAAAATCACTAATATTCAAAACACTCCCAATAGTCGTATTTAATTGATCAAATAATTCAGGAGATTTATCAACAAGACCTCTTAATTCACTACTAATAGTTGGGATAATAAGCTCTATTAACAGTGCTACAATAGCTGCTAATACTGATATCACAAAAATCACACCCAACGTATAAGGAATACGTAATACTTTATTCAATTTTTTTGCCCCTAATATAATACCTGATGAGATAATAAAAGCTAAAACAGTAAGTACAATAACATTCCTCAGTATAAATGCCAGCCATAATCCGCCAAGAACTAATAGGACTTGGAAAAGAGAATACAGATTAATATTTACACTATAATTATTATTTGATTTCATATATTCTAGTATACCTTATTTTTGGCAAAATTGACAGAATACCGTTGTTCGAGTATTAATAATAGTCTTTTGTAATATATTGCCACATATTTGACAGGGCTTACCAGATTTACCATATACTTTATGCTCTCGTGCATATGTACCACGAGAACCATCTGCCATAATATAATTAGCTACCGAAGAACCTCCCATTGAGACCGCAACTGGGATAACATCTTGTATAGCATCATGCAGTTTTTTTACTTCTTTTTTGATTAAATTTGAAGCAAGGCGACTTGGTAATATACCAGCTCGAAAACATACCTCATCAGCATATATATTCCCAAGTCCGGTCACAATAGATTGCCCCAGTAATATTGATTTAAGCTTAGATTTACGAGTATGAATATGCTGATACAAATATTCAAAGGTAAATGCCTCATCTAATGGATCTATTCCTATCTCATCAAAATGCCCTGATTTATGTATACTCTGCTCATCTGGATATAATAATATATACCCAAACATTCTAATATCATTATAGTATAAAATCCCCTTATTTAACTCGAATATAATATGACTATGTTGATTGGGAAGTTTTGTCTCTGAGAGTTCAATGGGGTGACCCCCTAGAGCTTTATTCTCCCCTTTTTCTTGATATACTAATTGACCTGTCATCTTAAGATGTACTAATAACACTTGCCCACTATCCAAATGTATCAGCAAATTCTTGGCGATACGAGTAATATTTATAATTGTCGTTCCCTTTAATTCTTTTTCAAATTCTTCTTTTTTGTGAGGAAGTGGCTGCCTGACTGTACCTGAACTACTTACCAATTTCGGCTTATGTACGGTCACTGACTCAATAGTTTGCCCTATTATATATGGCTTCAAGCTCACTCTTAAACTTTCTACTTCGGGAAGCTCGGGCATAAAAAATTATTTCTTTTTATACTCTAGGGTTTTACGTAAATCATCAACAAAAGTAGTGCTGATATCTAGGCTATCATATAAAGTTGAATAGGCTTTTTCATTGGGTACTAATAATTTTTTTAATTTACGCTGACTTTGTAAATACTGAACTAGAGTATAAAAATCTCCATCTCCACTCACAATAACCGCTTGATCATATTGATTAATTTGAGTAAGAGCATATAATACCATTTCGGCATCTACATTTCCTTTTATCTCACCTTGTTTATTGGCAATAGTTGGTTTGAATACCAAATGATATCCGAAGTCCTGCAAGGCTGAGTATAATTGCTGATTGGTATTCACCATACCAATAAACATATAGGCTTTTTTTACCCCAAATTCTTTATCAAGATAATTACGGAATTCTTTATAATCAAGACTCCAACCTTGATTTTGAATTGATTTATTCAAATTCTGACCATCAATAAAAGCAAAATTTGGTCTTTTTTGAAAAGCCCTAGGTTGAGTTGAAGGCTTTTGTGTCTTTAACCCCTTAGGCTGTTCAGTTTTAGGCCTCGGAGCATTATTATAATGTGTCGGCTTTGTGTCTACCTTAGGAGGGGCTGATACTGTTTGCTCTTGTGTTGATATAGCAGGTTTTAAATCAGGGATATCATCCACTAATTCATCAGCACTACTAAAGAACCCTCTTTTATGTTTGAAGGGTGGCTTATATTTTTTTGTCATAATAAAATAATAAAATAATAAAATAATAACAATTTTGAGTAAGTATATAATAAAAATATATCAAATAACCAATAATATACTCTACTCTATATTTGAGTATAGCCTACAATTCACATTTATGCAAAAATGTATCAATGGCTTCAATAGATTGTTTTACTGTCTTAGTAAGATTAGTATTCTCAATTACAATATCAAATTGATTCTTATATGATAATTCATATTTAGCTCGATGTAATCTATCCTCTAGAGATGCTGAGCTTTCTGTAGCCCGATATTGTAGGCGTTCCTTTAGTATCTCAAGGCTTGGGATATCGAGGAATATGGTTAATACTCTATCCTGAAATTCTTTTTTCAGCTTTAATGCTCCATGAATATCGAGTATCATAATTACAATTTTATTTTGCTCAGATAATTTTTCTATTTCAGATTTTAATGTCCCATAGAATTTGTCTGTATATACTTCTTCCCATTCTAAAAATTGTTTTTGAGCAATTTTATCTCGAAACTCTTCTACAGAAAGGAAATAATAATCTTTTCCATTTTTTTCCCCTATTCTTGGAGCTCGAGTAGTGGCGGAAATTGCTTTAGCAAAACGACGCGATGATTGAAGGATTTTTTTTGCTATTGTCGATTTTCCTCCACCTGAGGGAGAAGATATAATCACAAATGGAGAATGCATAATTTGATATAAGATTATCAGTTATTATAGCATAAATATCAATATTTTTCAATACCCTAGTCCATTATTCCACTTCCAATTAATTCATCATCTTTATATAAAGCAAGGAATTGCCCCTGTGTTATGGCCCTCTGAGGCTCATCAGATAGTACTTTAAGAGATGACTCATCAATCATTTCTACGCGACAAGATACATCCTGAGATCTATAACGAATTTTAGCCTGTAATTGTTGTGGTAATTCTGGTATTGTATGAGTCCAGGATAATTCTTTAATAATAACTTCAGATTGATATAAATCCAATGGGTCTACCCCCTTAGATACAATCAGTTGATTGGTCTCTAGATTCTTTGATTTCACAAAATAGGGTATTCCCCCACCAATTCCAAGTCCCTTTCTCTGCCCAATGGTATAGAAGTATAAACCTCTATGTTGTCCTAATATATTACCCTCTGTATTCACAATATCTCCAGGATTTTCTCCTACAAAAGATTCGATAAAAGCATTGACATCAATTTCTCCTACAAAACAAATTCCTTGACTATCTGGCTTTTTTGCATTAGGCAATTTAATCTCAAGAGCTATTCTTCTAACCTCAGATTTTGGTATATCCCCTACAGGGAATAAGGTATGAGATAATTCATATTGCCCTAGAGTAGAGAGGAAATAAGACTGATCCTTGGTAGTATCTATTCCCTTTAAAAGATGATATATCCCATCTTCTGTCTTATTGACTCGTGCATAATGTCCAGTTGCAATATAATCAGCTCCCAGAGAAAGGCATTTATCGAGGAAAACCTTGAATTTAATTTCTTTATTACACATAATATCAGGATTAGGAGTACGACCTCGCTTAATCTCAGCAATAAAATATTCTATCACTCGATTGCGATATTCCGCTTCAAAATCAAAAGTATATATTGGTATTCCAAGATGCCCAGCTACTTGCCGGGCATCTTCATAATCAGCTTGAGATGAACAAGGAAAATCAAAAATCCCTCGGCTGGTTTCAAGTTTACCCGACCAATTCTTCATAAATACACCCACAACATTATATCCTTGTTGTTGCAAAAGATAAGCAGATACCGAAGAATCTACCCCTCCTGACATACCAAGGAATACTGTTTTACTCATACTATACCCTTATACGTAGTCTCAAGTATACGGTTATTCGATCTATTCGTCAATAAGATTAATATTCTTTGACCAATAGGAATACTAAGTTCCTTTATATTTCATCATAAATGTAACATAGCTACTATTATTAAGGTCATATAATCCATTGTCAAAAGATGCAAAAGGATTTACTGATCCAATAAGTATAAAGTCTCCATTACTTAAAACCGTTATACCTAAACCAATATCTGTATCCACTGGTTCTGTAGCTGCACCAGCTGATTTGACCCATATAACATTACCATTGGTATCATATTTTGCAATAAATATATCATTTTCTCCAGAACTTACTAAAGCAGGCTGGTTTCCAAATGCTACCGTGCCACCAAAACTACCTGTTATAATACTACTTCCATCTGTTAATACACTTATGTCCAAACTCGAATTATAATTGGTTGCCCCTACTTGCTTTGCCCATACAACATTACCATTAGTATCATACTTTACAATAAATATATCAGTTTCTCCAATACTCTCCAAAGGTGGTTGATCTCCAAATGTTATCGTACCATTAAAATTACCTGTTATAATACTACCCCCACCTGTTAAACTTTTTATTCCATTAATACCAGCATAATAATTTGATACAATTTGTTTTGACCATACTGCATTTCCACTCGTATCATATTTTGTAAGATACATATCAGATCCTCCAACAGTCACCAAAGGTGGTTGGTCTCCAAATGTTATTGTAGTACCAAAACTACCTGTTACAATACTACTTCCGTCTGTTAATGTAGTAGCTTTTTGTCCGTAATCAGAAGAATCATACCCTCCAGCTGATCTCGCCCATAATACATTTCCGTTTGTATCATATTTTACGATAAACATATCTGTATACCACGAAAAACTATTATTATTTATAAGAGGTGGTTGACCTTGAAAATCTAATGTCCCTGAAAAATATCCTGTCACTACACTACTCCCATCAGCAAATCCACTCAAACCTTGTATTGTTTTATAATTACCCCCATTAGATACCTTTTTTGCCCATACCACGGTCCCATTTATATCATATTTTACAATAAATTTATCAAAACCCGTTCCTACTAAAGCGGGCTGTGTTCCAAATGTTACTGTACCATCAAAACTACCTGTTACAATACTGCTTCCATCTGATAATATACTTATTTCTGTATTATCATAATCATAGCCACCAGGTTGTCTTACCCATACAATATCACCATTCGAATCATATTTCACAATAATCTTCACAGGCCCTCCTGATGATGTAAAAGTATCCAATCCTAAGGTTACAGTCCCTCTAATATATCCTGCTGCTATACTACTCCCATCAGCAAAACTTTTAATATCATAAAAATTAACTCCCTCACTCACCTCTCCCCCAGTTAAATTATATTGATTTGCAAATAGAATATTAGTAGGGGTTATAGGATTAATAACAATAGTACTTCCTAATTCAGGGGTTTTTGCTTCTAGAGACAATTGTTTATTTTTAGTGTTTATAGCAACCGTATATCCAGTTGTTCCTGCAGCTGCATTAGGAGCTATAGGAATACTAGGAAGATAATCAGGTACTAATGCACTTAAATCCACACAATTACTTCCTCCACTTGGGGGACAAATATCTTGATATGATTGCGTTACGCCTGTAGGATAGGCTTTATTTACAACAAAATAATCTTCTAAAGCTTGATTGATTTTAGTAATATCATCAAATCTCTTTAGATTACGAGCCTCAGCTAATTGTCTATTTGGGTTAATTGCAATCAGAACAATGGAAGCTAATATACCGATAAGCGTTATTACTAATAATATTTCTAATAGAGTAAATCCCTTTTTATTTGTATATTTTTTGTTTTTCATAATATGTGTTAACTTTCCAATACATTCAGTACTGTTTGCACATGACGCATTAGCATAGAAGTATAACTCCATTCATTATCATACCAGGCCATAACCTTAATGAGGTCCCCATCTACCACCTGGGTTAAATCAAGAGAAACCAAACTCCCATAAGATGATTTCAGTATATCAGTAGATACTAATTGATCGGTTGTTACTCCGAGTATATTTTTCCACTTATCACTATTAGAGGCATTAATAAGAATTTGATTTATTTCTTCAACTGTTGTATCTCGGGACACTAACATGGTCAAATCAATTAATGATCCTGCAATAACAGGCACACGAATTGCAACACCATCAAATTTCCCTGCAAGATCAGGTATTACCTTACTTACTGCCTTTGCAGCTCCTGTGGTTGAGGGAACTATATTCTGTGCTCCTGCTCTCCCTCTTCTCATATCACTAGGGTCAGCCATACCATCTACGAGAGATTGTGTTGAGGTATAAGCATGAACTGTTGATAACATTGCTTTCTCAATACCAAGTGCTTCATGAATAATAGCAGCTACTGGATTGGTAGCATTGGTAGTACAAGATGCATTAGAGCTAATTAAAACATCTTTGAGAGCATTCTCATTAAGAGCTGGAGTTACCATTAAGGTGTCATCCTTAGTTGGTGCTGAGATTACAACTCTTTTTGCCCCAGCATTAATATGGGCTTGTGATTTCTCAGTACTAGTAAAAAATCCTGTGGATTCAATCACTACATCAATTGCTAGGCTCGCCCATGGTAAATTATTGGGATCTTTTTCAGAACATACAACAATTTCTTGATCAGCAACTTTAATATAGGGTTTTCCTTCTCGCTCCATTACTGAGACTTCTTGTGGTATTGTCCCATATACTGAGTCATATTTGACTAAATAAGCAAGATTGTGCACATCCCCCAAATCATTAACTGCTACTACTTCTAACATTTCATTATAAGGTGGTAATAATGAAATTTTTAATACCGTTCTTCCAATTCTCCCAAATCCATTGATTGCAATTCGTTTTTTCATATTGTATTTGTATAAATAATTCTTATTGTATTATAGCACCTTGTTTGAGAGTATTCAAGACAACATCAGGTGGATATACCACTCTTCCCCAGGATAAACCAAGCCCCAAAAAAGCCTCAGGTGAAGCAAATGGACGCTTGGTATTATTCTCAATCCAATATACGGCCCCATCATCTCGAATAATAGAACCTTCTTGAGGGAATACATCTAGACCTGTAGGTAGATTATCCACAATATTACGTTGAGTTAACATCAAATCACTCCATCTATATCTACTCAAGAAAGTATAAGGGCTATTAAAGGGTTTTTTCTTCCCATTTTCAACTAAATAAGCCCCTGTTCCTTCGGCATAAATCACACTACCATTGGGAGGAGTATTCATATCCCCCACCAAGGATCCTGTTGGATGATTATTAAGAACCGCTTGAGATGGGAATTGAATATTACTCCATTGATACCCGAGTCCTAGGAAAACTTCAGGAGAAGCAATTGGACGCTTTAATCCCTGCTCTATTACATATACTTTATCTTTATCTGCAATTAATAGTCCTTCTCTTAGAGACAAGGCATCCCCGATTGGAATAGCATCAAATACTGATTGACTAATGATACTTATATCTTCCCAACGATAATAATAGGATAAGAATACAATAGGATCAATAATAGGTCTTTTTATCCCCTGTTTTACAATAAAAACACCTGAATTAGCTGTTCGAATCAAAGCTCCATTGGGATATATACGCTTTATCATGGCGACACTCATAGATATAACTCTATTTTGGCTAGAGCTATTAATCAAATTCATAGCATCTTCCGGGGTAAGAGTTCCATAATAATCCCGCCAAGCAGAAATAATTCCTGTAACAACTGCTGTTGATATAGATGTCCCAGAACGATATTGAAGTATATTGCTCGCATTATATCCAAGCAAATCATCCCCCGGCGCCAATACATCTACCCCAAGACCATCATTAGCATATCCTGGTTTTACCCCACGATTATCAACCGTACCAACACCAATAATCCAATTTTTATTCCCATCATTATTGAGTGGGGATATAGTAGGAGATGTAATATTGACTCCCCCATTCCCTGCTGCTGCCACAATAATAATTCCTCTTTGATATGCTTTTTCTATAATGGGATTCAAGGCGGAAGTATATGAACTTGTTGCAAGACTTAAATTAATAATTGCCACATTTTGGTCAATAGCATATTGTATTCCCTCTATTAAGTCAGATAAATACCCACTACCATCAGCTCCTAATACTTTAATAGGGATAATAGTGGCCCTATCATTAATTCCTGCTATTCCCTGAGCATTATTTACTTGTGAGGCAATAATAGTAGAGATGAATGTTCCATGTCCATTATCATCTGTTGCATTACTATTATTAGCGATAACATTAAATCCTGCTCCTATTTGAGCAGCTGTATCAGGAATTGAAGTAACTCCTGTATCAATAAGTCCAATTTTGGTATTTCCTTTGGGTGCATTTGCAATATTAGGATATCCTGCTTCAAATCCAATATCCTTACCTGCTATTCCCACTTGCCCTAAAATAGTTTGTCCTGTATTTTTGAGTGCCCACTGATTAGCATATTGAATATCATTACTTGCTAAATAAATTTTTTGTTCTGGAATATCTTTAATAATACATTCTTTTTTGACTTGGCCTTGTTCTACCAAATACCAATCTGGTGCTAATTGCTCTTCATATTGAGATAATTCACATTGTGTATAGACAATGCGATCCCCAGTTTCAGCAAAAGAAATACTCGGGATTAAAAATACTAGAGCAAGAATTGATATATTAACTTTGAGATTTTTCATTATTTTTTGAATATTTGTTTTGAATAGTAATAATAGTATTTTCGATTTCTGAGAGATGAGTTTTACAGATTTGAGCTAATTCCATACCTTGTTCGAATAAAACAACTCCTTTCTCTAAATCTAGGGCATCATTTTGTTCTAAATCTTGAGTTAACTTCTCTAATTCAGCAAATGCTTGTTTAAATAATTTATTTGATTTCTTCATAATTTTTATAGCCATTCTGCTGATTGTCGGGTTAATAATTCTGATCTATATCTCTTATTCGAAAGTAATTCTGCAGATACTCTTTCCATACGAGAGAATTGTGACCCCTTTACTAGAATAATATCATCTGAGGTAATAAAGTCAACTATATGAAGTGCTGCCTCCTCAGAATCTGCAAACCAATGATATAGTCCTTTTGGATTATGCTTATGAAAAGCTAATAAAATATCCTTTGTATCCTCACCTACTCCAATACATATATCAGCTACTTTGGCGGTTACCTGACCTATATCTTGATGTATTTGCTGTGAATCTGGTCCTAATTCTCTCATAACTCCAAGAATTGCAACTTTACGAGCTCCTGGAACTTTTAATCTATCCAGAGAATCTAATGCCATAGCCACCGCAGAAGGAGCTGCATTATAAGTGTCATCAATAAGTAGGGTGTCTTTTACCCCCTCCAGACATCGAAGTCTTCCTTTTACTGGGCTCACCTGTTTTATTTGTTGTGAAATATCAATCAAATTCATACCATCTACAATTCCAAGTGCAATTGATGGGAGTACCGCATTTACCTGATGTTTTCCTAATACATAATCAACCTGAAATGGAATACTACTTCCCCTATATTCAACTTTAAAACTTGCCTTTGGTACTAGGCTACTATAATAATTTGCCCATTGTTCTTTTGTATTGACTACATCTATGGTAACTTTGAAATCTGAAGCTTTAATATCTACATCCCCAAAACCAAAAGTAATGACATTTTCTCTTTTACGCCAAATAGACTTGAGAACCGTATCATCACCATCTATAATAAGAACTCCATCTTTTTTTAATCCCCTTAATATTTTTGCATCTTCGTGAATCAATTCTTTTCTATCTTGAAATTGAGCTAAATGTACAGGATTTTCTCCAATAAATCCAAATACTACTACATCAAATTCTAAGAAATTCTCTACAAATTCATCCATATCTCCAGGAGCATCAATACCAATTTCTAATACCCAAATAGGTGCAAATTGAGCATATCCAAACCAAGCCCTTGATATAGCTTTCATAATAATAGGTATCCAACCAAATATATTCTTCCCAGGAGACACTTCATCCAAAAATGATAATGTTATCCCTATTGGAGTATTATAATTATCTATATTGGTACCGACGGGACTAAATTGACTCAAAAATGATACCATATTAGTTCTCATACTTGTTTTTCCAACATTTCCAATAACTCCTATTAGAGTTGGTTTATACCGTTTTAATAATTGCTTGCTTGCATATTTGAGCATTTGGTATATCAGGTTTTTCATATCAGAGTATTTGTTAAATCGGTTTATCTGGCTTAATTTCAAAATAATTCAATAAGAATTCATTCAGCTCTTTCATTTTTGGAACTACAGATACATCAGAGAATTTTGAGCCTTGAGGACTATCTAATGATATAAGTAAAGTATACTTTGGATTATCCAAAGTAGCAAATTCTATGAATGATTGATAAGTATCTCCACCATATCCTCCACCTTCAGTAGCGGCTATTTGTCCTGTTCCTGTCTTACCTCCAATACTATATCCAGGAACTGCTGCTTTTTTACCAGAACCCTTTTCTACCACATCCACGAGCATACGAGATAATTCTTGTGCTTTTTCTTTTGACATTGACTGCCCCTGTATTTCTGGCTCAAAAGTTTGAATATCTCCATTTTGCTTTTGTATTGACTTCACAAGACGGGGTTTTACAATATTACCTTCATTAATAATACTATTAAAAGAACTTAATAATCGTATTGGCGTCATAGAAATACCCTGCCCAAAGGATGCATTAGCATAATTAACCTCTCTTGAATCTCTTTCTGATTTTGTGATATTCTTAATATTATTATTTACCTCTCCAGGAAGATCAATTTCTGTCTTGTCTCCTATTTGAAATTTATCCCTAATACCTGCAACAAAAAGCTCTTTTCCTAGTTTTCTTTGAATGAATATCATACCAAGGTTGAGAGAGTTTTCTAAGGCATAGCTCATCGTTTGCGTTCCATATGTTTTTTTTGACCAATTATATATAGGGAAATTATTAATCTCTTCTTTCCCCTTATCTTCATAAGTTGTATTGGGAGTAATTACCCCTGTTTCAAGCCCTATTCCAACCGTAATTGGCTTAAAGATAGATCCTTGCTCATAAAGACTTGATATGAGAGGATTCTGAAATACCTTAATATCTTCAACTTTCCCATATTCATTATTATCAAAAGTGGGATTGGATGACATCGCATATATATCTCCAGTTTTAGGATTCATAATAACTCCAAGTGCTACCTTGGTCTTATATTCTGTAGCTAGCTCTCCCAAAACTTCTTCTAATTTATATTGCAGAGTATGATCAATGGTAAGCACAATATGAGAACCATCTACTGCATCTCTTTTTTCTCTCTCAGTATTAGCAAGCCAAGTACCTCGACCATCTCGCTCTCCTTTTTCAAATCCATTTTCTCCTGTTAATTCATCATTATAATATTGCTCCACTCCATATTGTCCTTTTAATGTATCTCTAGAAACAAATCCCAAAATTTGAGCCCCAAGAGTTTTTTCTGGATAAAATCGAGCTAATTTCTCATCTAATACAAATCCTTTTATATTATTATCTTGTATTGGCTTTATAATGTTTTCTGGGATATCCTTAGCTATTAAATACCATTGTTTATTAGGCTTCTTTAATTCTTCTTCTAATTTATTTTTATCTGTATCGGGGAAATTTTGATTAATAAAATCTCTTACTCTTGTTTTATTCTCCTCACTACTACCTTCAATTTGTTTAGCATCTATTGCTATATCATACATTTTACGATTAATAGCAACAGGGAAATTCTGACCTAATTTCAGATCTTGAAAATAAATATTTCCCCTTTTTCCTATTAATTTAGATTCTCGAATATGCTGATCTTCTGCCTTTGTTTTATAATCTGCATATTTAAAAATTTGTAATTGTGCCGCTCTTACAACAACACCTCCAAGAAGAAAAAACACAAAAACAATAAATACTCCCAGCCTCACCTTATTATACTGTATTCTAGATTGAGTAGATGACTTGGCGGGAGATTTTTTTGGCATATATTATTTTTTTACCAGGGCACCATCTTGAGAAATATATACAAATTGACTAGCTTCCATATCAGAAACAGCTGGGTTTACACTTACATTTCCAATACTATTATATTGAGCAACTTGTGTATTAAGATCAGTATAAGATTGTTGAACTGTATCCAAATCTTTTTCATTTTCTGCAATAATATATCCTTGCACTGATAAAGAATTACTCTCAGCAATATATACTACAGCTAGAAGTATGGTGATAACTAGAAGATAGGTGATGGATTTCATTTGTTTCATATTGGTAATTAAGCTTTTTCAATAATACGGAGTTTTGCAGAACGAGATCTTGGATTCGCGCCTATTTCTTCATCTGTTGGAGTAATAGGCTTTTTGGTGAGAATATTCACCCAACCCTGTTCTCGCCATTCACGAAATGTTTGTTTTACAATTCTATCCTCCCCAGAATGAAAAGATACAATAGCAAGTCTCCCTGCTGAATTTAATAAGGGAAGAGAAGATGAAAGTAGAGACCTAAGTGCCCCAATCTCATCATTTACTTCCATTCTCAAAGCCTGGAATACTCGAGTAGCAGGATGAATAGATTTTTTGGCAAATTTCTTTGGTACAATAGATACAATAATATCAGCTAATTCTTGAGTAGTTTCAATTCTTTTTATTTTACGAGACTCTACAATAACGCGAGCAATACGCCCTGAAAATGGTTCATCTCCAAGAATTTTAAATAATTCTGTCAACTTCTCTTGAGAATATGTATTCACGATATCCTCTGCAGTTAAATCTTGAGATTCAATATCAAATCGCATATCAAGAGGAGCATTTTCTCTAAAACTAAATCCTCGAGAACTATCATCTAATTCCATTGATGAGAGACCCAAATCAGCTACAATACCATCAACTGCCACTATATTAATTTCTCCTAATATTCGCTCTATATACCGAAAATTACTATGCTTTAAGATAATTCTATCTCCATATTCAGCCAAGCTTTCCTCAGCAATAACAAGAGCACTACTGTCAGCATCCAGACCAATAACTTTACCTGTAGCAAGCTTATCCGCAATAGCTCGAGTATAACCACCAAGTCCCACTGTAGCGTCAATATAAAGCCCGTCTTCTCGAATAGCAAGAGCCTCGATAGCTTCATTCTTTAAAACTGGTATATGACTAAATTCTGACATATTTATACTCCTAAATCTGCTAATTGCTCTGCGATTTCTCCAGATTCTGCTTCAGTACGCTCTTTATAAGTTTTCCATTCTGCCTCATCCCAAATTTCAAGCCTGTCATATAGACCTGTTACAATAACTTTTTTTCCTAATTTAGCATAATCACGAAGATAATCAGGTAATACTACTCTACCCTGTTTGTCTAGAGAAACATCCATGGCTCCTGCCAACATTAATCGAGTAAAAGCTCTATTATTGGTGCTACTAATTGGAAGTTTACTAAGTTTTGTAGCCAATTCTTTCCAAGATTCATAGGTATATACCCAAAGACAATTATCTAATCCCTTAGTCACAACAAGACCAGCCTTCAAGTCTTCTTGAAATTTCTTTGGGATGGCTAGCCTTCCCTTATCATCAATATTGTGGCTGTATTCTCCTATGAACATATATTCACCATTTATTTCCACTTTTTACCACTTTCTACCATTATATAGGTATTTTCTCCCCCCGTCAATAAAAACTTATCCACAATAGACAAAATAAAACAGGGATGCCAATACGACATCCCCTGTTGGTACTAAAGATAAATTGTGCTACCTTTTATCTGCCCAGCCTCATATATACCCCATTCACATATATCCTTATATTCTTTCTGACCTTTAAAAGCTTCAATTATGAATTCTGTACCCGGGTGCCTAGATATTAATAAACCTCTTACCTCAAGGTTTAGACTTAATATTTGCTTTTGTAATATTGAAAAATCTTCTTTTTCCCATCTCTCTTGTAATGGAATTGTCGGGGCTAAAGAAGGCTTCGCAAGAACTTCTCTTTGTTCATTGACTTTTCTCGTATACATAAAAGTTTGCGAGGAACAAGCTCACTATACACAGTCTATAGTTTTTTGTCAACTAACACTATTTCTTAGCACTCGCTTTTTTCTTAGTGACTGACTTTTTAGCACTAGTAGATTTCTTTTTACTTTTTGCAATATAATTACCTACTTGTTTCTTGGCTCCCTCTATATATTTACAATCTGGATAACGATTACAAGCTTTGAATGGTCCCCTCTTTCCTTTTTTGAATACCATATCCCCCACACTACATTCTGGACATTTTTCTCCTGTTTTATGCTCAATTTTTTTAATTGTTTTACAAGTGGGATAATTAGAACATCCCAAAAATGGTCCAAATCTTCCAGATTTAACTTCCATTATTCCATCTACACAATTAGGGCATTTTTCTCCTCCAAAATCTGCTTGTAATTGTTTTTCTTCATCACTTTGCTCAGTATATTTACATTCAGGGTAATTAGTACAAGCTATGAATTTACCAAATTTACTTCGCTTTATTTCAAGCTGACTTCCACATTCAGGACAAGGCCTATCTTCAATAATATCACGATGCCGCTCTACACTTTTTTCCTTATCTTTCAAATTGGTAGCAAATGGTATATAAAAATCTGCCATTGTTTTTTGATAACTATCTTTACCTATTGCAATTTCATCAAATTGCTCTTCTACTTTAGCGGTAAAATCAATATCTACAATTTGTGGGAAATGCTGTACCAACATATCGGTTACTACTTTCCCAATATCAGTTGGAGCAAATCGTCTATCATCATTTTTAATAACGTATCCCCGAGTCTGAATAGTAGATATAATTGAAGCATAGGTAGATGGCCGTCCAATTGCATTTGTCTCGAGTGCTTTTACCAAACTACTTTCACTATAACGAGCTGGGGGTTGAGTAAAATGCTGTTCTCCTCTAATATCCTGAGTTGTCAGAGTCTCACCTTGATTAATATGAGGAAGCAATACATCTTCTGACTTAATATCATATACTCGCATAAATCCATCAAAGACCAAAGATTTTCCTGTAGCGGTAAATGTATAATTCTCCGATTCAGTATCGGTAATTGCTACATTCATAGTATCGAATAAAGCTGGTTTCATTTGACTGGCCATAAAACGCCCCCAAATAAGACTATATAATTTGTATTGCTTATCATCGAGATACGGTTTAACATCTTCCGGTGTAAGACTTGGGTCTGTCGGACGAATAGCCTCATGAGCTTCTTGCGCATTTTTAGCCTTTGTTTTAAATTGTCTCACCTGATAATATTTCTCTCCAAATTGTTGAGTGATTTGAGTTTTTGCAGCTGCAATTGCCTGACCAGATAAATTGGTAGAATCAGTTCTCATATAGGTAATAAGTCCAGTTTGTCCTTTTGCCCCCAGAGATACACCTTCATATAATTGCTGAGCCACCATCATAGTTTGCTTAGCAGAAAAATATAATCTTCTTGCCCCATCTTGCTGTAGGGATGAAGTAATAAAAGGAGGATATGGATTTCGAGATACAGATTTATTCTCTATGGATTTTACTTTATAGGATAATGATTGCAGTTGAGACACCAAATTTTGTGATTCACTTTCTGTCTTATAAGCAAATTTATCTAGGCGTTTTCCTCCAATATGTGTAAGATTGGCAGGAATATCAAGAGAAGTATCATTACTCAAAAAAACTCCCTCAATAGACCAATATTCTTGGGGCTGAAAGGCTTCAATTTCTCTCTCCCTATCTACTATTAAGCGAAGAGCCACAGATTGCACTCGCCCAGCAGATAAGCCTCGCTGTACTTTTTTCCATAAAAACGGGGATAATTTATATCCAACCAAACGATCCAAAGCTCGCCTGGCTTGCTGAGCATCAACCAAATTAATATCAATATGGCGAGGATTTGCTAAGGCTTTTTGAATAGCAGATTCCGTAATTTCATGAAATACCATTCTTTTAGCAGTTTCAGGTTTTAATTTCAAAATATGTGCCAAATGCCAAGATATAGCCTCTCCCTCTCGGTCTTCATCAGTTGCAAGTATTACCTCCCCACTCATTTTAGCTAATTTTTTGAGCTCGGTTACTGTCTTCTTTGCTTTAGCTGGAATCTCATAGGTAATATCAAAATTCTCATCAGGATCAACCCCAATTTTAGATTTTGGCAAATCACGAATATGCCCCATAGAAGAAATAACAGTATAATCTCTTCCCAGAAATTTACCAATTGTTTTTGCCTTTGTGGGAGACTCTACAATAATCAGAGCTTTGGACATATAGTATATATTTAATTCTCTAGTAGTCTATATTGAATTATCTATTTCGTCAAATTATGACTTTAATATACTATACATTTGTCTACTAGTATTATTCCAATCAAAATCTAGACTACGTTTGAGTCCAAGTTCTGTATAATATGTATGCATATTACTATCTGTGAGTAAAGTATGCATTATATCGGTTAATTCTATTACATCATACGGGGAGGTTTTATAGGCAGCGTCAAGCACAATTTCGGGAAAAGCTGAATTATTGGCTACAATAGTCGGAGTACCGGAAGCCATTGCTTCTAGTGGTGGAAATCCAAAACCTTCATACAGAGACGGATACACAAAAATTTGTGCCAAATGATATACAATGGGTTTATCTTCTACTTTCACAAATCCTATTCTGAGTATTCTATCTCGATAGGGAGATTTGTCTATAATGGTATGTATTTGATGATATAGCCAACCATTTACTCCTGCTATTACCAATTTTATATCTGTATCCTTGCTGGCTAATTTCTCAAAAGCTTGTATTAATAATTGTATATTTTTCCTGGGCTCAATAGTACCCAAATATAATATATAACGTTCAGGTAATTGATAGCGTTGTTTTACTCTTTGTATTGCATCTTGCTGTATGGCTTTGCGAAATAATGGATCAATACCGGAATAAATAACTTGTACTTTTTCGGGATTGATATCATATATATCTATTAAATCTCTTTTGGTTGACTCGGATACGGCGATGATAGTATTAGCTCTTTTTAGTAATTTGTCTATACCAATATATTGATGCCATAATCGCATTCGCTGAGAAAATACTTCAGGTAAAATACGAAAGGCAATATCATGTACCGTTAATATCAATTCAGTTTCTGGACTTATTGATGTAATATTCCAATTGGGCATCCAAATTTTATCAGGAGATTGAGTAAATAAACTATCTATATAGGGCTGTGAGGCTAATTTTAATGATATATTCAATACTTTATTGGGGTAGCTAACCCAAGTATCTTTGATCCCCTCTATACCAGGATTTTGCTTTAATCCTGTAGACAAAGTTTCTAAATGTAAATCTGAATATTGACTAAGAGCTTGAGTGATATGCTGTGTATATTCTCCGACCCCTCCTTTAAAACCATCTCTAATCCCTCGGGCGTCTATGCCAATATTCATTTTTTCCAATAATATTCTTTGATAGCAGCTATACTAACACCTAATGCAAAGGCAAGAACAAGACCTCCTAGAGCAAAGAAAATAGGATTATATTCTTTTTGTCGTATAACAGGATCTCCTACACGAATAGTATAGTCTTGAATATCACGAGTTTCAATATATGAACCAATACTACTATTAATAGCTTCAGTTAAACTCCCACCTAATGCAGAATCTTTAACACCAAATCGAATTTCTACAAGATTTGCTGAAATTTGTTCTGGAGTAAATACACGGCGAAAATCTTTTACTGACAATTGATCTAAGTCAGATTTATCTGCATTTTTCAATACATCTTCTACAAAACTTGGGGTTACAAACCAACTTTCTACGCTTTTAGCAAATAATTCTGTTGCCTGTATGGCATAATATCCATCATATGTATAAAACTTATCTGTTGGTACAGCTTTTCTTTCTATATCAAGAGAAAGGGATACATCATATGATGGTGGTAATAGTTTGGTAATGGCAAGACCAATACTGGCACCAACAATAGTAATAATTGCCAGGAAAAGAGCGTATTTTTTGAAAAAGTTACGATATATACTCATATCTCTATATTATTAATCATCTATTACATAATATCATATTGCTCCAAAAAGGTATAGAACTGATGTTTGAAAGCATCCCGCGAAAATTGTTGAGCATGATTGTGAATAGCTAGCGAGTCAAAAGTCATTTTCTCAAATCGACTTACAGCCTCAGAAACAGATTCCGCAGTCTGTTCATCAAAAAAGACTCCCGTCTCCCCATCTTTTACCGTCTCCAGAGCCCCCCCACGACCATAAGCAATAACAGGTTTACCAGCTGCCATTGCCTCTACAGGAACTATACCAAAATCATCTTCTGAAGCAAATATAAAGGCTTTAGCTCCCTTGAATTGTTCTCGAGCTTCTTCATCATTCATACGACCTAAGAATACAATATTAGATTTCCCCTTCGCAATTGACTTTAATTTAGCCTCATCTGGACCTGAGCCTACAATATGTAAAGGCTTACCATTTTTAACAAAAGCTTCAATTACAATATCATAATGTTTATAGGGTAGAAATCTTCCCAACATCAAATAATATTCCCCCTTTTGATCTGGATCAAAATCAATTTCAGTATTTACAGGAGGATATAATACGGTTGAATCAGCTCCATAATATTTTTTAATTCGGGCCGCAACATTATGAGAATTGGCAATATAATAATCAACTCTATCTGAAGAAATTTTATCCCACATACGAATATAATTCATTGCAAAAGGTAAAAAAGGTCTTATTAAAGGAGAATATTGAAATTCCTTAAAATATCTATGATAATCATCCCATGCATATCGCATAGGAGTATGACAATAACAGATATGTATAGCATCGGATCTCGTAATAACTCCTTTTGTATAGCTATTAGAAGAAGATATTACCACATCATAAGCACTCAAATCTAAATCTTCTACTGCTAATGGCATAAGAATAGGGAAAATTCTATGATGCGTTTTTGCAAAAGGTAAATTTTGTAAAAACGAAGTTCTAACTGTCTTATCACTAAAAGCTCCATACAATTGACTAGAATCATGTATCAAGGTATATATAGGAGCCTTAGGAAACATTTCACTCAAGACTTCTAATACTCTCTCGGCACCTCCATATTGAACCATATAATCATGAACCAATGCTACTCGCATAATATATTCTCTCTTAATTTCTATATAGTATGCCGTTTTTTGAATATTTCGTCAATTATCCTCCAATTAAAGTCCCAACCACAAAAGCAATACTAGCTGATAGACTTCCCACTAGCAATGTTTCACCCAAAGCTCGAGTTAATCCATATCCTACAACTTTCCATCTTAATAATCCTAGCAATATCAAAGCAACTATTACCCCTGAAACAGATATTACAAAGGCCTGTGTAGCATCCCAAGACCCAGATACGAAAGGAATAAGTGGAATAAAACCAAAGAATAAGAATGCAAATATGGTAGCAATAGCAGAAAAAATTGGATTAGTATCACCAGGATTTGGAATATCATGATATTCTTGCATTACCCATTCAATACCAAATTCTGGATTCTTATGAAATAGCTTAACAATTTCATGTGCATCTTTGGCATTAAACCCTTTTTCTTCTAATTTTTCTTGCATACGCTTTCCAAAAGACTCAGTATTAGATTCCAAATGTTTTAATTCTTCCTCATAAGTTGTATTATATAAATCCTCTTGTGATCTAAGCGACATATAGTCCCCAAGGCCCATAGACATAGCATCAGAGAACAAATTAGCTAATCCAAATAATACTACTGTCCCAATAGTAAGCCCCACAATATTAGATCCAGATACATTAGCCCCCGTAAAGCCTGCTACTACCGCAAAAGTAGTTACAATTCCATCACTACCACCATATACTATTTCTCTTAAATAATGTTGAGCAATATATCCTCTTACTTTTTGTCGAGATTTACTCCATTTTTTCCAAACTCCACCCATATTTTTGTATTATAGCTTTATTTGAGTATAACATATAAGTTATATATACAAAATACTAAATATATGCTATCATATATTTCATTAGGAAGTGTGGCTGAGCGGTTGAAGGCGGCAGTCTTGAAAACTGTTGTAGGGTTACACCTACCAGAGGTTCGAATCCTCTCACTTCCGCCAATAATCTCATCGATTGGGATATTCCCTAATTGATGAGATTCCTGTTCGAAGAAGTGACAGAGAGCAATAGCATTGCTCTCGTGAGGATGAGAAAGTCGCAGCCCAGTGTGAGTTTGCACAAAGTGCAAGGCGAACACGGCGAGACGGGGTCGCGGAAATTTACCGTCAGGTAAATTACTTGTGACCGAATCCTCTCACTTCCGCTAAAATTCTATATATTAGAATACATAATATCTATATGTCAAAAAAGTTATTTCATGGCTCTTGCCACTGTGCTCGAATAAAGTATGATCTGTATTTAGACGTAAACCATCATACCAATAAATGTAATTGTACATTTTGTCAAAAAAATTCTTTTTGGTCTGCCAAAGTGCCTATATCAGATTTTGTATTACATAAAAATCAAGAGACCAAGAAAGTATATACAAACGGTATAGAGTATGGATATTTTGTATTTTGCGACCATTGTGGTTGTATGTTATTTGGCTACTCGCCTAAATCAGATTGGGGGGAAGAATGCTACTCGATCAGAATCCATACGATTGATGATATTTCAATTGAAGAAATGAACACCATGCCGATCAAATATTACGACGGAAAGTCTGATACGTGGGCAGAAATTACCGATCTAGAAATTATTAAAACATTATGAAAAATAATCAAACTTAGGGGACATAAAAGACTATATTATATTTATACTACTTATGAATAAAAAATACCATTCTCTTGAATCCATGTTGGAGCTTATTGAAGAGCCAAATCGTTTCACTTGTATGTCATATATAAAATGAGTATAATAGAAAAGTAGATAACTTAATAAATTTACTCCGGCCTTATATATCCTGGTATTTGCTGAAATATATGTTTTGCCTTTCAGCCAATACATTTTAAACTATTTTAGGAGATATTATTTGGTATGAATCAATACAATAGAAGCAAAAAAGGCAAACTACTTTCTTTTGGGAGTGAACATCTTGTTTACTCCTATGATGTTGATAAAGTAATTAAATTTTCACTTATCCATTTTTTTTACGGCAAAAAGAAGGGGCTTCAGTGGGCTCATAAAGAGCTTGAAATAAGTAAAAAATATTTTGGTGAATTTCTTTTAAATACTGAAATTGTTATTTCACAAAATAAGCGCTATTTTGCACAACTTCAACCAAAAATTACCGAACATCATCTGACGGCAAAAGATCTTGATAATAAAATTTTATATCAGCAATTCCTAACAATTGTTGATTGCTATCATCAGATGTGTAAAGATGGACAACCTGAGATTGATTTAATAGGTCAAAAAGGTATTTTCCAAAAATGTATGAGTAATATATTTGTTTTAAATAATAATAAGCTAGTTATCATGGATGCAACATTATTTAATACCAGATGTCCTATTATTCTCAAGCCAATAATTACTTTTCTTCGCTCTCTGGTCTTGCCAATACAAAATCGCAGAATAAATCAATTCCTGACTCAAAAAGGTAATAAAATAAGCTAAAGAAAAACCTATATATGAAAAAACCTCTTAATCTTATTATTATATCGCATGCCTATGTCTATTCTGCCTATAGAGCTAAAATTGAGGCTTTATCAGAATATCATGATCTCAATATCACCCTCATTACACCGGAATTTGGATTAGAAGGTGGTGGACAAAAAGTATATGCTGAGCAATATGAGGGTAAACAATATCACCATATTATATTATCAGGATATTTTACGGGGAAATTAAACTTTTTTGTATTCAAAAATCTCAAATCAACTCTACAATCTCTTAACCCAGATATTATTCTTTTGGAAGAAGAATATTGGACTCAAATTGCCGCTCAAGTGACATATATTACAAAAAGTTTCTTCCCCCAAACCAAGCTTATATTATTATCACAAGAGAATATTTGTCATATTTGGGAAAAGGAAGCAATTACTGCCTATCAAAAATTTCGCTATACTTCATTTCACTTTATTGAGAAATATGTCCTATCAAAACTTGATGGGCTTATATTCCAATTCCCTGAAGTATGGCAAGATTTTGAAAATCGTGTGAATGCTCTAGGTTTCAAAGGAAAACGAGGTATACTCCCTCAACTTGGAGTTGATTATAATCGCTTTGCTGATAATGCACCAAAAACTCAATCCATAAGAGCAGAATTAGGTCTTAGTGATAATACCTTTGTGTATGGCTATATTGGGAGAATTACTCCCGAAAAAGGTATTGAAGATATGATTCATGCCTTTGAGAATTGGGAGAAAAAAAATACTAAACTCATTATTATTGGGAATGGAGATGAGGAATATATAGCCAAAATGAAACACCTGGTACAAACATTGAAGCTTGAGACTATTGTTATATTCAAAAATGCTATTCCTTTTGAGGATATTCCTGCGTATTTTCAAATGTTCAATATTTCTCTCTTACTCTCACATACTACTCCTATTTGGAAAGAGCAATTTGGACGAGTATTAGTAGAATCTATGGCAGCTGGAACTCCCGTTATTGGTTCAGATAGTGGGGCTATTCCCTTAGTTATTGGGGATACAGGCTATATTGTAGCTGAAAAAGATATTCTATCTATTCGAGAAGCTCTCAACGATGCCTATACTAATAAAGAGAAATATAAGCTATTATCTAAGTCATCTCAAGCAAGAGCAAAAAAAGAATTTTCATATCAAGCTATTGCCAAGAAAACTTATGACTTTATTCAAGAGATTTATAAATAACTTTATTATCATTATAAACCTCTAATAAAGTAGCTTTTCCCTGAGAGTCTATTCTAACTTTAGCTACTGCTCCTGCAAGATTACCTGCCACAAACTCACCTTCTTCTATTCCATATTCAATAATATACTTATTTGGCTCACCCTGTTGTCCAGCTTTAATTTCTACTATTTTACCTTTAATAAAAGGCTTTTTGGCCATATCATCATATTCATAATAGTTGTGGTTGTTGATAGAACTAAAATCATTAGTAGCTAAAGTCATAGAGGCTGTTCGGCCACCAGATTGATCTAATTTTACATACACTGTATCCCCTACTTTAAGATTTAAGTTTGTCTTTAAATATACTCCATCTGAATTAGTTGGGGCTTGATTATATTGGAATACATACTCATCTATTTCACTAATATCAAATTTAAGTTTATCCCTATCCCCTTCTTTGTTGATAATTGACAGGTAAACTATTGGGTCAATATCCCTCTTTTGAGTATAAAAATAACCAAATAACCCTAATATAATTATTAATTGTAATATCAGTATTAATAGTATTGTTTTAAATTTCATATATTTACTTATCAATACTAGCTAATACATTACGTCTTACTCTCTCGAGAAAATATCCTGTAATCAAAAATACTATCCCCAATCCTAAGAAAAATATACTTCTATCTAATTCTGTTTTCTCCACCCAATCAAAATATCTTACTAAAATAAATCCTAATAATGCTAATATACTAAGATTCAATCTCCATATTTCTTTTAATTTATAGGCACTATATAATAACCACAATACTCCTATAAGAAAAATACTATTGAGGGAGATAATATGAGGTAATATTTCCCTATTCTTATTAGCTAACATATTAGCATCATAAATATATGGTTGATTAGGGTCATATAATACTGGGACTATTGGTAAAAATACTATACATAAAGATCCCGCCAGCCCAATCAAAATTCCAATACCTTGATACCAATGAGATTTGATATGTTTCCAAGCACTAATACTACTGATACCAAATACTACTATTATGCCCAATAATATAATAAGCGTCTTGGGATTATTCCAAATGGCAATAGTAGTATTATTGGTAATAGTCTCCCAAATATTCCTCGAGCTAAATGCCCCCAATACAAAACTGAGAATTCCCAATCCCAAAACTCCAATCAAAGTAAGTACCGTATAATATCGTTTATTTCGAGATTGGTCAAAAAAGGTAAATGCGATGGTATAAAGACTGGCAAATAATAAAAAGGCAGCGATAAAAGATATGCTTTTATCTACTCCATTTTGAGAAGCTACCTGATAACTCCCAATAATTATTCCTAATAGGAATTCACTTATTCCCATAGCAAATACAAGAGGGCTATGTTTTCGATATCCTAAAAAAGCTGTTATAATACCCCCTATTACAGCAAAATTATACCAGCCAATAGAAAATTTCAATACTTGACTTATAGCATAAATACCTACAAGGCCTAATATAAGAGATATACTCAAAAGTAATTGTCTTAATAAATCATCCCATGAAACAGCAATAAAAAATGTAGCCTCGGCAAATGATCTTTGTAGACTAATTAAGCGAACTAATATAATAATACATCCTATAATAAGTATGAATATAATAAATGGGATAAGTATACTAAATATTTCCATAGTATTTAATCAAATGAATAGCGAGAAAAATCCTCCTGTTTTAATTTTTTTGCTATAAACCAATATAATTGGGTCGAGATTATAAGAGCCAATATTGCATATACCAAATATTCTCTACGATACCAATCATAATTATCAAAAAAATCTGGAATTCCTAATACTGAAATAATTCCTAATAATGCAAGTCCCAAAGACAATATTCGAGACTGCAACCAATATACTGCGACAAATACTCCCATACTCCATATCAAAAAACTTATTTGCCATGCAATATCAATATGTACAATTTCACCTATCAAGAATACACCTGCCCCCAAAATTAATTGAGCTAATATAATAAGCCCTGTATATACTCGTATAAGCTTTGCTTTATGTGCAAAATAAGCCGCTAAATATGATAAAATTAATCCAATACTAATAATAGTAACTTTTCCTATATCACCAAATGTATTCCAATTTGAAGCAATAAAGCTAATTGCAGCTAGCCCTATAGATATTGATCCAAATAATATAATTACGGTAATACCTTGTGACTGTATATCAAAATGGAGCTTTTCAATATCTTTGAATGCCTGTTGTATTTCTTTAACGGTAATATTTTTCTGTAATAATTCAAGGTAAATCTCCTCGGTAGTTGCCCGCTTCTCTACAAGTTCTTTGACTTGCTGCTGGGTGGTCATATTATTTTTTTATAATATTGTCAAGAGGAATTTTAATCGCATTTGATCGTTCTGGAATCATCTCAGCTTCTGGTTTTTGGCTAATTGAAACTGTTTCTGTTTGATGTGCACCAATATCTTCTATAGATATTTTTGTTATTATCTCTGTATCTTGAGCGCTCATATATCGTATGTGTTTAATATTAAATGTATTATACCATATATGGCTATACTGTCAAAAATATATTTCTTCTCCATTGGTCGGGAAGACAGGACTCGAACCTGCAGCCCCCTGGTCCCAAACCAGGTGCGCTAGCCATTGCGCCACTTCCCGTATATAACCATATTATTCTATCAATAATACGGTATATAGTCAACTTAATCCGTATAATACTATATTTTTATTTCTTTTGAAGCCCAAGTCCCAATTCTAAGAGTTGATCAATTTGAATCGGATTTGGAGCTTGCATCATTGGGTCTCTACCATCTCCAGTTTTAGGAAAAGCAATAACTTCACGGATGCTTGATTCATTTTGTAATACTGTTAATAATCTATCTAATCCCCATGCAATTCCTCCATGTGGTGGTGTACCAGAAGCAAGGGCTGTCAATATATGACCAAAAGCTTGCTCCACTATTTCCCCCTCATATCCTAAAATTTCTAATACAATTCTCAAAGCTTTTGGATTATGATTACGAATACTTCCTCCTCCTATTTCAAATCCATTCAGAGCAATATCATATTGTGTTGATATAATATCTCCAATATTTTTTTTCTCTAATAATTGCTCTCTATATTCTGGTTTAGGTGCTGAAAAGGGATTATGCGAAAAAGTCCAATTTCCTTGTTCTGTTTTCTCAAATTGTGGAAAATCGACAACCCAACAAAATGCTAATATATTGGGGTCTTCTAGATTTTCTCGTATATCTGGTCTATCATTCCCATATTTTTCCATTGCCGCAGCATAGCTGATTCGAGGAAATGGTATAGTCTGAATCTTTTTTTCTGGATATAAACTTGTAACTAATTCAATCAAAAGTCTTTCATTTAAGGCAATAACATCTTCGGCCTCTACAAAACTCATTTCTAAATCTAATTGAGTAAATTCAGGTTGTCTATCTTTACGAGTATCTTCATCGCGAAAACAACGAGCAATTTGAAAATACTTTTCTATACCACTTGCCATCAATAATTGCTTATATTGTTGTGGTGATTGTGGAAGAGCATAAAAACTTCCAGGCTGATGCCGAGATGGGACTACAAAATCTCGAGCTCCTTCTGGAGTAGATTTAGTCAAAATAGGGGTTTCAATTTCAAGAAATCCTTCTTTATCAAGAAAATTACGAATAAATTGAGTCACTTTATGCCTATTAGCGAGGTTCTTATACATTGATGGTCGGCGCAAATCGAGATAGCGATATTGCAATCTCAACTCTTCACTAATTTCATTTTTATCCTGATCTAGGGGAAATATAGGGGTAATAGCAGTATTTAATACTTCTATACTCAAAGCTTCAATTTCAACGGTACCAGTTGCTAAATCTGTATTAATAAGTCTTTCTGGGCGAGCTTTCACAAGTCCACGAATACGAATAACCCATTCTGGTCGAATTTCTGTCATCAGGGACTGTGATGCTTCATCTAAACTCGCAGGGACTAATACTACTTGAACTTTTGCCGTGCGGTCTCTAAGGTCAATAAATGAAATTTTTCCGTGATCACGCTTGGTATCAATCCATCCCGAAATAGTAATTTCTTCTCCAATATGATTAATGGTATCTAGAATACTCATGATTTATATACTTATATTAACTTTTATTATAGCATTAAAAGATCATTTTGAGAAATAATTATTGATTAACTATAAATCTCACTTTACCAAATTCAGCTTTGGTAAAATTATCTTCAATGATTAATACATATTCCCCATTTTGTATATTACGTCCATTAATATCTGCAAAGTTCCAATCAAATTCCCCCGTATTAATACGATTTTGAGCTAATACAAAACGCTCATTATCACTTTCAAGATATATATTTACAAAGAATATATCAGGACTAAAGCTCCAAGAAATACTATTATTCTCTTGATTAAAAATTTGCTTTTCCACTGGACTCGTAATAGTAAGATTTTGTTTTTCACGAATCAGAGCAAATATAGGAGATTGTCCTATATTTTGATTATTTTGTACTAATATAATTTGATATTGACCTGCCTCATAAGCTTTACTATTTATCTCAATAAATCCTCTATTAAATTTTTGCTGCCCTAAAGAATATTCTTTAAGCTGTGGCTTATCTGACAGAGAAGAATCAAGAGATACCAAAATAACTTCAATTGGCTCTAAATAAACTTGACTTAATTCTAATTTGATTATATCTCCAATTGTAATATTCTGATATTGTCTGGGGCTAGTTACCGTTACTAATTCTGTAGGAGAAATAGTATTATCTTGATTAGATAGAGGATTCTGTGTATCGGATTTACTATTATAATCAACAAAAATACGAGCTCCTATTATTAATAGGATAAATAAAACAGTACCTATACTATATAGTTTATTATTTTTTATCCAATTGATAAATTGATTCCAAAACATCATCTGCTACTTTTTGTAATTTATCTTCTGATTTTATTGTATCATATGATGTGATTTTTCCAACATTAAATGTCATTGTATAAAATGGTAAGTTTTTCCATTTTTGATGATAGTTGATATATATTGGTAGTACTCTAGCTTCAGATTTCCAAATAAGATACCCCACTCCTCTTTTTGCTTCTCCCCTACCATTTACTGTTTTTTGCATTTTCCCTTCAGGAAATATAGTTACAATTCCATCATCATTCAAAACGTCTACCATAGGGTCAACAACCTGTAAGCCTTGCCCGCTAACAACTGGAAAACATCGCATTTGACGTAAATACCAGCCAACAATTGGCTTAGTAAAAAAAACTGCACCTGTAATAATCCTCATATGAACTATTCGGTTACGGTTCATCCGAGCTAAATAATACCAAATCCATATACCATCAATACGCCCTCTATGATTAGATGCAATAATAAGGGGGCCCCGAATATCTTTGAGATGTTCAAGCCCCTGAATATCTTTCGTACTTACAAACAAACGTATAATCGTATGGAATATCCAGAAGGTAATCCAGTACAATACATTATGTACCATAACAAAAAGATTAATTATACTCCAACTATAATATAACTAATCTTTTTTGTCAATTATGGACAACTGATTTATTTAGCTTTCTTAGTGACTTTAGATTGAGCCTCAGCAACTTCATTCCATTTTTCTTGTAAAGTAGTCTTTAATGTCTTAATTTGTTCTTGGGTAATAGGATCTAATTTTTGATATTCATTGACAACTGCATCAACAATTTGATCATATTTTAATTGACTCATATCCTCCAAGTCATTAATTCTTTTTGCAATATCTTTGCTCGTAGCTCTATATGCTTTTTTTAAATCTTGTCTTGTTTGCTTTCCTGATTTAGGAGCAAATAATACGCCAAGAGCTCCTCCAATTGCAAGTCCAGTTATAATTCCTTTAAATAAATTTTTATTACTCATATTAGTAGTGTTATTAATTATATAATGCGTCTTTTCTTCTTTGGTACAACTTTACTCAAGGCATCCCCTAAATCATCAGTCTCATCTAAGTCCTGAGATTTAGGTGAACCTTTCCAAGAAGATACAATTTCTGAAATATTACCAATAACTGATGTAATACCAGAAATTGTAGTAAGATTAGATTTTAATTCAGTTGCAGTATCTACTGCTACATCACCTAAATGTAAGGCTTTATCAATAAGTTTATGGATAGCATCAATACTCTTTTTGAGATCGATAACCATAATTAATAAGACCAATAGCAATAACCCTATTTCTATCAAAATAATTGCATATAGACTCAAAATAACTTGATCTGTAATCATAATTTTTATTTTATACTATATATATATATTAGCATATTACATAATATTGTCAATTAACATTATGAATATACATACACCTCTCCATATGCTATAATTATTATAGTCACAAAAATAGATCTCAAATACGAATTCCCATGATTAAATCTCTATTCACAAAGAAAAATATCATCATATCTAGTATTATCCTTGTATTGGGTTTGGGAATAACCTATATCATATTAAAGCCCGAATCTAAACCCAAGCTCACGCCTATAGATGAGGGGCTTGTTCCTATTCGTATTATTCAAATTAAAGATGGTAAAGAGCAAGAAATTAATTTCACAGAGTCAGGTGCTGATATTATTGCAAGCGCTCTTATTTCAGCCAATCCTTTTGATGAACAAGTTAAACAAGATGTACAAAATCTTGGTATTGATCGTATAGATTTACCTCCACTTCCGGAAGACCAGATAAAAGTTATCCCCAATCCAGACAATCCACAAGCAGCACTTGAAAAATATTTAAAAGAGGTATACACTATATTCAAGGATAATACTATCCAGCCTAATATAAATCAGCTCTCTGAAGAGGCTTTGGACGGAAAAACACAAAACATTCAGTCCCTACTCCGTACCAATACTGATTTATATCGTTCATTATTTGAGATAGAAGTACCCCAGGATGCATTAAAGCTTCATAAAGGATATATTCGCATAGCCCAAATTCATAATAGCTTTTTGTTGGGACTTCTCAATGTTAGCTCGGACCCACTCAGATTAGATATTAGCAATAAAATTACATTGTCTTTATTAGGAAATGTAGATACTCTCATCAAGCAAGAACTTAATATCCTTAGACAAAAATATAATTTAATTTATAAAAAACCATAATATATGAATTATATTATTCAAAATAAAATTAATCTCAAATTACTACAAATATTATCAGCCCTTTTATTTATATTCATTTTACCAAATATAACTTATGCTGACAATTTATATGGTGGTGCTTGTGGTACATTAACTTGTGGACAGAATGAAGTTTGTCAAAAACAGTATCGTGGAGTTTTACCAATTGGATCACAAAATGATGGAAATGCCACCTACACTTGTGTAAAACCACAGGCTATATCCGCTCCAGCTAGTCCATATAAAGGTAGTGAGGGCTGTGCTGAGGGACCAGGAGGAGGTATTTTTGGAGGTATATTAGGTGACACTGTGAATGGATTAGTGGGTAATGGCCTGACTGGTCTTGTGGGAGGAGTGAAGTTAATTGGAGCTGGAGGTGGAGCATTCGGACTTCCGTCGGTATTTACATTTGTTAATCCAAGCGGTGTTATAACTGATACTTTATTGAATGGGTTGAATTCTAGTACAAATTTCAATAATTTGATAGGGTTTGTGGGTGCGGGTGGAGATGATTGTAAAAATTATAATAATATAGATAGGGTTATAGATACTAGAAGATTAACCGCTCCTCTACCTGTGGATATTTTTAATCCCCTACCATTACCTGTTAATATAACTTCTCCTACCCCGCTTCCTGTCGTAGTAGTAGATGATTTAGCTCTATATCAACAAAAAGAACTAATCGATGCTCCTCTTGCCGCTCAGCAAAAAGCAAAGACCATAGCTACAGTTAGCGATACCTTGAGATACCAAATTAGCAATGATAGTTTAATACCTGATAATTATTTTGCCCTCGAGAGTTTGGGTTGGCAATATGGAGCTCTAGACCCTACAACTGGAGTGGTGTCTAAAGAAGCTATAGATAAATATGGATCTTATCAGAATTTCTCATTAGATAAAAATAAAGATATAGAGCAGTATTTTAAAGATTTACAAGATCAAAAAAGTCAATTGCCTGATGAGAATTTCACACAAAACTGTGGTAATGTAAAAACAGAAGATGCAGGAGAAGTAAGTTTTGAATGTGCGCTCCTCGGCTTACAGCCTAATAATAATGCAAATGATATTGCCTTTAATATAGCACAAGTAGCTGCAGAAAAATCACAAAATGCCACCGAACTCCTTGATCAAGAAGTTCGTGATGGAAGTGGATATTTTGCAAAGACAGCAGATGGAGATAAGAACCCATTCACCAAAACTATTCAGACCCCAGGATCAAACATAGAATCTCTTACCAATAAAGTATTAGAGTCAACTGTGGATCAAGCTATTACTGCATCTGGAGATAATTGTTTTGAAGCAATACCTAATAATATCCTCGAGGGGTCACTCAAACCCGTACTGACTCAAGGATTATTTGGAGTTAATAATACTCTAGCATCAGTACAAAAAAATGTAACCTCTAATCCTGTTAACTCATTACAGAATCCTAGTGGTTTTGCTAATCAATTAACTTCTGGATTACAAGGTGCTATACCTGACCCTAATAAATTCTTCAAGTCTCTACAAAATTCATTATTACAAAATGTAACCAATGGATTATCTTGTGAGCTTAATAAGCAAGTTTCAGGGCTACTCAATGGAGCTCTCGGGAATATTAATATCCCAGGTATTGGTAATGTGAGTGGCGCTATTAATAATGCAGCAACTGGAGCTATCAATAATGCCGTTAATGGATTAATACCATAATATGAAAATCAAAACAAAACATATACGATATATAGCTCCTATATGTATTATAGCTATGTTCTTTTTACCTTCTATAACTCATGCTCAAGCCTGGAATCCTTTTGGATGGGTAGGTGGGCTTATTGGTGATACCGCAACAGCTGCTTTGGGAGAAGTTTTAGCCTTCTTCAAATCAGCCTTAAGCACTATCCTTAAAGATACTGTGACCCCCCTACTCAACGCTGTAATGTCTTATCAGAACTTCTTCACGAATGGTGTCAATGCAGGTTGGAGAGCCACCAGAGATTTTGCTAATTTATTTTTTGCTCTTATATTACTCTTTATTGCAATAGCAACCGTACTTAATACAGGTGGTTTAGATAATTTTACTGCCAAGAGAATGCTACCAAAATTTATATTTGCGGCTTTACTTATTAATTTTAGTAAAGCTATTGTTGGATTCCTCATAGATATTAGTCAAATTATTATGATATCTCTGTATAATACGTTTGGGCCAACTTTAACAGATTCTATTGGGTCTGCATCAAAAATTGCTCAAGCTGCAACTGAAGCAGATAAAATCGGATCTGCTATTATTAACCTCCTTACTATTATTCTTATCGTTATTCTTATTTTTGTATTCCTGTGGACCGCTATGATACTGGTAGTAAGAATAATAACATTATGGTTTGTCATTATGACATCTCCCTTAGCCTTTGTCTCCTCTATGATACCTGGACTATCCTCCTTCTATAATGACTGGAAAACAAAACTGCAAGAGGCACTCATAACCGGTCCTGTTTTAATGTTCTTATTATATCTTGCAGTCACTGTTATGAATGCAGGAGTTAATCCTAATGAAGCTAGTGGTGGAAATTTACTCAATAATGGAAATATCTTAAATTATGTCCTAGTAATTGGTTTAGTAATTTTAGCTAATATACAAGCTCAGAAAGCTGGACAACAAGGCCCTCCTATTATATCCAAAGCCGTTGGTGTTGCAGGTACTATAGCTACCCTTGGTATAGGAGGATATATTGGAGCTGGGGGATATAAAACATCTCAAGCTCTTAAAACTACTGGTGATTTAGCTAAAGGTGGTGTTAAAAATGTAGATAAACTTGCAGGTGGGCTCACTAATACAGCTGGAGTTGTGGGTGGAGTAACTGGAATTGGGGCATTAAAAACTGCCAATCAATCCTATGAAAGTGCCAAGAAAGATTTGAAAGAAAAACAAAAAACAGGGGTTGGGTTCGTAGGAAGATTTCAAGGATTTTCAGCTGAGGGTAAAAAAGAGCAATTAGAAGATTTTGAAAAACAAAAAGCAATTCGTTTGTTTAATGAAGGTAAGTTAGAAGAAAAAGGAAATGAACGCTATCAAAAAATGGCTGCAACTTTACAAGCTGCTACTGCCACAGGAGTAAAAGATGAATTTAATATCGAAAAACTAGGTCAAGATATGAAGAAAGCTCTTGATGATGGGGATAAATTTACTGCAATGGCATTATCAACAAGAATATCCGAATTAAAAGGATGGAGTCAAATATTCAAAGAAGCAAGTGATTTTAGTAAATATGGTAAGGAAAATAGTTCAGAAGCTGAACAGTTAGATGCATTCATTAATGATAATTTTGAAAGGAAAGATGCTAATGGGAAGGTTATTAAAGATGCTAATGGGAAGGTTATTGGAGATAAAATAACTAATAGCTTTAGAAGTCGTCAGGCAAATATATTAAATGATAAAGGTGCGGGAAATTTTGCTGCAGGACTAGCAGAACGAGATGTAAAAAATCCAAATTACTCCCCTGCAACAAAAGCTGCTAAAGCTGGAATAATAGGCGCTGGAGCAGCTTATGCAAAAAACAGTGCGGTGTTCAATGTTAGAGATACAGACGCAAATAATAACCCAGCATTTACTAATGGAGAACAAGCATTTAAGTTCAATATTAAACCAATTCTAGCAAGTATTGAGGGTGAATCACTATCTATACTAAGAAAATCAGAAACTTGGAATCAATTTGGAAAAGATAGAAAAACAATCAAGGAAGGATTAGAGGCAGAATTAAAGAATCCCTCAAGAGATAAATCTCTTGATTCAAAAATTACAGCTGCATTACAGGGTCTAGATTTATCATCAGGAGGATCTCGAGTTACTGTTAATAACACATAGTTCACTATGACACTCGCAGATATCAAAAGTGAAGCTCAATCTCTTATTAGCAACGACAATGTGCCGGGATCTCTTGAATTTGCTCAGAAATTAGAGAAATCTCTCACAGAGAATAATATTAAGGATTCCAATGCTGAGGCTTATCGAGAATTATCCAAAATTATATTCCAGCTTTATGTTACTGCTATTCCGAATATATCGACTGAATTATTCCATAAAATTATTTCGCTAAATATTATAGAGGCCTTGAATCCTCTATGGCCCTCTGAGCGTGATTTTGCCGCTAGAATTGAGAGTAGATACTCGATTTATCCTGTGGAACTCATCAAAGAAGAAATGCGTAAGGATTTACTACCTCTTCTCAAACAAAATAATCAATTAATCGGTACTGTAGTATTACGCCTATCTCAAGATCATCCTCAAGCTAAACCAAGTATTAGTAATTGGCTTGAATATTATGATAGACTAACTGGTCTTGGGTCAGCTAATAGCTTTGAGCGTTCTCGTTTTATTAGTGGAGATCCTATTGTACAAACCCTAAACTCTGAGGAAAAAGAGTCTCTAAGGAAAATAATACAATTTTATGATTATCTTCAAACTAATGAGACAGTTTTGTATCAGGATATATATACTCCCCCCTCCACTCAGACAGATAACCCTACAATTAGCCCTAATATACCCTCTCAACCAGTAGTAAATACCCAGCCTATCGATTCACCCTCCCAGCAACCTGTCATAGCAATGTCCTCTACTCGCAATAATATTCCTAACAACACAACCCCAAGAGCTCCAATACCTCGTCGTACTTCTGCTCCGGTAATATTAACAGCAAAACCAACTCCAATTCCACAAAATCTTGTTAATCTCAAAAAACCAGAATAATTATGCAACAATATAATATCCCTCAATTCATTGATTCTGAAGATAAAATTATTGGACCTCTTACTATAAGGCAATTTGCCTTCCTCGCAATTGGAGTTGTAATCGGGGGGTTTTTATGGTATTTCAAACCTAATATTGGTGTTTTTATTATTAGTATACTTCCTGTTGCTGTAGCAACTTTTGCTTTTGCTTTTATCAAAATTAATGGCCAAAATTTTGATATATTTCTTGTAAATGTAGTAATTTATATTTTAAAACCAACTCTATTCTTATGGTCTCGTGATATAGATCCCACCCAATCTGTAATTAAAATATCTATTGAAAAGCGTAAAGCTTCATTTAGGCGAGAGACTCATGATTATAATCAATCTCGTGTAGAAGAAGTTGCTTGGACTCTAGATAGTTATGGTGAGAAAACCGTAATACCAGATATTGCAGCAGAATAGCTATTTTGTATTATTGGTATCTTTTATAGTTTCAGTATTAGCTTTACTATTTTCTTCTACACTATTTTTTATTTCCTCAGCTTGATTTTTTGTCTCATTCGCACTTGGTATTTCTGGTACTTTTATATCGGGTTTTGTAAAAGACAAATCAGAGAAATTAAGAATCATAGACCAAATAAATATACCTATTATCATAATACTTCCTATTACAAATAATATTATTAATTGTTTTTTCTTTTTATCGCTGTCCATTAATCCCCCTCTTAATCTTTGTTTATAAGTCTACTATGTCTTGACATTACTAGAATAATTAATCCCGCCAAACCTAATACTGCCAATCCCATATATCTATCATTACGCAGAAATCCAAATTTAGATGCACTTTGTATATTTGCATCAAGTGGTATCCTATCTTTATTAATAGTAAAAGATTTAGTCGCATTGGCATCTCCATTAATATCCTTTACCACTATATCTATTTTATAGGCTTGATTAGGATCAATATCGAGAGAAAGTGAATTACCACTACCATCTTGTACCTTATCATTAACTCTATAGGTATAAGATAATTTTGCATTTTGCCCAATATTATCCACATCACTTGATATCAATAGCTGTATTGCCTCATCAATTTTTAAATCATCAGCATAATCAATAGGGGTATTATTCTTATTATTGACGAGTGAAACCCGAATTGCAGGCTGTTTAATCGCAATAGTATTTATTCCATAATACCTGGTATATCCTGTTATTCTATCTCTTGCAATAGCTTGTATGAGATAACTTTTATCATATCCTTTATTCTCCGTAAAGGTAATTTTATTATTATTTTGCTCTACTGTCTCCCCATCAATTTTCCACTCAATTGCATATTGTGATATGGGTAACTCTGTCGCAACAGAAATGGTATCCCCTTTTGCAGGATTAAGTGGTCTATAATCGAGGGAGATTTTATCAAAAATATCTAAATTAATACTTCCCGTTTTAATAACTCCATTAGCATTAACTGCAACTTCAATTTGATAAGTACCTGAGTCAGAAAATGTATAAAAGAATCCAGTTTTATCAATACCATTTACTTCAAATACAATCTTTTCTCCCCTCTTAATTCTCCAATTATATTGAGCTCCATCAAATACAAACCCTTTATCTATATGATAATTAATAGTTGCAAAATTAATTTGTTGTTTGGTAAAAAGATATTTATTTTTTACTACAAGTTTAATCTCCCCTGTTGATGATTTCTCGGTATAATAACTATCTGCAAAACTTTGCTTAATATAATTATCAATAAGAGTATTAGCCTCATCTTGAGTTCTAGGATCATTATTAGAAATAGTTGATTGAGGGATAATACTTGAATCAGTATCAGGAGAATTAGTATCTTGTGCTAATACTAATGATGAACTTAGTACCATTACACTTATAAGGAGTATTGCTATTATATATGGTGAATATTTCATTGATATTAATTAAATCTTTATTTAGTATATCATATTAGGATGAATAATGGGAATTATCTTTTTACTCCTACTGGTTGAGGCTGTTGGCTACGATTCAATCCACGAATATTATTTATAGCTCCTGATACACTGAGAGACTGCCTCCATTTATTAATTGAATCTTCAAATTTCTCATTATCTTCTTTGATTTGTTTTGCTCTTGCTCGATGAGCTTTAATATGAAGCCAAGCTTTAATGGTCCAAGTTGGAGACAAATCCCCAATCCATGGAATAGCCTCTATAACTCCAGCAATTACCAGTCCCACTGTTTTTTTCCAGCCAAATTCCATAATATATTCCCCTGTCTTATCTAACATATACTTACTAGCCTCTTGAGTTTTACGAGTCAAAGCTTGTTGAATTTTATTTTGTGCTGGACTGGTATTACGGGAATTACGAGATAAGCGCATTAATTGTCTAATGGTATTGACTTGATACAATTTTAGATTAGTATTATAGATAGTAAGATAGCTATAATATATGGCACAAAAGGCAATATCAGTCATAATAGCTATCGCATCTACTACAAAAGATCCCACTAGAGAAACAACTTGAACAGCAGGAATAAGATCGATAACAAATAAAATTAACCCCAAAAAGTCCCACATTATGGCAAATCCGAGATTAATATATAACCACATTCCATTTAATGGCTGCATGTATTTGATTTAATATATATAGATAGTATATCATATTTATTGGCATATTGTGAGAGATTTTGTTATAATACTAGTATATACATAATACTGATACAATGAGTACTATATTAGAATTAATAAAAAAAGAAACTCTAAGACAAGCTCAAACTATACGCTTAATTGCTTCTGAGAATTATGCTTCGCAAGATATACTCACAGCACTTGGGTCTAGTCTTACCAATAAATACAGTGAGGGGTACCCATATCACCGATATTATGAGGGACAAGAATATATCGATGAGATTGAAACACTAGCCATTGAATCAGCTAAAAAACTATTTGGAGCTCAATTTGCCAATGTACAAGCTTATTCTGGTAGTCCTGCAAATTTAGCAGTATATTTTGCCTTACTTGAGCCTCATGATACCATTCTTGGGCTTTCACTTCCATCAGGAGGACATCTTACTCATGGACATAAAGTCAGCATATCAGGTAAATGGTTGAATTCCATTTCCTATGGACTCACCTCTGAGGGACATATTAATTATGAAGAATTAGAGTCATTAGCTCGAGAACATAAACCTAAACTTATTATTTCGGGACATTCTGCCTATACAAGACAAGTTGATTTTAAAAGAATTGGAGATATTGCAAAATCAATTGGAGCCTATCATTTAGCTGATATTTCTCATATATCCGGGCTTGTTGCAACAGGAGTACATCCACATCCATTTCCGGATGCAGATATTATTACCACCACCACTCATAAAGTATTACGAGGTCCGAGAGGAGCCCTTATACTCACCAATAATCCTGAACTTGCGACAAAAATAGATAAAGCGGTATTCCCTGGATTACAGGGTGGTCCTCATAATAATAATATCGCTGGTATTGCCATTGCTCTAGAAGAAGCTTTGAGACCAGAATATACCGAGTATTGTAAACAAGTTATTGTCAATGCTAAGGCTCTTGGAGAAGCCCTCAAAGCAAAAGGATTTACGCTTGTATCTGGAGGAACTGAGAATCACCTATTATTAGTTGATCTTAGAAGTAAAAATATTGATGGAGATACTTTGTCTAAAGCCCTCAATTCAGTACATATAGAAACTAATAAGAATAGTATTCCTTTTGATACAGCCTCACCATTTAAGCCAAATGGAATTCGTCTTGGAACTCCCGCTATCACTACATTGGGATTAAAAGAATCAGATATGGAAACTATTGCTAACTTTATCAATCAAGTAGTTGAAGCTATTGACAATACAGAGACTTTAGCGCATATTAAAGAACAAGTTATTGCATTTATCACTCAATTTAAACAATAAAATTTTTATGCCTTTGCTGACTGCTCAACCAATTATTGATAGCATTATACCCAAGATTCCAGAAGGATTACATTTAGCAGTAATTTTAGTTGGGGATGATATTGCCTCCCAGATTTATGTAGACAAAAAATCTAAAGCTCTCGAAGAAGTAGGGGGGAAATTACATTTATTCAAATATGAACCCAATATATCCCAAGAAGAATTAATAGCTGAAATACACAACCTTAATCGAGACAATAGTATTGATGGAATTATTATACAATTACCTCTTCCCCCATTTATTGAAGAACAAGTTGTATTAAATAGTATACACAAGAGCAAAGATGCCGATGGACTTACTGATTATTGGCTAGGCAAATTATTCCAAAGCCGCATTAGTGAGACCCTATCCCCTATTATCCCTGCTACTCCTCGAGGAATTATTCTTTTATTTGAGCATTATGATATTCCTTTAATTGGGAAAACCGTACTTATTTTGAATGATAGCGTACTAGTCGGGAAACCTCTGGCAACTTTACTCCCAGCTTATGGAGCAACTCCTATATTAGCTCATCGCGAAACCCATAATCTCGAGGAATTAATACCATTATCTGACATTATCGTCTCAGCGACGGGAAACCCTGATATACTCAAGAATATTGTATTTAAAGAAAATCAAGTATTAATTGATGTTGGTATAACAAGAGACGAAGATAATCATATACGAGGAGATATATATCATAAAGACTTTATATTTGAAGGGGCAATTACCCCAGTACCAGGAGGGATAGGACCACTCACTGTCTGGGCATTAATACATAATTTAGCTATTTTAAAAGACTTGAAAGAGAAGCATTTACACAATAATCTCTAATATAAAAGCCCCATATGGGGCTTTATTTGGTGCGCATGCCATGACTTGAACATGGGACCTCTACATTATCAGTGTAGCGCTCTAACCAGCTGAGCTACACGCGCATTTGAATATAATTATATCATAAACTCAACCTTTTTGCAAGATATTGTATGAGATGAGGAGATCGTAGATAAGTTATGCTTTCGTAGCGGAGGCTTTATCCCTCCATTTTTTCGTAGGGGCGACCTTTCAGTCGCCTGTGATATATTTGAGCTTGAGCTTTTGTCTCCCTTAGGAGGGAGTACCCGTAGGGGGAGTGTGGATAGGTTTAAAATAAATTTATATTTTAGAATATAGGCTTTTTAATAATCCACCCCGTCTCTTTCCCTATACACAGTATAGGGTACCACCCGTCGACTTCATCGACACCCTCGCCGGCGAGGGACAGTTTTATTGTCCTCCCTTGGGGGAGGGCACCGTAGGTGACGGGGGAGGATATAATAAAGGGTACCTTGGCATCTTCCCTACACAACTCACAATTATCTAGATATTGTTTCTCGCCTTATTCTTCTATAACATACTGTCACTAATAGGGTTTCCAGTTGATACACTATCCAGACCCTCTGCTGAAACAACAATAATATTATTCCATTTATACCCTAATCCTTCAAATACCCCTGGAGAGGATACATAGCGTTTTTTGCCCTCAGACATGATATAAACTTCCCCTCTACCTGAGGCTCTTAGAATCACTCCATCACGAAAATATACCGCTGGTCCCTGCTGATAAGAATTCCATTCAGACCCTGATATATATACCAAATCCTTATAATTATATTGAGTGTCGAATACTTCTGGACTTGGAATTGGTCGCCGCTTCCCTGCTTCTAATACCTCTATACCTGTTGGATTATCTCTATTAACTAATAATGTCCCATCTGGATATGGACTTGATTGCATAACAGGTCCAATTGGATGAGAAATAGCAAGAGTCCCATCAGCAATAATAGTAATATTACTCCATTTATACCCCAAGGCTTCAAAAGTTATTGGAGATGGAATATGTCTTCTTTGCTGATTACTAATTACATATACATCGGGATTATTTCGTTCTCTTACCAACATTCCTTCCCTGAATGTAAGAGCTGAAGCCAAAGGATAAGAATCCCACTCGGCACGTGTGACATCTAATACATCTTTCCATTTAAATCGAGAATTGAATACATCAGGATTTACTAATGGTCGAATTTTCCCATCTTCAAGATACCCAACTCCAGTATCTGTCCTTAATAATGAACCATTAGGAAAAGTTCTAATATTTGTATTATCAGGGAATAAAGCTAATTCAGTTGAGTTAATACCAATAATATTTTTACCTCCCGCATTAGCTGTGATCTCTTTTATACCATTTTGAATAGTATATAATCTCCCATTATCATCTCGGTATACCGAATTATCATAATATTGTTTCCATTCTTGAGCTCGATTCCGAAGCCAGCTCATATCTACCATATTAGTATCTCCATTTCCCGCCTCTACTGCTCCATGATCAGTAAGCCGAAATCCAGTATAATTAGAGGTATATGCTTTTGTATAAAAATTCCATACTGGTTCAGTAACAAAGTCAGTTGGAGCAATACTATTGACTGAGCTAAGCCATCCAGATAATTTGGCTAATGATTGTTTCATCGCTTCTGGTACAGTAGCATAGCCACTACCATAGCGACCTATAAGAGATATTCCAATACTTTGATAATTAAAATTATCTCCGGTACTATTCACATATAAATGAGCTCCTCTTACTCCGTTTTGCCCCATTCTCCCCTGATAAATACTCCCATCTCGAGCAATAATATAATTATACCCTATATCCCCCCAACCATTATTACGGGCATGTGTGGTGAATATTGAACGAATAATTTGTCTTGAGTCAAGAGAATCACTATTAAAGCTCGCTATTGCCGTATCATGAAGTAAAATACGTCGAACTTGTAAGGTATTCCCAGCATTTGGTGGCCAATTATTGAGGGTATAGGTATTATCATCTGCTGTTGCCCAAATATTGCGAGACAGTATATTGGGAGTACTCGCAAAAGTGGGTCGTGGGAATATCAAAGCTATTCCAAAAAAAATCACCCATAATATTGATCGCAAATATAATATCCCCCTCATAATTAAGGCAAGGGTCCTACTGGAATTGACTGATCAATCATAAATCCATATTGTAATGTATCATCAGTAACTACTCCTAGAGCAAGCATAGCCTCGGGAGAAAGCCCAGATACACGATTCGTAAATATAGCAGGACCAGATTCCATAATAGTGGTAACAAGTCTCCTACCATTGGTGGGATTTGTTACCAATACTTTACGTCCTCTATGCCAATTTTTAGCAGTATTATTAAAATCTGTACTACGAGTACGTCCTCTCCAGACATCTGTTCTAAACTCATATACTTCTTGTACCGTACTTCCTGAATTATGTGCCCTTGGACTAGCAGCAATAGTAGGACTATCCACACCTCGCTGAGAGACAATAAGACTATTCCCATCTTTACCATTAAAAGCAATAATTTCTCCATTAATAATCACCCATCCTGTATTCCGATCACGATAATCGGATATATTAGCCAATGGTATTCTATTTGCATTAGCATCAATATTCTGTGTTAATGTACTCGTAGCCTCATACCATCTTACATAATTCCATCTCATAGTAATATAATATTTCTCATCTTCCACTGAAAATGGAGCATAACTCGAATTGAGACTTCCTCCTGGACATGGTAAAGCAAATGCTCCACCACTTGTCAATAATCCATTTTGGGCTGAAAGTGGAGTACCTGCTCTTCCATAATGATCGCCACTGGTTTCATTACAATCTCGAGCTAAATGTTGTTCTCGAGCGGTTCTCCCACTTGTAGCAGGAATAGTATATCCATCTAAACTAGCAACTTGAATATCTGAAAGAGCAGATCCCATAGCATTAGAATTGAATTCATCTTCAGAGACCGCAGTCACATTTCCCCAACTATATCCTCTCGCAGCAAATATTGCAGGACTTGGAATACCTCGTTTCAATCCTCCCTCAATTACATATACGCCACCTCCAAAAGATATCAAAGCCCCATCTCTAAACCCAACTCTTCCTGCTCGTGAATATTGATTAATGACATTATCAGGTAATCTTAGCACAGAATTCCAATCATAACCTTGGCTCACAAAGATATTAGGACTTATAATAGGCTGTAAGTTACCACTATTATTAACCCGAAACACAGCTCCACTTCTAGCTCCAATTAGAGATCCCTCTCTATATGGCTTCACCCTATTAAATGCTCCTGATTCTGGGATAATAGATAATTCAAAATCTGTAGCTCTCCTTACCTGTCCCCAATTAAGACCATAGCTCTCAAAAACAGCAGGAGAAGTAATAGGCTGCCTCACATTATTCTGCATCATAAATACTCCCGTAGCACTAGATATCAATAATCCATCGGGATAAAATTCATTTACTCCTTGTGGATAAGTATTCAGATATGATTCTGACACATCAATCAGAGATTCCCATCTATAGCGAGCTTCAAATATCAAAGGACTTGGAATATATCGTCTCTGTCCACCCTTAATCACATATACTTCCCCTCCTGGTCTTAATAACAAACTTCCATTTGGATGATTAGAAGAACTAGTCAATATAGCACCCTGAGAATGAGGCGCAAGCTCAGCATCACTCACCGCAATTACATTAGACCATTTATATCCTTTTTGCAAAAAAGTACTCGGTGACTCTATAGGACGCCGCTGCCCATCAGATATAACATAAACTACCCCTCTATTAGATAGCAATGATCCATCCCGATATGTCATCTCAGCACCAGTTGGTAAAGCCTCAATTTCTGTGGGAGTTGTGATAACAACATCTTCCCAACGGAATTGGGATCGAAGCATATTAGGAGACTCAATGGGACGCTTTTGCCCATTATCTATATAATACACTTTGGGGTTATTAGTAGATTTTATTAATATTCCATTAGGAAAACTCGGGGTACTCGCATAAGTAAACAATGGGAATACCCATATTAGACAAGCTATTGATAAAATTTTATATGATAATTTCATATTTTATTATTATATTTTATTAAATCCAGTATATCATAAAATATAATATACTGCTATACTATAATTGCAATAAAATAATCATAAAATCTCAATGAAATCTATACTAGAATCACTTAATTGGCGCTATGCTGCCGACAAATTCCTAGCCACCCCTATCCCCGAAGATATATTCCATACCATCATAGAGGCAGCACGTCTCGCCCCTTCATCAATGAATTTTCAACCTTGGAAATATATCTCCATACAATCACCCGAAATTCGCAATCAAATATTCGAAGCAGGGGGTAAACAATTACCTATAGCCGAAGCTCCTACTTTATTAGTACTCACCATACCCAATATTCTTACTGCAGAAAATGTGAATAAAGTTGTGCTCGCGGCAGCAAAAGCTCGTAACGCCGATCCATCCACTCTGGAAGGATATCGTAATATGTTACAAGGGTTTGTAGATAAAACAGCTCCAGAGAAATTCTTTGATTGGAGCCGAAGACAAGCCTATATTTCACTTGGAATGCTATTACTTGCAGCCGCTCAACTCGAAGTAGATGCAGCTCCTATGGAAGGGTTTGATGCCACGAAAGTAACCGAGATATTAGGTCTCAAAGATTATACCGCCGTCACCTTGATTGGACTTGGCTACCGCAGTCCGGAAGATGATCATCAAAACTGGCCAAAAGTCCGATTTGATGTAGAAGAAATTTTGGAGGTGAGATAGAACCAAAAAAAGAAAGAGCTTCGACAAGCTCTTTCTTTTTTTTAATTTTGGCGGAGAGAAAGGGATTCGAACCCTTGATAAGTTTTACCCTATGCCACGTTAGCAGTGTGGTGCTTTCGACCAGCTCAGCCATCTCTCCAGAATTAAATTAACTATTATAGTTTACCTAAATTTTGACAATTTTGCAACTTATCGCATATACAAAGCTTTATCTCTAATCTAATATTAACCCTATTTCTCATGCTATAATAAAATAAATAGATAAAATAAAAAGTTGTGAATATATTTAAAGGAAGGAAAATAGTAATAGCGACAGCCCATAATAAAGAAGAGGTCATAGCCCCTCTACTTGAAGAAGCTTTGGGTGTGGAAGTTATTATCCCTAAGAATTTTAATTCAGATAAATTTGGGACTTTTACCAAAGAGATAAAGAGAGCTGGAGATCAGCTAGAAGCTGCAAGAGCAAAAGTCTATGCTGCTATGGAGCAAGAAGGAGTAGATTTAGGAATAGCAAGCGAAGGGAGTTTTGGCTCAAATCCATCAACCCCATTCATACAATCTAATCTTGAATTAATATTATTTGTAGATAAAAAGAATAAGTATGAAATTAAGGGACATTATAGAACTTCAAAAACAAATATGTCCGGAGTATATATCTCAAACATACAAGAAGCTTTAGACTTTGCCAAAAAAATTGGATTTCCTCAACATGGTATTATCGTGAGAAAAAGTGACAAAAATCATACTAAAATTACAAAAGATATTCATACTGAAGCTGATTTAAAAGAAAAAGTAACTCAATTACTTTCATCCCCTTTTACCAAAAAAGTTTTTCTCGAAACTGATATGCGAGCTCACAAGAATCCTACCCGTATGCAGGCCATTGAACTTGCAACCAAAGATTTAATCAAAAATATTACATCTCGCTGTCCTCACTGCTCTGCACCTGGATTTGCTGTGATAAATTATGAAAAGGGACTACGCTGTGCACATTGTAAATTCCCTACAGATATCCCCCTTTATGATATATATCAATGTAATATGTGTGGATATAAAGAAAAGGAATTAATTACCAAATATGGTGATTTTGCCAATCCTCAATATTGTGACATTTGTAATCCCTAAGTGAGAATGATAATTTACATTACAAAACAAATACAATACCACTATCCCCTATACTGATAAGACAAGAGATTCTATTCATCGGTGTCATACACAGCTATACCATCATCATGCCAGAGTACAAATTCTTGTATTCCGACATCCAGAGACATTTTGCTACAAATAGTACAATAGGGGTTTCCCGCTCGAGTAGCATTATTCTCTTCATCCAATCGCATAAAATATAATCTTGAGCCTATTATTTTATCTGAGTAATGTGCAAGAGCATCCATAATAGCTCTCTGTTCTGCATGAATACAACAGGTTTTGTCTGTTACTTTGCGATGATAGGAATCTTTATTATAATTACATCGTCTTTGATCCTCTTGATTATGGGCTGGACTATTGATACCCTTGCCGATAATGATATCATTGGCAACCATAATAGATCCACATTTACTCCGCTCACAACTTGCTGATTTTGCCAGCTCAGCAGTATAGTGCATATATTCTTTTGCTTCTCCCTCTTCCTTGCCTGATAGATATCTCATATTTTCTTTACTTATTCTTTTATACTATCTAGATGAGCTTGAGCTAATTGTGTATAATTATCTTTCTTCTCTGCTGTCATTTTGTTATATTGTACTCCAATAAATCCTAATCTACCTTCTTTTTGTAATTGCTCAAAATGTATCCCTACAAAATTCCAAAAAAGTGCATCAAAAGTATCGCACCATTCCCCCGCTTTGAAATCACTCATTTTCCGAATATAATTGGATGAGGCAATATAGGGTTTAGTGGTCAGTAATCCCCCATCGGCATATAAAGTCATACTATATACATTGGGTACCATCACCCAATCATAGGCATCAATATACATTTCCATAAACCATTCATATACTGCATTAGGTTCTATATGGCATAAATTCATATAATTCCCCAGAATCATAAGTCGCGGAATATGATGAGTATAAGCATATTTCTTGAGCACTTCTATATGGTAATCCACCGGATCAATACCAGTTGTACCTGTCCATAATGATGAAGGCATAGGAGTATGGGCATCAAAATAATTACGATTTCGAATATTGCTACCCTCTAGTATATAAAGAGCTCGGATATATTCTCTCCACCCGATAATTTGGCGAATAAAACCTTCTCCTGATTCTATAGGTATATTATGCTGTATTATGAATTCTAAAGTCTCTTGGAGCACAAAGTCCGGAGTTAATAGTCCATTATTGAGAAGTGGTGATATAGTACTATGAAAAACTGAAGCTGATTCTTGGGTAATAGCATCTTCATAAGGCCCGAAAAGAGCAAATCTTTGATTGAGAAAATCTCTCAGATGTTTTTTGGCTTGCTTATGATCAATAGGGCTCCAAAACATATCCGTATCACCAAAATTATTGGGGAAATATTGCTCTATATATGCTCTTGCTTCCTCTACATATAGGGAATTATTGGGAGTAAATGTCTCTGGTATATCTATGTCTTTGGGGAGCTTTTTTCTATTTTCGGTATCAAAGCTCCATCTCCCGCCTTGTGGTTTATTGTCTTCAATCAGAATATTGAGGCGTTTTCTCTGCCATATATAAAAGTCATTCATATGGTATCGACGGGCTCCTATGCGTGATTGGAAAAATTCCGTAAATTCTGATATAGAGGTGAGGAACATAGGACTTTCGTGTACAGTATACTCTATTGATGCAGTATCGAGAGCTTTAGTAAGACGACGATTTAACCAATCATCCGTAACATCATAGAATGCTACGGTATCGATATAATTCTGTTGTAATAGAGAGACAATACTGTCAGTAGTCTCAAGCTTATGATATTCGATATATTCAACAGCAATATTTTGTTTGATGAGATATTGCTGATAGCTTTTCATACTCGCTCTATGTAATATGAGCTTTTGCTTATGAAAGGCTAACTCACTAAAATAAAGTGGCTCTTCTATGAGATACACAATATCACTATCTTTTAGATATTGTATATCTTCAAATAGTTGATGAGGGTATATGAGAAATGCTTTTTTCTTAACTTTCAATTCCTTTTGGATTAGGTCCATATTTATTTGCTCCAGGAGTGCTGTCTTTTATATATAATATGAACAGCCGAATTAAGATATATATTGGTATTATAGAAAATGCAATTAAAATAATTAGAACTGACTGAACCCTACCACCTGTTAGAGCTATTAGAATTACAAGCAGCCCTAATACCCATGGCGCTACAAAACCTAATAGTTGTAGCCATCCACTTTTACCTACATCATGAAGTCTTCTGGCTATAACTGCTAAGAGAGGTATAGATGATATTAATGTATATATCCCACCAACATCTTCTTTAATATTTAATGATTCAGAGATAAAGCTTACTAGTATAAAAACAATACTAGTAAGTAAAATAAACCACCAATATTCACTTCTCCTTGCGCACCCACTAAAGTCAGCATATTTACGAAATGCTCCTATATAATAATCGATAGGAGATCTCTCAATAATTGGTTCTGCTGTTGCTTCACTAGTAGTAGTTTTCTTCTCCTGATAAAACTCAGATATTTCTTGAATTTTATCTATATTGGGTGTAGATGTTACTGGGCTTTGTTCCACAGGTTGTTCAGGGCTTTGATTGGTATCTATTTCATCAGACATAGTATTTATTATTAATTAATATTATCTATATAAATAATATTACCTTTTTTATTTTTTACCAATATATATGTTAAAATAAAATAGATATTAATCTTTATGTCTTGGGGGATGCCATTTATGTAATGGCTTATAATCTCCTCCAAATATTCCAATATCCATAGTTGCTGTTAATACCGCGCGCATACATTGATATTCTGCATTAAAATCATGAGTACCAGCTACCCATTGAGCAGTATTATCATTAGTAATATCTTCTGCATCTAATAAATCCATAATTTCTTCTGGTTGATACCATTGTACTTGCTCTATCTCTTCTTTTTGTGGAGTTAATTCTGAGATATCTCCATCAAATACGGTAATAAAATCTCTTACCCAAACATGAGCTGATTTAATTTTACTCGTTCTCCAAGGGATTAATTGGAATGGATTTACATTCAATCCAATTTCTTCTCCAAGTTCCTTTAAAGCACTAATTTTGAAAGACTCACCTTGAGTGACATGTCCACCAAAATGAGTAGACCACGCTCCTGGAGCAAATTCTTTATCAAATGATCTCTGATGACAAAGTATTTGTCCTTGAGTGTTGAGTACAAATATATTGGTAGTACGACACCATAACCCTTTTTCATAGAGTTCTTTGCGTGAAACATGCTCCCCTGTGGGTTCACCTGTTTCAGGATTAATAACTTGTAGCATTTCTTGTTGTGACATATTAATAATAATTATATTATATATTGACAATTATTGCAATAATTTGTATTCTTTTCCACCCCAACAAGTGAGCTTGTCACCCCTCAAGAGGGAAGTTTTCTGTACAAGCACCTTTATATATTCCCCTCTTGAGGGGTGCCCATAGGGCGGGGTGGAGTACATAATTTGACCCTATAATAAGTATATGTTAGTGTATAAGTGACCACTTGCTGTGTTAATTTGTATCACTCAGTTCAAGTCCGACCTCTTGTGTTCATGTCTATTCCACCCTGATTAGGAGTTGATTAGCTATGAAACATTTTCCTTGTGAAAAAGAGCAAAGAGCTATTATTAACTTGATGGCTAGTAGCTCTTCTATCTCAGAATGGAAACGCAATGCTGAGACTATTCGGCAATTGCATAATGGATTTTTTCCCCCATTCTGGAACACATTATTGTACGAAAAACCAAACAGTGAAACGCCATCTGTATTCGAAAAAGCCCAAGCAAAATGGCGATTACGTCTATTTGGAAGAAAAACTGGGTATATTTAATTTGAGCGTCCCTCATATCATTTTATGAGGGACTTTTTATTACTTGACTATTGTATATACTAAGGAGTATACTAAAATAACTCACCCATAAGCTCTTTATGTCACACAAAATTTGGGTTTACACAGTAATTATTCCAGGCAATAAGTTGTGTCAACTACATACTCCAGACAATCCTTTAGAGGATAATAAGATTTACGAATGCAAAGAGTCATTTGGACTCAGTAATACGTTCATTCCTGCTTTTGGACTGGATATTTGCATTATCGGTAAACCGACACCTCAGAAGGTATTCCCCTAGCCATAAGCTGGGGGAATTTTTTATTTTATATATTTCTAATTAATATGCTTTTGCTCTCGAATTTGACAGGTTTTTTGTACAAACCCCTCACGACCTGATCCAATACGATAACTTTGATAATGATTTGGGTTCTTTTCTGAATACTGTTGATGATAGTCTTCAGCTGGATAAAATTCTGTTTTTGGTAATATATCTACTTGTATTGATTCTGTATATACACCTGAATTATCCAATTCTTGTAAAGTATCTTGTGCAATATTTTGTTCCAATTCATCAGAATAATATATTGCTGTCTTATAATTCTCTCCCCTATCTCCAAATTGTCCGCCATCATCAGTGGGGTCAATATGATCGAGGAAAAATTGTGTTAATAGTCGAAAATTTGTCTTATTCTCATCATATATTACCTGCACAACTTCTCGATGCTCGGTATTATGACTACTGACATCTTCATAGTTAGCAGTCTCAGCACTACCTCCCATATACCCTGAGATTACATCATCTACTCCTGGGGCTTGCCGTAAATCATGCTCTACGCACCAAAAACATCCTCCTGCAAAAACTATTTCTTTCATATTATTGTTATTTATACCACCAAATTCCCATTTACTTTATTTGGTCTATTGTCAATAGTATGAATAATATCTAAACAAGCGACCACGCCTATCATAATTGCATTATCAGTGGATAAGATTTTATTAGGGACTAATAATTCTATTCCATTTTGCTGAGCATAATGTTCAAAAGCCTGCCGTAATTTTGTATTAGCGGTTACCCCACCTCCAATTACTACTTGATTGACATTATATTCATTGACAGCCCAATTCAATTTTGCTATTAGTACATCGATAACAGCTTGCTCAAAGCTGGCACAAATATTGGCAATATCAGTATCATTTTGCGGTGGATTATCGCGAATATAATATAATACTGCAGTTTTTAGCCCAGAAAATGACATATTTCCATTTCCAGAACTCATCATTGGTCTTGGGAAAGCTATTGCATTTGAATCCCCACTTTGAGCTAACTTAGAGATTTTGGGGCCTCCCGGATATCCTAAATTAAGCATTTTGGCAACTTTATCAAAAGCCTCTCCTGCAGCATCATCTTGAGTAATACCTACAATTTCATAATCATTATACGCTTTGACTAAAACAAGTTCAGTATGCCCACCTGATATGGTATAGGCAATAAATGGATAGCTTTGAGGAATAGAACCCTCTAAGGCCTCATTTAATAATCCAGAAAACATATGTCCATGCATATGATTAACAGGTATCAAAGGTACTCCTAATATTTCTGCCAATAAACTTGCCATATTTACTCCTACAAATAATGAAGGCTCAAGTCCCGGACCTACTGTAACCGCAATAGCATCAATATCTCTTCCATTCTGATGAATAAATTCCTGCAACATTCCTGGTAATTTTTTATTATGTAGACGAGAAGCTAATGCTGGTACCACTCCCCCATATTGACTATGCTCTTCTATTTGAGAATATACAATATGATCAAGTACTTTAAAATTCTGAGCTTCTTTGTCAAGACTCAATAAAGCGAGTGCTGTTTCATCACAGGATGTTTCAATAGCAAGTATTTTCATATCTATAGTTTGCCAGATTTAGACACTTGAGTCAAATACTTATACTTTGGCTAATAATTGGGCCCAGAATTGAGCTATTGCTTGATAACTATATTTACGCTGGAATTGTGCTGAGGCATAGTCTCTGACTTCTCGCTTTTTTGATTCACTTCTTTGCAAAACATCAATACAAGCGGTAAGCTCGCTGCTAGATGCCTGATTATAATATAATGCTCCGCGTCCTAATAAGGTTTGATATATTTCTTCTCTTGGAGCGATAACAATAGTCCCAGAGGCTAGTGCATGCAATATATGATAGCTAATGGTCTCATCTATAGGACCACTCACAATAAGACAATCTAATAATTCATAAACTATTGGTAACTCCTCTCGGAGTAATTGTGGAAGTACAAAACTGCCTTTTTGATTTTGTACATCATACCATTCACAATTATTATACTCGAGATAAGAAATAAGCTCACTACTCATAGAGCCTACATGTCCACATACAAATGATTTCCTAATAACTTGATCTTCATATTGTATTAATCCAGTATTTTGTTTGATATCCAATACTAATTGTGTATCAAGGTCAAGAAAATGTTGATAATTAATGCGAGGGAAAGGACTATAGGATATTCTTTTTTGAAAATTAACTCGAGCGGTATATTCAGGATATATATTCATAGCATATCCTGCTATTTCTTTTTCAAGTAAAGAATTATATACTCTTACTCTCTGAATAGTAGGATTTTGCCTCAAATTCCAGGTAATGAATTGAGGTATATCCCCAATTTCTATACAAGTATCTATGGTATAATTTTGTATCAATTCTCGCATTGATTGATAATCATTGAGCTTGAATATTGAGCGAGATAATAAGTGTACCGTATCAATATCTACAATTGAACGGGCAATATCAGCAAGTTCCAAATTCCACATTACAAATTGAATATTGGATCTTAGATTTTGCTTAATTTGTTGAAACAGTTCGAACCAATGAATTGCTTGCTCTCTTTCACAATCTATCAGTACGGCTATGTGGTGAACTTTTCGAATCATATGCTTTATGGGAGATATTGTTGCTTTGCTTTACTATGTTCTTCAAAGGTCTTTGAGAATATAGTCTTGGGAGGATTATCTCTGGTTGTGAGGAAAAAGTAATAATCATTTGGTATAGGATTAATAACTGATTTTATCGCATCTACACTAGGATTGGTAATAGGTCCTGGAGGAAGCCCGACAACTTGATAGGTATTATAGGGAGAGTCAATTTTTAAATCATCCAAAGTGGATTGAGAGCGCCCTGATTGAGTAATAAAATTAACTGTTGCATCACTTTGTAATTTCATTCCATCTTTCAATCTATTGAGGAATATTCCCGCTACAATTTGTCTGTCTTTAGGAATTGCAACCTCTTTTTCTATAATAGAAGCTAATACTAATACCTGATAACTTGATAAGGTATCGGTATCTTTAAGACTAGGTAAAGCTTTCTTTTGAAAATTATTCACCATTTTAATAATTACTTCTTCGGCATTGGCATTATCAAAAAGTCGATAGGTATCAGGGTATAAATATCCTTGTAATGATTTATTTTCAATAAAGTCATATTGAGTGGTATCAAATTTCTCTGTTGCTTTGACAAAATCTGCCCGGCTAAAACTCAGCCCTGATTCAAGAATATCTCCTATTTCATAAATATCTGAACCTTCTGGAATAGTTATAGTAACTTCTGGTCTTGTCAATAAACCTCGAGCTATCATTTTGATAACCTGATCCGTATTCATTGTGTTAGTAATAGTATATGTTGCAGACTTTGGAGTTAATCTCCTAAATGCAATATAAAAATTAAGGCCATTTGTTTTGGAAATAATATTCTCTTGTTGTAAATTACCAATAATAGTATCCCAAGACTCATTTTCTTTTACCTGAAATGTTATCGAATCCTGTATGGCAACAGGAGCTCCTAGAGTATTCACTACATTTACAATATAAACAGCTCCTATAATACCTATTATAAATATTCCTAATAATACCCAATATATAACTTTTTTTAGCATATTATCATACTTTATCTTCGAGATTTGCTAGCCTCAATAAAGCATTTATTTGCTTTACATCTTGAACCTTATCGATATGGGATACCAATAATGCATCTTGAGTCTCTACTATAACTATATCACGAATTCCAATTGTGGCAATAATTTTATCCTTATTATGAGAATGTACCAGTATATGTTCTGAGTCAATATCAAAATGTTTAGAGCTACCTTTATGAGTTACTGTCACATCATCACCTTGTAGCATATCTTTAAGCGCAGACCAAGAACCAATATCACTCCAACCAATATCAGCAGGGATTACTGCAATATGATTAGCTTTTTCCATAATTCCATAATCAAAACTAATAGCATCTGTTTGACTATATAATTCCTCAATATTAGCGATATTATTTTCCTCTATATTGGCTAAGACCTTTGCAGTATCTGGTAAATATTCTTGATACATTGATGCTAATGTCTGTTTTTGAACTACAAACATACCAGAATTCCAAACATAATGTCCATCAGCAAGATATTCTGTAGCTGTTTTGAAATCAGGCTTTTCTACAAAGGCATCAACTTCATATACTGATATGGATTGATTTTCTACCAGAGAGTCTTGACTATATTTGATATAACCATATCCCGTCTCAGGAGCTGTTGGGGTAATACCAAGAGTAATAATATATTCTGGAGATTGTTGCAAAAATTCATCCGCAATTTGTAATATATGACATAATTCTTGCGGCTTATGAATATAATGATCCGCTGCCAAAAAAGCAATGGCTTCATCTGGATTTGCCTCAACTGATATACTAGCAAGTCCAATTGCAGGAGCAGTATCTCTTTTTTCTGGTTCTAAAATAATATGATGAGCGGGAAGCTCAGGTAATTCTTGCAAAACTTCCTCTTGATATTGTTGATTAGTGGCAATAAAAATATCATCTAAACTAAAATGACTTAATAGTCGCTTTACTGTCATTTGTAACATTGTCTCCTCACCAAATAATGGTTGGAATTGCTTGGGCTTGGATATTCTGCTTAGAGGCCATAATCGTGTTCCTGTACCCCCAGCCATAATAATAATTTTCATATCTGTCGATGTTATTTCCCTCTTCTCTTACCTCTTTTTTTATATTCCTGAATAGCAATATCAAATTCGGCTATTCCAAAATCAGGATAATTGATATCCGTAAAATAATATTGTGAATTTGCCGTATCCCACATCATAAACCCTACACTATTATGAGGCTCTCCCCCCGTACGAATTAATAAGTCTACTGGGGGTAAATCTTTGGTATATAATGACTCCTTGATAAGTTCAGGAGTAATTGCTAAATCGGGATTAGCAATACGCTTATCTGAAATAGACTGAATAGCCCTGAGCATTTCCTCATCGCCATTATACCCTAGTAAAAAATTAAGGGTATAATTAGAGTATCCTTGTGTTGTATCAATAGCTGTTTGAATAATTTTTTGTAATGGTTTTGGGAATAATTCTTGCCAGCGTCCTAGAATATTGACTCTTATTCCCTGCTTATGAATTTCTTTATATGTTAGCAGATTTTTTAGATATGTTTGAAATCCTCCATATAAATGTTTAACCTCCGTCTCTGGTCTTTTTACCAAATTATCTAATGAAGCACCCCATAATGTTAAATGCCGAACTCTTCCAATAAAAGCTTTTTCTATAATTTCACGAGTTCTCTCAAAACCCTCTAAATGCCCCTGTTCTGAAGTTTTTCCATTAGCTTGAGCCCAACGACGATTTCCATCAGGAATAATTGCAATATGATCTATCATAGTATCAGACTTTTATTCATATATTACGATATATTATAGCATATTTTGAGTAATTTTCCACACATCTCCAGCCCCCATAGTTACTATAATACTATCTGGAACCTGTATTTGCTCTAAATCAGATATAAGTGCTGATTCAGTCTCATATATTGTTGTATTTGTATTCTGTATAAACAGCAATATATCAGAGCTTGTCACCGTACCAGCCTGCTCTCTGGCTGAGGCATATATTGGAAGCAGATAAATATAATCAGACTCAGATAAAGCCTCTCCAAATTCCTGTAATAAAGATTGTGTACGGCTAAAGGTATGAGGCTGAAAAACACAATGAATTTGAGACTGTGGATATTGCTCCCGTAAAGCCTGTAATCCTGCCTTAATCTCAGTCGGATGATGAGCATAATCATCAATAATAATTACTCCTTTTTCAGTAATTCCTTTATACTCGAGTCGCCTCTGTGTTCCATGAAAATTAGCTAATGATTCTATACTTTCATTAATATCAAATCCTCTTGAGTACAATAAGGCAATACAAGATAAAGCATTCAGACGATTATGTGCACCTGCAATAGATAATGTCAATTGACTATATGTATTCCCCTGTATAATAACTCGATTTTCTGTATCTAGTCTTATATCATTTTCTGGCTTAAGCCCAAATCGAAGAATATTCTCTGTTGGGTATGAAATATGTGGCAAAATATACTCTGATATTATCATATCATCCCCATTAATAATAAGTATTTTATCTGGAGATAATTGATTTATTACATTGATAAAAGTTTGATAATAGATATCTGGACTTGCAAAAAAATCAGGATGATCATAATCAATATTCAGCACAATTAATGCATCAATATCCAAATCCAGAAAATGATTCTGATATTCATCCGCCTCTACTACGAGATATTGTGAATTTTTATCTCCTATACGAGCATTCCCTCCAAATTGAGGTACAACACTACCAATTACTCCAAAAGGATTTTGATTTAATTCTTGTAAAGCAAAGGTTAATAAAGCTGAAGTTGTTGTCTTCCCATGCGAACCGGCTACCGCAATAGTATAATCAAATTGTTTTGCAATATTACCAAGAGCTTGACTATAAGTAAAAAGAGGAATATTGCGAGATAATAATTCAATCACCTCTGGATTAGTTGGCTCTTTTCCCTCAATATAATAAGCTCCAGAGACAACCGCATATTCAATTTCAGGAGGAATATTCTTACTATCAAAGGGTGATTTTACGGGAATATGAGAGCTCGCTAATACAGCATCTGTCATAAAGACTTCATCTGTATCGCTACCCATTACCTGTATTCCTTTTGCCTGTAAAACCTGAGCTAAAGCTGTCATGCCAACCCCTTTAATCCCGACCAAATATATCATAATTACTGATTTAATGAGAATAATTGCTCAGCAATACGAGTAGCGGCATCTGGAGTTGCAAATTGAACAGTTTGAGCCGACATAGCCTCCATAATATTAGGTTGTCTGAATAATTCATCTATTTTACCAAGTACAATATTTGGAGTAAAATTAGGCTCTTCTAATACAATACTAGCTCCAATTTTTGCCATTTCATAAGCATTAGAACGCTGTTGTCCAGCATCAACGGTAATAGGTACCAGAATACTTGGCTTACGAGTAAGACAAATATCAGTAATGCTTGATGCTCCCGCTCTTGATATTACTAAATCAGCAGCAGCATAAGCATGCTTCATATCATTGTCAAGAAATCCCGCATAATGATATAATCTTTCCTGACTTGGAGGAAGTGATTTTTTCACCTTAGAAGCCTCAAGTATATTAGCCTGTCCTACAATATGAATAATTTCTACACTATTAGTCAAATGGGGAATAATACTCCATATTACTTCATTCATAATTTTGGAACCCTGACTTCCCCCTACAACCAATAATATTGGCTTTTCAAATGTTAATTCAAAAACTCTACCCGCATCTTCACGACTTCCCTCAGTAATATCTGGATGAGTCATATTTCCTACAATACTTGTTTTCTTTTCTCCAAAAACTGAGGCTACATTAGGAAATCCAACCGCTACTACACTCGCAAAACGCCCCAAAAATTTATTGGCTAGTCCCGGCACGGAATCTGATTCATGAATTAATGTAGGCACTTGATATATCCATGATATTAACACTCCAGGAACACTGGCATATCCTCCTTTTCCAAAAGTAATATCTGGCATAAATTTCCAAATATACCATTGAGCCTTACATAAACCCGCAATTGCACGGAATATATCCAAAAAATTATCAATGGAAAAATATCGCCTAATTTTACCTGCATATACTGATTTATAAGGGATATTATGCGCCTCTAATAATGATTTACCCACCTCATCAAGATGCCCAACTAATAAAAATTCTATAGGAATTTGTTTTTCTTGAGCTAATAGCTCTAATTCTTGCTTTACAGCAATAATAGGTAAAATATGCCCTCCGGTTCCTCCACTTGCGAATAATACTCTCATATATGTTTTGTCTATATAGTATTATTGTATACAAGATTATAGCTTTGGTCAAATAATATCATTATCTTGTAATTCTTTTTCTGTAATAATAGTGATACCTAATTTAGTAGCTTTTGCGAGTTTACTCCCAGCATCACTTCCAAGTAATAATATATCTGTTTGTGAACTTATCTGAGAGGCTACAATACCCCCCTGTGATTCAATTATTGCTTGTAATTCTTTTCGCGAAATGCTAGCAAATGTTCCAGTAATAGCAATAGTTTTATTGCTCCATATTCCCTTTTTTACTTTTTCATACTCAATATGAATACCAGACTTTATAAGATTAGATATCAACTCGATATTATGTGTATTATCAAAAAATTCAATAATAGACTGCGATACTTTATCTCCAATATCTGGTATTTCCTGTAATTCTTCAATTGTAGCTGTGAGCAAATCATCTAAAGATTTAAAAGTACGAGATAATTGTAGCGCTGTTTGACTACCAACCATAGGAATACCAAGAGCCTGAATAAATCGCCTAAAAGAAATATGCTTTGCATTCTGAATACTGGTAAATAAATTATGGGCAGATTTTTCGCCAAAACCAGCAGTGATACGAATATCATCTAGAGTCAAAGTAAATATATCATTAATATGTTGTAATAAGCCTGCCTCTTGCAAGCGAATTAATAATTTTTCACTAAGCCCAACAATATGGAATCCTTCTGCTGATACAGCATAAGACAAATATCCAATATTACGCGCAGGGCATTTTGCATTCGGACAATATCTATTCACTTGATTTTCTTGTTGCATAAGTGGAGTATCGCATTCAGGACAAGTATCTGGATATTGATATTCTTTTTCTATTCCGATTCTGAGCTCAGATAATACTTTTACAATTTCAGGAATTACATCTCCTGCCCTTCTAATAATAACAGTATCCCCAATTTTTAAATCTAATCGTGCAATTTCATCTTGATTATGAAGAGTTGCTCTCGTCACAATTACTCCATATACATTAACTGGTTTCATAATTGCAACAGGAGTCACTTTTCCAGATCTTCCAACTTGAGAAATAATATCAATGACTTGCGTAGTTACCTCTTCAGCGGGGAATTTGTAGGCAATCATAAATCGTGGTCCCTTACCCGTAAATCCTAATTGCTCCTGTATATCCTTATCATTGACTTTGACAACCATTCCATCATAGGCAAAATCAATACTATCTCTGAGTTCATATAAGTGGTTATAATGTTTTTGTACCTCTTGTATACTTGATACTAATATATTTTCTTTCACTACAGGGAATCCTAAAGCTTCTAAAATCCAATATTCCTCTTGTTGCGTTTGCTGCCCCAAATCAGTAATAAGACCCCAGGCAAAAAAGCTAAGCCCCCTACCCGCTGTAATACTACTATCTAATTGCCTGAGTGACCCTGCAGCTAAATTTCTGGTATTAGCATATTCTGATTGACCATTGGCCTTTAATTCTCTATTTAATTTCTCCAATTGAGAATCTCTCATATATACCTCTCCCCTCACTTCACAATTGCCCTCCCATTTCTCTTGAAATCGTATAGCTAAATCCGTATTATATGATTTTAATTGTTGTATAGTATCTTCTGTAACTGATATCTGTAGAGGGATATCTTGAATAGTACGAATATTATGACTAATATTCTCTCCTTCTCTTCCATTTCCTCTTGTAAGCCCTTGTACAAATTCTAAATTGTTATAAGTAAGACTTACAGCAAGTCCATCTAATTTTAATTCCACAAAATATTGCCAATTATCGTTATTTGTAGCAATACCTTTATTTCTTTGTTCCCATTGATATAATTCCTCTTCATCAAATACATCATTGAGGGATATCATCGGGACTTGATGAGCAATTTTCTCAAATTGAGGTAATACTTCCCCACCCACTCTTTGTGTTGGGGAATCAGGAGTAATAAGTTCTGGATATTCTGTCTCTAATTTTGATAATTCATGCATCAAACTATCCAATACCCCTCCCGAAATAGTTGATGTATCATTAATATGATATTGTGAGCGATGATAATTAATCTCTTGCTTTAATTTTTGAACTCTATTGAAACTATATTTTATATCACTCATATACATCCATTATACTATTCGATTCTTAGATATTCAATACTTACCGGTTTAGAAGAGTTATTTAAGATATATACAACCAGATTATTTATTCTCCGGTAATTGTAAACCTCCCAACATATGTATTCACTCCAGAACTCCGTTTAAACCACACTTTCCATACAGTAGGAGAAAATTTTTCTAGTCTAGCAATAGTTATATTTGGATCAAAATCCCCAGCAGCAGTAGATTGAGCGGTAACCACTAAATTATTATAATTGTTAGTAGGAGGTAAGGTAATTGTATAATGCTTAGCTTCATTTCCTGTGGAGTCTATACCATCAGGAGCTGTCTTACTTTCTGAAATAACATTTATTATTCCCGAAGTCCAGGTGAGAGAAATATCTTGATCCGTAGTATTATTAAAACTATGAGTGGTTACACCAATAGGTACAGGAGGCCCCACATATAGAGGAGGAGTTGGTGTTGCTATAGTCTGAAAATCTTGCTCTAATGTCCTTTCTATAATAGTATTATCCCTAACTACTCTTCCTTTAGAAATAATAAGAGGTTTTGTTGGAGGAATTGCTGCAGGATTACCTACTTGGAATTCTACTCTATATTGAATAGATGAGCCACCTACACTAGATAATTCAATCCATTCCTTTCCGGAACTATCTGTTATTGTTTTCCCAGTAATATTACTATTAGGCCAATTTTGCAAAGGTCCATTAATTATACTTCCAGTAGGGGATGTAGTAAGAGTAACATCCCCTGTTTGTGCCAGTCGATATTCCCACGCATCAATACCAGTATTAGCTGCCTGTATTGCCTGTTGTGAATACAGATTTTCTCGAGAGATGCGAGATTCAACTGTGATTTTTTGTGATAAGGCAAGTAATAATATCAACATAACTGCTGATACAATAATAGTTACAAATAGGGTAATATCTCCTTTATATTGTTGTAGTATAAATTTCATAGTATATTAATTATTTCGTGGCATTGTGGTTGATTGCATAGTGACGGTATCTTTACCATCTACAGATTTAGCGGTAATCACTACAGTCACTATAGTTCCCGGGCTATTTACTAAACCACCATCCCCAGCCTTAATAAAAAAACTAAGGTCCTCAACGGTAAATACACTGGAGTCAGTATAGGGCTTATCTAACTTCTTGATAATATTTCCATCTTTCTTATAGCTTATATTTACCCCATCCTGATCTTTAAATGTTAACTCACTTGGGGTAAGACTAGAGATATCAGATGAAGTTCTCAACTCTTTATCCATCACATTCAAAATAAATTGCAAATTATCTCTTACATTATCACTTTGCTGAGAATCTATTTGATATTTAATAATATTAGTTATAGGCTGTGCTACTACAAGTATAATAATAGATAATATTCCTATTACCACCGCAAGTTCTGCTATCGTAAATCCTTTTTTCATATTTATATTTTATATATAATAATTATACTGTATATTAATAATTATAGCAACTTCAGATTAATTGATTCAAGGACATATATTGAAATATGAGTATTATAAAAAATTTATTATATTATTATATCTTGCAATTGAGTCGCTACAACCACTTCTATTAACAGATTTTATAAAAATATATTAAGGAGTACTAGTCAAAAATGTATTAAATATCTCTATATTTGCTGAATATATTTTTGTATTGAGTCTTGGATTATTCACTATAACGGTACTTGTTACGGTAATTTTATCAGTAGCATTAAGAACCGTAATATAACGATATAGTAGATTCCCATTACCTAATATATACCCTTCTACTGGATTCTGTACTAAAGAACAAGAATTGTTAAGTCCTGTATTACAAGTCGAAGTTACCGTTAACCCATTCTTAATATTAGTTGTTTTATAATCTACTGCATATGTACCATCTGCCAATCCTTTATTCCATGTACCTGTATCATTGAGATTACTTTGATATATGGCTCTTACTATTTCTAAGCCCTCTGACATTAATAAATTAGCAGTATTGTCATATTGGTTATTAGATTGAGCTTTAATAATACCTGCCTGTAAATCTAAAATTGCTATAAAGGAAATTGACAATATCATTGTTGCTACTATTGCTCCTACTAATGTTGCTCCTCTTTTCATTTTATTCAACCTTAATTAATCCAGAATCTTTTGTAACAGTGATTGTTTTTTCCACCACTCCTGATCCTGGCAATTCTAATTGTATTGATTGTGCTGTGGATCTATTATTAGCAAAAGGTAATCTGAATTCAAATTTCCCTCCTGACTTCAATGTAGCACTTTGTAATACTATGTCTGTACCATAATAAGTGGGAGTAGTAGTACTACATGGCTTCACAACATAATAACTTTTAATTGTCTTTGGTGCAATTACCTCCACCCCCATAGCACAAAGCTCATCATCAATTCCTATTCCAGTTAAATCACTTCGAGAAGGAGATAAAGCTCTATTCTGAGCTTGTCTAATAGCAGAAGTCACTGTTATTACATCTGACTTTAATTGTGCGCTACGCTGAGCAGTAACATAAGTCTGTACACCAATAACAGATAATAGGGTGATAATGGAGATGGATACGATTAATTCTGCTAATGTAAATCCTTTTTTCATTTTTATATATTATATATAATCCAATAATACCATATATTAGTACTTGGTACAAGCTGTACTTGAATTAAGGTATATATTATTACAAATGAAAGTATAATACTTGGTCCAAAAGCAATTTTTTGCTTCAGAGAAGAATTGCGATTCATAATCATTACTAGTATTCCCCATATCATTCCTATTACAAATGACCCAAAGAAAAATGGGACAAACCACATTAAGGGGATAAATAATCCCAATCCCGCAAATAATTCCACATCCCCCCAACCTATACCTTGCTTTTTGGTAATAATATACAAGAATAATACAATACCAGCACTTAATAAAGCGGTAATAAGAGAATCTGGCATAATACGAGCTTGATAATAGTCTATACCAAAATATATTAACCCTAATATTTGTATGGCTCTTAGCTGAATTACGGAAATTAATTGATACTGCAAATCATATACAAAGACAATAATAAGTTGAGTTATAAGAATATATATAATAAGCCCTCGTATATATTGTATAGGGGTAAAACTATACAGAGATATTAAATCCGGAATATACAAATAAGCAAATCCTGTAAACAGTATCGCTGTTAATAATTCAACCAAAGGGTATTGCAGAGATAGCTTTACTTGACATTCTCTACATCTACCTCTCTGTATAATATAAGAGAATAATGGTATCAGCTCATACCATTCAAGAGTATGATGACAACTCATACATTCTGATCTACCATTCCAGAACTTTTTCTCAGTAGTCATCCTGAATAATACCACATTCAAAAAACTTCCTATACCCAAACCTAAAGTAAATATTATTCCTAATATATAATATATTGCATCCATATTATTCTATTTATCTTTATACACAATATATTCCAATTATTTTGATAGATAAAAGATTAAACAATCTCTTATCTATACAAAGTAATTTGAATTATGGACAAGTGTCTGCAGTTCCCGGAGTAAATGTCGTGGTATACGTTTTACTAGTACCGGTACTATCCACACATATAGCTGTAATACCAGCGCCCCAAGCCCCAGTACTACTAGGGGTTGTATAAGCTCGATAAGTTGCTGAGTTTGCACCACTTCCTGTTAATGTAGTTCCTTGGCTATTTGCAACGCTTTGTGCAATACTAGTTAAAGTTGATACTGCTGGATAACTACCATTTGCATTGACATTTAACTCCATATATGTTCTAACCTGGCCCAAAGCCGCAAGAATAGCAGCTGCTCTAGCTTTTTGACGAGCTTGAGATACATTGACAAGTACAATAGCTGCTAAAATACCAATAATAGCAATAACAACCAAAAGCTCAATAAGTGTAAATCCTTTTTTTAACTGTTTCATTTGTTTACACCCCCCTTCTGTATATATTTCATATATATATATATTAAATTGAACCTGCTATATTGTAAATAGGAAGCAATATAGATACTACAAATATTGCAACTCCTATTCCCAGTACTACTATCATAACTGGCTCCAATAATACTGTTAAATTAGCTACGACATTATCTACTTCTGTTTTATAAAATCGTGATAATGTTTTTAATACAGAATTCATTTTTCCCGTTTTCTCTCCTACCGATATAATTTGAGATGCCACGTATGGGAATTCCTTATGCTGTAGCAGTGCCTTGGATAATTCTCCACCATCCTTCATAGTATTAATAGCGTCCTGAATAATATTTTTGAATACAATATTACCCACTACCATTGAACTAATTTCAAGAGCTGTAAGAATAGGAACTCCTCCCTGTAATAGAGTGTTCATATTGGAAGAGAAACGAGTTACATATAATTTTACAAATAATGCTCCAAAAAGTGGCAATTTTAATTTCCATTTATCAGCCCATCTTGTACCCCCCTCTGTACGAAGAAAGAGTATAAATCCTCCCACAAAGAGTATAAGTCCTCCTACTATAACTCCTATAAATTGTTGTAATAGCTTAGAACCCAATATAATAAGTTGTGTAGTCCAAGGTAATTGCACATCTGTCCCTAAATCATTAAGAACTTGTACTAATTGTGGTAGGACAAAATATGCGATACCAAGTCCAATAATAAAAAACACTAATAATACAAATACCGGATATGCTAAAGCTCCCTTAATTTTATTATTCAAATCATATTGCCCCTCAAGATAATCCGCCATATATAAGAGAGATTCTTGTAATCCTCCTGCAGCCTCCCCAGAACGCGTCATAGCAACATATAATTGGCTGAATACTTTTGGATGCTTCGCCATTGCCTCAGATAATAAATTACCATCTTGAACATCTGCTATTAATTGATCGAGTATTGATATAAAGTATTTATTCTTCTTATTCTGCTGTCTTATTAGTGAGAGGGCTTCAATTAAAGGAATTTGTACTTCTAAAAATGTTGCCATTATACGAGAAAATATTACTAATTCTCTTTCTGATACCCTATTAAATATTTCTAAATCTTGTTTAAATAAAGATTGACTATTAGTATTTTTCAGAGAAATAACAATAAGTCCCTTAGATTGTAAATCTGTTAAAGCAATATCCTCATTAACAGCATTGATAAATCCTTGTCTTGATTTCCCATCTTGTGATTTTGCTAAATAACTAAATTTTGCCATATATTATGTATTATAATGTTGATCGTTTTAGCATATTCCTCAAACTAATGGGGTCAGGGGAATATAATAAAGCCGTTTCGAATGATACAATTCCTGTGCGAATAAGATCAAATAATGATAAATTCATAGATATCATACCTTCTTTACGATGAGTTTCAATAACAGTGTCCAATTGATAAATTCGATTTTCTCGAATAAGACTTTTTACCGCATTATTAGCTAATAGGATTTCAAGAGCTGGAGTTAAATCTCCTTTAATAGTAGGTATAAGTCTCTGTGAGACAACAGCTTGTAGAGATGTAGATAATTGAGATCTTACCTGTCCTTGTTGATGAACAGGGAAGGTATCAATAATACGGTCAATGGACTGGGCAGCACTATTGGTATGAAGTGTTGAAAAAACAAGATGCCCTGTCTCAGCTGCAGTTACTGCAACTTGAACAGTATCCAAATCTCTCATTTCCCCTAAAAGAATAACATCTATATCCTGACGAAAAGATGATTGAAGTGCATTGGTAAAACTTTTAGTATCATAACCTACTTCTCTTTGAGTAATAATACTTTTATCTGAAGTATAAATAAATTCAATTGGATCTTCAATAGTAACAATTTTTACATCTCGGGTATGATTAATCTCATTAATCACTGATGCTAATGTAGTAGATTTACCCGAACCTGTTGGCCCGGTAACAAGCACAAATCCTTGTATTAATTGAGAGAATTGATGCATAACAGAGGGAAGCCCCAATTGCTCAAAGGTTAAAATCTCAGATGGTAAATATCTCATTACCAGATTAGGATTAGCTTGAGCAATAAAAGCATTTACACGGAATCGAGCATTTGATTCAGGGAATGTATAGGCAAAATCTTGTTCCTCACCAGCATATAAGGCTATTACTTGATCTTCTCGTAAAATAGATTTTAAGAATTCATCAAGAACCTCCTTAGTTAATACCGGCTGATCTTCAAGAGGAATTAATCTATTCTTAATTCTAAGTACTGGTTTACTCCCCGTAGTAAGATGAATATCTGATCCTTTGATATTTACTATTTGTGTTATTATTGGTTTTAAATCGATTGACATATATCTGTGTTTAAGATGTTGGTAAATACTTTTGTACCGTACGCATTACCTCAGTAGGAGTATAATTTGATTTTACAATATAATCAACTGCCCCAAGCTCAAAAGCTTGATTAATATCAGCCTGAGAAGATAAATTACTCAAGACAACTACAGGAATATCTTTAAGATTAGCTTGCTTTTTTATCCATTGCAATATATCAAATCCACTCACATCAGGAAGTATAAGGTCAAGAAGAATTAAACTAATTTGTTTTCCATTTTTAGCAAGAATATCCTTTACCTCAGGTTGATTAGAGGCGGTAAATACATTAAAACCTAATTCATCAATTTTTGTAGCATACATTTGTGTAATGAAACTATCATCCTCAATCAATAATATGTGATTCTTCATATATATGTTTATTTACTCTTATTTTGTATTAATAATATCATATCTTTATTATTTTGCCTATATCTCTATAGTTGTTAATAACTCTGGGAGAGAAAGATATCCCTGCAATACCTTTAATATACCATCTTGTTTTAGGGTAACATAATCATGGGCTCGAAGATATTCAGAAACCTCATTTTCATTGAATTTTTTTTCTACAATTGCTTGTAATTCCTCTGTCATTACCACTACCTCAAAAATTGCCATTCTTCCTTTGAATCCACCCGAGCATTTGGCACAGCCCACAGGCGTGTATAATGTATCATAATTACCATTATATACTTCTTTGATATATTCGGGAGTTAATGTAGTCAAAGACTCTTGTATATATTCTCTTTCTTTTCCATCTAAGGGAACTGCTTGTTTACATTCCTCACATAATTTTCTTACTAATCGCTGTGCAATAACTATTTGTAGTGAGGCAGATAACAAAAATGGCTCTACCCCCATATCAATAAGCCGAGGTAATGCTCCTGGAGCATCATTAGTATGTAGAGTTGAGAACACAATATGCCCCGTTAAAGCTGATTGTACCGCAAGCCCTGCGGTTTCACCATCTCGGATTTCTCCTACCATAATAACATCTGGATCCTGCCTCAAAATTGATCTAAGTCCAGAAGCAAAGGTGTAATTTATTTCTGGCTTTACCTGAGACTGATTAACTCCAGATAAATAGTATTCTATTGGATCCTCTAATGTCACAATATTAATATCATCCGTATTAATTTGTGATAACAGAGTATAAACTGTAGTTGATTTACCAGATCCCGTTGGTCCTGTTAATAGAAGCATACCAAATGGTTTTTTGATTGCTTCTTGAATCAAGTTTACTCGAGGACCAATAAATCCTAATTGCTCTAATGATCTAATACCGTTCGAAGTATCTAAAATTCTCAATACTACCTTTTCTCCATATTGGGTAGGGAAAGTCGATACACGAAAATCTACTTTTTTATCTTTATCTAAAATAGAAAATCTTCCATCCTGGGGCTTTCTTTGCTCATCAATTTTGAGATTTGATAAAATTTTAATACGAGCAACAACGGGAGAATAGGCTTCTTTTGGTAAAATCAAACTAGTATGTAATACTCCATCCACACGAAATCTTACCCGTACCGATTCATCAGTTCCTTCAATATGTATATCTGATGCTCCCCCTTCTACGGCATTTCTAATAATAACAGATACAATTTTGATAATAGGAGCACTTTCTAAATTTTCTGTTGTAATACCTGTGGTATCTGGGAGTATTTGTTCTGCTTCATTTTTTTGATGAAATTCCTCAAGATTTTCTGTAACTGCATTTTTTAAAGTTCCTGTTCTTTTGAGAGTTCGTTTAATATCTGATTCTATTGCGACCAATAACTCAAAAGATAATTTTTTTTCTTGAAAAATAAACTTAAGAGCTTGTATAGCAGTATAATTTTGTGGGTCAGCAATAGCGATAGAAATAGTATTATTTTCTTGTGCAAAAGGAATTAAGGTATATCTTTGCATAATATTAACCGGTAAAATATCATATAATTCTTTTGGTATACTAATATTCTCTAAATCTATAAATTCTAATCCCAAAATTTGAGCATTTACTGTTATTAATTCTTTTTCCGTAAAATTTTTCTCGAGAAAGGCTTTAATTTCTGATTCTGTTATAGTATCAAAAGAAGCTATTGACTTAAATTTATCAGGAAATTCATTTTTCAACAATTCAAATGTTTTTTTTAAATCTAATTGCATATTATAACTTAAAATAACTACTAATAGTATCAAAGCTAGGTGCTACTATATCGGTATCCCCAACAGATATATGATTTAATATAATAGCAAATATTTGATATCCAAAATAGCCTACAGCTATAATACTAACTGATACTATAATGAATTTGTGATACCTTTCAATAATTTGAGATATATTTTTCATATTTATTTATAATATGTTATTGCATTAATAGCTCCCTCTATATTACCTAATCCTTTAGCAAAAGATAAGCTAACGGTATTCACCCCTATATATCGCTTTGATTGTATTAATTTTTGTAAAAAAGTATATATTTCTCTTCTACCTCCAGTTATTTTTAATAAAATATTCACTGGTCTTAATGTATTAATAGAAGTATTATTGGTATCTAAGTTATTAGTATCTTTTATTAGTGAACCCTGCTCATCTACAGAGATGGAAGCTATTTCAATATTAGATTCTCTTGCAAATTGTGTAAATTCTGTTGTAATCGCGGTCTTATCCAGTGAATCTGGTGTGAATTCATTTATTCTTTTTGCCAATTCTGAGGGCGACTTTTGATCAGCAAATGATTGGGTAATTTGTGTTTTTTTCTGTAATTCCTTTACTCCAGAGAATTTACTTGTCAAAAAATCAGTATAAAAATTAGTTATTGTCCAAATCAAAGTAATAAATATAATACAGAATGAAATGGATAAAAGGGTTTTTTGATTCATATCATCTACTTTAACTTAATCAATATATCAAGACTAACTCCACTACCCTCAGAATTCTTCCTAATATCTGGGGAAGAAGCATCTATAACACCTTTAACCTCCTTTATCTTAGATATTTGAGAATTAGCATCATCAAAAGAAAGCGCTTGTGCTGAAAGAATAATAGTCTTTTTTTGTGCACTATATACCCAAGAACTTGTTTTAAACCCAGTAGTATATGTTGCTTCAATTTCTTTCATAATTTCAACTGGATCATATGTTTGAGAAATCAATGTATTCACATTATACACTGTTTTTTCTAAATCATCTTTTGGATAATATACACTATTTCTTTCATTTAAATCTGCTAAAATTTGATTATATTCATTCGTAGGCTTTATAATATAAACCCAATAAACAGAACCCAATACTCCTATGTATATAATTAATGTCAATATAAATCCAATAATATACCCCCGATAAGGATGCTCCTCTTTAATAGTCACATATCCCTCTGAGCCTTTTTGTCTATTAGGAATAAAGCTAATATTTTCCATATTATTCGACATAATCTTTAAGTGAAATACCAATTGACAATACCAAATCATGCCAAATTGCATGCAGAACTTCCTTATCCTTCACCCCTTTAATGCTCAGATTAGAATAGGGTTCTGCAACAGTAATAGTAATTTTTTGACTTACTCCTAATTGATTATTAATAACTAAATCAACAAATTCTCGAATACCGTCCATTTTAGCAAAGCCACCAAGCAATACAATATCTTGTATTTTTTCTTCATTATTATCTTGGAATTGGTGAATAATACGCAATACTTCATTTTCAAAAAAGCTCTTAATCCCAGATTGTATTAAGGCTGATATTTCTGACTTAGGACCAGATATTCCATTATCTTTTTTGAGTTTTTCTGCTTCTATACTGGATATATTATGAGAAGATGAAATTTTATCCGTAATATGATTCCCTCCAAAATCAAATGATTGTATTAATTGCAATTGATCTTCTGTATTAACAATACTTACCGTACTGGTTCTTGCCCCAATATCTACAACACATACTTGACTATTGGGCAAATCAATAGAACGAATAATAGAGAAAGCATCTAATTCAAATCCCTTAATCGTAATACCTAGGGCTTTACTTACTTCAATATACGTATTTACCACACTATTAGGAATGGCAATTACTAATACATTTAATTTATCTTTTTCCTTATTAGGCCCTAAATTCATCCAATCTAATTGCACGCTGGTTAAAGGAACAGGAATATATTGTTTTGCTTCAAGTGGTACAGCTGTAGACAATTCTTCAAATGACATAAGAGGAAATTGAACAACTGCTGAAAAAGCTAAATATGAAGGGATTGCAATATATGCCTCCTTTATTTCCATTTTAGCAGCATTAAGCATAGCTTGTATAATGGTGGTAATCTGAGATACAGAAATAATATGTTCCCCGTTTTTCTCTTGAATAATATTATCTAAATCATCATCCCAAATACTATAATTAATCACGGATATTTTCCCTCCTTGTTTTTGAACTTCCGAAATTTTAATAGTTTGTGTACCAATATCAATACCAAACGAATTTTTTACTCCTAATCCTAACATTGCTTTTATTTATTGATATTATTCTATAGTATAATAATATCATATGGTATATAAATATGCAAGATTCACTATCCACATTATTACAAAATAGCATAATACCGAATCAATGTATTATTTGCCATAAACTTCATATTTCGAATTTATGCGCTGATTGCCTATCCAAAATCCTACATAAGCCTAATCTCTGGATACACAAATATATACAACAGAAATCATTATTTGTCCCCAAAATACATACAAATATTCAACCTAATCTTGTAGAGGGTAAACTTATGAGTATACTTACCTGTACCCCATTTAATGATCCAATTATACGTAAAAGTATTCATTATCTCAAGTATAAAAATATTCCCCAAATAGCTGAGCCCCTAGGAGCCATAATGCTTCGTACCCTCACACAACATATACGATTAAAGTCCAATATTATTCTCTGTCCCATTCCCCTTCATAACAAACGATTACAATTTCGGGGATATAATCAATCTGTATTATTAGCTCAATATTTAGCTGATAAGCTCAAATTACCTCTTTATCTTGATTTACAGCGTATACGTGATACCCCACAACAAATGCGTATTAAAGACAGGCAAGATAGAATAGAGAATGTAATTGATTCTTTTGAGGCTTATTCTCGAGCTCCAAAAAACTCTACCATAATTATTATTGATGATGTTACAACTACGTTATCCACAATTGAAGAGGCTGCTAAATCCTTATATAAACAGGGTTTTTGCGATATACATGCGCTTGTTTTGGCTCATTAGCCAATATCTATTATCAAGAGTATAAAAGATATGATATAATAGCAATAAAGTTTATATAACTTTGATTAACAGATAAAAACACAGAAATGGAAAGCACCGTAGATAAAGAATTTGTTTCATATATTGTTAAGTCAATTGTAGATAATCCTAATGATGTTCTGATTGAAAGAACAGTGGATGAAATGGGAGTATTAATAACGTTACAAGTCAATCCCAGTGATATGGGTTATGTGATTGGAAAGGCAGGATCTACTGCCAAGGCAATTCGCTCCCTTCTCCGTATTGTGGGAGCTCGTAATAATGCTCGAGTTAATCTCAAAATTCTTGAGCCAGAACAAGGTGTGAGAAATGAAACTCGATTATCTAATTCAGAAGATATTAATCAAGCTGTGGATAACTTGAATCTCTAATATATGCGTTTTGATATATTAACTCTTTTTCCAGAAATTATTACTCCTTATATTAATAATGGAGTAGTTGGGAGGGCTCAAAATCTCAAACAAAGTATTGAAGTTGGTATTCATAATATACGTGATTATACCAATAATCCTCATAATAAAGTTGATGATACTCCATTTGGGGGTGGTGCTGGTATGATATTACAAATAGAACCTATTTATGAGGCTCTTTCTTCCCTCATTAATCAATATCCTGATACCAAAAAACATATTATTTTAACCAAGGCGGGGGCTCCAATATTTAATCAAGAAAAGGCTATATCTCTTGGGGATACCTATAATCATATTATTTTTATTTGTGGTCGCTATGAAGGTGTGGACTCAAGAGTAGAAAAATATTTAACCCATGAATCCTTATCTATTGGGCAATTTGTATTAACAGGGGGTGAATTACCTGCTCTGGTTATGCTCGATGCTATTTCTCGACATATTCCTGAAGTACTTGGTAATCAAGAATCTCTAACTGAGGAATCCTGGACTAATACTGATACTAAGGAATATCCTCATTATTCTCGTCCAGCTATTTTTACTCCTACTAATCCCCAATTAATTAAACCTGATGCCCCTGCTAATTGGGAAGTGCCCGAAATATTATTATCAGGAAATCATCAAGCCATCGAGTCTTGGCGAAAAGATCAAAGGATATAATTATCTTTTCGAATCAAAAGATATATGCTATAATTAACTCGAAATACCAATATATTTATTATGGCTAAACAAAAAAAATCATCTCTTTACAACTATCAAGCCTTAGAGTTTGATAAATATGAAAAAACCCCTACTTGGTATGCTCTTTTTGGTATTATAGGTGTTCTCCTTTTGGTATATGCAATATTCACCCGCTCCCCAATGATGTTTGTGGTATTTGTTTTAACCTTTGTTGTTACCCTATTAATATCAAGTAAAGATCCTGAATATATAACTGTTGAAATTACTGAGACAGGAATTAATTTAGACTCCAAAAGAACATTTCAATTTCAAGATATTGAATCATTTGGTGTTTTTATAAGACAAGATGTCAGATTCATATCTCTTCATATGGCAAAAGGTGTCTTAACCCATACCCGCATTCCTCTTGGAAAAGAAAATCCTGATGATATTGCTGATATACTTGAGCAATTTATCCCTAGAGAAGATGGGAAAGAATCATTTTTTGACACCTTAGATCATTTCCTTAAAATTTAATGTACCTATAGCTCAGTTGGATAGAGCGCAGGTTTGCGGAACCTGAGGTCAGAGGTTCGAACCCTCTTAGGTACACCAATATTATATGTATGAATGTTCTCTATACCCCTATTGAAGAATTAAAGCCAAAACCTACTCCTAGGCTTATTAGCAGTTTTCATAAATTAGGAATTCATACTCTTGCACAACTCCTTTTATATCCACCCAAAAAATTTATTAATTATACTCATTTTCAAACCTTAAATAATATTAATACTATTATCCCAGGAACTCCTGCTGTATTTGAAATAACTATTATTCATAAGAAATCGACTCGCCTCAGAGGTCGTAATCTTGTTTTGGGGGAAATTACTATACAAGATGAGACTGATCAATATACTATTACCCTTTTTAATCAAAAATTATTATTTGAGTCTCTTCAAATAGGTTCACAATATGCCCTATCTGCTATTATAAAACCTAATACTAAATCCCCTCTTAGCAATATTAGTTTTGAGAGAATATTACCACAAAAAATCCTCTTACATTCTCATCGATTAGTACCTATTTACCCAGAAACCTTTGGTATAACCTCAAAAATGTTAAGATATCGTATTGATCTTGCTATTAAGCAATTTGGACTATTACCTGAGACTTTACCTGAATGGGTTTTACAAAAAGCTCATATCCCTGATATTAATACCGCTATTCAATATTTACATTATCCTCGCAGTACCGATAATATTCATCAAGCTAAACAAAGACTAATATTCGAAGAAGCTTTTATTATGCAATTATATATTGCCAAACAAAAACTGCTCTTTCAATCTAAATATGCTCCTGCATTAATGACTCAAACAGACAGAATTCAAGAATTTATTAGTAAGCTACCCTTTGAGCTAACCAAGGCTCAGCAAAAATCTATACAAGAAATCCTGGGTGATATTGCCAAACCATCCCCTATGAATAGATTATTAGAGGGAGATGTTGGTACTGGCAAAACCATTGTCGCAACAATAGCAATGCTTAATTCCTATTTTAATACAGCTCAATCGGTAATGATGGCCCCTACTGAAATACTTGCAACTCAACATTTTGAAGGAATCACCAAATTAACACAGAATATAACCTCACCCCCAATTATCGCCTTGATTACCTCTAAAGAATCTCGTATATCTACTGATATTGAACTTGGGTCTTGGACTACTATTCCTAAAAAAGAATTATTACGTAAAATTGCAAGGGGAAATATTGATATTGTTATTGGTACTCATAGTGTTATTACTGATCAATTACAATATAAAGATCTTGCTCTTGTTATCGTAGATGAGCAACATCGATTCGGAGTAAAGCAAAGAGCAGAATTACAAACTATGATTAGTAAAGCTAAGGATAAAAGCTCTGAGACAATTTCTCATCTCTTAAGTATGACAGCAACCCCAATACCAAGAACTTTAGCTCTTAGTATATATGGGGATTTAGATATATCTCTATTAGATGAATATCCCGCTGGAAGAAAACTCATAAAAACTAAATTAGTACCTCCATCCAAAAGATCAGAAGCCTATACCTTTATACGTAAACATATACAATCCGGTAGACAAGCCTTTGTGGTATGCCCCAAGATTGAAGCTGATGAAGAATCTGATATCAAATCCGTAGAAGAAACTTTTATTGACTTATCTCAAAATATATTCCCTGATCTGAGAATTAATATGATGCATGGGAAAATGAAAACTGCCGAAAAAGATACAATTATTCAAGATTTCAAAAATCGGACATTTGATATACTTGTTGCCACCTCAGTAATAGAAGTTGGTATTGATATCCCGAATGCCAGTATTATGGTGATAGAAGGGGCTGAGCGCTTTGGACTCGCTCAATTACATCAATTCCGAGGAAGAGTGGGCCGAGGAGAATATCAATCCTTTTGTTTTCTATTTGAAACGGGTGAGCAAGAAGTGTCCATGAATCAAAGATTAAAAGCTATTGAAAAAGCCAATAATGGATTTGAGCTCGCGGAAAAAGATTTAGCTATTAGAGGTCCAGGTCAATTTATTGGATCTAATCAAAGTGGAATATCAGATATTAGTATGGAGGCATTACTCAATAAAGAGATTATTGTACAAACTCGTAATATATCACAAGAAATCCTGAATCAAGATACTACTCTTAATATGTATCCAGAATTAAAATCTCGTCTATCGCATTTTGAAGATACCGTACATTTTGAATAATTATTCTTTCCAATTCCAATCAGAATTAATATATTCAGATACTTGTTTTGACTTTGGCTTATAATCTAAATTAAATCCAAATCCTGCAATACCTGGCTGTTTTTGAATTTGCAAACTATATTGTTGAGTTTTGGGAATAGTATAATCAATGAAAATATCCTTAGTACTATTAAAAGGAATATCTATTTGAAATCCTGCTACTTTTTTATTATATTCGCTATTATAGTCAATTTTGTCTTTTTCAATACCAGTAATAGTATTAATAAAAGCATTTTGTGGTAATAATATTCTACTATATGACTTATAATCATTATTGAGAGGTGAGGCAGTCTGAGCAGTATTAGTATATCGTATGGTAATTGTGGAGCATAATTTGTCCCCACAAGTATTAACTGTTTTACTAATATCTCGCTTCATATAATAATCTGTTTTGAGAGAACCTAAATTAGCATCTACTAACATAAAATAATCCCCCTCCCCATTATTCTCAATAGCCCCATCCCAATTCAAAGTCTCAACTTTATCTTGTACTTTTTGATCTGAGCTCCATAATAATAGTTGCTTTTGATTAGCCTGCTCTATAAGCATATTCCCAATTTTATATAATGTTTGAGGAGAGGCTTTGCGAATTCTCTTCTCTACTTCAACTGCTAAATTTTTAATAGGCTCTTTACGGTCAGCACGACTTATCCCCTTATCAATAAATCCAAAATTAAGTTCATATTGTACAGATAATAATACATTATCGGCATTTAATTCTCCATCTATTCCCTCTACATTCACTGGCCCAATAATTTTTAATATTTCAGGGAGAACAGCAGCATTTACTGCAATAATACCATTTATATTTTGACTTCCCCCCTCCAATTTATATAAATCAATCATTTGTTTTGCTGTAGTAGGAAAATCTGGAGACCAATTTCCATCTCTCATTTGTAATGTATCGACTCCTAGCATAATTTTTATAGGCTCAGGAGCATTAATACCAGGCTTTCCATAATCAAAGGCATTCGTATTATAAATAGTATACTTTTTCACTTTTCCTTTACTCAAAGTAACTTCTGCAAAATTACCTACAAATCCCCCTGTTGGTCTTAATTCTAAGGTGTTCTGGAATAATACTAAATAGGTGACATCTCCCTGTTTTTGTATAGCTTGAGCCAAATTAATTTCCTGTCTATATTGAGACCAAATAATTCCCCAAATAATAAGACTTATACTAATAATAATCAATAGTATAATACCTAATATAGTCAAAATTCTCTTTTTGGGAGAGACTTTTTTCATATCTATTAATATTTCAAAGCTGCCGTAACCTGAATACCAGCACCCCTATATAGACGAGAGTCTCTCTGATATACATTTTCAAGAGCTTTTATAATATGATTCCAAGAATAATGATACCGTATTTCCTCTTGTAATATGTCCGCAAGTTCCAAAGCTCCTCGATAATCCCCCAATACATGCTCTAATTGATGTTTGAGAGAAGCAATATTATTCACCTTTGCAATATGCCCAAGATCCCCCACAATTTCAAGATTTTCGCGAATATCGGATACAATAACAGGAATTCCATAACTTCCTGCCTCCAAAAGAGAAATAGATAATCCCTCTGAAGATGATGGAAGAACATATATTGCTGCATTAGCAAATAATTGTTTTAATGTTCTGCCTAATTGATGACCGGTAAATATAATATTTTTATCTCCATCTGCTAAATCATGAAGATATTGTTCATATTCTCTGGTATAAGAAGGTCCTCCCACAATAACAAGCTTTTTCCCATATTTATGAGCCATTTGCTGATACGCCTGTATCAAAATATGAGCATTTTTATGTTTAACTAGTCTTGCAATAAATACAATATAGCCTTGTTTTTTGAGACCAAATTTGGCTAATTTTGAATCAGAACTAATATGATTAAACACGGTACCATTTGGTATATAAGTAGCCTTAATATCAAATTCTCGAGATATAAAATAGCGTAAACTCTTAGAAACTGTTACTACTTCATCAGCAAAATGACATCCTGTCCAAGCCCCTAATTTTAACATTGACTTAGCAAAAAGATTCCATTTTCCATGATACCAATCAGCACTATGAAATGTAAATACCACCTTGGTATATCTATGTCCAAATAGATATTTGATAGCAAATCCGAGGCGAGCAAATGGAGTTAATAAGGCGGGGCCCACTGAATTGATATGAAGTACATCCAAATCTGGGATAAAAAAACTATTCCAAATAGAAGTAAATGTATGAGTAATAGCATCCAAACTTTTGGTGGCAATAGAAGGGGTTTCAATTACCTGTACCCCTTTATAATTCCCTTCAGGAGCATAGGATTTACGTGTATAAACAATAATATCATGGTTCCGTCGAGCAAGTCTCACTGCAATATTATCAACATAGTTCTCCACACCACCCCCAGCTGAGGCAGGAATACCTTTTTGACCTATAAAAGCAATTTTCATGAAAATACTAATAGTAATCTAATTAATATAAATTATAGCATATTTTGACTCAAATGTCAAAAGTTTTCAACAACTGAAATAAAGAAAAGCCCACCCTCGAATTGAGAGTGAACCTAAAGTTGAAGCATTACCAAATGAGTCGAATACCTGTCATAAATATATCAGCTCCAATCAAACCTGAGAGGAGAGACAAAATACTAAGCAGTACCTGAGACTGATGAGGAATATTCTCTGACATAATATCTTCTTCGGCAATACTATGCTGAATGATTACAGCTACCAAAATAGATATAATCAGTAAGACTGGGTTGCGTCTCATGAATCTAAAAGAGCAGATATAAAATCTATTATAGCCTATATTCTTACAAAATGAAAATCCCCAACTGCAAGCAGCTGGAGATATAGGGGTATAAAACCAGAGATGGTCAAGGCGACTGCTCCCCGTGAGGGGTTAGTTGCTATCATTTTTGGTTTTACTTCAGAAGCCGAAGCGGAGCTTTACTGTGCCCCCAAACCCTGAGCGGGTATTGGAGTCGAGTCCCAGCACATAGGCTGGCACCACCTGAATAGCCGTATTGCGGCTGAGATTCAGGGTGATGGGGGCCCCGAGTTCAACTCGACTAGTGGAGTTATCACGGCCGAGGCCATAAAGAACTCCCTTTGCCTGAAGCTGGACCTGCAGCTTCGAATTGGCATCCCCCACCAGATTAGGTGTGGTGACCTCGGGATAAAAATATCCTCCGTCAGTATTCACACCCCCCTGGACATACAGATTCCAGGGATTCTTGGAGTTGCCGGGGCGAATACCGCCTTCGCCGAAGGCGTCATAGCCTCCATTGGCGAAATCGTATTCGCCACCTGCACCAATCCAAGGATTGGCGGAAGACTTGGGGTCCAGGCGATGACGAATCCGGGCTCGGATACCGACATCAGTCTGAGGCTTATCCGACTTCCATTCACCGGAATAAAGACCATCGGGGCTTTTCCAAGTCCCATTAGCATTATTCTGCTGGAAACGGACAAAGGGACCAGCATTCCACTCGGTAGTGGAAGACCAGCCTCTCAGAGCCCCATAGATATCCAGCTTACTGGAATCATAGGAACAAGTACCTCCCGGACCTGCTGGGCAAGTTCCCGAGCTTTGATAGCCGGTAACTTGCATCAGGAAAGGTTTCCCCTTGGGAGCCAGCGTGACTCCAGCCTTGGAATTGATCTGGCTGGGAGTGCTACTGTACTCTGCCTCCCCCCTGATATTGGTGTTATTACCACCGAACAGGGAGGATTCTCCACCGCCCTTTTGAAAAGGGGTAACAACAGGTCCTGCAACCACAGGATTGACAGGTTGTTGTGTCACAACCTGAGTTACCGGCAAAACCGGTGGTGGTCCAGGTGGAGTCTGTGACATTTGCGGAACACTTCCAGCATTACGAGCCTCGGCAGCTTCACGCATGGCGCGAAGCTCAGCTGCTTGCTCTCGAGTTGAGAGTCTCCGAGGCATTTCTGCCTGGATATTCGATTGAGGTGATGAGAGCAAATTCTCCGCCTTGACACCCATAGGGGCAAGTAGTGGAAGAACGATTGCAAACATCCCCAAGATGTTACGATTTTTCATCGTAAAACTCCTGGTAAAGAACTCTCGCATACTAGCATAAAAACACGATTTTGTCAATAGCTAACAACATCTATTATAGTGTTTTTGGAGAGAAATAAAAAAGCCCCCACAAATTGTGAGGGCTGATATGAGGAGTCTGATCAGCGATGAACGCGGACCAAGCTCCAACCTTGCTGAACCCAGGGCTGACCACCTTGATTAATCACCTTGACCCGGGTGTCACGTCCATCAGGACGAGATCCCCATTGAATCCAGGCAATCTTGCCATCGGGAAGCTTGGCACCAAAGGTGCCAGCATCGGTAGCGGAGGAGTTCAGCTGAACTCCAGCTTGGAATGCTACTCCTGGCTGAATTGCGATGAATTCGCGTCCTACCGACATACCGCCCTCCCGAGGGAGGAAGAAATATTGCGCCCCGGGAATGGGGGTGGTGGAGAGAGTGATACGATCATTGCTGACCGTGATCACTGCCGGGAACCTGAGCCCAGAATCTGGCAGACGCCAGATAGGCTCCCTCACCGCCGAGGCGGGAGTCGAGGATAAAATCCTCGAGGTAGCCAAGTCCCCACCCGTGAAGATGGGGCCAAAGAATACTCCCCTGCTGGTGGGGACATACCCTTTTGAGGTATGTCCCCACCCAGCAACTTCCCAGCCTGGTGAACTTACAAGAGTAAGACCACCAGTACCAGCCCCCTTAGGCCCATTGTCGAGCCATTGCCATCCACCATCAGATTTGACACTGATAAGGCTGAAGGCAAGGGGTCCATTGGACCGGAAGTTGATACTCTCCCCATAAGCTCCACAAGGGAGCGCAGAGAGATTTTTCACCTCCTGGTACAAAGGCACCAGACAGAAACGCCGAGGCGTACCTGCTGTGAGCCCAGCACCCGATTGACCGCGAGACCCGAGGGCCTTTTGGTTAATCAGTCTATTGTACTGAGGTGCCCAGTCCGAGGGATTGGAACCAGGACGAGCTGTTACCAGCCCTGCCGAGGCTTTCGCTTGACTGGGACTTATGATCACCCTCACCGCCCGATTGGAATCTGGGGTGCTGATCTGGAGCCTCAAAGGCAATGTCTCCGCCTTTCCAGCCGAAGCCAGTAAAACAGAGCCAAGCAAGATGGGAATGAACTTTTTCATTAGGATAAACCCATGAAAGACGGATCTATAATAGCATATTTAAACCAAAAAGTCAAGTATTGACAACATTTCAATATATAAAAAAGGCCCCTGCATTGCAGAGGCTTATTGAACTAAACTGAACTGACACCTCAGCGAGGAGATGTCGCTCGAGGAATCTCGAGCAGGCCGTTCCCAGCTGAATCCCTGAGGGATTTCGCCCCCGGGAACAGAGTGTTCGGTACCCAATTACCGGGTGACACCTCCACCCCATCGGTCACCCAGCACCCATTGCGGGCACACAGGGACTGAGCTTCGGAGACCGAGGTCCAGGCCCTCGTGGTGGACCCGATGGGTCCGACGGCGACCCTGCCGCTGAGGGACTGAGCCGTGGCGGGAGCCACGGTCAGAAGTGTGGTGCCTGCCAGCAGAGCGCCGGCGATGAACTTGGTAAGAGTTTTCATGGTTTATCCACGAAACGACTTAGTGACTATAGCATATTATATCTTATTTGTCAAGATATAAAAACAAAAAAATACCGGCAGCTATTGCTACCGGCTTGAGATTGGAAAATAATGTATCAGCAATTCCCGATTGCAAAGCCACCATCTCGCGTCCATTTTTTGAAGAGGCAACCTCCATTATTATTCCATCCTGAATTAGGCTGTCTCCAATGTTGATTATTATTCCATCCTGGGTTTTGCCACTGATTATTCCAGTTTCTATTATTATTCCAATTCCCATTATTTCTAAAAATATGAGTCCTGGTGGATGCATTGAATCCTTGATATCCATCACAAGGTAATCCTTGTGATTCCACAATAGGACAAATAATAGTGCGTGGACGAATATCGGAGCGAATTATCACCCCATTATATTCAATACTTTCAAAAGATTCACCCCACCATTGAGCTGTTGCTGCCATTGGGAATAGAACTGAAATTGCTGTTACAAAAGGGAGAAAGAGCTTTTTCATGGTAAATAACCAAAGATGGACATCTCTACCCTATCATATATATGACATTTTATCAATAGATATCATTTACTCTGAGATAAAGCTTTAGCTAATATTTTAGCATAACTATGTTGTTGAGTGTATCTTATAATATTTTTTGCAAACTTATTCATATTATTTTCATCTATATGAATTAATGTTGTATATAAACTTTCTTCATTATCTTGTATTACTAATCCTAAATTATATTCTTGTATATCCTTACTTATACTAGGATATGGAGTAGTAATAATTGGGAGCCCCAATGAAAGATAATCTTTAATTTTCCCTGGATCAGCACAAGATATTTCTAATGTATTCTCATATAAAGCTATTCCAAAACCAATATGATGCTTCACTACTAATTCTTGTATTTGCTGTTCATCTTGAAATCCATATAAAGTAATATTAGAGCTTGCAGGTTGAATTATTTTCTCAATTTCTTGATATAAATTACCCTTACCTATAAGATGTAGATGATAGTCTGGAGATAATTTTGCAAAAACATTTACCAATAATCGTAAATTATGCCCTTCTTTAAAATTACCCATAAAGAGTATTTGTCTTGAATCGGGTTTATAGGGAGCAATTTTTTGAGTATGAATCCCTAATGGTATAGTCAATACCAAAGATTTATTAATATGTTTTTTTTCATGTTCTATAATAATTTGTGAACTCAAAGCCCAGACCATATTTGCCCGCTTATATACTGAGGCCTCTATTTTGTTAATAATATAGCGTGATGAAAGTCTATTAGAATAAAAATAATAATCATAGGCATAATATATTATAGGGATATCCTTAAAATAATCTCGGAGTGAAAGAGCAATATATCCCTCAAACCAATCTATAGCTAAAATATAATCATAATCCGTATCAAGATGAGATGTCATATATTTCCGTATACTATGATAATGTCCCCAATAATATGCTATCTTGGATGTATATGATAGAGTCGATATATTTCCTGTATGAGTAGTATAATAATTTTGAGGATATTGGAGGGAAGGGAAAAGGAGATAATGTACAGTATGTCCCAAATCCTGAAGACCTTTAATAATATCCTCTGATTTAGCTATATGTTGTCGACCTAATACTAAAATTTTCATATACTCGTATCTGATTTATTATCTAAACTCTGATAATGTAATACTGCCCCCAATAAAAGGAATAATATCCACATTAATACTGTTCCACGAAGTAAATTATCCCAAAAACTCACTATATAAATCACCGTCATCAAGGATGCTAAATATAAAATATAGATATTTTTACCCTGTATATAGCGATAATATAATACTCCTAGAATATTAAGTATTAATATTCCATATATCATAAGGCCAATCAATCCTTGTTCTAGGAATATTTTGATATAATCATTATGTACTTCAAGAGAACCTCTAAATGTACCTCGTGTTTGCTCAACCATAATTTGAGAACTTCCTGTACCAAAACCTATTATAGGGGACTCCCAGGCTTTTTCATACATATCTGTCCACATAGTTAATCTCCATATCACCGAATCACTGGGGTCGGCATTAAATAAGCCTGATACTCTATTAATCACAGGTAAAGTAGTTAGTGGCGGTAAATCTAAAACAGTAGGGGGAGATAAAATCTGATATATAGATAATACTAAAGCAATAAATCCTAATCCTATTGATGTAATAATTAAACTTTTACGTGGATATTTAATTAATCCTATTAAGGCAATTAACATGATAAGCCCAAACCAGGCACCTCGTGTAAAAGTAACCAAAAGAATAATAATATATAATAAGCCAATACTTCCTAATAATCTCTTTTCATCTATTGAAATAGTAGTATTCTTATTCAGCCATATACTCCCAATTAATGCAAGGATAATAATAGAATAATACGCAAGTACATTAGGATGTCCAAATGTACCTGCAATACGATTTTCAAACCCAGGATTAGTATATAATCCTGTGCCAGAAAAATATTCAATATATGCAACGAATAGTGGAATAATACTCCCATATATAATAACTCTCATTATATTCATTAATTTATTTTGATGTGAAACATATATCCACCCCACAAAATAGAGCATAATAAAACTCAATACTCTCACTGTTTCCTGTAATCCGACAAACAATGAAATCCCTGTAAAACTAAAAATAATATATACAAGTACAATCAGTCCTAAACTCCACATTAAAGGGATATGTGAATTATATACTACTATTCGGTGTTTATATATATATATGAATGACAATACTATTATCATTATAGCAATAGTAGATCCCAAATTAATAATAGGAAAATCAGGTAATGTAAAAGGGCTAATAATATCTATAGCTGGCCGTAAAAAAATCAAAGTAAATAAACCTACTTCTAAAGAAATAGATAATATGAATACAAATACCCAACTAAGAATAACTGCCGCAAATATGATACCAGGAGCATTAAGTAAAATACATATAAGTAAACTTATAGCCCCAAGTCCAATAATTATATTAGAACTTATCTGAGTCATACTCTGTATCTGGACTTATAGATGGGGGTGGAGTTAAATCAATAATAGGGTTTTCAGCTATTTCATATTCATCAGGAAGTTGTGGGGACACAAAATTATCAACACCAAAATCATATGATATACTTTGATCTCGCCTTGCAATAACATATCCAATCGCAATAGAAAATCCTAATAGAGCTGATCCCAAGAGATTAACCAAAATATCTGGCCGCCCAACTCCATCATACAGAGATGATTGATTTACAACTTGAATAGTACCTGTTTCTCCAAATAATACCTTTGCCTGTTCAATTAATTTATCCACTACGACTTTATTCATAGTAAGGGCAAGTTCAGAGGAGACATCATAGGTTGATACTGAGACAAAACCAGTTCCCTTAGCTTCAACAATAATATTACGAGCAAATGCGGTTCTTCTATCCTTCAGATTTTCAGGAAATGCATTCTTGATATCAACATTATCCGCTGTAACACTTGCAAAAAATGTATCAGTATATACCAAATTCACTAATAAATCTACTTTAGAATCAATTGATCTTTGTGCCGTATAGGAGTCAATTTCTGGATTTGCCTTTTGAATAACAACAAATTGAGATTCTCCCCTATATTGTTTTGGTATAATAAGAGTAATACCCACTCCGACTAATACAAAAATAAGTGTTATAATAATAACCGTATTAAATTTTCTTTGTATTTTGGATATAATATCACCCAAAGTGAGATTGGACTCCATATTATGATATGTATTATAATATAGTAAAAGTATAGCATACAAATATACACAAAACAACTGTATTACAATACCACTCATATGGATTGACTTTATGAGATATATATGCTATACTTATAGACAATTATGTAATGATTAATATATCTATTTATGAAATCTGGCATTCACCCAACCTATTATCATACTACTGTTAAATGTATTTCTTGTAGTACTGAATTTGAAATTGGAGCTACAAGAGAAAAAATTTCTATTGAAGTATGTTCAAAATGTCATCCTTTTTATACAGGAAAAAGAACTTTGGTAGATACCGCTGGAAGAGTTGAGAAATTCCGAGCTAAATTAGAGAAGAAAGATAAGCTCTCAAATAAATAACTCCCTCAACTTATATTTAGGGACAATAATATGATTCCCTCCCTACCCGATATTCAAGCAGAATATGAACTATTATCTACCCAAATGTCTGAACCTCAGATATTTGGTAGTTCTGATTTTATTACTATTTCAAAAAGACATACTGAACTTGCCAGTCATATTACCTTATTACAAGGTATTGAGACAATAAAATCTCAATTAGCAGAAGCTAAAGTTCTACTCAGCGACCCCGAGATGAAAGAAATTGCCGAAGAGGAAATTGCTCGTTTGGAATTAGAATTAACTGAAAAAGAAAAAGCTTGGCATGATATTATATCTCCCAAAGAAACTTTTGCAGATGAAATTATTGTAGAAATTCGAGCAGGGGCTGGAGGAGATGAGGCCGGTTTATTTGCTTTAGAGCTATTCAAGGCTTATATTAATTTTCTTCAGAAAAATGGAGCTAAAACGGAGATATTATCTTTATCCGAGAATTCGGTAGGAGGAATAAAAGAAATTGTTATTGAAGCTCGGGGACCAGAGGTCTATAAATATCTACAATATGAAAGTGGAGTTCATCGAGTGCAAAGAGTACCCAAAACAGAAAAAGCTGGCCGTGTACATACTTCTACTATTACTGTTGCCGTATTACCTATTGCAAAAGAAGTTGACATCGATATTAATCCTAATGATTTAAAAATTGATGTATTTCGATCCAGTGGACCAGGAGGACAAAGTGTTAATACCACTGATTCAGCTGTTCGTATTACTCATATCCCTACTAATGTAGTAGTTTCTTGCCAAGATGAAAAATCTCAGCTCAAAAATAAGGAAAAGGCAATGAAAATTTTACGTACTCGTATTCTAGATAGAATGAAACAAGAGCAAGCTGAAAAAGAAGCTTCTTTTCGAAAAAATCAAATTGGGACTGGAGATAGATCAGAGAAAATTCGTACCTATAATTTCCCCCAAGACCGTATAACTGATCATAGGATTAAACAAAATTTTTCGAATATAGAAGGAATATTATTAGGTGATTTTACCCTTATTTTACAAGCATTCGATGACTATCAAAGAAATAATACAACAGAGTAATACTACTCTTCAATCTCTATCCCCTACTCCTGAATTGGATACCTATATTATTATTGAATATGTATTAGGGCTCAATAAACTTGAGACTATAATGCATCAGGAGGATACTATATTGACTAGGGAAATAGAGGCTATACAAGAATGTGTACAGGAGAGGCTAAAGCATAAGCCAATTGCTTATATTATAGGACATAAAGAATTTTATGGACGAGACTTTATCGTGAATGAACAGGTATTAATACCTCGCCCAGAAACTGAAGCTATTATTGATATTACAAAAATAGTATTTGAGAATATTGCCCACCCCATTATTTGGGAAATCGGTACTGGTAGCGGTTGTATTGCTGTTACTCTAGCTATTGAAATGCCAAATGCTGACATATATGCCTCTGATATATCCCCATTAGCCTTACAGATTGCACAAAATAATGCTATACTAATTACAGGTAAGCAAAGTCTTATTGAGTTTTTTGAGGGAGATCTTATTGATGTATTCCCTCAAGAATTACAACCTAATTTAATTATTGCAAATTTACCTTATCTCGATCAAAATCAATATACAGACGACTCCCTTTTATATGAACCAGATTTAGCGCTTTATTCCAATAATAATGGATTAGAGCATTATATCAGGTTAATACAAGATATTAAGAGTTGTTTTATTGTATATCCCAAGATATTAATTGAGATAAACCCTGAACAAGTCAGTCCTTTACAAGATATTATACAGACAATCTTTGTAGCATCTAATATAACCATATATCCAGATTTACAAGGTTTAGACCGACATATACTGATAGAATTCAATCAATAGATTAATCAAAGAAAGGAGGTGAATAGAAGTGAGTGAAGAAAAGAAAACAACAGAAGAACAACCAGAAGAAGAGCAAGGATTTTGGGCTAAAAATATTTTATCAATATTTTTAATCATATTCTTGATAGTTAGTGGAGTATATGCATTCAACCGAGATACCAATACTGATAAGAAAGATAAGAGCGTAGAAGAGAAAGTTGAAGATATAAAGAAAGACGAAGATAAGACACAGGATGAAATGACTGATAAGACTGAGAATCAAGACGAAGCTGCAAAGACTGAAGATGAAAAAAAGAATAATGATACGAGTGTAGATATTCAAAAAAATGACTCTGAGATTACGGTAAAGGCAAGAATGGGTGATGGGGTCACTCATTTAGCTCGAAATGCAGTATCTGAGTATATCAAAGAGAAAAATATATCTCTGTCAAAAGAACAAAGACTATATGCTGAAACAGTATTGAAAAATACCTATTATCAAAAAAGTCTTAATGCTGGACAAGATATTGCTTTTAGTCTAGATGATTTATCAGATACCGTACAAAAGGCTCAAAACCTAACCGAAGGACAAATTCATGCATGGAGCAAATACACCGCTTCCGTACCCTCCCTATAAAAAGACCTTATAACATAAATTAAATCAATCCCCTTTTCTCTGTTTAGTGTGAGGGGATTTTATTTTCCAAGTAATTCTTTGGTTCTTGTAGCTTCATTTAATACTGTATCTGCATACCACATATTCTTAACATTACATCCCCCAAGATAACATAAGGCAGCTTTACGTTCTAATTCCTCATTACCTGCAATAGATTGATCCCCCACTTTACCAAGTAAAATCATTCCCATTGCCAGCATAGCATCTTCAATACTCCATGGGCTTACAGCTGACCCTTTTAATCCTTTTAATTTTCCTTCATAGCCAAGCCATGTTGCAGGCATTACTTGAGCAGGCCCCATAGCTCCTCCCGTTCCAATATATTTAGGATAAGGACATCCAGATACCGGTTGAGTAATTGGTAAATTTAATGCAGAAGTAATTTTTTCAAAAGATTGTTCTTCGCGAGTATAATTTAATTTTGTGGTATTCCCTTCACGTGCAGCACATCCACTTAATGAATCTTTATAAAATGACCTCCCTACATTACCTCCAAGTCCAGACTCTGTTTTCATCACACCGACTAAATATTCTGGACGTATTTTATTACCAAGTCTTGCCGTATTAGCCGAAGCCAAAGCATAAGCTTCTTCTAGAGAAATAGCTCCTGGTCTTCCATCAGAACCACCTAATACTTTAATACTATTCAAAAGATTTTGCTTAGTTGCAAATGATTCTTTTAATAAAGCTTCATATTGAGATTGCTCCCCTTTAGTTTGGGCAAATAAGGTTTCTTTATCTGATTGAGTTTGCTCTAATAAATTCTTTTGCTGTTCTTGAGACTGTCTCAATGCAATTAGCTCTTCTTCTTTATCAAATAAATGTTGTTTTTCTGATACAATTTCTTTTTCTTTGGCTTGAATTAAACCAATAGATTCAGTAATAGAGTCTTGCATAACTCCTGTTTTCTGCACTGAACCTAATAATTCAGATAATTGATCTTCAGATAATACCACCTCGAATAATGATACATCTTTTTGAGTATATAAACTACTAATATATTCCTTAATCAGAGATTTTTGAGCAACAATTGTTTGCTCCAAAGTACTAATATATTGTCGAGTTTCACCTAATTCTGTTTGTATAGAATTAATATCTTTATTAGTAGCATCAAGATTTTTTTGAGAAGAATTAATTTCATTATCAAGAGACTCTAATTCTTTAGCCAATGTTCTCACTTTTACATCAGTTTCTTTTTTAGAATCAGTTAAATCTTGAATTTTAGTCAATTCAGTACTCAAATTCTTCTTGGTGTCTTCCAATTTAGAATTAGCTAATACAGGATATGCAGGAATTAAAATAAAACCCAATATCAATACATATATACTACTATATTGTATGATTTTTGAGATGAAATTATTTTTGTTTTTAGAACTCATAGTAAATATTATTCTGTTTCTTCTTCCTCTTTATCTTTAGAGTTATTTTCAGCTTGAGATTTCTCTAAAGCATCTAATTCTTCTTTGCTAAGTTCTGGCTCTTCTTCCGATTGTGGAGCTTCCGTAATTGCAATTAATTCTTCTGCCTCAAGTAAAGAGGTAACTCCCTTTGGGAATACTAAATCAGAAACACGAATCACATCATCTACTGTCTCAAGAGTTGATATATCAACTACTATATGTTCTGGCAAATCTCCAGGCAAAGCAGCTACCTCTATTTCTTGATGAATTTTGATTAAAATATTTCCATCTTTTTCTGATTGAGATACTCCCTCAAATTCAAGAACTACGGGTGTTTCAACCTCTTCATTTAAATCAGGTGCAAAAAAATCAATAGATAAAATTTCAGCCTTTAATGGATTTCTTTGAATATCCTTCACAAGAGTAGGATATGATTTTTTTCCCAAGACAATAGTAATAAGAGTTGACTCTTCTACTTCAGCTAATATTTTATTAAGCTCAAGAGCATTAATTTGTATTAATTCTGGCTTTGCCTTACCCAGTCCACTTCCATATAATACTCCTGGAACTAATCCTTGTTTTCGTAAAATAACACTTTGGCTACTTCCTTTCTTTTCACGCTTTTCTACCACTAATGATATAACTTCTTTTTTCATACAGATTTATCTTGACATTATTATACTCATAGATGTATTATACACTATATATGATAAAATTTCAATTAATTATGACTATTTCCCCAAAACTCAAACGCTTTGTTAAAAAAACAGTATTTATTATATTTTTTATCATCATATTATTAGGACTACTTTCTTATATTATTGCACCATTCTTTGGAGTAAATTAAAAATAATTGATTTATCCTAAAATATTTGATATAATTTAATTTATATGTCCGATCGTCTAATTGGTAGGACGACAGGTTTTGGTCCTGTTAATCTAGGTTCGAGTCCTGGTCGGACAACATTATTATAATCGCTCTTTATCAAAGAAAAATGCCCACCATCGCTCTGGATTGGTTTGAGCTGGAAGTCTTTTTTCGGCTTGGGGGGCTCTTAGAATTGATACTAAATCTTGATCATTAAGATTAGCCGTAATTGAGCCTGGAGTTATTAATACTACTTGTTCACCTGGTTTCTTGAGATCAAGTTTTTGTTTAGCTTCTTTTTCTTGATAAGCAGAAGAGCTAATATATTCTTTTATCTGCTCTAGAGACAAAAAATCTTGTTTAATACGAGCAACTTGTTTAGTTAATGCTTGTTTTTCTTGTTCTATTGCATATTTACGTTCAAATATAATAAAAAGATTCTTTGCAATAAATCCAATAGCTATAATAAGCAATAATCCAATAAATCCATTTCGAACATAATGCTTTGAAGGAGATTTTGTCGTTGATTTACTACTTAAACGTTTTTTCATATACTAATAGCCACAACTTGATGGGTTTACCGGAGCTCCCTGTGGACTAGATCCAATTCTGAGAGAATTAGGCAAATAAATCGTAAAATGAAGATGAGGCCCTGTTGCAAAACCTGTTGAACCTATTGCCCCAATTCTCTGTCCTCTGGTGACAGATTGTCCATTTGATACATTTTGAGCTGATAAGTGACCGTATAATGAGAAGTATCCGTCTGTATGTTTAATTACTATCCATTTTCCATAGGAATTATTATTAAATCCAACACTTACCACCGTACCTGCTGCGGTAGCATATACAGGAGTACCGTTTGGAGCCCCAATATCAATGCCATTATGTCCAGCACCTCCATAAGCTCCTGTTTTTGCAAATGAAGTCATACCATATCCTTGTGTAATTTTACCCCCCTGTACAGGCCAAGAATATCCTCGAGCTGAACATACTGTTCCCCCACCTCCAAATTGACGAGATAAAGCCGCTTCTAAATTAGCAAGTTCAACCGCTGTTGCTCGTCTTTGCTTCTCAAGCACTTGTTCCTGAGATGACAAACTATTAAGACTAGAATTTAATTGATTTACAGCTACAGCAGAAGCTTGAGCTTGATTTTGAACTTGATTTTTATTACTTTCAATTGATTCTTTTCTATCCTGTAATGTACCCTGTGTAGATGCTAATGTAGCCTTTTGATTGGACAAATTTTGATTTGCTATATCTAGGGCTTCTTTTTTTGACATAATATCAGCAAGAAGAACTTGTATTTTACTTTGCATCGTATCGGAATATTCTACCTCATTGAATACTTCAGATAATGTATCTGCACTTACAGCTGCGACGATTTCATTTTTTACTTGAGACTGCTTATATAAACTCTCTACTAAACTTCTAATTGTCTCTTTATTACTTGCAATTTGACTTTCTAAATCTTGAATATTTTGTGTTGTTTCTTGAATATTTCCTTCTGTTTCATTTAATTTTTGGCCCACTTCTACTAATTGTCCCTGCAAATTTTTAATATCTGAATTCAATTGATTGACCTGTCCTCTCAGTGCATTAACTTCTGCTTCTTTACTACTTTTTTGCTGTGAAGTTTGATTTTTTTTATTCTGAATTGCTTGAATTTGTTGTTCAATTTTTTGAATTTGAGCATTTTTTGTATTAATCTCTGATTGGGTTACTGCTAATACTGGAATAGCTCCTTGAGTTATAATCAAGGCTATTATACTGAATACTGCAATTGTATGTCTTAATTTCATATTGTATTCTTGTTTGTTCTAGGACTTATATTGTGTCAATTATTCTCTCAGCATATTTTGAGCATATTGAATGCGTTTTAGAGTCTCCTCTTTACCCATTATTGAGATCATCTCGAATGGTGATGGCGACTTTTCTAATCCCGATAATGCAACTCTTAAAGGCCATAATATTTCTCCCATTTGTCTATTATCTTTTTGTATAGCATCTTTTATAATAGACTCTATTGTATCAAATTGACTTTCCTCTATAGTATACACTAATTGATAAGACCACTCAAGACTTACAATACTATCTTCTTTTGTCATAGCCTTAAAAGCCAATATATCAGGACTATATTCAGGCTGATTCCATAAAAAGCCAATTTCCTTACCAATATCAGCAAATTTTTTGATACGATTTATTTCGAGTTGAATAATGGCTTTGAGCTGTTTAGGGCTCCATATATCAATATCAAATCCATTTTGTATAAGATATTGAGTACCAAGTTCAATTTGTTCCTCAGGGCTTAATTGCTTGATATAATGAGAATTAATTGAGTCTAATTTCTGAATATTAAAAATTGCTCCACTTTTCTGTACCCGCTTAAGACTAAACTTCTCGATGATTTCACCCATAGTATAATATTCCCTATCATTTCCTTCATTCCATCCAAGTAAAGCGAGGAAATTAATAAGAGCTTCTGGTAAATATCCCTGATCCTTATATTCTCGAATAGAGGTTGCTCCAAAACGCTTAGACATTTTTGATTTATCAGGAGCCAGAATAAGAGGTAAATGAGCAAAATTCTTACGGCTAAATCCCAAAGCCTGATTAATAAGTATTTGCTTTGGGGTATTTGCGATATGATCATCTCCTCGGATAATATGGGTAATTTGCATTAATTCATCATCTATTACTACTACAAAATTATATAGAGGATAATCTAAATTTTTTGCTATGACAAAATCACCCAGTAAAGAAGTATCAAATTCAATGAATCCTTTAATTTTATCCTCAAAACTAATTTTAGTGTCACTTACCTTAAATCTTAAAACTGATTCTTGAGTAGGCTCAATACTCTGATCACGATAGGGAGACCTCAATACAAATTGCTCGTTTTTGTCATTAGCCTGCTGTTTTAAGATATCAATTTCTTGTTCAGTAAGATTACACCAAAAAGCATTGCCACTTTGTATTAATTGTTCCAAATAGGGTTTATATATATCCCCTCTTTGACTTTGGCGATAAGGTCCCAGCCCCCCTATTTCCCCTTTCACCGAAACACCCTCATCAGGAATTAATCCAAGCCATTCTAATCCCTCTATAATATCTTGCTCTGATTCTTTAGTTGAGCGAGCGATATCAGTATCTTCAATACGAATAGAAAATATTCCTTTTTGATTTTTGGCGTATAAATAATTAAATAATGCCGTCCTTGCAGTTCCTATATGAAGATTTCCTGTAGGAGAGGGAGCTATTCTTGTTTTAATCATACCAATATCTTGTTCTTAATTGCTATCTATTATATCATATATTACTACTATTTTCCACGAATTACATCTCTTATACTCAGTCCTCCAAATAATATCCATGAGAATATATATAATGCTATTTTTTGATACCATTGAGTATAATACCATTTACTAAAATATCGATTAAATCCCCTTTGCCAATATAGTCTTTTCTTCATATTAAGAAGTTTTTTAGTGCTTGCCCCATGATAATGATACATATGAGCCTGGGCTACATAATAGGTAATATATCCTCTTGATTGCAAATTTTTGGATAAATCGACATCATTAAAGAATAACCAATAATCAGCATTATCATCAAATCCCCCAATTTCCTGTATAATACTACTTCGTATCATAATAGCTGATGCCATAGGTTGTTCACATTCTTGGCTTTGAGTATAATCAAAATTATCATTCCATGCCCCCTTAATAACTGAGCTGAGCATATGTTTAGGGTTCGGGAGCTGCCTACAACTTTTTTGTATACTCCCATCTGGATATTGTAATTGAGGAGCCACCATACTATATTCAGAATGCCTATCTAATATAGCGACCAATTCCTCAATACTACTTGGCTGTACTACAATATCTTGATTAAGCCAAAGAGTATATTCCCCCTGAATATGTTTTAAGGCAACATTATTCCCCGCAGCATAACCCAAATTATCTTTATTCGTAATAATAGTTAATAGAGCTTTCTTATTATCCCATATTTGATCTAATTCCTGTAAATATGCAGCCGTATTATCTGTAGAGCCATTATCGATAATAATAAGCTGATAATATTCCTTATATGTATCCCTGATAGACTCAATACAAGCCTGTAAATCTTTTTGATTATTCCAAGCTAAAATAACAATTGAGAGTTTAAGGCTCATAGAGAAGATTTAATATAATCTCGCCAAATTTGAAATAGTTCACCTGTTGCGACTACATCTCTCATACAATATTCTGCAATATCATGATATTTACCATCAATAAACATCTGAGGTACATCTAAACCGGTAACTCCAGCACTTTTTGGACTTGTAATCCCAAATCGTTTACAAAAATAATCTAAATTAAATCGTTTTGTTGTATTATAAAATGTTAATTGATCAAATAAATCAATATGCTCTTTATCAGAATAGCGATATGGTATCAAATTTTTAGTAGGTTTAATACGATGAATGGCTGATCGCATCAAAATATAAGGACAATCAAATGATCTTCCATTAAAGGTAATAAAGGTTGAATACTTGCGAATAGTAGCCCAAAACTTTTCTAAGATTTCAGCCTCGCTACCCACCAAATAATGTACTCCATCCTTTTCATATCGTTCTTCTAATTTACCATTAGGAGCCTGTAAGTACACACTTTTAATATCTTTATCAGGGTCATATAATCCTATTGCAACAATTTGACCTGTAAGAGGATATAATCCTAATGTGGTCTTTACTAATTCTTGTTGCTCCTCATTCTCAGCATATTTTAATAAATATTTTTGAGTATCAACATCTAAAGATTCCCAATTATCCCCTACTGTTTCAATATCGAATACTAAATTTGACATATATATATATATTATTTATCTTTTTGTATCATACTATATTTTTGAATAAATGCATATATTTTCTTAAATACTTTTTCTTTACTATGATCTAAATTTACCAGATGATAGGAATCTTTAATCCACATAGTTTGAATATATTTGGCTGGAGTTTTAAGCCATTTTTTGAATATATCAATATTATAATCTGGTATCAAATGATCCGTAGTTGATTGTATAAGTAAAATTGGGTCTTTCACCTTTTTAATATAAAATCTTCTTACCTGTTTGGTCAATAAATACACTTGAGCCGCTGAACTAATAGGAAAAGAATTATAGGCTCCCTTACGAGATAATGATATTTCTTGAATACGTTTTTCAGGAAATGAATTCTTTTTCTGTATTTGATAGGGTATATATTTGAGAAGATGAGCAAAATATCTCATACTCCATTGAATCTTAATACGAAGTGGAGTACCAATAGAAATAATCCCATTTACCGGATATTTGGAAGCTATATACAAAGCTAATTGCCCCCCAGTAGAAAGCCCCCCTACAAATACAATATCCCACTTTTTCATAGCCTGAAGATAAGCTCTCTCAGCTTGATATAGCCAATCCTGATATGTTACTCCATGTAAATCAGAGGATTTGGTATTATGTCCCTTTAAATTAATACTTTTATATTCAATACCTTTTTCTTGTAAATATTGCATCATTTCATGTAAATCATGCTCTGTTGATGTCCATCCAGGGAACCATAATACTCCTATTTTCATATTCTTATCCCTTAAATGATCTAATATATTGCATCATCTCCAAATAGAATTGTAAATTATGTCTACTCAGATATTCTAGGGCATATTGTTCTTTGACATTATACAAATGCCGTATATAAGCTCTCGTATATGCTTGAGATCCCTCCCACTCAGCATAAGGATCAATAGTATGAGTATCTTCCCGATATATAAGATTTTGTATTTTGAGAATATCAAAGAATTTTATTTCTGGAAGACTTGCTGACTCTTTATTTTGCTCTAAATCACGTAAATATTGATGTACATCTTGTTCCTTATTGGCTGATTTCCAAACATATATTGTACCATGGCGGGCTTCTCTCGTTGGGATAACACAATCGAACATATCTACACCAAGTGAACTGGCATAGGCAATTTCTTCTGGTTTACCAAGCCCCATCAAATAGCGAGGTTTATTTTCCGGTAATAATGGAGTAATCCATTGTATTACTTGTAATACATCAGCTCTCGATTCCCCTACTGAAACACCTCCAATTGCATATCCATCAAATCCAATTTCTTGTAATTGGGCTAAACTTAATTTGCGTAAATCTTCATAAATACCACCTTGTACAATGCCAAATAATAATGGTCTGCTATTATCTTTTCTGGGATCACTTTGCAATAATCTTTCTAATTCATCTTTGGAGCGTTTTGCCCATCTTGTTGTTAATTCTAATGATTTCAAAATATAGGCTCTATCAGAATTCCCAGGGGGACATTCATCTAAAACCATAATAATATCACTACCTAAATAATATTGTGTGCGAATAGACTCTTCTGGACTTAATAAATGCTCACTTCCATCTAGATGAGACCGGAAATATACCCCTTCTTCAGTAATTTTATTAATATTAGATAAACTAAATACCTGAAATCCCCCACTATCTGTCAAAATAGCTTTGGGCCAATTGGTAAATTGATGTAATCCTCCTAGCTTATGTACTAATTCATATCCTGGTTTCAAATACAGATGATAGGTATTCATCAAGATAATATCGGTTGGGAATTGAGTTAGTATTTCCTGATTACCAATACCTCGAATACTACCCTTAGTGGCCACGGGCATAAAAAAAGGAGTAGATATATTATTATGTGTCGTCTCTAATATACCATGTCTTAGAGCATGGATTTTCTCTGATATCTCAAACATAAACTGTTTAATTCTCTACAGTAAGCTGACCTTTTACATCAGTAACTTGATTACTAGTTGGAATATCTATGTTACCAGACAAATCAATTCCTGTAAATACATCTTTTCCCGTATAATTTACTTTACTCAATAAACTTGGCTCTTGTCCTAATTGATTTGGAGTAGGATTAATTGCAATCTGGAATACCGCTCTATAAAGAGGCCTTAATAATCCTGTATTAGCGGGTACATTACCAATATCCCAAACAATTTCTTTGGTTTTATCATTATAACTTAATTTTCCAATACCATTATTTGTACTCTGTCCCGTCCAAGTAACATTAGCTGGTAATGTAGCCTTTAATACTACACCAGAGACATCATTACTCAAATTTTGTATTTCCCAATTCACCGTAAATGTTGTAGTTTGAGCTAATTTCAATGGAATAGGGCCATTATTAATAATAGAACTTGCTGAATTTTTATAATATATATTTGATTTTGAAATAAGACGTGTAGCTAATTTTACTTCACTAGCATTCCCTTGAATAATTTTATTAACTCCAAGAGTTGTAGGAACTTCATCACTTTCAAATGTAGCCTGTGTTTTAATAACATAATTAATATCTTGAAAATCATCAATAGGAATAATACGCTTTACTGGTACAGAAAAAGTAACCGTCCCCTCTTCATTTGGGGCAAATGTCTTAAGTTGAGGTAATGCATTGGCTCGCCAAATAATGGTATTACTACCCGCATCAAAATCAGCTCCTAAAGCTCTTAATTTAGTTATGTCCAATAAATTACTATCCAGTTTGACTTTTAATAATCCCTCCCCTATTCTCACTTGCGTATTATTTCGAATACTGACAGTATACTCTAGAGTTTCACCTGCCGACACTATTCCTGAGGCAGGGCTTACTTTTTGTACCACACTCACATAAGGAGAGCCTAATTTAGTTGAATTCTGACTACTTGCATACAAAGTAAATGCTCCTTGTTTATTTTCTCCAATTTGGGCTTTTAGAATTTTAATTTCTTGATCAGTACCTCCAAGATTACCGCTAACAGTTACGCTAAAAGCTCCTTTTGCTTTTAAGTTGGATATAGTAAAGGTATTTTGCTCATTTCCCGTAGCTGGTATATTAGACGAAACAAAAGCAAAAGTATCAGGATATTCTAAACGCAATTCTAAATCCTTTAAATCACTTGATCCCTTATTATTAACCGTTACTACATAATTAACTGTATCCCCACTTACACTTTCGAGAGGAGATTGTATATCAATAATGACAGGGCTATCTGCTATGGTAGTTGCAAATTCAGTTTTAGTATCAAAACTTGAGCTTAAAATACTTGGTTTATAATTTAATGTTGCTTTAATAGTCTGTATATTTCCCTGTTCCCCTATTAATCGTCCTTTTATGGTGATTTCTCCTTTGGAACGTGGAGCTAATTCTCCTAAGGAATATTCACGTATTTCTGATTTTTCTTGTCCAAGAATATTCAGGGAAGAATCTGTTAGGGCCTTTGGTAATTCCACCGTAATCTCAGCATTCTCTAAAGCTACAAGGTTATCATTACGATATGTAAGTGTATAGCTAAGCTCTTCACCGGCACTTACTTGAGATTCTCCCTTTACCTCTAATACTACTCTTTTATCAGAAAATCTTTGCTGATTAAGGGCATATATAAAACCAGCTATTCCTATTACCACAAATACTGTTAAAGCAATCAAGCTCCATAAAGTAATTTTCTTCTTATGTTTTTGAACAAATGTTTGATCTGCAGTCTCAAAAGAAGTCAGTGATGGAGCCTGAGCCTCATCATGTTTAGCATATACACTATATGGTGTATGCTGCGTACGCTCCTGATCTAAGACTTCACGATCTTCTTTTTGATAAATTTGTTTTTCTATATCTTTTAATGCCATAGTATTTTTAGCAATATATAATTTATTATATCACACTTTTACGAATTATAGCTAAAGAATTACTTTTAAGTTTATACCATTGTAAATGATATTGAACAATACTCCAAGGAAAATCTTCAATTTCTAACCAAATACCTTTTTGCCATTGACGCAAAGTATAAATCAATTCGGTATTCACTTCAATATAATCATCTATATCTGCAGCTAACTGGGATATTACAAGCCCTCCCGACCTCACACTAATACCAAAATCTTTAGCCTTAGTATTACCTGTAATAACACAATGAGATAAATTCATTCCATATCCAAGCATATATAATAATCGTATTAATAGCCACCCTACTAATAATTGAGGTTTCGTATAATGATGTCTAACTAAATCAATATAGTCTTCTATACATTCAAATACCCCAATATCCCTATGATTATCATCTGTTAATTGATCTAATAATTCAAATATAAGTCCCATAAGGGCAGCCCCTTCTATACTTTTATATATATCCGTATGTGAATCAATATCCCTAATGGCAATAAGCCTGGATATATTTCTTCCCACAATAAATTCAATATCTGATTTTCCCCAATCATATAATCGATATTGTAATTTTGATGTAGATTTTTTGATTCCCTTTAATAATAAGGTTTGTTTTCCATACTCCTTGGTATAAAATACTCCCAATCTATCAGTATCAGGTAAATCTATTTGTTTAATCAGATACGCGAAACTATTATGAATCGGGCTCATGTATTATATTTCAATAATAACCGGTATAATCATTGGTCTTCTATGGGTAGTTCTGAATAAGAATAGACCTAAATCTTCACGAATTGATTGTTGAATATATTCAATACTTTGATCTTCTCCATGAGACAATTTCTTCTCAATATGCTCTTGTACTCGAGCTTGTATAGATTGTATTAATTTGGTAGATGTTTGTATATGTACAAATCCCTTAGAAATAATTTCTGGTTCACGAATAAGCTTTCCCTTTTTGAAATCAACTAAAGCTACTACCGTTACAATACCATCTTGAGCCAAAGATTGTCTATCTCGGATTACAATTTCTTTTAAATCCCCTACTCCGAGTCCATCCACCATCATAGTGCTAGCATTAACTTTCTCAGTAGTTACACGGGCTTCACCCTTATATATTTCTATAATTCTTCCATTATCAGTAAGTAAGATATTATCTTTTTTCATACCAACTTCTAGAGCTAAATCACGATGAGATTTGAGAGAATAAAAATCTCCATAAATTGGCTGTAAATATTTAGGACGAATTAAATCTAATAATTGTTTTAAATCATCTCTTTGTGCATGTCCGGAAACATGAACTTCCATCATTTTATAATGAATAATATGAGCTCTTTGGCGAGCAATAGCATCTTTCACCTTTTGTACTGACTCCTCATTACCTGGAACTACAGAAGATGAGAATACTACGGTATCTCCCTTTTCAATATGGAAATTCCGATGCTCACGATTAGCCATACGGGTTAGGGCTGAGCGTTCATCTCCCTGAGCTCCTGTACAAATAATAGTAAGGTTTTCTGGAGGAATATTACGAGCCTCTTGTGCACTAATAACAGTTTGAGGAGAAAAATGTGCATATCCAATTTCATGGAGAATTTGAACATTCGTTTTCATACTAAATCCTTCAATTACAACTTTACGATTATATTTTTCAGATAAATGAATCATTTGTTGTATACGATTGAGTGTACTAGAAAATGTAGTAACAATAATTTTACCGGTAGCATTCTCAAAAATATGATCAATATTATTTTGAATTGTCATCTCAGAAGTTACTCTTCCGGGACGAGAAGCACTAGTACTATCAGATAATAATACCAATACTCCCTCATCACCAATTTTGCGATACATTTCCAAATTAGCTGGCTCTTCTCCAATAGGAGTAGCATCTATTTTGAAATCTCCCGTATGCAGAATAACTCCTTCTGGAGTTTCAATCTTAATCATAGTTGAATCTGGAATACTGTGATTAATATGAAGAAAGGTTACAGTAAATACTCCAAATTTAAGCTTTTCATTTAATTTAGCTACTTTTCCATTTAATGGAGGCACGGTAGTGAATTCACTTTGTCGTCTTTGCATCATAGCAAGAGGTAGGGCAGGTGCATATATAGGAGGATTACCAATCATAGACATAACCTGAGATACTCCTCCAATATGATCCATATGTCCATGCGTAATTAGTACAGCTCGAATATTATCCTCTTTCCCCTTAAGATAACTGGGATTGGGGATAATATAATCAACTCCTGGTTGATCTTCTTCTGGGAATTTCATCCCAATATCAATGACGAGAATATCTTTTCCATATTCTATTACCGTCATATTACGACCTCCAATTTCTTCTGATCCACCCAGTGGAATAATTTTCAAAAGATTATCTTTAGTCTTAAATGGTTCTTTTGCATTAAGATAGTCATTACTTTTATGACTTAAATCTGTCACAAAAGTTGTTCCTCTCTTAATTTCAGAGTGTTGATACGATTTCATATTAAATATTCATTATTATTGGTAAAATCATTGGTCTTCTTTCCGTTTTCGTAAGTAATAAGCGACCAATATTCTCTCTTACTTGATCTTGTATATAGGCAATATTTACTTCATCAGATTGTTTCAAAAGAGCTAATACAATTAATCTTGTTTGTTCTTTTACTTCATTAAATAATTTATCTGAAGATTCATTATCTACAAATCCTTTTGATACTACCACAATATCTCCTGATATTTCTCGAGTATCTGCATTCAGTAGGGCTACAATATGGAATATACCCTCTTCTGACATTGTTTGCCTATCATGTATAACTACATTGGTTAAATCACCAACTCCAAGCCCATCTACAATTACATTGGAAGTAGGAACTTTTTCCGGAGTAATACGTCTTTGTTTATAATCAAATAGAATAACTTTTCCATTCATACCAACTACAACATTGCGATCTGGATACCCACCTTCAATGGCAATATCTCCATTAGACCTCAACAAATGATGTGATCCACTAATAGGTACATAATATTTAGGACGAATTGCTTTTAATACAGCTAGACTATCTTCATGTCTTCCATAAGCCCCAAATCGTGTATCTAATGGCTGATAATATTCTACAAAAGCTCCTAATTTAGCAAAATTATCATTTACTCGAGCTGCTGAACGGGCATTTCCAGGAATTAAAGCCCCAGGATACATAACAATATCCCCTTCTTTAATTGAGAATACACTATGCTCATTATTAGCCAGTCTCATCAAATGAGGAATATCATCTCCATGAGAACCAGATATTAATACTACTAATTGCTCTCTTGGAGTATCCCCGAGTAAACTAGGCCCTACTATAGTACCTGATTTTATTTGAATAAGCCCCTTTTTGCGACATGTATTAAAAGTATTAAGTAAACTTTTTCCTTCAATGAATAAATGCTTGTTATGAGCTTCTATTGCATTGACAATTTGTTGCATGCGCCCAATCATAGAGGGGAATGTAGACACAAATACAGCACCTGTCTTGCGAGCTATAACCGAATCAATATGTTCTGCAATAGATGCTTCTGTCGGTGCAAATCCCTGTGATTCTGTAGCTGAACTACCTGATAAAAGAGCAAATGTATCAGCTCCAGCTAATTCCTTTATATAATCGAGAAATTCATTTTTTTCTGTAGATTCACTATCCAATTTATAGCTAGAGAGATAAAATACCTTTCCTTGCATAGTATACACACATAATCCTATTGAACCCATAACATTAAATGGAGTTGGGAAAACATTCACTTTAAAGGATCCTACTCGTATAGAATTATAGGGTTTAATAATATGTTTTTTGTATTTTACCCCTTGAGAATAAAAATCTTGCCTAGACTCCAATATTGCAAATAAAGCCTCGGTTGCATAAATATGCAAATTAGGGAATAAATGTAAAAGATATGGAACAGCCCCAATATGATCGGGATGTGGTGAAGTTAATACTACTCCCTTTATTTTGGAGCTATTATCCATCAAATATTGTGTATTGGGGATAATATAATCAATTCCTGGTTGATTAGCACCGGGCATTTGAAGCCCCATATCGACAATCAGAATATCATTCTCTTGTTCAAATATATACATATTCTTGCCAACACCATCAAGGCCTCCCAAAGGAATTATCTTGAGAGCTTGGCGTGAGGTTTCAGGAATAGTTCTTTTTTGAGCAAAACTTTTTCCTTGAGATCGAGAACGGTTATTCTTATTCTGTAAATTATTATTGTACGGTCGTTTTGATTGCATATAATGCGATTAATATTATTATTTTCTTTGAGATTATCTATAGCTATTCTGCCTGTAATATAAAATAAGATATGCAAACAGCAATGTAATTTTCTCTAAAAAATGTAGATTTGAGGGAATCGAACCCTTTTTACTCCTGATTAGTAAAATCTATATATAAATTTATTTTGACTCACTAGCTTTGAATCGTGTTACAGGGATTTTTGTAGCTTCTATGATATTATGTCGTATCAAAAGATTATGTACTGTTTGTGAAGGCTGAGCTCCAACTGAAATCCAATACTTAATTCGTTCTGCATTAAGAGCTTGATCTTTATTCCCTGGATTATATACCCCAAGAGATTCAATAAATTTTCCTTTTACAGGACGGCTTTTTTCTGCAACAACCACTTTATAAATAGGAGTATTTTTCTTCCCTACTCGGGACAATCGAATTCGTAACATAAGTTAAAATATGATAATTTATACAATTCTTATAAATATAATAGCATATGAATCAATAATTGTCAATATGTCTATTTACTTTTTTGACAAGCTTTTACAAAACCCTTGAATAATGGATGTGGGTCAAGAGGATGAGAAATAAGTTCAGGATGAAATTGTGTCCCTATAAAGAATGGGTGACTGGCAAGTTCAATAATTTCTACTAAATTATTCTCTGTATTAACTCCTGCAATAGTAAGTCCAGCTTTTTCTAATTCTTCCCGATATTGATTATTTACTTCATAGCGATGACGATGTCTCTCCTGAACTTGAGCAGTATTATATAATTTACGTGTAAGAGTTTTAGGGGTTATATCACAAAGATATTCTCCTAATCTCATAGTTGCTCCCATTGCTTCTTGTTCCAAATTAGTATCCTGCCCCTCCATAATATCAATTACTAGATTTGGAGTTTTAGGATCTATTTCTGCTGTATGAGCACCTTTAATCTTAGCCACATTACGAGCAAATTCTACTACGGCGAGTTGCATACCATAACATAGTCCCAAATATGGGATTTTATTCTCACGGGCATATTGTATCGCTTTTAATTTTCCCTCTACTCCTCGCTCACCAAATCCTCCTGGAATAATAATTCCATCATATTGTTTGAGTCTTGAAACTTTTTTAGAATCATTTTCAAATTCAGAGCTATCTATCCAATCAATTACTGGCTTGAGGCGAGAAGAAAAACTCGCATGCTTAATTGCCTCAATTACTGATATATAGGCATCACTTAATACAAAATTTCCACTATTAAAATATTTCCCTACAATACCAATTTTAATTTCCTTATTTGCAGTATCAATTTTTTGGGTAAAGCTAGTCCATTCTTTCAAATCTCTTTTACGAGGTCGTAAATCTAATTTTTTTAATAATTTGGTTGAAAGATTATCATATTCAAAATTAATTGGCACATGATAAATACTATCTACATCAGGAGCTGAGATAACATCATCTGCTGAGACATTACACATAATAGATAATTTTTGTTTTCGTATATCATCAAGGGGGTGACTAGAACGAGCTACAATCATATCTGCTTGTATCCCAGCACTATTAAGTAGTCTTGAGGCATGCTGAGTTGGTTTCGTTTTCATCTCACCAATTTTACTTGGAATAGGAAGATAACTTACCAATACAAATAATACATCTTGTGGGTTTTCTAATTTAAGTAATCTCGCTGATTCTAAGAATAATAAATTCTCATATTCACCTGCGGTCCCTCCAATTTCAATAATAGTAATATCGGCATCATGTGTTTTCTGAGCTTGTTTAATGCGACTTGTTACCTCATTCGGGATATGTGGCACTACACTTACACATTTTCCTTCAAATTTAAGTGCCCGCTCCTGCTCTATCACTGATTGATACACAGAACCTGTAGTCATATAATTAGTTCGTGTCAATTTAGTATCAAGAAATCTCTCATAATTCCCCATATCCTGATCACATTCAAGGCCATCAGCAAGTACAAAAGTCTCCCCATGCTCCAATGGATTCATAGTCCCCGCATCTACATTGACATAAGGATCAATTTTGACAGCTGTCACATTGAAGCCACGAGATTGGAGAATTAAAGCCATTGATGAGGTGGTAATCCCCTTACCCACTCCTGACATTACACCCCCAACTACAAAAATATATTTAGGATTTGATTTTTTTGCTTTACTCGTTTTCCGAATTGACATACAGTTCTAGCTTAGTTTTTATAATGTGGGTGAGATGAATATCAATAGTATATTTTCCTATTGCTTTAATGGGACTTGCAATATGAATCATTTGCTTTTCGAATAATTCTCCAAATTCAGTATTAAGTTTTAAGACAATATCACTTTCTTTAATAGCCCCAAACAAATGTCCTTCTGAATTGGTCTTGGCAATGAAAGTTAATGAATAATTCTCTAATTTGCTTTTGAGATTATTTAGAGCTTCTAGATGAGCTTTTTCATTTGCTTCTGACTGCTTGACTTGAGAGTTTTTGCGAGCAATATCTTGAGCTGTTGGTATTATACCCAATCTTTTACGCAATAAGAAATTTCGTCCATACCCTTCTGATATGGTGATAATATCTCCTTTTTTACCTATTGATGGGACATCTTGATTTAAAAGTATCTGCATATTTCAGTGTATTATTCTAAACTCTCGTGAACTGACTACAATATACTCTTTATTATCCCAAAACTCAGCCACATTGTCAACGCGTGAAAGAGTAGATCCTTTATGAACTCTCTTAATCAGCTCTTGTAATTGTTTTGACTCCCCCCAGGCTTCAATTTGAACCGTCCCATCTGGAAGATTTTCTACTGTACCTATAATATTGAGTTTTTTTGCGATACTGACTACAAAGACTCGAAATCTCACCATTTGCACTCGCCCTGACACAATAAGTTTTACATATTGCATATTAACCCAAAATTAAATTAGTGAGCCTAAATATAAAAGGACTAATCAGTCCAAAACCAAATAAAGCAAATATGAGTACAATAAACATTCCTTGTTCTTCTAATACGGCATAGGCTTTACTCCTAATAATATTATAGGGAAGTAGTGGAGCAATCATTTTGGATCCATCAAGGGGAGGAATGGGAATAGAATTAAATACCGCAAGTACAATATTAATAATTACTGCAATACCAAATAATTGTGCTACTTCTTGGGGAATTACCATAAATAATCCCGCTATACGATACAATGCCCCAAGCCCTAAAGCTAATAATATATTTGACCCTGGCCCCGCAAGTGCAACCAGAGCTGGCGCCCATTTTTGATCTCTTAATAAATAAGGATTAAATGGAACTGGCTTAGCATAACCAAACATAAAAGCCCCACTACTGGCAATCCCCATCAATAGAGGTAATATAATTGAACCATATATATCAATATGAGGGATAGGGTTGAGGGTTAATCTTCCTGCTAATTTTGCTGTCGGGTCTCCAAGGGCTAAAGCTATTACTCCATGTGACACCTCATGAATAATCACCGCAAATATCAAAATAATAATTTGAAATATAATTAAAGTTGTATCCATATTGATAGGCAGTTGACTTTTATTCATCTAACAGGTATAATAATACCATATTTTGTCATCAATCTCAATAATACCGTTAACTTTATAGTATGTCTCGACGATGTGAATTACCAATTTGTTCAAAAAAAGCGATGGTTGTAACCAAGCGTAAACTTTTACGTGGTAATTATAATCCTACTAGTAAGCATACTCAAAAAGTAAATGTACAGCCCTATACTCTTCCTGATGGAACTAAAGTAAAAGCTTGTACTACTTGTATGCGAACTATTAATAAAAGCTTAGCTGTCTAAAGCTAACAAAAAGGAGTATCAGATACTTCTTTTTGTTTATATGACTTCTTTTTCTCCAAGGAATTTAGGTTGCCGATTCAAGATATGTATATCAGTCCATGCCTGAGTTCGAGCCAGAATTTCTCGTGCCTGTGTACGAATACTCGATTTTACTGGAACTCCTTTTGCGACAAATCCCTCTGCATCAATGCCCAAAGTTCGGGCAATATATACTGCTCTTTTGATATGAAATTCCTGAGAAATAATAACAATATCATTTTGCCCAAATATATCTCGGGAGCGTACTACAGAGTCAAGAGTACGAAATCCCGCATAATCGAGTACTATATCCTCCTTAGGAATACCCCGCTCCAATAATGCTGTTTGCATTGCCTTAGGCTCATTATAAGAGATATCTGCATTATCTCCACTTACTAAAATCTTTTTGATTTTACCTTTTTGATATAATTCTACTGCTGCCTCAATACGATTGACGAAATAGGGATTATCCCCTCCCCCAATCATACGCTCACTGGTTCCTAATACCAAACCCACCTTATGATCTTTTAAATCATCTGCTTTATTTTTAATAAATGGTATAGGGTCATGGGAAATTGAAGCATTCGTATATGCAATAAAAATTATAGCTCCGATAATTAGAATACCTATACTTCTTCGAATAAATACAATCATATAATATAGTATATCATATGATTGAAAAGATTTATCTGATTATATTAGTTAAAATTATATCAGAAAGACGAATATTCCAATATAATACCTGCGGCTGTTTTAGTAATAGTATATTGACCTATATCAGGTAATGGTATAGCTGCTATATAGGGGTCTAGATCTGTAGTCAAATCTATACCTCCTGTACAAGGATTTGTAGCACATAATCCTACCGTTCCTCCTGTCACTACAGATTGTAGGGCTGGTGGATATTGTCCCCGATTATTGACAACATATTGCTCTATTGCCTTTGCAATAGCATCCATATCTGCTTTTCTTTTAACCGCTTTTCCCGCCTCTAATTGTTTATTCGGGTTTAATGCCACCAAAGCTATTGCCGATAATATCCCAATTGCAGTAATTGTGAGTATTATTTCTAATAAGGTAAATCCTTTTTTATTTTTATTAATCATATATATTATATTGAATCTTATACTTATTCTATCATATACTTCATCAGAGTCCAATTCAACTAGTTGCAAATCATTTGCAACTAGTATATACTATATTTATATTAGTAATTCTAACATAATGAAATTATCTCGCTTCATATTAATCATTACTCTCCTCCTATTAGGGGTAGCAGCCGTATTTGCAATCAATAGACCCCAAAATACATCCACAAATACTACACAAATTCCGAACCAAGCACAAAAACCCGTTATTGTAACTACTTTATTCCCCTTCTATGATATTACCAAAATCTTAATAGGAGATAAGGCTAATATATCTCTTCTACTACCCCCTGGCATAGAGCCTCATTCCTTTGAGCCGACTCCGCAGGATATTATCAAAATTCAAGAAGCAGATATATTCATCTATACTGGTGAGTATATGGAGCCTTGGGTAAAAGATATTATTAGCAATCTACCACAATCAGTAACAGTTATTGATGCAAGTAAAAATATTCCCCTTATTGAGTCTTCCGAGAATCACAGTCATGACCACGGGCATGATAATCATCATGATGAGGAACATAATGACAATAAGGATGGAAAATCTGCTATAGATCCTCATTTCTGGTTAGACTTTAATAATACTATTATCGCAACAAAGACAATTTCTGATACTGTATCCTCAAAAAATATCATAGATAATAGTCTATTAAGTCAAAATACAGAGAAATTAATACAAAATTTAACTCAACTTGATACAGATTATACTAATACTCTCTCAACTTGTACAAATAAAACTATTATTCAAGCTGGACATAGGACATTCGAATATTTAGCTCGTAAATATAATCTTGAATATATTACCACGGAAGAATTAAGCCCTAATAGTGATACTTCAGCTAAAGATATTGCAATGCTAATTGATGAAGTTAAGGAAGAAAAATCCAAGGCCGTATTTAGTGAAGAATTAATTGAACCTCGTATCGCAAAGACTATATCAGATGAAACGGGAGTCCCAATATTATTACTCAATGGTGCACATAATATCACATCTGATCAATTCAAATCTGGAATATCTTTTATTGATATTATGCGAGAAAATCTAGAGAATTTACGTGCTGGGCTTGATTGTAAATAAATGCTATACTTATCTCAATGAAGAATAGTATTATATCCCTTGATAATGTCTCTGTATCATTTGGCATAAGTCAGATATTACAGAGTATTAGCCTTGATATTAAACAAGGTGATTTTATTGGTATTACCGGTCCAAATGGAGCAGGAAAATCTACTCTTATTCGTACCATATTAAATCTAAATCCCTATACGGGTTCTATTAAGCTTTGGGATAAACCCCTTGCTAATTTTCATAATTGGAATTATATAGGGTATGTACCTCAATCTTTAAATCAATATTCTCATCAATTCCCTGCGACAGTAGAGGAAATCGTGTCCCTAGGGCTGATTTCGACCCTTTCTTGGCCTCGTATACTTAGCAAAGATAATATACAAACTATTCATGAAACTCTCAAATCTCTTGATATACAGGATTTAGCAAAAACCTCTATTCATGATTTATCAGGAGGTCAAAGGCAAAGAGTATGGCTAGCAAAAGCTCTGGTATCAAAACCAAAGGTATTAATTCTCGATGAGCCCACCAATGCTCTTGATCCTGAAATTAGAAATACCTTTTATGAGCAAATTAGTAAACTTCATAAACAAGGTTTAACTATTCTCCTTATCACGCATGATACTAATGATATTGGAAATTATGCTGATAAAATTCTTCTCATTGATACTCATATTATCTTTTGGGGGGACTTTCATGAATTTTGCGAATCTGATTCCATGAGTAATTATTTTGGAGAGGGGTCAAAACATCTTATTTGTCATCAACATGAATAATCTTATTAACCTCTTACAATATCAATTCGTTGAGCAGGCTATTATTGCCGGGTTTTTCCTTGGGCTTGTTTGTGCAGTTCTTGGGGTATTTCTGGTACTTCGTAAAATGTCTCTAATTGGAGATGGTCTTGCTCATATTAGTTTTGGAGCAATTGCTATTGGTATTGCTTTTGGCATATATCCCTTATTTGTTGCTATCCCCCTTGTGATTATTGCATCTCTTATTATTTATACTCTCACTCGGAATAATATTATTGAAGGAGATGCTATTATTGGAATACTCGCATCTCTTGGACTTGCTATTGGAGTTATTATATCAAGTATTACCACAGGATTTAATATTGATATTTTTAGCTATCTTTTTGGTAATATTTTAGCTATTAATCAGCAGGAATTGATATTTGCTATTATTGGATCAATTTCTATACTATCTATTATTATCCTTTTTTATCAAGAATTTGTAGCAATTTCATTTAATACCGAACAAGCTAAAATTAGTGGGCTTCCCGTATCTAGATTAGATATAGTATTCTCTATTATTACTGCTCTTACCGTTATTATGAGTATCAAATTAGCTGGTGCATTATTAATTTCAGCTTTACTTATTCTTCCTGCAAGTTCTAGTTTACAAATTGCAAAAAGTTTTCAGCAAACTATTATTTTTGCTATTATTATTGCCCTTATTAGTATACTGATTGGAATTATTATTTCTTTTATTGGAAATATCCCAACGGGAGCTACTATTGTAACTATCAATGCAATACTATTTTTTGGAATACTTTTGTATAAGTCTCTTATATCTAGTCGCTAATACTATTAGCCAATTGGGATATGTAGAGTAAATACTGTTCCCTTACCTTCCTCAGATTCAACTCGAATAGTTCCATTATGTAATTCTATAATTGCTTTGGTAAGGGTTAGCCCTAGTCCCCTACCTCCAGTATGCCTGGATCTTGATGCATCTACTCGATAAAATTTATCAAAAATACGATGTATAACATTTTCTGGAATTCCAATACCCGTATCTTGAATACGCATAGTAAAGAATTTTTTATAAATTTGGGTATCAATAATAATTGTACCCCCTTTACTAGAATATTGAATAGCATTTTCTATAATATTCTCTACCGCTTGAGTAATCAAAATGGGTACTAGGGGTAAAGTTGTATTAAGCTTTTTACCTGTAATAGTAATGGTAATATCTTTTAACTTAGCTTTTGCTTGTACATTATGTATAACGGTATCTAAAATTGACTGTATACTTATCGATTCAAATTGCAAATGTTCTTTTGATAAAGATAATAAAGATAAATCATTAATTAAATCATTGAGATAATCAATTTTAGTTTGTATTCCCTGTAATAATACCGTGTTGTCTTTGCCTAATTTGGTATCTGCTAATACTAAATCAGTTTTTGCCATCATTACAGATAATGGAGTTTTGAGCTCATGAGAGGCAAATTCAATAAATTCCTTTTGTGAGCGAAAACTTTTCCCCAAACGCAAAAGCATCTCATTAATTGATGAGATGAGTTCTTGTAATTCTTCGTCTAAATGAGGATATGTTATTTTTTCAATTGACTCAGCTTGAATTGCTTTAATTTGTTTATTAATATCTTTTATAGGGCTTAACACTTGGGCTGATATAGCATTCCCCCCCGCTAAAGATAACCCTACAAGAATTGCAAATATAAAAAATGAACTGCGGCGAATCGTAGATAAATCTTGCTCACGAATTTCACGAATAACTTCAATAAATTTATCTTGAGGGAAACTTCCATCTTCAAATCCAGAAAAAACATTACTGTATTCAGATAATCCATCTAAACCTAATTCAGTTTGCTGATAATATCTTGCTGCCAATACATTCAATGTTATCAGTACAATAAGACTCAACAGAACAAAAAGTCCTGTATAATACATGGTGAGTCGAAATTGTAATGTGTGAATATATTGAGACATATTGTGAATTATAACACAGAAAAGAGAGAAGGTTTAAACTTCTCTTTTTCTATTTGCTAAACAGCTTTTCTCCACTTAGGAGTATATATATCTGATATCAGATAGTGATAATATGATTTAATTGTTATTGTGTGAATAAGGTGCAAAGTACTTTAATTGTATTAGATCAAGGTTGACCTCTAATACCTATGTTTGCCTTTGAATACTCTTTCGGCACCATCTTTTTTGATCATCGTATGTGAACCTATACTTGATCTATGATTAGTTAGCTTAAGATGTGATGCCATCCCGAGTACCCTAACCTTTTGTTGAACAAATTGCTTCTGGTATCTCATATTGGTATCCTTAGTTATTATTGAATCATCTTGTGATTCTATTTATAGAATATACCTATATGAGTGAAGCCAACGTGAAGAAAAACACAAATATATCAATATGCTCAATAATGAATCCTAGATTATTCCATAGCCTTTTCCTTTTACCGTTTTGATTAAGGTTTTATTAGGATCAATTTTACGCCTTAGAGTTTTGATATGAGTTTTTACCGTATCAGAAAACATATCTACTGAATCATCCCATACATGCTCTAATAATTCTTCTGCTGATATAATTCGATTTTGATTACGGACTAAATATTCTAGTAATCTCATCTCTTTAGTTGAGAGCTCAATGGTTTTATTATCCCCTATTACTCGATTTTGATGAGGGATAATCTCATATTGAGCAAGAGTTAATTGAGTATGCTTATTGTCTGAAAATCTTCGTATAACTGCCTCTATTCGAGCTAATACTTCAGCCAAATGAAAGGGCTTGGTAATATAATCATCTGCCCCATGCTTAAATCCATCTAATTTATCATATATTTGAGAACGGGCGGTAAGCATAATAATTGGAATTAAATTCCCAAGCTCCCTGATATCATGAATAATTGCCATACCATCTTTACCAGGTAAATTCAAATCTAACAGACAACAATCATATTGATTCAACTTTAAAGCTGAAAATCCCATATCTCCATCATAGCGTATATCAACAGCATACCCTTGTTTTTCTAAATAAATTTTAAGGGTATTGGCTATTTCAGCTTCATCTTCTATGATGAGTATATGCATATATTATTCATCAAATTGATCTAAAACTTCATCTAATTCTTCCTGTTCAATTTCACTTAAATCTTCTTCTTGTTTTTCTAATACTTCTCCAGGTTCATGTTCTGGAGGAGCATAAATAGTATATAATTTTAAACCCCCTTCAGAATCATTAATAATATTATGTTGTATCCCCGCTGGAGTAAAAATTAAATCTCCTACTTCAATTCCATCATCTTCTTCCCCAGGTATTTCAAGCCTACCTGTACCATCCACAACCACAGTAATTTGATCTATTTCACCATATACCTCTTCTCCAATATCTTCTCCTGGGGCTAAACTCATTAATACTAATTGACTGTCGGCTCCGGTTGCAATAACTTTACGATAATCGGTATTTTCTTGAGTTTGAGTAATAATATCTATTTTCATACTTCTTATATTAACTATACTGTTAGCATAACATAGTATTACGGAACACTCAATCTGTTATCCTAATAAAATAGGGATTTGCTCCTTATCAAGAGAAGCTCCCCCTATCAAAAAACCTGACACTGAAGGAATCGATGATAATTCCTGTATATTGTCTTTATTCACACTACCTCCATATAATACCGCCACTGTATTTTGAGACTCTGGAGTTAAAATATCCAAAACCATACGCTTAATAAAAATACTCACAGTCTCAATACTCTCAAGACTTGGCGTTTTTCCAGTACCGATAGCCCAAATTGGCTCATAAGCAATAATAATATGTTTCCCCGCTAATAATTCTTTATTGGGTTCAATAATGTCATATAATTCTTGTTTTATTGTATCTGTATTTACTTCCTCTAAATTAGGATTTTCTTCATACCCCACACAAAGAATAGGAATAAGATTATGTGTAAGAACCTGAGTAAGTTTATCTGCTATATCCTGAGTAGTATAATGTTGATATATTCTTGTCTCAGAATGCCCAATAAGAGCATATTCGAGTCCCAGATTATATACCATTTCTGCTGAAAGCTGTCCTGTATAAGCTCCAGAGGCTTGAGAGGAAATATCCTGTACCCCCAGAGATGCAAATAAACGAGATTGATATTGCTGTAAGGTAGATATATAAATACTTGGAGGCAATATAATAAGCTCGGCTCTTCCTACCGAAGTAGTATTCCCCGCAATAATATCAACAATTTCATTTACCTCTTCAATGGAGCTTGGATTCATTTTCCAATTACAGACAATTGTTTTCATAATATTGATTTATATATAGCTACTAATAATAGTATACCAAGAATAATACGATACACAACAAAAATACGAAAGGATTGCTTTTGTATAATGGTATACAAAATATGAATAGTAATATAAGTAACAATTCCTGAGGTAATAAATGCAATTACACTTGCAGCAGAATAACTATATTCAGCAATAAAATCTGGCAATGTAGCAATTGTTGCAATCAGAATAACAGGAGCCCCTAATAAAAAAGCAAAGGCTGCACTATCTTTACGATTAAGCCCTACAAATAATCCCCCCGTCATAGTGGAACCCGTACGGGAAAATCCAGGGATAAGAGATAATACTTGAGTACATCCAATAATCAAAACTCTCATTGGAGTAATAGTATGCAATGTTAATTCTCTTTTTCCTATTCTGTCAGCAATTTCAAGAAGAATAGCACCCATAATCAAAGCAATAGCTATAACAAATGGGGTTCTGGCATAGCTTTCAATCCAATCTTTTAATATATATCCAATTGAAAGAGCCGGAAGAGTAGCTAGGGCTAAAAATACTGCTGTTCTAGCTGATTGTAAAGATTGTGTATAAAATGATGTCTCCAATGAATACTGAGTTTCCATCGATTTGAATCTTGGGGTATATTGTTTTATGTGAGGTCTTGCTCTCAGCCAAACACTGACACGGATTTTGATAAAATTGAGTACTCCCACAATTAAATCAAGCCATATATCCCTAAAATAAATAATAATTGCAATCAAACTTCCAAAATTCATCATAACATCAAATGAAATTCCAATACTATCAAGCCCCAATAATTTTTGCGTTAATATAAGATGAGCAGTACTCGATACAGGGAGTACTTCAGTAATACCTTGTACTAAACCTAATATAAAACCTTGTAATATTGTCATAATGTTTTAAGATAGACTTGTACCTCAGCCCATGTTTCAAATTTATGAGCATTAATTCCATTGGCCTCAAATAATTCAATAGTCTCTTTGGTATCATCCAGGAAAACATCAATTTCCAAATCTTGAGCAACTTTTAATTTACGCTCAGAAAACCCATTCTTAAGCCCTACACAATATAAATGATCATATTCTATTTTTGCAATATTTTTTAACCATTGTGCAGTATAACGGCGGAATGATGCTGGTCTTGCCGTAATAATAGAAATAGTATGTTCATTTGAAATTTTTTGGGCAATTTCTATATCATCTTGTAAAGGCTGATTTAATGTCCAACGTTTAATCACTTGGGGGAAATATGCTTGAAAAAAGGCAATAAATCCCCTAATTCCAAAGCGAGATACATGAGTATAATCACGCTTTGTTAAAACTCCATCAATATCATATCCTATATGCATATATTATATGTTATCAAGTGCATTTTTTGCAGCATCCTGCTCTGCTTTTTGTTTAGAAGCACCTTTACCTTTTCCATATTCAATATTTTCTACATATACTGCCACTTCAAATATTTTATTATGGTCTGGACCCTTCTCCGTAATAACTTCATATCGAGGAGTAATACCTTTTTGTTCTTGAATTTTTTCTTGAAATACACTTTTAGCATCAATAAATAATTTTTCTTTAATAATTATCTCGATATCTGGAATAATAAAGGTATCAATAAAATTCTGGGCCACTTCATATCCCCCATCTAGTCGAATAGCTGCTATTAAAGCCTCAATTGCATTAGCATTAATATAAGATTTTGCTCCTGGATCATTACGCTCGCCATTAGATATATTTAAATACTGGTCTAATTCCAAGCGCTCAGCTATTTCAGCTAAATGAGCTCCCCTAACAAGAGCTGCCCTTAAATTAGTTAATTCCCCTTCATTTTTATCAGTATAATGATGAAACAAATAGGCTGTAACAATATCTTCTAATATTGCATCCCCATAAAACTCAAACCTTTCATTATGGCCAAGTTTAAATGCTGGGTTTTCATTAAGATAAGATCTATGTGTTAAAGCTTGCTCTAATAAATCAATATTCTTAAAATGGTATCCAATTTTCTCTTGTAGTATGGCTAATCTACTCATACACTCATAGGCTCTTTATCCTTATATAATCCTCCTAATATTCCATTGACAAATTTCCCCGCTGCGGGTCCACTAAATGCTTTGGCTAGTTCAATAGCTTCATTGATAGCAACTTTAGGAGGAATATCTTTATCTTGATAGTAGTCAATTTCATAAATTGCAAGACGCAAAATATTTCGCTCAACAGGAGCAATAGTCTCTACCACCCAACCAGTAGCATATTTACTAATAGCCGCATCAATTTGAGTACGATGCTCTAATACTCCTGAAATAACCTCTTTAATATAAGAAATATCCTCTATTCCCTCAGCTAAACGATATAAAGACTCTTGAATAATATCCCAAAGTTGTTCATATTCCCATAAATCAGCAACATCAATCTGATACAGTGTTTGCATTGCTACTGATCTCATAAAGTGCCTATTTGCCATATTTTTTTGGTATTTAAGGACGATTTATAAACTAAACATTATCCATTAGTTCGGGTCAAAAATTTCTTCAAACGATGAGAAACTCCTCGTACTCTTGCTTCTACTTGTTTTAAAGCATGATGAGAACGGTTTTTCCCGGTTCTACTATGATTATGTCTCTTCTTTGGTACTGCCATACAAAATAATTACTTAATTACTGTTAATTATACATTATTATACTTATGTTTGTCAATATTTGATTTATACTTCGAGATTAGAAGAATATATTTAATGTGATATAACTCTTTTGGTAGATTGATATCTACTACAATTCTTCATATATTATAATAAAATAATTAGCAATTTGATCTTTATAACTAGTAAAATCACCTCCTACTATTATCTTTCCATCACTATCAACGGTTATTGTTTGTACCGTATTATTAAATCCTGATCCCATATCAAAGCTAAGATCTCTACTTCCATTTGAATTAAGTCTGGTTATTCTATTAGCTAATTCTCCATTATATCCAGTAAAAACTCCTCCTACCAATACTTTTCCATCACTTTGTAAAGTAATATTAGTTACAGCATTATTAAAACCTGTTCCTATATTAAAGCTACTGTCTATACTTCCATTACTATTCAGACGGATTATTTTATTAGCTGTTACTCCCTGATAACTAGAAAAATTTCCACCCACTATTATCTTTCCATCATCCTGTATGGCGATGGTGTTAACCCAACTATCAAAGCCTGTACCCATATTAAAGCTTGTGTCTATACTTCCATTTGAATTAAGTCTGGTTATTCTATTAGCTAATTCTCCATTATATCCAGTAAAAACTCCTCCTACCAATACTTTTCCATCACTTTGTAAAGTAATATTAGTTACAGCATTATTAAAACCTGTTCCTATATTAAAGCTACTGTCTATACTTCCATTACTATTCAGACGGATTATTTTATTATAATCTGCTCCTACTAATATTTTTCCATCTGACTGGATAGCAATAGCGCTCACCCAATCATCAAACTCTATCTCTACATTAAAACTTGTATCTATACTTCCATCACTATTAAGACGGATTATTCTATTAGATGCTATTCCTTGGTAGCTGGTAAATGAGCCTCCCACTACTATCTTGCCATTAGCTTGGATGGCAATAGTGTCAACTCTAGTAACTTCCAAATCATCGTTATATTCTGAATCAAATCCTGAGCCTATAAAGGTATCATCTCTACTTCCATCACTATTAAGACGGGTTATTTTATTTACTGAATCAACCCCTTCATAGTTAGTAAACCATCCCCCCACAAATATTTTACCATCTGATTGAATAGCCAAAGTTTCGACTCGGCCATTAAAGCCTTCAGGGGTAGGATCCTGAAGTGACTTAATTGATATATTAGTATTCCAATATCCATATTGATCATTACTTTGAATTGGCAAAGGATAAAATGGAGCACCTACTTGATTATAGCCACCAAATTCATATAGTCCCAAAGAAGAGAAGATCGGTTGCCCATCAATTTCCTTAAAATTACCACGTAGTGTTAGATCTAAATTATCAGTAAAGTTACCAATAGCGACTATGCTATAACCGGTATATGGATCGCTTGAGGACGCTGCAAGATTAATAGGAGTTGGAAGAGGCTTCCAGTAGTAACCATCAACTAAAAGTAAGTCGGGATCATTGGGATTGAATGTGAGTTCTGCTAGAGATAGGTAGGTAAGGGAGGTCTCTATGTCAGGATCTTCTGGGTTAACAGAAAAAGACAAAAGTTGAACTGTATATGTTAGATTGGTGTTTGTCCAGTTGTCTTGTGCTGAAAAACCTAAAGCGTTTACAATACTCTCTTCAGTGGTATTAAATACATATCCATAGCTTCCATCGTTAGTGCCAGGTTCGTCGTACAACGACTCTCCAAGAGAATCATCAAAACCTTCTATAAAAGGCGATATATCTGATGGCAAAAGTACTCCTGAGGCTACATCCTCGCCTTCACAGTTTATTTTTATAATTTTTCCTAATTCTACCCCAGGGGCATTAACACAAATTTTAATATTATTGCTATTACTTTCATTTTTCCTTACTGTATAGTTATTCCCACTTGGATCTACTGGTATGGCTGCTATATAATCTGGGACTAAGACTCTTAAGTCGGCTTTTCCATCACAATAATTTTCATCGGGGAGATCATCTGTTATACTTCTTGTTCCTGTATTACAAACTTCTTTTGATGTTGTTCCATCTATATCTGCTGGATATACTTGATTATCTATTAGATATTGTTCCAGTGCTTTATATAATGTATTGACATCCGACCTCCTTTGCGCATTCCTTACTTGGCTTATTTGTCTATTTGGGTTGATTGCTACTAATACTATTGCTGCTAATATTCCTATTGCGACTATTACGAGTAGTATCTCGAGTAAGGTGAATCCTTTCTTTACTCTTTTTATTTTTATTTTCATATATGTTTATTAATTATACAGCATTATCCTTGTTTTTGTCAATATTTGATTTATACTTCGAGATTAGAAGAATATATTCTACGGTAGCTTTATAAATTCGTCTAATCCTTTTGGGCTGCTGAATTATACGAAATAGCCACTCCAACCCTAGCTTTTGCATCCATTTCGGAGCTCGTCTCTGGCTACCTGCAATAAAATCTAGACTTCCTCCTATACAGGCAATAATTCCTTTATGCTTATATTTAATAAAATACTGTTTTAGCTGACTTCCAATAATTTCCTGTTTAGGATAAGACAAAGCTATTAATACAATATCTGAATGACTATCTAATATTTCTTGATATAATTCATTGTCTTGTAATTTAACTTTTTTGGTATTGCGTCCAGCAATTGTAATACGAGGATATTCTTGATGAATATATTGCTGTACAGCTATCGATACATCTTCTGTTGCTCCCAATAAATATATTCTTGATCCTGCTTTGCTTGCAAGAGCTAATATATCATAAATCAAGTCTGAGCCACTAATTTTTTCTGGAAAAATAGCATATAATTTACTATCTTGATTCATAATAGCATATAAAGATCCCCATAAACTCTTCCATTTATGAGCTAAATAAGCTCCTGCCCATAATATTCCAATTCCATCTGGTAACCTTAATTCACTAGCATTAATTGCATCCCTAAATTTAGTATTATATTCTGCCTCCACTACAAATTCTGAATAGGGAGTTACAATTTGCAATATATCTTTTTTCTCAATTGCATTTTCAATTCGAGATAAAACTTCTTTTTTACTTAATGTATCAATATGAAGTTTTCCTATTTTAGCTGACATATACTAATCTTGTTCAAATAAAGACTTAACGGAAATATTTTTGATTGGTTGTTTTACGAGTGGCTTCACTCTATTTTGAATATTTTCCTGCAAAGATGGCTTCTCCGTATCCTGAAATAATATTCCTATTGGGAATTTTTTACCCCCTTCAATTTCGGTAGATTTTTTCATTGCACGAAATCTATCATTAGGTTTATAGGGAGTTGTTGTTACATCATATACCCTCTTGGAATAGAATTCATAGGTATTAATATAATTATATGTCACACAAGGCTGATACGCATCAACTAGAGCAAATCCTGGATGTAGAATAGCTGATTTAATAGTTTGAGTCAAATGAGGAACATTCCCCGCAAAGCTTGCTGATACAAAAGTTGCCTGTGCGGTAAGAGCTAAAAGAGATGGATTTAAGGGTGTTTCATAAGATCCTTCTGGAGTGGTTGAACTTTTATATCCAGGATCAGAAGTTGGTGAAGTCTGACCTGTAGTAAGTCCATATACCTGATTATTATGTAATATAACTGCTATATTTACATTACGACGACAAGCATGCAAAAAATGCTGTAATCCTTCTCCTAATAATCCCCCATCCCCTCCTACTACAATAATAGTAAGATCAGAATTAGCCATTTTTATTCCCTCAGCAATAGGAATAGATCTTCCATGTAATCCAGCAAATCCGTTATAATCTGTCCAATAGGATAATTTACCTGAACATCCAACATCTCCCACTAATACCACTTTATGAGCTGGGATTTTTAATTCTTGTAAAGCATTTTTGAGTGCCACCCAAATTCCATAATTCCCACATCCTGGACACCAGTTTGGAGTTGATTGAGTATAATGTGATGATAAGTCTTTTTTTGGTTTCATATATTAAAACATTTCTTTACGAATAATATTACTAATTTCAGTCGGATAAAAAGGATGTCCATCATATTTTAATAATGCATGCTCAGGTTCAAAATTAAAATACTGTTTCAAAAGTCCAGCGAATTGACCCGTAGCATTATTTTCTACTACTATAGCTCTATTAATACGACTTAATAATGGTTGTGTTTTCCGAATATTAAAAGGATATATATAAGTAAAATGTATTACATTAGCAGTAATATTATGTTTAGCTAATAATTCTATTGCCTCAATACAAGCCCATTTGGTTGACCCCCAGCTAATAAGAGTAATTTCTGAATAAGTATTACCATATACTTCTGGCTTTGGAATAGATGGTAAAAGACTATGCTCTTTTTTCATTCTCTTATCCATCATTTTCACTCTATTTTGAGCATCTTCACTAATTTCCCCATACTCATTATGTTCATCAGATCCTGAATGAAAAGTAATACCTCGAGAACCAGGAAGGGCTCTCGGAGAGACACCATCCTGGGTAAAGAGATATCGAGCATATTTGTCACTCCCAATATCACTTTTACTATGAATTAATATTCCCCTATCAATATTAGTTGCATTCAAATCAATATCTTTTGGGAATATCATTTGTGAAGTAGCTAAATATTTATCAGTTAATACAAGTACCGGTAATTGATATAAATCAGCAAGATTAAATGCCTCTTGTATCATAGTATATAATTCTACACTATCTCCAGGAGCCAATACTACTCTTGGGAATTCCCCCTGTGAGGCATGCAATACAAATCGCAGATCTGATTGCTCAGTTTTAGTAGGAAGCCCTGTACTTGGTCCCCCTCGCATTGCATTAATCACGACAAGTGGAGTTTCTGTAATACCAGCAAGTCCCAAAGCCTCTACCATTAAAGAAAAACCCCCTCCTGATGACATGGTAAGAGCCCGAGCGCCTGCATAAGAAGCTCCTACTGTCATACAAATTGCTGAAATCTCATCCTCAGCTTGTTTGGCAATAATTCCATATTCATCGGCATATTGAGCTAAGGAATCAAATATGGGAGTAGCCGGAGTCATCGGATAAGCCGCGGTAAATTTCACCCCCGCCTTGATAGCTCCATAGGCCAAAGCCTGACTTCCATTAATAGAATAATATGGTTTTGCTTCTCCCTGATTAAGCTCCTTACTAAAAATATGATCATAATGCTCCTCAACATATGCATAAGCTTGATTCAAAGCCGCTATATTATCATCAACAATTTTTTGGCTTTTCTTCTTGAATTTCTTTTCAATAATATGAGTATATGTATCTAAAGACCAATTTAATACAAAATGTAATACAGCTATTGCAGCGGTATTCACATAGCGAGATGATTTATTAATACCTCGAGAAATAGCATTGAATGGCACCCCTACACCAAAAAATTGTTGTTTTTTAGTTATTTTACGACTAATTTTTTGTTTTACAATATCATTATCATATATAAGAACTCCTTTATTCACAATTTCATCAAAATGTATTTCTATACTTTCAGCATCAAGAGCAATAAGATAACTAATATATTCAACAGGAGCATATATAGGGATATTAGATATACGAATAAATACGATATTATGCCCCCCTTTAATAAGACTAGGATAATCTACCCAGATAAAACTATATAATCCCAAATCTTTTGCAATGTGCTGTATAAAGTCACCCATACTAAGCACTCCTTGTCCAGCCTTACCCGCAATTGCAATAACAAATTCAGAATCAGTTTTCATAGCGTATATTTGTATATTTTTAAGAATATATTTAGTATATCATAATATTATATTTTTTCAATAATTGTGCTATAATAATAGTATCTTAATAAATACAAAATATACTTCATGGAAAATATCCCCTTTAATATAGAGCAGGATCCTGCTATACAGCTCAGGTTTAATGAACAAAAAAAACAAGAAGCGAAAAGAAGAAATAGATTAATTATTATTACTGCTATTTTATTATTATTTGTTATTGTTATTGCTGGGGGGATTATTCCTTCTTTATTTAATGGCTTTTTTAATAAAGCTCCTCTGGTTCAGACACCTATACCTCCTAAAGTCTCTACTCCAATAAAGCCTAATGCCCCTATACCTAATACTCCAGATATAGATATTCAGCTTCCTGAGCCCGAAATTAAGGTGGATGAAGAAATCACTCCTATTATCCCTCCTAAAAAATTAGCTCAGAAGCCTAAAGCTAAACCAACTACTCCTACCCCTACTATTATTCCTAATACTCCTACTCCCACTATTACTATCCCCAATACCCCTAATTTACCAGTTCCCTTAAGTATCAATGTTACTCTTGTAAAGTGTAATGCCACTTGTGCAGATATTAATACTGTTATTATAGCTGGTAACACTACTATATTAGGGAATGGAATTGTTTATTCTACAACTCCTAATCCAACTCTTTCTGACAATGTTATATCTTCTTCTGATATTGATGGTAATTTTGACTCCTCGTTTAATGATATGCAAATTAGGAATAATTATTATGTCCGAGCTTATGTCACTACTAATTCTGGTACCACATATAGTAACCAGATTTCCATTATTAATACTCTCTCTACACCTCATGATTCTGAACCTACCAATATTGAAGAGGTCTTTACAGATCTAGCAGGGAATGGTACCAAAGAAAACCCATATATTATTAACAATGACTGGGAATTACAGGCTATGAGTGAAGACTTAAATGCTGCCTATAAACTTGGTAATCATATTGATGCCACAGGTACTGAGACTTGGAATGAAGGACTTGGATTTATCCCTATCGGTGGAGATGGGTATACGGATGAACCTTTTACAGGGACTTTTGATGGTAATGGATATGGGATATTAGGGCTTACTATTAATCGTGAGGGGTCATGGTTTAATGATGGCTTTAATTATTATGTAGGATTATTTTCTCGTACGAATAATGCAAAGATTTATGATATTGTATTACAAGATAATTATATATTAGCAAAGCACTATGTAGGAGGTCTAGTGGGATATGCAGATGGTACAACTGAAATACGTAATGCTGTTGTAGAGGGTGTATCTTGGGCAAGATTTGGTTACTATGGAGGCGGACTTGTGGGTTGGATGAATAATGGACTTATAGACAATTCTCTTGTTAATGGACAGGTACATGGTAGTGGAAATATTATTGGTGGGCTTATAGGTTGGATGGAAGATGGGACTATATCTAATTCTACAGCTAATGCAGATGTTGATGGGGGGGCATCTATTGGTGGACTTGTAGGACAAATGCAGAATGGTGAAATACTCAATTCTTGTGCTAATGGAGATGTAACTGTAGTATATGAGCCTGATATAGGAAAATTAGGAGGTCATGGAGGAGGATTTGTAGCTATAATGGGCGGCGGAAGTATTCGCAACTCCCATGCTACGGGCAATGTGTCTGTTGATACCTATACTGCTGGTGGTTTTGTTGGTAGTATGAGTGGAGCGACTACTTCTATTATGAATTCATATACTACAGGTAATGTGTCTATTGGGTCTGATTATGCAGGAGGATTTGTAGGTAATATGCAGGGAGTAAATCCAATATTGGGTGGTGAAAGTACAGAAATTACTATTGCAGACACCAATCCTCCTATAGAAATAGGTATTCATAATTCTTATGCCACAGGTAATGTGATGATATTGCCTAATTCGGATTTATTCGGACCTACAGACACTCTCCTATTGGGCATCTATACTGGTGGATTTGTTGGCAATAATACAGATTCTGTTATTAGGAGTAGCTATTCTACTGGAAAAGTCATTTCTGAAAATCCTCTTGCTATAAATCCTATTAATAACGGTTTTGCTGGACAAGTTGAGTTTGTTTTGACTAATCCTGGAGATTTAGCAGTAAATAGTACTAATAATTATTGGAATACTGAGACGAGTTTACAGACATCTTCCGCAGATAATGCTACTCCACTTACAACTTCTCAAATGTATCAGACTAATAGTTTTAATACTTGGAATTTTGATACTATTTGGCAAAGCAATGGTGTGTCATTCCCTACTCTTCGTAATAATGCTAATTGTATATTTAGTTGTTTTAAGGAAACTCCAGAATTACCAGCTACTAATCCATTTATTTTCCCTACAGATTGTATTTCTCCTCCTATCAATAATGGTCTGCTTCAGTATGTAGACGTATGTGCAGAATCTTATCCTGGAAGCGGTACAACTTGGAATGATTTAAGTCCTAATGATAGAGATATATCCTTAGACCCTAGTATTATGTATGATTCTAATGAGGGGGGTAGTTTAAGAGGAGCTGACTATACTACAATAAATACAGATTTATCTGGTGATGAGTCTCTGGCTAATTCTACCTATATGACTTGGGTGAAGCCCGTATTAGATGAGAATACTACTACGTTAATTTCTACGTATGCTAGTGATCAAATGGATTCCTTTAATAACTCTGTATATATAGAGTCAGGTTATTTTATGATAAATACTGGTAGCGCTACATATAATAACCTGACTGATGATTATGAATATCTAGAGTATACATATAATACGAATATACTCCCAGAAGCTAATAAATGGTATCATATTGCTATTACGAATACCATAAATGAACCAATTAGGCTATATATTAATGGGGATCTTGTATTTACTGCTCCAGATATTTACCCATCTAATCTCATCACTCCTCCCTATACCACATCTATCTATTATCTTGATCGAGGAAATATATCTCATATATCTGCCTATAATAGACCACTTCCTTTAGAAGATCTCCAATTATTCTTTAATTCAACTAAAGCTAAATTTCCTACTATTGGGGCTATCAATTACGGAATATAAATATATGGATTTAAATGATTATAAAAAGCAAGCACTTAGAACCGATTATGCAAATTATAGTGATTTTCATACGGGAGATGCCTCTCCCCGATTAGATTATGCCAGCACCGGGCTTGTCACTGAATCGGTAAAAGTATTAGATTTAATTAAAAAATCCAAAAAAGCCCTTTCCCCTTTAGACACCAAAAAGGTAAAAGAAGAACTGGGAGATTTGTTATGGTATTTTAATTTAACATTAGATGAGCTAAATATTAGCTTTGATGAAATTATGGAAAATAGTATAGCCAAAATCAATCGTAAACATCCTGAAGGAGACCCTACTATTCGAGGTGATAGGGAGGAGTAAAGATCTTTACCTCTTTGTTGTTTGTTGAGTTACAATTTCATAAGCCATAATAGCGGTGGCGGTAGCTACATTGAGAGATTGAATTTTACCATACATTGGTATATACCCAAGCATATCACAGCTAGAGGCAATACTTGGTCTCAGTCCCTTACCTTCACTCCCCATTACCAGTACGGTGGGTAAATCATTAAAATCATATTGATAAAATGGTGGGGTTTCTGGATTACAATCACTACCCAATATCCAAAAGCCTAATTGCTTCAAGGTATTAAGTGCGGTGTTCATATTGCCTACTTGTACCAGAGGGACATATTTGTCTGCCCCAGAGGCTACTTTTGACCCTATAGGGGATATAATCCCTCCTCTATGCTTAGGTAATAATACTCCAAGAGCTCCCATAGTCTCAGCAACTCGAATAATTGCCCCAATATTATGTTGATCGGTAATTTCATCTAAAGCAATAACTAAACCTTGAGAAGTATCCCCTACTTTCTCTTTGATACTAGCAGCCCATTCTTCTAAGCTGAGTAAAGGCTCAGCTGTTACAACGGCGATAATACCCTGATGAATATAATCCCCTTCTTCGGCAATTTCTTTTTCTAATAATCCTGTTATTTTCTGAATAGGTACATATTGTATAAGGGCAAGAGATTCTTTAGCTAATTCCAAAATTTGCTCCAAACGCTTATCTCGAACTTGATTCTCTCGAGTAATATAAATTTTCTGAACTCGCTTAGGGTCTTGTTTTAATATCTCCAGCACTGAATTCTTCCCATATACATATTGACTCCCATCTTTATCTTTAAGCTTACCCTTGGGAGCTTTACTCAATTGATTAGCGGGATTACGACGATGTTTGGTAGTGGGCAAAGCAGACTTTGGGACATCTTCACGCTTTTCGCGCTTATTACGGCGAATAGCTTTTGACTTCTTTTTGGTAGGATATGGCATAAATAAAATATAAATAATTAAGGCTATACTAGCATAAAATATAGGTATTGTATAGGTGTTGGAAGCATCTTAGTTGCCTGTATTTTATCCTCCTTAGGAGGAGGTGGCACGAAGTGCCGGAGGTGTATAATTCGTAAACTAGGTTATAAAATTTAAGATAATTATAAAATAGAAATAAGATTTGATCGCTATCCATTCCCGTATTACAGACTTCCCCCCAGCAGGTACCCCGTAGGTAGAAGGGAGTACAAGGGTAAAGATTCTTTATTTACGTTATTTCCTCTAATTTTTTCATTTGTTGCTGTAATCGATAATATTTTCTAATATAACCATTTTGGGAATCCCATAATATATTGTATAAATTTTCTAACTCCTTTATTTTTTTTCTATTAAAAATTCTACCTATACCAAATCTTTTTAATTCTTTTATATCTTCATTAATTCTAGATGTTATATATGTAAAATAATAATCCTTATTTGTATCAATATCACCATAAAAACTTTTATTATAATCTAAAAACATTGATTTAATTTGGACAAATTGTTGTTGCAATTCTTGTTGTAATTTTTTTCGTTCTTGTTGTTCTTTTTCTCTTTTATTAATTTCTCCTTTTATTGTTAAAGTTAACTCTTGCATTTCCTTATCTATTGGATATTTAAGAAAAATATCACTTAATTGAGCTCTTATTTCATCTAATCTATTATTATAGTTTTCAGAGTTAGACTCTGTATCATTACCTGAATTAAGCTCTACTTCTAATTCCCGTAGATATGCTAAGTCTTTTTCTCGTGATTGTTCTTTTTCTCTTTTATTAATTTCT